>NZ_CP150160.1:0-32500 GCF_037963565.1 Bacillus sp. PS95
ATGGAAAATATATTAGACCTGTGGAACCAAGCCCTTGCTCAAATCGAAAAAAAGTTGAGCAAACCGAGTTTTGAGACTTGGATGAAGTCAACCAAAGCCCACTCACTGCAAGGCGATACATTAACAATCACGGCTCCCAATGAATTTGCCAGAGACTGGCTGGAGTCCAGATACTTGCATCTGATTGCAGATACTATATATGAATTAACCGGGGAAGAATTGAGCATTAAGTTTGTCATTCCTCAAAATCAAGATGTTGAGGACTTTATGCCGAAACCGCAAGTCAAAAAAGCGGTCAAAGAAGATACATCTGATTTTCCTCAAAATATGCTCAATCCAAAATATACTTTTGATACTTTTGTCATCGGATCTGGAAACCGATTTGCACACGCAGCTTCCCTCGCAGTAGCGGAAGCACCCGCGAAAGCTTACAACCCTTTATTTATCTATGGGGGCGTCGGCTTAGGGAAAACGCACTTAATGCATGCGATCGGCCATTATGTAATAGATCATAATCCTTCTGCCAAAGTGGTTTATCTGTCTTCTGAGAAATTTACAAACGAATTCATCAACTCTATCCGAGATAATAAAGCCGTCGACTTCCGCAATCGCTATCGAAATGTTGATGTGCTTTTGATAGATGATATTCAATTTTTAGCGGGGAAAGAACAAACCCAGGAAGAATTTTTCCATACATTTAACACATTGCACGAAGAAAGCAAACAAATCGTCATTTCAAGTGACCGGCCGCCAAAGGAAATTCCGACACTTGAGGACAGATTGCGCTCACGTTTTGAATGGGGACTTATTACAGATATCACACCGCCTGATCTAGAAACGAGAATTGCAATTTTAAGAAAAAAAGCCAAAGCAGAAGGCCTCGATATTCCGAACGAGGTTATGCTTTACATCGCGAATCAAATCGACAGCAATATTCGGGAACTCGAAGGAGCATTAATCAGAGTTGTCGCTTATTCATCTTTAATTAATAAAGATATTAATGCTGATCTGGCCGCTGAGGCGTTGAAAGATATTATTCCTTCCTCAAAACCGAAAGTCATTACGATAAAGGAAATTCAGAGGGTAGTAGGCCAGCAATTTAATATTAAACTCGAGGATTTCAAAGCAAAAAAACGGACAAAGTCAGTAGCTTTTCCGCGTCAAATCGCCATGTACTTATCAAGGGAAATGACTGATTCCTCTCTTCCTAAAATCGGTGAAGAGTTTGGAGGACGTGATCATACGACCGTTATTCATGCGCATGAAAAAATTTCGAAACTGCTGGCAGATGATGAACAGCTTCAGCAGCATGTAAAAGAAATTAAAGAACAGCTTAAATAGCAGGACCAGGGATCAATCGGGGGAAAGTGTGAATAACTTTTCGGAAGTCATACACAGTCTGTCCACATGTGGATAGACTGTGTTTCCTGTCTTTTTCACAACTTATCCACAAATCCACAGGCCCTACTATTACTTCTACTATTTTTTATAAATATATATATTAATACATTATCCGTTAGGAGGATAAAAATGAAATTCACGATTCAAAAAGATCGTCTTGTTGAAAGTGTCCAAGATGTATTAAAAGCAGTTTCATCCAGAACCACGATTCCCATTCTGACTGGTATTAAAATTGTTGCATCAGATGATGGAGTATCCTTTACAGGGAGTGACTCAGATATTTCTATTGAATCCTTCATTCCAAAAGAAGAAGGAGATAAAGAAATCGTCACTATTGAACAGCCCGGAAGCATCGTTTTACAGGCTCGCTTTTTTAGTGAAATTGTAAAAAAATTGCCGATGGCAACTGTAGAAATCGAAGTCCAAAATCAGTATTTGACGATTATCCGTTCTGGTAAAGCTGAATTTAATCTAAACGGACTGGATGCTGATGAGTATCCGCACTTGCCGCAGATTGAAGAGCATCATGCGATTCAGATCCCAACTGATTTGTTAAAAAATCTAATCAGACAAACAGTATTTGCAGTGTCCACCTCAGAAACACGCCCTATCTTGACAGGTGTAAACTGGAAAGTGGAGCAAAGTGAATTATTATGCACTGCAACGGATAGCCACCGTCTTGCATTAAGAAAGGCGAAACTTGATATTCCAGAAGACAGATCTTATAACGTCGTGATTCCGGGAAAAAGTTTAACTGAACTCAGCAAGATTTTAGATGACAACCAGGAACTTGTAGATATCGTCATCACAGAAACCCAAGTTCTGTTTAAAGCGAAAAACGTCTTATTCTTCTCACGGCTTCTGGACGGGAATTATCCAGACACAACCAGCCTGATTCCGCAAGACAGCAAAACAGAAATCATTGTGAACACAAAAGAATTCCTTCAGGCCATTGATCGTGCATCTCTTTTAGCTAGAGAGGGACGCAACAACGTTGTAAAACTGTCCGCAAAACCGGCTGAATCCATTGAAATTTCCTCCAACTCGCCGGAAATCGGTAAAGTTGTGGAAGCAATTGTTGCGGATCAAATTGAAGGTGAGGAATTAAATATCTCTTTTAGTCCAAAATATATGCTGGATGCACTAAAGGTGCTTGAAGGAGCAGAAATACGCGTAAGCTTTACAGGCGCAATGAGACCTTTCTTAATTCGCACGCCGAATGATGAAACGATTGTACAGCTTATCCTTCCTGTCAGAACCTATTAATCCGATACACTGCTGCCGACCTGTCGGCAGCTTTTCTATTCGGTATCTGCTCCGACAAGTTTTCCCTTTCCCTAATTCGTTTTTTTTTAGTACAATTAGATATTAGTGATATTTGAAAGAGGTCGATATAATGGCAAATCCGATTTCAATTGATACAGAGATGATTACACTCGGACAATTCTTAAAATTAGCCGATGTGATTCAGTCTGGCGGTATGGCGAAGTGGTTTTTAAGCGAGCATGAAGTGCTTGTGAACGATGAGCCGGACAACCGCCGGGGCAGAAAGCTGTATGTTGGAGATGTGGTAGAGATTGAAGGATTTGGTTCATTTCAAGTCGTCAATTAAAGCGGGTGACACTGATTGTATATCCAGAACTTAGAACTGACATCTTACCGCAACTACGACCATGCTGAACTTCAATTTGAAAATAAAGTAAATGTGATCATCGGAGAAAACGCCCAGGGGAAGACAAACCTCATGGAGGCGATCTATGTCTTGTCCATGGCGAAATCGCACCGGACATCAAATGACAAAGAACTTATACGGTGGGACAAAGACTATGCTAAAATAGAGGGAAGAGTGATGAAGCAAAACGGGGCGATCCCGATGCAGCTCGTTATCTCCAAAAAGGGTAAAAAGGGCAAGGTCAATCATATTGAACAGCAAAAGCTCAGCCAGTATGTCGGGGCCCTCAACACCATTATGTTCGCGCCGGAAGATTTAAATCTTGTAAAGGGAAGCCCTCAAGTGAGAAGGCGGTTTCTTGACATGGAAATCGGACAGGTTTCTCCCGTCTACCTTCACGATCTTTCTCTTTACCAGAAAATCCTTTCCCAGCGGAATCATTTTTTGAAACAGCTGCAAACAAGAAAACAAACTGACCGGACGATGCTCGATGTTCTGACCGATCAGCTTGTAGAAGTTGCAGCAAAAGTCGTCGTAAAACGCCTGCAGTTTACAGCACAGCTCGAGAAATGGGCGCAGCCCATCCATGCAGGCATCTCAAGAGGGCTTGAAGAACTGACCCTGAAATACCATACAGCTCTTGATGTATCAGATCCCCTAGATTTGTCGAAAATAGGAGATAGCTATCAAGAAGCGTTTTCTAAATTAAGAGAAAAAGAAATTGAGCGTGGTGTGACGCTGTCAGGGCCTCATCGTGACGATGTTCTTTTCTATGTGAACGGACGCGATGTGCAGACGTATGGTTCTCAAGGACAGCAGCGAACGACGGCGTTGTCCCTTAAGCTGGCGGAGATTGACCTGATCCATGAAGAAATCGGAGAATATCCCATTTTACTATTGGATGATGTACTGAGTGAACTGGATGATTATCGCCAGTCACACTTGCTTCATACGATCCAAGGCCGTGTACAAACGTTTGTCACAACGACAAGCGTTGATGGCATTGATCACGAAACCTTACGTCAAGCAGGAATGTTCCGTGTGCAAAATGGTGCGTTAGTGAAGTGAAGAAATGAGGTGAGCAATTGTATATTCATTTAGGTGATGACTTTGTGGTTTCAACACGAGATATTGTCGGCATTTTTGACTTTAAAGCCAACATGTCGCCTATTGTTGAAGAATTTCTGAAAAAACAGAAACACAAGGTGGTGCCTTCCGTAAACGGCACGCCCAAATCTATCGTAGTCACGGTTCAGAATATATATTACTCTCCCTTATCTTCCAGCACATTAAAAAAACGTGCGCAATTTATGTTTGAAATAGATTCTTAGAAATTTTTTATCACGAATATATCGTTTAGAAAAGTGTAGGTGAATGACGTGGCTATGGAACAGCAGCAAAACAGTTATGATGAAAATCAGATACAGGTACTAGAAGGATTGGAAGCTGTTCGTAAAAGACCGGGGATGTATATCGGTTCGACAAACAGCAAAGGCCTTCACCACCTGGTATGGGAAATTGTCGACAATAGTATTGACGAAGCCCTCGCCGGTTATTGTACGGATATCAATATCCAAATCGAAAAAGACAACAGTATCACGGTTATAGATAATGGCCGCGGTATTCCAGTCGGTATTCATGAAAAAATGGGCCGTCCTGCGGTAGAAGTCATTATGACGGTACTTCATGCCGGAGGAAAATTTGACGGAAGCGGCTATAAAGTATCCGGAGGATTACACGGTGTAGGTGCGTCTGTCGTAAACGCACTATCAACAGAGCTTGATGTGACGGTTCACCGTGACGGTAAAATTCACCGCCAAACCTATAAACGCGGAGTTCCGGTTACAGACCTTGAAATCATTGGCGAAACGGATCATACAGGAACGACGACACATTTTGTCCCGGACCCTGAAATTTTCTCAGAAACAACCGAGTATGATTACGATCTGCTTGCTAACCGCGTGCGTGAATTAGCCTTTTTAACAAAGGGTGTAAACATCACGATTGAAGATAAACGTGAAGGACAAGAGCGCAAAAATGAATACCATTACGAAGGCGGAATTAAAAGTTATGTAGAGTATTTAAACCGCTCTAAAGAGGTTGTCCATGAAGAGCCGATTTACATTGAAGGCGAAAAGGACGGCATTACGGTTGAAGTGGCTTTGCAATACAATGACAGCTACACAAGCAACATTTACTCGTTTACAAACAACATTAACACGTACGAAGGCGGTACCCATGAAGCTGGCTTCAAAACGGGCCTGACTCGTGTTATCAACGATTACGCCAGAAAAAAAGGGCTTATTAAAGAAAATGATCCAAACCTAAGCGGAGATGACGTAAGGGAAGGGCTGACAGCGATTATTTCAATCAAACACCCTGATCCGCAGTTTGAGGGCCAAACGAAAACAAAGCTGGGCAACTCAGAAGCACGGACGATCACCGATACGTTATTTTCTACGGCGATGGAAACATTTATGCTGGAAAATCCAGATGCAGCCAAAAAAATTGTCGATAAAGGCTTAATGGCGGCAAGAGCAAGAATGGCTGCGAAAAAAG
The DNA here is from genome assembly GCF_037963565.1 of Bacillus sp. PS95. Classification (NCBI taxonomy): domain Bacteria; kingdom Bacillati; phylum Bacillota; class Bacilli; order Caryophanales; family Bacillaceae; genus Bacillus; species Bacillus sp. PS95. Next base: position 5,633 of record NZ_CP150160.1, read on the forward strand.
CCCGTGAACTAACACGTCGTAAGAGTGCTTTGGAAATTTCAAACCTGCCCGGTAAGTTAGCGGACTGCTCTTCAAAAGATCCGAGCATCTCCGAGTTATATATCGTAGAGGGTGACTCTGCCGGAGGATCTGCTAAACAAGGACGCGACAGACATTTCCAAGCCATTTTGCCGCTTAGAGGTAAAATCCTAAACGTTGAAAAGGCCAGACTGGATAAAATTCTTTCTAACAACGAAGTTCGCTCTATGATCACAGCGCTCGGCACAGGCATTGGGGAAGACTTCAACCTTGAGAAAGCCCGTTACCACAAAGTTGTCATTATGACAGATGCCGATGTTGACGGCGCGCACATCAGAACACTGCTGTTAACGTTCTTTTACAGATATATGCGCCAAATTATCGAAAATGGCTACGTGTACATTGCGCAGCCGCCGCTCTACAAGGTTCAACAGGGGAAACGCGTTGAATATGCGTACAATGACAAGGAGCTTGAAGAGCTGTTAAAAACTCTTCCTCAAACGCCTAAGCCTGGACTGCAGCGTTACAAAGGTCTTGGTGAAATGAATGCCACCCAGCTATGGGAGACAACCATGGATCCTAGCTCCAGAACACTTCTTCAGGTAACTCTTGAAGATGCAATGGATGCGGACGAGACTTTTGAAATGCTTATGGGCGACAAGGTAGAACCGCGCCGAAACTTCATAGAAGCGAATGCGAGATACGTTAAAAATCTTGACATCTAATCATAAAAAGCCTTATTTCCAATAAGAAATAAGGCTTTTTTCTGAACAAGATCAGATGCAGCAATGCTTGCAATACCTATATATTCTAGCAATTTAATGTGTATAATCATAAGTTTATTGATATAATGGAGAATAGTGAAATCGTATTGAAGGTCATAATGGACAATCTACTCCCACATATTTCATGTGATACTTCAGGGAGGTTTTTTAATGAGTGAACAAAACACACCACAAGTTCGTGAAATAAATATCAGTCAGGAAATGCGTACGTCCTTCTTGGATTATGCTATGAGCGTTATCGTGTCCCGTGCTCTTCCAGATGTTCGAGACGGTTTAAAACCGGTTCATAGACGGATTTTGTATGCAATGAATGATTTAGGCATGACAAGTGACAAGCCTTATAAAAAATCCGCGCGTATCGTTGGAGAAGTTATCGGGAAATACCACCCGCACGGTGATTCAGCGGTATATGAATCCATGGTCAGAATGGCTCAGGATTTCAACTACCGTTATATGCTCGTTGACGGTCACGGAAACTTCGGTTCTGTTGACGGAGACTCAGCGGCGGCCATGCGTTATACAGAAGCAAGAATGTCTAAAATCTCAATGGAGATTCTTCGTGACATCACAAAAGACACAATCGATTACCAGGATAACTATGACGGGTCAGAAAGAGAACCTGTCGTTATGCCTTCAAGGTTCCCGAATCTGCTCGTGAACGGTGCTGCCGGCATTGCGGTAGGTATGGCAACAAACATTCCTCCGCACCAGCTGGGAGAAATCATTGACGGTGTACTTGCTGTCAGTGAGAATCCGGACATTACAATTCCAGAGCTTATGGAAGTCATTCCAGGGCCTGATTTCCCGACCGCGGGTCAAATCTTGGGACGCAGCGGTATCCGGAAAGCATACGAATCAGGCCGAGGCTCTATCACGATCCGGGCAAAAGCTGAGATCGAACAAACATCTTCGGGTAAAGAAAGAATTATCGTTACAGAGTTACCTTACCAAGTAAATAAGGCGAAATTAATTGAGAAAATTGCAGATCTCGTAAGGGACAAAAAGATAGAGGGTATCACAGATCTGCGTGATGAGTCAGATCGTACAGGTATGAGAATTGTCATTGAAATCAGACGCGACGCCAATGCAAATGTCATCTTAAACAATCTGTACAAACAAACTGCTCTACAAACATCTTTTGGCATCAACCTGCTTGCACTTGTTGATGGCCAGCCGAAAGTTTTAACTCTTAAGCAATGCCTGGAGCATTACCTCGACCATCAAAAAGTTGTCATTAGACGCCGTACTGCTTATGAATTGCGTAAAGCGGAAGCGAGAGCTCATATCCTGGAAGGATTGAGAGTTGCACTGGATCATCTCGATGCAGTTATCTCCCTTATCCGTAATTCTCAAACGGCTGAAATTGCGAGAACAGGTTTAATTGAACAATTCTCACTGACAGAGAAGCAAGCACAAGCGATCCTTGACATGAGGCTCCAGCGTTTAACGGGACTGGAACGTGAAAAGATCGAAGAAGAATACCAATCTCTTGTTAAATTAATTGCAGAGCTAAAAGACATCTTGGCAAATGAATATAAAGTGCTTGAGATCATTCGTGAAGAACTCACGGAAATCAAAGAGCGTTTTAACGATGAAAGACGTACTGAGATCGTCACTTCTGGACTAGAGACAATTGAAGATGAAGATCTCATTGAGAGAGAAAATATCGTAGTTACTCTGACGCACAACGGATACGTCAAACGTCTTCCTGCATCAACTTACCGCAGTCAAAAACGAGGCGGAAAAGGTGTACAAGGTATGGGAACAAACGAAGATGATTTCGTTGAGCATTTGATCTCTACGTCAACTCATGACACGATTCTCTTCTTCTCGAACAAGGGGAAAGTGTATCGTGCAAAAGGGTATGAAATCCCTGAATACGGCAGAACGGCAAAAGGAATCCCGATTATTAACCTGCTGGAGGTAGAAAAGGGTGAGTGGATCAACGCGATTATTCCAGTCACGGAATTCAATGCGGAGCTTTACCTTTTCTTCACTACAAAGCATGGGGTTTCAAAACGAACATCGCTATCTCAATTCGCTAATATCCGCAACAATGGTCTAATCGCTCTGAGTCTTCGTGAAGATGATGAACTGATGGGTGTACGTCTGACTGACGGCACAAAACAAATCATCATTGGAACGAAAAACGGTTTACTGATCCGTTTCCCTGAAACAGATGTCCGGGAGATGGGAAGAACTGCGGCGGGCGTAAAAGGCATCACTCTGACGGATGACGACGTTGTTGTCGGCATGGAGATTTTAGAGGAAGAATCACACGTCCTTATCGTAACTGAAAAAGGGTACGGAAAACGAACTCCGGCTGAAGAGTACAGAACCCAAAGCCGGGGCGGAAAAGGACTCAAAACAGCGAAAATCACCGAGAACAACGGCCAACTAGTAGCAGTGAAAGCTACTAAAGGTGAAGAGGATCTAATGATTATTACAGCTAGCGGCGTACTCATCAGAATGGACATCAATGATATCTCCATCACCGGACGTGTCACTCAAGGTGTGCGTCTCATCAGAATGGCAGAAGAAGAGCATGTTGCTACAGTAGCTTTAGTAGAGAAAAACGAAGAAGATGAGAATGAAGAAGAACAAGAAGAAGTGTGAGAAAAAGCGCAGCTGAAATAGCTGCGCTTTTTTGTGTCATAACCCTTTACAGTCATAAAAATTATGGTATAATCATTTCTGTTGTCTTTTTAAAGACACAAGCATGACCATTATGACTAGTAAAAACTTTTTTAAAAAAGTATTGACCTAGTTAACTAAAAATGTTATTATTAAGTAGTCGCTTCGAGAGAAGCACACAAAGTTCTTTGAAAACTAAACAAGACAAAACGTACCTGTTAATTCATTTTTATAAATCGCACAGCGATGTGCGTAGTCAGTCAAACTACTTTATCGGAGAGTTTGATCCTGGCTCAGGACGAACGCTGGCGGCGTGCCTAATACATGCAAGTCGAGCGGACAGATGGGAGCTTGCTCCCTGATGTTAGCGGCGGACGGGTGAGTAACACGTGGGTAACCTGCCTGTAAGACTGGGATAACTCCGGGAAACCGGGGCTAATACCGGATGGTTGTTTGAACCGCATGGTTCAAACATAAAAGGTGGCTTCGGCTACCACTTACAGATGGACCCGCGGCGCATTAGCTAGTTGGTGAGGTAACGGCTCACCAAGGCAACGATGCGTAGCCGACCTGAGAGGGTGATCGGCCACACTGGGACTGAGACACGGCCCAGACTCCTACGGGAGGCAGCAGTAGGGAATCTTCCGCAATGGACGAAAGTCTGACGGAGCAACGCCGCGTGAGTGATGAAGGTTTTCGGATCGTAAAGCTCTGTTGTTAGGGAAGAACAAGTACCGTTCGAATAGGGCGGTACCTTGACGGTACCTAACCAGAAAGCCACGGCTAACTACGTGCCAGCAGCCGCGGTAATACGTAGGTGGCAAGCGTTGTCCGGAATTATTGGGCGTAAAGGGCTCGCAGGCGGTTTCTTAAGTCTGATGTGAAAGCCCCCGGCTCAACCGGGGAGGGTCATTGGAAACTGGGGAACTTGAGTGCAGAAGAGGAGAGTGGAATTCCACGTGTAGCGGTGAAATGCGTAGAGATGTGGAGGAACACCAGTGGCGAAGGCGACTCTCTGGTCTGTAACTGACGCTGAGGAGCGAAAGCGTGGGGAGCGAACAGGATTAGATACCCTGGTAGTCCACGCCGTAAACGATGAGTGCTAAGTGTTAGGGGGTTTCCGCCCCTTAGTGCTGCAGCTAACGCATTAAGCACTCCGCCTGGGGAGTACGGTCGCAAGACTGAAACTCAAAGGAATTGACGGGGGCCCGCACAAGCGGTGGAGCATGTGGTTTAATTCGAAGCAACGCGAAGAACCTTACCAGGTCTTGACATCCTCTGACAATCCTAGAGATAGGACGTCCCCTTCGGGGGCAGAGTGACAGGTGGTGCATGGTTGTCGTCAGCTCGTGTCGTGAGATGTTGGGTTAAGTCCCGCAACGAGCGCAACCCTTGATCTTAGTTGCCAGCATTCAGTTGGGCACTCTAAGGTGACTGCCGGTGACAAACCGGAGGAAGGTGGGGATGACGTCAAATCATCATGCCCCTTATGACCTGGGCTACACACGTGCTACAATGGACAGAACAAAGGGCAGCGAAACCGCGAGGTTAAGCCAATCCCACAAATCTGTTCTCAGTTCGGATCGCAGTCTGCAACTCGACTGCGTGAAGCTGGAATCGCTAGTAATCGCGGATCAGCATGCCGCGGTGAATACGTTCCCGGGCCTTGTACACACCGCCCGTCACACCACGAGAGTTTGTAACACCCGAAGTCGGTGAGGTAACCTTTTAGGAGCCAGCCGCCGAAGGTGGGACAGATGATTGGGGTGAAGTCGTAACAAGGTAGCCGTATCGGAAGGTGCGGCTGGATCACCTCCTTTCTAAGGATATTATACGGAATATAAGACCTTGGGTCTTATAAACAGAACGTTCCCTGTCTTGTTTAGTTTTGAAGGAACTTTGTTCCTTGAATAAGTTAAGATGGGCCTGTAGCTCAGCTGGTTAGAGCGCACGCCTGATAAGCGTGAGGTCGGTGGTTCGAGTCCACTCAGGCCCACCATCTTATATAACGGGGCCTTAGCTCAGCTGGGAGAGCGCCTGCTTTGCACGCAGGAGGTCAGCGGTTCGATCCCGCTAGGCTCCACCAACGTGTTCTTTGAAAACTAGATAACAGTAGACATCACATTCAATAGTAATACAAGATATCACATGGTGATTCTTTTTAACGGTTAAGTTAGAAAGGGCGCACGGTGGATGCCTTGGCACTAGGAGCCGATGAAGGACGGGACGAACACCGATATGCTTCGGGGAGCTGTAAGCAAGCTTTGATCCGGAGATTTCCGAATGGGGAAACCCACCACTCGTAATGGAGTGGTATCCATATCTGAATTCATAGGATATGAGAAGGCAGACCCGGGGAACTGAAACATCTAAGTACCCGGAGGAAGAGAAAGCAAATGCGATTCCCTGAGTAGCGGCGAGCGAAACGGGATTAGCCCAAACCAAGAGGCTTGCCTCTTGGGGTTGTAGGACACTCTGTACGGAGTTACAAAGGAACGAGGTAGATGAAGAGGTCTGGAAAGGCCCGCCATAGGAGGTAACAGCCCTGTAGTCAAAACTTCGTTCTCTCCTGAGTGGATCCTGAGTACGGCGGAACACGTGAAATTCCGTCGGAATCCGGGAGGACCATCTCCCAAGGCTAAATACTCCCTAGTGACCGATAGTGAACCAGTACCGTGAGGGAAAGGTGAAAAGCACCCCGGAAGGGGAGTGAAAGAGATCCTGAAACCGTGTGCCTACAAGTAGTCAGAGCCCGTTAACGGGTGATGGCGTGCCTTTTGTAGAATGAACCGGCGAGTTACGATCCCGTGCAAGGTTAAGCAGAAGATGCGGAGCCGCAGCGAAAGCGAGTCTGAATAGGGCGCATGAGTACGTGGTCGTAGACCCGAAACCAGGTGATCTACCCATGTCCAGGGTGAAGTTCAGGTAACACTGAATGGAGGCCCGAACCCACGCACGTTGAAAAGTGCGGGGATGAGGTGTGGGTAGGGGTGAAATGCCAATCGAACCTGGAGATAGCTGGTTCTCTCCGAAATAGCTTTAGGGCTAGCCTCAAGGTAAGAGTCTTGGAGGTAGAGCACTGATTGGACTAGGGGCCCCTACCGGGTTACCGAATTCAGTCAAACTCCGAATGCCAATGACTTATCCTTGGGAGTCAGACTGCGAGTGATAAGATCCGTAGTCGAAAGGGAAACAGCCCAGACCGCCAGCTAAGGTCCCAAAGTATACGTTAAGTGGAAAAGGATGTGGAGTTGCTTAGACAACCAGGATGTTGGCTTAGAAGCAGCCACCATTTAAAGAGTGCGTAATAGCTCACTGGTCGAGTGACTCTGCGCCGAAAATGTACCGGGGCTAAACGTATCACCGAAGCTGCGGACTGTTCTTCGAACAGTGGTAGGAGAGCGTTCTAAGGGCTGTGAAGCCAGACCGGAAGGACTGGTGGAGCGCTTAGAAGTGAGAATGCCGGTATGAGTAGCGAAAGAGGGGTGAGAATCCCCTCCACCGAATGCCTAAGGTTTCCTGAGGAAGGCTCGTCCGCTCAGGGTTAGTCGGGACCTAAGCCGAGGCCGAAAGGCGTAGGCGATGGACAACAGGTTGATATTCCTGTACCACCTCCTCACCATTTGAGCAATGGGGGGACGCAGGAGGATAGGGTAAGCGCGGTATTGGATATCCGCGTCCAAGCAGTTAGGCTGGGAAATAGGCAAATCCGTTTCCCATAAGGCTGAGCTGTGATGGCGAGCGAAATATAGTAGCGAAGTTCCTGATTCCACACTGCCAAGAAAAGCCTCTAGCGAGGTGAGAGGTGCCCGTACCGCAAACCGACACAGGTAGGCGAGGAGAGAATCCTAAGGTGATCGAGAGAACTCTCGTTAAGGAACTCGGCAAAATGACCCCGTAACTTCGGGAGAAGGGGTGCTCTGTTAGGGTGCAAGCCCGAGAGAGCCGCAGTGAATAGGCCCAGGCGACTGTTTAGCAAAAACACAGGTCTCTGCGAAGCCGTAAGGCGAAGTATAGGGGCTGACGCCTGCCCGGTGCTGGAAGGTTAAGAGGAGCGCTTAGCGTAAGCGAAGGTGCGAATTGAAGCCCCAGTAAACGGCGGCCGTAACTATAACGGTCCTAAGGTAGCGAAATTCCTTGTCGGGTAAGTTCCGACCCGCACGAAAGGCGCAACGATCTGGGCACTGTCTCAACGAGAGACTCGGTGAAATTATAGTACCTGTGAAGATGCAGGTTACCCGCGACAGGACGGAAAGACCCCGTGGAGCTTTACTGCAGCCTGATATTGAATGTTGGTACAGCTTGTACAGGATAGGTAGGAGCCTTGGAAACCGGAGCGCCAGCTTCGGTGGAGGCATCGGTGGGATACTACCCTGGCTGTATTGACCTTCTAACCCGCCGCCCTTATCGGGCGGGGAGACAGTGTCAGGTGGGCAGTTTGACTGGGGCGGTCGCCTCCTAAAAGGTAACGGAGGCGCCCAAAGGTTCCCTCAGAATGGTTGGAAATCATTCGCAGAGTGTAAAGGCACAAGGGAGCTTGACTGCGAGACCTACAAGTCGAGCAGGGACGAAAGTCGGGCTTAGTGATCCGGTGGTTCCGCATGGAAGGGCCATCGCTCAACGGATAAAAGCTACCCCGGGGATAACAGGCTTATCTCCCCCAAGAGTCCACATCGACGGGGAGGTTTGGCACCTCGATGTCGGCTCATCGCATCCTGGGGCTGTAGTCGGTCCCAAGGGTTGGGCTGTTCGCCCATTAAAGCGGTACGCGAGCTGGGTTCAGAACGTCGTGAGACAGTTCGGTCCCTATCCGTCGCGGGCGCAGGAAATTTGAGAGGAGCTGTCCTTAGTACGAGAGGACCGGGATGGACGCACCGCTGGTGTACCAGTTGTTCTGCCAAGGGCATCGCTGGGTAGCTATGTGCGGACGGGATAAGTGCTGAAAGCATCTAAGCATGAAGCCCCCCTCAAGATGAGATTTCCCATTCCGCAAGGAAGTAAGATCCCTGAAAGATGATCAGGTTGATAGGTCTGAGGTGGAAGTGTGGCGACACATGGAGCTGACAGATACTAATCGATCGAGGACTTAACCATATTTTTGAATGATGTCACACCTGTTATCTAGTTTTGAGAGAACACTCTCAATTTGTTTGGTGGCGATAGCGAAGAGGTCACACCCGTTCCCATACCGAACACGGAAGTTAAGCTCTTCAGCGCCGATGGTAGTCGGGGGTTTCCCCCTGTGAGAGTAGGACGCCGCCAAGCAAGCTTAAACCCAGCTCATTGAGCTGGGTTTTTTGTTTGTTAAAAATGAAGAAGAAACTGTGAAGCGTATTTAGGGAATTTCTTTTCTGATACTAATAAAAACTGCTGAATTAACACGTAGTCATCACTTATATGCTGTGTTAATAACTCATACCACCATTCTGTTTCATACCTTGCAATCATCCCAACGTTGTACAAAATCAAATAATGAATTGTCATTTCGGGAAGCCTCAGAAATTGCTCCCTTTGAGAAGGGATATAATATTGGTTCTTTTCCATGTCAAACAATAAGCTGGTCGATGTCCATGGCTCCTTGTCTTGTGGTGAAATTTCGAACAGCAGCCCGTGTTCATTTTTTTTTGTAAAAGACCATTGATAATGATGGGACATGTATTCAGCAAACCTTGAATCAGACATTTTGTAATTGATTACTACTTCCTCCGGTACAAAAATTTCGTTCTTATCCTTCTCAACTTTTGTCATAAATCGTTCTTTCTGCTGAAAGTAGAAAATATCGCTAAGTTCTGGAATGGCCATTAATAATTTTTTCATGGTATACCGTTCATCTACTATATCCGATTGTCCGAATAAATGTTTCATAAAATGCACGCATAGGCCATTTCGTTGTATTTTCACTTCATCATCGCTAAAACAATAATTTTGTTTCTTTCGTTTTCTTGTTGTTACGCCATGTGCCAGTACTGATGTATGGCTTGGATAATGAGGATCACGTGTAATTAAGCATGCTTTGATAAGCTGTGCCATTCCATAAAATAAAAGAATCGGTTTGATTTCTAAGGGAGAATATGCGGCTTGTTTATAAAACGATTCGGCATGCTTTAAGAAATAAATAAACCGTTCACTGTTTTTAAAAGAGTTTTTTTTCGCATCGTCAATACCGTTTAAGATATAAACCTTTTCTAGAAATTTCTGGGTTGATTCAACGGAGTAAAATAGCGCTAAGTCTTTCCACTCATGATATGTCATGTACATTTCTTAATCCTTTCCGTTATCTAAATATTTCAACTCTTTCCCGCTTCCTTGACATGCTCTTGGCTAGTTGATAATCTACATATAATATTTTGCCGAAAAGAGGGGGATTTACTAATGTGGGAAAGTAAATTTTCAAAAGAAGGCTTAACGTTCGACGATGTGCTGCTTGTACCAGCAAAGTCTGAGGTACTTCCGCGTGATGTGGATTTATCTGTAGAACTTACAAAAACGTTAAAGCTAAATATTCCTGTCATCAGCGCAGGTATGGACACTGTAACAGAATCAGCAATGGCAATTGCAATGGCAAGACAGGGCGGCTTGGGCATCATTCACAAAAATATGTCCATTGAACAGCAGGCTGAACAAGTTGATAAAGTAAAGCGTTCTGAGCGCGGCGTTATCACAAATCCCTTCTTTTTAACTCCTGATCACCAAGTATTTGATGCGGAGCATTTGATGGGGAAATACAGAATTTCCGGTGTTCCGATTGTAAATAACGAAGAAGACCAGAAGCTTGTTGGAATTATTACAAACCGTGACCTTCGTTTTATTTCTGACTACTCAATGAAAATTAGCGACGTCATGACGAAAGAAGAGCTAGTTACTGCATCTGTAGGAACTACTCTGGATGAAGCTGAAAAGATTTTGCAGAAACATAAAATTGAAAAGCTTCCTCTCGTAGATGACCAGAATAAATTAAAAGGTCTTATCACAATTAAAGACATTGAAAAAGTCATTGAGTTCCCGAACTCATCTAAAGACATTCACGGCCGCCTGATCGTTGGCGCGGCAGTTGGTGTAACTGGCGATACAATGACTCGCGTCAAAAAGCTTGTTGAAGCCAATGTTGATGTGATTGTTATCGATACAGCTCACGGACACTCTCAAGGCGTTTTAAACACAGTCACAAAAATCCGTGAAACGTATCCCGAATTAAACATTATTGCTGGAAACGTGGCAACAGCTGAAGCGACAAGAGCGCTTATCGAAGCTGGAGCAGACGTTGTCAAAGTTGGAATAGGGCCTGGTTCAATTTGTACTACACGTGTTGTAGCCGGCGTGGGTGTTCCGCAAATTACAGCAATTTATGATTGTGCGACTGAAGCAAGAAAACACGGCAAAACAATCATCGCCGACGGTGGGATTAAATTCTCTGGCGATATCACTAAAGCATTGGCAGCCGGCGGACATGCTGTTATGCTCGGAAGCTTGCTTGCAGGCACATCAGAAAGCCCTGGTGAAACTGAAATCTACCAAGGCAGAAGATTTAAGGTATACCGCGGCATGGGATCAGTTGCTGCAATGGAAAAAGGAAGTAAAGACCGTTACTTCCAAGAAGAAAACAAAAAATTTGTTCCTGAAGGAATTGAAGGACGCACACCTTACAAAGGGCCAGTTGAAGAAACCGTTTATCAGCTAGTCGGAGGCCTTCGTTCTGGTATGGGGTATTGCGGGTCCAAAGATCTGCGTGCGCTAAGAGAAGAAGCTCAGTTCATTCGCATGACTGGCGCAGGACTTCGCGAAAGCCATCCGCATGACGTACAGATTACAAAAGAATCACCTAACTATACAATTTCATAATAAATTGTTACAAATTAAAAACATTTGACAGGGTCTCTGACTCTGTCTATTTTTTTTATACTGATTATGATAAAATTTATACTGTTGTGCATTGAAAATGTCCTTAACGGCTTAATTATAGATGAAGAAAATGAAATACGGAGGTCGTACGATTGAACATCAAGAAATGTAAACAGCTACTGATGTCATTGGTTGTGTTAACTCTAGCTGTCACGTGTCTGGCTCCAATGTCAAAAGCAAAAGCAGCCAGCGATCCAATTGATATCAATGCATCTGCTGCTATTATGATCGAAGCTTCTTCAGGTAAAATTCTTTACAGTAAAAATGCAGATAAGAGACTGCCAATTGCGAGTATGACAAAAATGATGACAGAGTATCTGTTATTAGAAGCAATTGATCAAGGTAAAGTGAAATGGGACCAAACCTATACGCCTGATGACTATGTGTATGAAATTTCCCAAGATAACAGCTTATCAAACGTTCCTCTTCGGAAAGACGGGAAATACACAGTAAAAGAATTATATCAAGCTACAGCAATTTATTCTGCAAATGCTGCTGCTATTGCGATTGCAGAAATCGTTGCCGGTTCTGAAACTAAGTTTGTTGAAAAAATGAATGCAAAAGCAAAAGAACTAGGCTTAACAGATTACAAATTTGTTAACGCAACAGGTCTTGAAAACAAAGATCTTCACGGGCATCAGCCTGAGGGGACAAGCGTAAATGAAGAAAGTGAAGTTTCTGCAAAGGATATGGCAATTCTTGCGGATCACTTGATTACTGACTACCCTGAGATACTGGAGACTTCCAGTATCGCCAAAACGAAATTCAGAGAAGGCACCGATGATGAAATGGACATGCCGAACTGGAATTTTATGCTGAAGGGGCTTGTCAGCGAGTATAAAAAAGCGACTGTAGACGGACTGAAAACAGGTTCTACTGACTCTGCGGGTTCATGCTTTACAGGAACAGCTGAACGCAACGGTATGCGTGTCATCACTGTTGTTTTAAACGCAAAGGGCAACCTTCATACAGGCCGTTTCGATGAAACGAAGAAAATGTTTGATTATGCTTTCGACAATTTCTCCATGAAAGAAATTTATGCTGAAGGCGATCAAGTAAAGGGCCATAAAACAATTTCAGTTGATAAGGGTAAAGAGAAAGAAGTAGGCATTGTGACAAACAAGGCGTTCTCTCTTCCTGTCAAAAATGGTGAAGAAAAGAATTACAAAGCGAAGGTCACACTGAATAAAGACAACTTAACTGCTCCTGTGAAAAAAGGAACCAAGGTTGGGAAGCTGACTGCGGAATACACAGGTGATGAAAAGGATTACGGATTCCTTAACAGCGATCTGGCTGGCGTAGACCTTGTTACAAAAGAAAATGTAGAAAAAGCAAACTGGTTTGTTTTGACAATGCGCAGTATCGGCGGATTTTTTGCCGGAATTTGGGGAAGCATTGTTGATACGGTAACCGGCTGGTTTTAATCAATTGAAAGAGCTCTGATGGATGTTAGGGCTCTTTCGCGTAATATACTGAAAAAACCCAATTTTTAATAAAAAATGATTTTCAAAGCGCTAAAAACCGAATAAAATAGTATATATCCATATGAATTATTGGATTTCTAGGATACAATAAGGATTAGAAATCATATAACTATACCTTGATTAGGGGGACCAAGAAATGGCTCAAACAGGTACTGAACGTGTAAAACGCGGAATGGCAGAAATGCAAAAAGGCGGCGTCATCATGGACGTCATCAATGCGGAACAAGCGAAAATCGCTGAAGAAGCTGGAGCTGTCGCTGTAATGGCGCTAGAACGTGTGCCAGCAGATATTCGCGCGGCTGGAGGAGTTGCCCGTATGGCTGACCCTACAATCGTGGAAGAAGTAATGAATGCAGTATCTATCCCGGTAATGGCAAAAGCGCGTATCGGACATATTGTTGAAGCGCGTGTGCTTGAAGCTATGGGTGTTGACTATATTGATGAAAGTGAAGTTCTGACGCCGGCTGACGAAGAATTTCATTTAAATAAAAATGAATACACAGTTCCTTTTGTCTGTGGCTGCCGTGATCTTGGTGAAGCAACACGCCGTATTGCGGAAGGTGCTTCTATGCTTCGCACAAAAGGTGAGCCTGGAACAGGTAATATTGTTGAGGCTGTTCGCCATATGCGCAAAGTTAACGCTCAAGTGCGCAAAGTAGTTGCGATGAGTGAGGATGAACTAATGACAGAAGCGAAAAACCTAGGTGCTCCTTACGAGCTTCTTCTTCAAATTAAAAAAGACGGCAAGCTTCCTGTCGTTAACTTTGCCGCTGGCGGCGTAGCAACTCCAGCTGATGCTGCTCTCATGATGCAGCTCGGTGCTGACGGAGTATTTGTTGGTTCTGGTATTTTCAAATCAGACAACCCTGCTAAATTTGCGAAAGCAATTGTGGAAGCAACAACTCACTTTACTGATTACAAATTGATCGCTGAGTTGTCAAAAGAGCTTGGTACTGCAATGAAAGGGATTGAAATCTCAAACTTACTTCCAGAACAGCGTATGCAAGAACGCGGCTGGTAAGAACATAGGAGCGCTGCTGACATGTTAACAATAGGTGTACTAGGACTTCAAGGAGCAGTTAGAGAGCACATCCATGCGATTGAAGCATGCGGCGCGGCTGGTCTTGTCGTAAAACGTCCGGAGCAGCTGAACGAAGTTGACGGGTTGATTTTGCCGGGCGGTGAGAGCACGACGATGCGCCGTTTGATCGATACGTATCAATTCATGGAGCCGCTTCGTGAATTCGCTGCTCAGGGCAAACCGATGTTTGGAACATGTGCCGGATTAATTATATTAGCAAAAGAAATTGCCGGTTCAGATAATCCTCATTTAGGTCTTCTGAATGTGGTTGTGGAACGTAATTCATTTGGCCGGCAGGTTGACAGCTTTGAAGCTGATTTAACAATTAAAGGATTGGACGAGCCTTTTACAGGGGTATTCATTCGTGCTCCGCATATTTTAGAAGCTGGTGAAAATGTTGAAGTTTTATCGGAGCATAATGGTCGTATTGTAGCCGCGAAACAGGGGCAATTCCTTGGCTGCTCATTCCATCCGGAGCTGACAGAAGATCACCGAGTGACAAAGCTGTTTGTTGAAATGGTTGAGGAATACAAGCAAAAGGCACTTGTATAAAACAGTTGAAAGCTGTGGAAACTTATAGTACATTATAAGCACAAATAAAGATCGAAAAGCGTTGATAGGAACTAGTAGGGAGCCTCTCTTTCTAAGAGAGCCGATGGTTGGTGCGAATCGGTGAAAGATGCTGTCTGAATCCATCCTTGAGCGAAATGCTGAAACAAGTAGGCATTTACGGGATAACCGTTATGTTTGAAAGTGGAAAACGAGTCTTTGATTTGTTTTCAATCAGGGTGGCAACGCGAGAGCTCTCGTCCCTTTATGGGGATGAGGGCTCTTTTTATTTTCGACAAATCAATAAAAAAAGGAGTGTTTCGCATGCTTGATACGAAAATGCTGAGAGCAAATTTTCAAGAAATTAAAGCAAAGCTTGTACACAAAGGCGAAGACTTAACTGATTTTGATAAGTTTGAGGCGCTGGATGATAGACGAAGAGAGCTTATCGGCAAGGTTGAAGAGTTAAAAGGAAAACGAAATGAAGTTTCTCAGCAGGTTGCTGTGCTGAAGCGTGAGAAAAAAGACGCGGATCACATTATTAAAGAAATGCGTGAAGTCGGCGAGGAAATTAAAAAGCTTGATGAAGAATTGCGAACAGTGGAAGCTGAGCTTGATACAATCCTTCTCTCAATCCCGAATATTCCGCATGAGTCTGTACCTGTCGGTGAAACAGAAGACGACAACGTAGAAGTGCGTAAATGGGGTGAAAAGCCTTCATTTGCTTATGAGCCGAAGCCGCACTGGGATATTGCGGATGAGCTGGGTATTCTGGATTTTGAACGTGCTGCCAAAGTAACAGGAAGCCGTTTCGTGTTCTATAAAGGCTTAGGTGCTCGTTTGGAGCGTGCGCTTTATAACTTTATGCTTGATCTGCATGTGGATGAGTATAACTACACTGAAGTGATCCCGCCATATATGGTAAACCGCGCAAGTATGACGGGAACGGGGCAGCTTCCTAAATTTGAAGAGGATGCATTTAAAATCAGAGAAGAAGATTATTTCTTAATTCCAACGGCGGAAGTGCCGATTACAAACATGCATCGCGATGAAATCCTTTCAGGTGACAGCCTGCCGATCAACTATGCGGCATTCAGTGCTTGCTTCCGTTCTGAAGCTGGTTCAGCAGGACGTGACACACGCGGATTAATTCGTCAGCACCAATTTAATAAAGTTGAGCTTGTAAAGTTTGTGAAGCCTGAAGATTCTTATGAAGAATTAGAGAAGCTTACAAACCAAGCAGAACGGGTTCTTCAGCTGCTTGAACTTCCATACCGTGTCATGAGCATGTGTACGGGTGACTTAGGCTTTACGGCTGCGAAAAAATACGATATCGAAGTTTGGATTCCAAGCCAAGACACATATCGAGAAATCTCTTCTTGTAGCAACTTCGAAGCGTTCCAGGCGAGACGTGCGAATATTCGTTTCAGACGTGAAGCGAAAGGCAAGCCTGAGCATGTACACACACTGAACGGTTCAGGACTGGCGGTTGGAAGAACAGTTGCTGCTATCTTAGAAAATTATCAGCAGGAAGACGGAAGCGTTGTGATTCCGAAAGTGCTTCGTCCTTATATGGGGAATAGAGAAGTAATGAAACCGTAAATTATGGAAAGGCGTGCCTGACAAGGTGCGCCTTTTTGCTTATGTAAACACGGCATTTTCATAAAAACAAAAAAAGTTTTTAAAAAAGCTTGACCACACGAGAACATACGTGATATAGTAAGTCTTGTCGATACGGAGGAATACCCAAGTCCGGCTGAAGGGATCGGTCTTGAAAACCGACAGGGGTGTCAAAGCCCGCGGGGGTTCGAATCCCTCTTCCTCCGCCATATTGATTTTAATTCTAATGAAACACAAGCATATATTGGAGATTGTTTTGTCCGTTGCATTCGGTGCGGCGGATTTTTTATTTTAAAGAAAAAGTGAATCTCGACTGAGATTCACTTTTTTTGATTATCATGAATAACTGAAGCAATTTGATCTACAATATGTTCAATCGAGTTTTCGTCGTTTAGAAGATCATAATCTTCAATGCGAAGTTTTAAAACAGGGCAGGCATTAAAACCGCTTATCCAGTTCTCGTAGCGTGTATGCATTTCTTCCCAATAAGACCGGCTTGTCTGAAGCTCCATCTCGCGGCCGCGTTGTTCAATCCGGTTTAAAATGTTCTCCAGATCTCCTTCTAAATAGATCAACACATCTGGGTGTGGGAAATACGGTGTCATTACCATTGCTTCGAAAAGGCTTGTGTAAGTCTTATAATCAACCTTTGACATTGTCCCTTTATCAGCATGCATTTTTGCGAAAATCCCTGTATCTTCATAAATCGAACGATCCTGTACAAAACCTCCGCCGGCTTCAAAAATTGTTTTCTGTTCTTTGAAGCGTTCAGCTAAGAAATAAATTTGAAGGTGAAAGCTCCAACGTTCAAAATCATGATAGAACTTTTCCAAGTATGGATTATGATCGACTTCCTCCAAAGATGTTTTAAATCCAAGCCGTTTAGCTAAAGTTTTTGTTAAAGTCGATTTTCCGACACCTACTGTTCCTGCTACTGTAATAATTGAATTCTTAGGGATATGATGTTCCTTCATACGATAAGCTCCTTTACATGGGCGGCAATGCGTTCAAAGTCGCTCTTATTCAAAACGAAATCCTTTGAATCACCATCTACGGTTAACACTGTAAGTTCAGGGTCTGCTTCCTGCAGCTGCTTGATGGCGACTTCATAATCTGAAATCAGCTGCTCCAAATAGCTAGTTTCAATTTTTTTCTCAAAGGGGCGCCCGCGTTTTTCAATGCGGTGTAGCAATGTAGGCAGACTGGCCTTTATGTAAATGATGAAATTCGGCTTTGGCAGATCATCCGTTAGCAGGTGATATATCTTTTTGTATTTTTCCAGCTGATGTGGAGACAAGGTGCGTTCCGCAAAAATCACATTTTTATAAATATGATAATCAGCTATTACAGGCTGTCCCTTTTTTAAAAAGTGATCACTGGTGTCTTCAAGCTGTTTGTATCTGTGACAAAGAAAAAACATCTCGAGCTGGAAGCTCCATTCCTCTATATTGTCATAAAACTTATCAAGGTACGGGTTATCCTCTACAATCTCATTGATCATAGGGAATCCGAATTCTTGTGAGAGCATCGTTGCGAGAGTTGTTTTTCCTGCCCCGATAGGACCTTCTATTGCAATAAAAGGGGCTGTATTCATCGGAATCCTCCTTATATCTGAAAAACGTGCGTCAGTTACCGACCTTCATATTGTATCACAACCCTTGGGTGCCCCCATGAAAAAAAGACGTTTCCAAATTATCGAAACGTCTTTTTGACAACATTAAATTGATCAGACAGCAGCAGCCAGTTTTGTGGAAAGGAAAGACCCAGCTTCCAATAGCTGATGCCTCTTAAATTCAGCTCTTTAATCAGATTGAATTTTGCTTGAATCGAGCGGGCATCCTCGAACCATACCTCGTGCCTTCTGTTTTCTGCATCAGTATAGCGGAAGAAAGGAGCTTGAGCGGTTTGGTCATATTGAATGGAAGCATTGTTCTGATCAGCTATGACAATGGCTTGCTGAGGGCTTACTGCTCTTGCCGGAGTTCCCCCTGCTGTATATGGCAGCGTCCAGTCATATCCATATAAATTCTGGCCCATGACAATTTTGTTCGCAGGCATTTCAGTCAAAGCATATTCTATGACATCACGGACAGGTCCAATTGGAGAAACCGCTTGAGGCGGCCCGCCGCTATAGCCCCATTCATATGTCATGAGAACAACAAAGTCGACAATTTGGCCATGTGCCCTGTAATCATGAGCTTCATACCACCTGCCCTGCTGTGTTGCACTTGTTTTAGGAGCAAGAGCCGTAGAAATTTCTAAGCCCTCTCGATGAAAAAGATCTCTTGCTTCGCGGAGGAATTGATTATAGGCCTCTCTATCCTGGGGCCGCAAATATTCAAAGTCGAAATGAATGTCACGGAAGCCATATCTTCTGGCATTCTCGACTATTTCATTTAGAAGCCGTCTTTTTACAGTTTCGTCGTTCAAAAGGATCCGGCCAAGTTCATCGCTGAATGCCTGGTTTTCTAGGTTCGTTATAATCATCATCAATGTTGTATTTTGACTTTCTGTAATGCTCCTTAAATTCGTTAAAGGCGGTGCGACTAAGGTTCCGTTCCGCTGTGCCTGGAAGCTGAATGCGCCAAGGTACGTTAAGTAGGGTGACGCTTCTCTGGCCGCCTGCTGGAGATTTTCGCTGACTTGATTTCCTCGGGGCTCCAAATAAGCATTTGATTCGATGTCTCGTTTAGGGGCTGGTGGGATGTATATACGGAAACCAATCTGAAGCACGGTATTTAACTGGATGCGGTTAACCCTTGCGAGCTCGGCTGCCGTTGTATTGAACTGCCGGGCGATAGATGTCAGGGTATCACCTCGCTTCACATCATAGAACTGGCCAGCTATTGGAATGACAATGGTTTGTCCGACAACAAGGCTGTCGGGATTCGGTATTTCATTCGTTTCAGTGATGTCATTTGCGGTTGTTCTGTATTGTGAAGCGATAGCAGAAAGAGTGTCGCCTTGTTTTACCACATAAATTTGAATGAAAAACGCCTCCTTTCATATCGCTATCAATGTATGAAAGAAAAGCGCTGATCATGTTTATTTTTCTGTAATTTGTTCTTCCGTCGTAATTTCTGCGAAAAGAACATTCTCCATCATAGTTAAGGCGAATTTGTTATCTTCGTCACTGTTTGACGCGATACAGTCCTTAGGAATCGTGATGCTGTATTCCCTCATATAAGCGTCATTAGCGGTAAACAGCACACATATATTGCCGGCTATACCTGTTAAGATAATATGTCTCACCTGCAACTCAGTAAGAAGGGTGTGAAGTGCAGTTTCGTAGAAAGCGGAATGTTTTGGTTTGATTAAAAAATAATCAGCATCTTCCGGGGCTATCTTTGTGATGATATCCTTGCTTCTTTCATTTGTGCATTCTTGCTGAATGTTTTTAATGTCAGCTTGCCAAAGTCCATAATGATCATTGATGTAAATAATCGGCCATTCATTTTGTCTCGCGTGCTCCTTTAATGATAAAATATGAGGAACGATTTTCTCTGTTTTTTTAGCGAGGGTTTCTCCCATATCGAATTCAAAATTATTGATCATGTCTACAATGAGAAGGGCTGTATCTGCTTTGGACAATCGACAGTCTCCTTTCCGTTTCAGTTATAGTTAATATGTAGCCTTTTTAGGCAATGAAAAAACTTTGAAAAGAGAGCTTATCCTTATGACACAAGATGAACTTTATATGAAAGAAGCAATTAAAGAAGCGAAAAAGGCTGAAGAGAAAGGTGAAGTGCCAATAGGTGCGGTGCTTGTCGTTAATGATGAAATTATAGCGCGTGCACATAATTTAAGAGAGACTGAGCAACGATCTATTGCCCATGCAGAAATGCTTGTGATTGATGAAGCGTGTAAGGCACTGGGAACATGGCGGCTGGAAGGTGCGACTCTTTATGTGACGCTTGAGCCTTGTCCAATGTGTGCTGGTGCAGTCGTACTTTCTCGAGTGGAAAAAGTGGTTTTTGGCGCATTTGATCCGAAAGGCGGCTGTTCAGGCACGCTAATGAACCTTCTTCAGGAGGAACGCTTTAATCATCAGGCTGAAGTGGTGAGCGGTGTACTTGAGGAAGAATGCGGCGGAATGCTCAGTGCGTTTTTCAGAGAACTAAGAAAAAAGAAGAAAGCCGCCAGGAAAAACTTGTCTGAATAGTACGGTTGCAATTTTTAGGGGAAACAGATATACTTAAGTGTGCATCGTAATAGATGCAACATAAAATTTGATATTTATTTTGCCGTGCTAAGCGGGGAGGTAGCGGTGCCCTGTACCTGCAATCCGCTCTAGCAGGGCCGAATCCCTTCTCGAGGTTCGTTTACTTTAAGGCCTGCCTTAAGTAAGTGGTGTTGACGTTTGGGTCCTGCGCAATGGGAATTCATGAACCATGTCAGGTCCGGAAGGAAGCAGCATTAAGTGAAACCTCTCATGTGCCGCAGGGTTGCCTGGGCCGAGCTAACTGCTTAAGTAACGCTTAGGGTAGCGAATCGACAGAAGGTGCACGGTAAATCAATCATCAAATTTTCAGACTCACCTAACATTAGGTGAGTTTTTTGTTATGTAAAAAGAGCTTTTGGAATCGAAACAAGGTTCATGTATAATGGGAATGATGAATAACGGAGGAGGGCAAACCCGTGAGTTACCAAGCTTTATATCGAGTATTCAGGCCTCAGCGCTTTGAAGATGTGGTCGGACAAGAACACATTACAAAAACGCTGCAAAATGCCCTTTTGCAAAAAAAGTTTTCTCACGCCTATCTGTTTTCCGGGCCAAGAGGAACCGGAAAAACCAGTGCAGCCAAAATATTTGCTAAGGCTGTCAACTGTGAACATGCTCCTGTTGATGAGCCATGCAACGAATGTGCGGCCTGTAAAGGGATAACAAACGGGTCAATATCCGATGTCATAGAAATTGACGCCGCTTCTAATAACGGTGTTGATGAGATTCGTGACATTCGTGATAAAGTGAAGTTTGCCCCATCGGCCGTAACATATAAGGTATATATCATAGATGAGGTGCATATGCTTTCTATCGGCGCTTTTAATGCATTACTAAAAACATTAGAAGAGCCGCCTGAGCATTGTATTTTCATATTAGCAACAACTGAACCGCACAAAATTCCTTTAACCATTATCTCTAGATGTCAGCGTTTTGACTTTAAACGAATTACCTCCCAAGCGATTGTAGGCCGCATGAATAAAATTGTTGATGCTGAACAGCTGCAAGTGGAGGAAGGATCGCTGGAAATCATCGCGAGTGCTGCAGACGGAGGGATGAGGGATGCCCTGAGCCTTCTTGATCAGGCCATATCATTCAGCGGCGATATCCTGAAAGTCGAAGATGCGCTTTTAATTACGGGTGCTGTTTCTCAATTATATATCGGGAAGCTTGCAAAATCCCTGCATGATAAAAACGTTTCTGACGCACTGGAAACATTAAATGAATTGCTTCAGCAAGGAAAAGATCCAGCTAAGCTGATAGAAGATATGATTTTCTATTTCAGGGACATGCTGCTGTACAAAACAGCCCCTGGCTTAGAGGGAGTGCTTGAGAAAGTAAAAGTCGATGAAACGTTCCGGGAACTAAGTGAACAAATTCCGGCTCAGGCCCTATATGAAATGATTGATATTCTGAACAAGAGCCATCAGGAAATGAAATGGACAAATCATCCGCGTATCTTTTTCGAAGTGGCCGTTGTGAAGATTTGCCAAACCTCACATCAATCTGCTGCTGATCTCCCGGAAGTGGATATGCTGATGAAAAAAATCCAGCAGCTCGAACAGGAAGTAGAGCGGCTCAAAACAACGGGCATAAAAGCAGCTGCGGAAAGCCCGAAAAAAGAAGCGCCGCGTGTGCCAAAGGGCGGGAAATCCAATTACAAAGCGCCAGTAGGCAGAATTCATGAGATTTTGAAGGAAGCCACAAGACCGGATCTTGATCTGCTCAGAAACAGTTGGGGCAAGCTTCTTGCTCATCTCAAACAGCAAAACAAAGTATCACATGCCGCTTTACTGAATGACAGTGAACCTGTGGCTGCCGGATCGGCGGCATTTGTTCTGAAATTCAAATATGAAATTCATTGTAAAATGGTCGCTGAGGATAACAACGGAGTCCGGACTAATCTTGAGCAGATTTTAGAATCGATGCTCGGAAAAAGAATGGATTTGATTGGCGTTCCAGAAGCACAATGGGGTAAAATAAGAGAAGAATTTTTAGAAGATCATCAGCAGGAAAATGAAGGATCAAATGAACCGGCTGAAGAAGACCCGCTTATTGCCGAAGCGAAAAAGCTTGTTGGAGCGGATTTAATTGAAATAAAAGACTAACAAAATGAAAGAGAGTGAATGCTATGCGTGGCGGAATGGGTAATATGCAAAAAATGATGAAACAAATGCAAAAAATGCAAAAGGACATGGCGAAGGCTCAAGAAGAGCTTGCAGAAAAGGTTGTTGAAGGAACTGCAGGCGGCGGTATGGTAACAGTAAAAGCAAACGGCCAAAAAGAAATCCTGGATGTTATCATCAAAGAAGAAGTCGTTGATCCTGAAGATATTGATATGCTTCAAGATTTAGTGCTTGCTGCAACGAATGAAGCTTTGAAAAAAGTTGACGAAATCACAAACGAAACAATGGGTCAATTTACAAAGGGAATGAACATGCCAGGTTTATTCTAGGGGGATAAAAGAACATGCAATATCCTGAACCAATATCAAAGCTGATTGACAGCTTTATGAAATTGCCAGGGATCGGACCGAAAACAGCGGTTCGTCTGGCTTTTTTTGTTCTAGGTATGAAAGAAGATGTAGTATTAGATTTTGCGAAAGCATTAGTAAATGCGAAACGCAACCTGACATATTGTTCAGTTTGCGGGCATATTACAGATCAGGACCCTTGCTATATATGTGAAGATACGCGCAGGGATAAGTCTGTTATCTGTGTTGTGCAAGACCCTAAGGATGTTATCGCTATGGAGAAAATGAAGGAATACAACGGACAGTATCACGTTCTTCACGGCGCTATTTCTCCAATGGACGGCATCGGACCGGAGGATATTAAAATACCAGAATTGTTAAAACGATTACAGGATGATCAAGTGACAGAAGTGATCCTCGCGACAAACCCTAATATAGAAGGGGAAGCAACGGCGATGTATATATCAAGGCTCCTCAAGCCGTCTGGTATTAAGCTCTCCCGTATTGCCCACGGACTGCCCGTCGGCGGTGACTTGGAATATGCTGACGAGGTCACTCTTTCTAAAGCACTTGAAGGAAGACGTGAATTGTAAGGAGGAAAAAGCGATCCATGGGTTTTCTTCGCAAGAAAACATTAAGAAGAGAGTTTGATGAAAAACTAACCGAGCAGCTTTTTAAGCAAAAGGAAGAGTGGAACAGGCAAAAAAAGCTGGTTGAAAAAAGCTTAGAACCGTCTGCTGAAGTGTTATACGAACTGAAAGTAGCTGAAGCGAAGTATTTTTTTTACTTAAGGGAAGCGAAGCAGCGAAATTTAAAAATCAGCCGGTGGAAGTAAGTGGTCTAAACTCCTGGATCTTCTCATAAGCTTGTACTAGAACAAGCGAAGGAGATGAGAAGATTCATGGAGCCTATTTTTATTATTGGGATTATTTTAGGACTGGTTATTCTTCTTTTTTTATCAGGTTCAGCTGCGAAGCCTTTAAAGTGGATTGGCATCACAGCTGTTAAATTTGTGGCAGGTGCTTTGCTGCTGGTTTGTGTAAATATGTTTGGCGGCAGTCTTGGCATTCATGTGCCGATTAATCTGGTTACAACAGCTATCAGCGGAATTTTAGGGATACCCGGAATAGCTGCGTTAGTCGTCATTAAGCAATTTATCATTTAATTGATATTATGTATTGACTTAGACAACTGAAGGTGTTATTCTAATATACGTCGCTGATGACGAACAGCTTTTTTGAAAAGAAAATGCTAAAAAGTTGTTGACAGTAACGACGGTAAATGTTATGATAATAAAGTCGCTTAAACGAGCGGTAAACAAAGTTCTTTGAAAACTAAACAAGACAAAACGTACCTGTTAATTCAGTTTTTAAAAATCGCACAGCGATGTGCGTAGTCAGTCAAACTACTTTATCGGAGAGTTTGATCCTGGCTCAGGACGAACGCTGGCGGCGTGCCTAATACATGCAAGTCGAGCGGACAGATGGGAGCTTGCTCCCTGATGTTAGCGGCGGACGGGTGAGTAACACGTGGGTAACCTGCCTGTAAGACTGGGATAACTCCGGGAAACCGGGGCTAATACCGGATGGTTGTTTGAACCGCATGGTTCAAACATAAAAGGTGGCTTCGGCTACCACTTACAGATGGACCCGCGGCGCATTAGCTAGTTGGTGAGGTAACGGCTCACCAAGGCAACGATGCGTAGCCGACCTGAGAGGGTGATCGGCCACACTGGGACTGAGACACGGCCCAGACTCCTACGGGAGGCAGCAGTAGGGAATCTTCCGCAATGGACGAAAGTCTGACGGAGCAACGCCGCGTGAGTGATGAAGGTTTTCGGATCGTAAAGCTCTGTTGTTAGGGAAGAACAAGTACCGTTCGAATAGGGCGGTACCTTGACGGTACCTAACCAGAAAGCCACGGCTAACTACGTGCCAGCAGCCGCGGTAATACGTAGGTGGCAAGCGTTGTCCGGAATTATTGGGCGTAAAGGGCTCGCAGGCGGTTTCTTAAGTCTGATGTGAAAGCCCCCGGCTCAACCGGGGAGGGTCATTGGAAACTGGGGAACTTGAGTGCAGAAGAGGAGAGTGGAATTCCACGTGTAGCGGTGAAATGCGTAGAGATGTGGAGGAACACCAGTGGCGAAGGCGACTCTCTGGTCTGTAACTGACGCTGAGGAGCGAAAGCGTGGGGAGCGAACAGGATTAGATACCCTGGTAGTCCACGCCGTAAACGATGAGTGCTAAGTGTTAGGGGGTTTCCGCCCCTTAGTGCTGCAGCTAACGCATTAAGCACTCCGCCTGGGGAGTACGGTCGCAAGACTGAAACTCAAAGGAATTGACGGGGGCCCGCACAAGCGGTGGAGCATGTGGTTTAATTCGAAGCAACGCGAAGAACCTTACCAGGTCTTGACATCCTCTGACAATCCTAGAGATAGGACGTCCCCTTCGGGGGCAGAGTGACAGGTGGTGCATGGTTGTCGTCAGCTCGTGTCGTGAGATGTTGGGTTAAGTCCCGCAACGAGCGCAACCCTTGATCTTAGTTGCCAGCATTCAGTTGGGCACTCTAAGGTGACTGCCGGTGACAAACCGGAGGAAGGTGGGGATGACGTCAAATCATCATGCCCCTTATGACCTGGGCTACACACGTGCTACAATGGACAGAACAAAGGGCAGCGAAACCGCGAGGTTAAGCCAATCCCACAAATCTGTTCTCAGTTCGGATCGCAGTCTGCAACTCGACTGCGTGAAGCTGGAATCGCTAGTAATCGCGGATCAGCATGCCGCGGTGAATACGTTCCCGGGCCTTGTACACACCGCCCGTCACACCACGAGAGTTTGTAACACCCGAAGTCGGTGAGGTAACCTTTTAGGAGCCAGCCGCCGAAGGTGGGACAGATGATTGGGGTGAAGTCGTAACAAGGTAGCCGTATCGGAAGGTGCGGCTGGATCACCTCCTTTCTAAGGATATTATACGGAATATAAGACCTTGGGTCTTATAAACAGAACGTTCCCTGTCTTGTTTAGTTTTGAAGGAACTTTGTTCCTTGAATAAGTTAAGATGGGCCTGTAGCTCAGCTGGTTAGAGCGCACGCCTGATAAGCGTGAGGTCGGTGGTTCGAGTCCACTCAGGCCCACCATCTTATATAACGGGGCCTTAGCTCAGCTGGGAGAGCGCCTGCTTTGCACGCAGGAGGTCAGCGGTTCGATCCCGCTAGGCTCCACCAACGTGTTCTTTGAAAACTAGATAACAGTAGACATCACATTCAATAGTAATACAAGATATCACATGGTGATTCTTTTTAACGGTTAAGTTAGAAAGGGCGCACGGTGGATGCCTTGGCACTAGGAGCCGATGAAGGACGGGACGAACACCGATATGCTTCGGGGAGCTGTAAGCAAGCTTTGATCCGGAGATTTCCGAATGGGGAAACCCACCACTCGTAATGGAGTGGTATCCATATCTGAATTCATAGGATATGAGAAGGCAGACCCGGGGAACTGAAACATCTAAGTACCCGGAGGAAGAGAAAGCAAATGCGATTCCCTGAGTAGCGGCGAGCGAAACGGGATTAGCCCAAACCAAGAGGCTTGCCTCTTGGGGTTGTAGGACACTCTGTACGGAGTTACAAAGGAACGAGGTAGATGAAGAGGTCTGGAAAGGCCCGCCATAGGAGGTAACAGCCCTGTAGTCAAAACTTCGTTCTCTCCTGAGTGGATCCTGAGTACGGCGGAACACGTGAAATTCCGTCGGAATCCGGGAGGACCATCTCCCAAGGCTAAATACTCCCTAGTGACCGATAGTGAACCAGTACCGTGAGGGAAAGGTGAAAAGCACCCCGGAAGGGGAGTGAAAGAGATCCTGAAACCGTGTGCCTACAAGTAGTCAGAGCCCGTTAACGGGTGATGGCGTGCCTTTTGTAGAATGAACCGGCGAGTTACGATCCCGTGCAAGGTTAAGCAGAAGATGCGGAGCCGCAGCGAAAGCGAGTCTGAATAGGGCGCATGAGTACGTGGTCGTAGACCCGAAACCAGGTGATCTACCCATGTCCAGGGTGAAGTTCAGGTAACACTGAATGGAGGCCCGAACCCACGCACGTTGAA
>NZ_CP150160.1:35000-162500 GCF_037963565.1 Bacillus sp. PS95
TAATCATACATGTGTGATTTGTGATCAAGAGAAGAATAGAGGCATTCATCTTTATACGAAATTTATATGCTTAGATTGTGAGAGAAAAGTAATTTCTACATCAACTTCTGATCCTGACTATGCCTTTTACGTAAAAAAATTAAAAAGCATTCATACACCGCCATTATATTCATAGACCTGAAAAGGTCTTTTTTTGTACTCTTAATAATAAAAAGAAGATGAAACTTGTTTAAGGATTGAACGTAGTAGATAATAATATTAAAACTGAGTATAGACACAGGAGTCGATTATCTCATGCAGAGATTTTTTCGCTTTTTGATGTGGAGTTTAACTAGCAGT
Organism: Bacillus sp. PS95; assembly: GCF_037963565.1. Taxonomy (NCBI): domain Bacteria; kingdom Bacillati; phylum Bacillota; class Bacilli; order Caryophanales; family Bacillaceae; genus Bacillus; species Bacillus sp. PS95. The sequence goes on from NZ_CP150160.1 coordinate 35,340, forward strand.
GCGACTTTTGTTTTCATAGGAATATTGAGCTTTTTCGGTTTAAACCAGTCGCTTTTTTTATCTTTTGTTTATGGGCTTGCTTCTGGAGCAGCCGTATATATAGCTGGCATCTGGAATGCAAGACGGTTATTTCTTAAAAAGCATGAATTGACAGGAAGAGAGTATGCTTACATTAAGAAAAACTTAGAGGAAGCAAGGCGGAAAATGATCCGTCTTAGGAAAGCCTTGTTTCAGGCTAAAAGCATTCAAATGTTTAAGCAAAATGCAGAAATGCTAAGGATTGTGAGAAGGATTTATCTCCTCACCAAAAAAGAGCCAAAGCGGTTTTATCAGGCAGAACGATTTTTTTATCAAACTCTCGATTCGGTTGTTGAATTGACAGAGAAGTATGCTTTTCTATCATCTCACCCAAAAAAAAGCAAAGAACTGTCGATGTCGTTAAGTGAGACACGCATCACTCTTACTGAATTGACCAAGCGTTTAGAGGAAGATTTAACTCAAGCAATGGGTGATGAAATTGACGAATTGCAGTTTGAATTAGATGCAGCAAAACATTCATTAAAGAAATAAGGGAAGAGGGTAAGAGCGATGAACCGAGACCAAAGCGACCTTCATATAGATGAATTATTGGCAGATCCTTTTGGTGGTAACATAGAGATACCAGGTTCGGAGGCTGTAAAAGCAGAGAAAGAGCAAGTACGGCTTGTTGATGTTCTTTCTGAGGAAAACAAGGAAAAAGCAATTCAGCTTGCTGGACAGATTGATCATAAAAATATGCAAAGCATTGTCTTATACGGTTCACAAGCTCAATCTAAACTGCTGAACTTTTCTCATGATATGATTAATCATGTTCAAAAGAAGGATGTCGGGGAGATTGGCGAAATACTTGGAGAGCTGATGAAAAAGCTGGAGCAAGTAAATCCTGATGATCTCCAATCTAAGAAAAAGGGTTTTTTGGCACGCATGTTTGGAAGAGTATCAAGTTCTCTTCAAGAGGTGCTGTCTAAATACCAAAAGACCAGTGTGCAGATAGACAAAATCAGCTTGAAGCTGGAGCACTCTAAAAATGCTTTAATCAGTGACAACAAGCTGTTAGAGCAGTTATATGAAAAAAATAAAGAATATTTTGCCGCGCTGAATGTTTATATTGCTGCAGGAGAACTGAAGCTGGAGGAATTAAAAACGAAAACAATTCCTGAACTGAAGCAACAGGCTGAATCGAGTGATCATAACCAAATGGCCGTTCAAGAGGTGAATGATTTAATTCAATTTGCTGACCGGTTAGATAAAAGGGTGCATGATTTGCTGCTGAGCAGGCAAATTACAATCCAAAGTGCACCGCAAATCAGGCTGATTCAAAATACAAACCAAGCGTTAGCTGAAAAGATTCAGTCATCCATTGTGACAGCGATTCCGCTATGGAAAAATCAAGTTGCCATTGCACTGACGCTTTTAAGGCAGCGCAATGCAGTGGATGCACAACAGAAAGTATCTGATACAACCAATGAGCTTTTGCTGAAAAATGCGGAGCTTTTAAAAACCAATACAATTGAAACTGCACGGGCAAATGAAAGAGGCCTTGTTGATATAGATACCTTGAAGAAGGTGCAGGAAAGCTTAATAAGCACGCTTGAAGAAACACTGACTATACAAGAAGAAGGACGAATCAAACGCCGTCAGGCAGAAGAAGAGCTGATGATGATGGAAGGCGACCTAAAGCAAAAGCTGCTTACAATAAAGGAAAGATAGTTACCAGTAAGTCTGGCTTTAAGTTCTGTCAGAGGCACGATATAATAAGGTGTAAGAAGACACATTCAAAGGATTGTTTTCATGAACACACCTTTATATAAAGCATTAATTCAACATGCGAGAAGAAATTCTCATTCATTTCATGTTCCGGGACATCACAATGGAGATGTCTTTTTTGATGACGCTAAGTCAATATTCGATCCGCTTCTCACCATTGATGTAACTGAACTGGCAGGACTGGATGATCTCCATCATCCTTCCGGGGTGATTAAAGAAGCTCAAGAGCTTGTCAGTCAATTATATGGATCGGCGGAAAGTTTTTTTCTGGTAAATGGTACGACTGTCGGAAACTTAGCGATGATTTTATCTGTTTGTGAACCTGGTGATACAATTCTGGTTCAAAGAAACTGTCATAAATCTGTATTTCATGCTGTTGATTTGTCCGGTGCTGAGCCGGTTTATCTTGCACCTGACGTTGATTCAGCGATGCATGTGCCTACGCATGTTCCGCTTGGAACAATTAAAGAGGCCCTGGAAGCATATCCAGATGCGAAAGGCTTGGTACTTACCAATCCGACATATTACGGACATAGTGCTGATTTGACTGAGATCATTACTGAAGCCCATCATTACGGGATTCCTGTTTTGGTCGATGAAGCGCATGGCGCACATTTTATTTTAGGTGAGCCTTTTCCGGTCTCAGCTTTAAAAATGGGGGCAGATATTGTTGTTCAGTCGGCCCACAAAACGTTGCCTGCCATGACGATGGGTTCTTATTTGCATCTCAACAGCAGCTGCAGGATTAACAGGGATCGGGTGGCAGAGTATTTAAACCGATTACAAAGCAGCAGCCCGTCTTATCCGATTATGGCTTCGTTAGATATTGCCCGCGCTTATGTACAGCATATTATAGAAGAACAAAAGCTTTCTGACATTCTTCAGCGGATACAAACACTTAAACAAACGTTTGATTCACTTACAAATGCTGAAGCTGTTAACCCTGCTAATCCACTGATCATCACGGACCCGCTGAAGCTCACAATTCGTTCAAAACGCGGGCATTCTGGCTATACGCTGCAAAGCATATTAGAGCGTGCCAACATATTCACTGAGCTTGCTGATGAAAATCAAGTTCTGCTCGTTCTCCCATTGGGAGGAAAACGGAGAATAAATGCTGAAACCATTAGAAGCATCGATGAAGAGATTGAGAAAACGCCTCCGGATCAGGCGTTTGTTTCTGCAGAATGGAGTGTGCAGCCTGTTACTGTCTTGCCTTATCCAAAAAAGGTCTTACATTCGTTTAAGAAAGAATATGTGGACTTTGAGGAAGCAGCTGGCCGGCTGAATGCAGAAGATATCATCCCTTATCCTCCGGGTATCCCGATGATTATGGCGGGAGAAAGAATAACAAAAGAAAGTGTGCAAAAGCTCAGCCGCTTGATCAGCATGAAAACGCATGTTCAAGGGAATATGAAAATCAAAGAGAAACAACTACTTGTTTATATAGAAGAGGAGAAATCATGAGCGGTTTATTTATTACATTCGAAGGTCCTGAAGGTGCAGGAAAAACGACTGTTCTGCAGGAGATCAAAAACATACTGACAGCAGAAGGCCTTCAGGTTATGGCAACTCGAGAGCCAGGCGGAATAGATATTGCAGAACAAATTCGAGAGGTTATTCTGAATGAGAACAATATATTAATGGACCCAAAAACAGAAGCTCTCTTATATGCGGCTGCAAGACGCCAGCATTTAGTTGAAAAAGTAAAACCTGCTTTAGAACAGGGGTTTATCGTTCTTTGCGACAGATTCATAGACAGTTCTCTTGCGTATCAAGGATATGCAAGAGGACTTGGAATTGATGAGGTTCTGTCCATTAATGAATTTGCCATTGGAGATATGATGCCCCATGTAACGGTTTATTTTTCAATTGATCCGGAAGAAGGACTGAAGCGTATTTACGCAAACGGCTCACGGGAGAAAAACAGGCTCGATTTAGAAAAACTGGACTTTCATACAAAAGTACAAGAAGGTTATCAAGAGCTGATGAAGCGATTTCCGGAAAGATTTCATTCAGTTGATGCCGGGCAATCCAAAGACCTCGTCGTTCAGGATGTTCTAAAGGTGATCGATGAAGCGTTGAAAAAAATTCAATTGTGACCTGTTTCCCAATAGTTGATATAATAATGTAAACGAGATCACGTTGTTTCCAATCTAAAGGAGGCCTTCACAGATGAAATTGATAGTGGCAGTTGTACAAGATCAGGACAGCAACAGACTTTTGAAAACCTTAACGGATCACAACTTCAGAGTCACAAAGCTTGCGACGACAGGAGGATTTCTTAAATCAGGCAATACAACGTTTATGATCGGTGTCGAGGATATACGCGTCAATAAAGCGTTGAGTCTCATTAAAGAAAACGGGCAGAAACGTGATCAGATGATTGCCCCTGTATCTCCAATGGGCGGAAATGCTGATTCCTATGTCCCTTATCCAGTCGAAGTTGAAGTTGGCGGAGCGACAGTATTTGTCCTTCCAGTCGATGAATTTCATCAATTTTAAGGATCTGAAACTGTGAAAATTAATAAAGATATACGTACATTTATAGATAATAAGCAGATTCCCTCTGTGAAAACATCTGAGATCACAGCATCGTTTAAAACATCAATGGAAAACCAAAGCAGCAAAATGAAGCTAGATCAGCTTACCAGGCTGTTATCTGATGTAGAAGCATTTGGAAAAAGGCTAACGAAATCTCGGAATTTTAAAGACTTAGCGAGATTTAAAGGACTTGTGAAGCGTTTTGTCAAAGAAGCTGTGGACAGCGGTCTTTCACATGAAACATCGAAAAGCTTTGACCTTTACGGGAACAGCAGAACGCTGGGACTTGTGAAAGAAATAGATGACAAATTGATACAGCTTACGGAAGAGATGATGGATCAGGAAAAACCGGCAATTGATTTGCTGGAGCGTATTGGCGAAATAAAAGGTTTATTAATTAACCTTTACACATAGAGAGTGATACAATGGCAATATCCTGGAAGGAAATGAACGAGCTTCAGCCCAGAGTGATGAAGCTTTTATATAATAGTATTGAGAAGGACAGACTATCACACGCTTATTTGTTTGAGGGGAAAAAAGGAACAGGCAAGCTTGATGCCGCGCTGCTTCTTGCAAAAAGCTTCTTTTGTCTGGAGGGTGGCGCGGAGCCTTGTGAGAGCTGCCGAAACTGTAAACGGATAGAGTCAGGGAACCATCCTGATCTCCATCTTGTTCAGCCTGATGGCTTATCAATCAAAAAGGCGCAAATTCAAGCGCTCCAAGAAGAGTTTTCTAAGACAGGACTTGAATCGCATAAAAAGCTGTATATTATTTCGCACGCAGATCAAATGACAGCAAATGCGGCGAACAGCCTGCTGAAATTTTTAGAAGAACCGAACAAAGACACAATGGCCGTCCTCATCACTGAGCAGCCCCAAAGGTTATTGGATACCATCATTTCAAGATGCCAAACCCTTCCTTTTCAGCCTTTGCAGCCGAAAGCAATTGAAGACAGACTGATCGAACAGGACGTCTCGCCTCATATGGCAAGGCTTCTGGCCAACATGACCAATAATGTAGCAGAAGCAGTCGAATTAAGTCGAAATGATGAGTTTGCAGAGTCTAGAGCGAAAGTGATAAAATTGTATGAAGTCCTACACCAGCGGAAAGGACATGCTTTTTTCTTTATTCAAGATCAATGGATGCCCTTTTTCAAAGAAAAAACCCATCAAGAAATGGGTCTTGATATGCTCTTATTGATATATCGTGATGTGTTGTCCATCCAAATAGGAAATGAAGATAAATTGATTTATCAAGACTTATTCCAATCAATAAAACAGCATGCGCTACAATCAACACAACAAAGCGTTACGAATCAGATACTTGCTGTTTTAGAAGCAAAGAAACGGCTTCATTCCAATGTGAATGTACAAGGATTAATGGAGCACTTGGTGTTAATGTTGCAGGAGGGATAAGCTTGTACAATGTAATTGGTGTCCGCTTTAAGAAAGCGGGTAAAATATATTATTTTGATCCGAATGGATTTCATATAGAACATGACAGCTGCGTAATTGTAGAAACTGTCAGAGGCGTTGAGTACGGCCAGGTCGTAATTGCAAATAAACAGGTGGATGAGCATGATGTGGTGCTTCCCCTTCGAAAAGTGATACGTGTGGCTGACGAGCGCGATCTTCTCATTGTAGAAGAAAATAAACAGGAAGCACTATCAGCATTTGATATCTGCCAAAAGAAAGTGATTGAGCATGGCTTGGATATGAAGCTGGTCGATGTTGAATTCACGTTTGATCGCAATAAAGTCATTTTTTACTTCACTGCTGACGGCCGAGTCGACTTTAGAGAGCTTGTAAAGGATTTGGCTTCTATCTTTAAGACAAGAATTGAGCTGCGCCAAATCGGAGTAAGGGATGAGGCAAAAATGCTCGGAGGAATCGGTCCTTGCGGAAGAATGCTTTGCTGTTCAACGTTCCTTGGAGATTTTGAACCCGTTTCCATTAAAATGGCCAAGGATCAGAACTTGTCTTTAAATCCTACGAAAATTTCGGGTCTTTGCGGACGATTGATGTGCTGTCTAAAATATGAGAACGATGAGTATGAGACGGCAAAAGAACAGCTTCCGGATATAGGAGAAATGATTACGACAGCAAACGGCCCCGCGAAGGTCGTCGGACTAAATATTCTGGAACGGGTGCTTCAGGTGGAACTGATAAACCGTGAAAAAGTGATAGAATATACTTGGGAAGAGCTCTTGGAAGAGGGCGTCGTATCCGCACAAACCACAGATTAACGAGGTGTGGAACCTTGGATAAAAAAGAGTTATTTGATACAGTCATTAACTTAGAAGAACAAATTGGCTCACTGTACCGGCAGCTGGGGGATTTGAAGCAGCATATCGGTGAGATGATTGAGGAAAATCATCATTTACAGCTTGAAAACAAGCATTTGCGCAAACGGCTGGACGATACGACGCAGCGGATTGAAAAGTTCAAAGCTGATAAAAAAGAATCAAAAACACAGAAGACAGAGCAAACTGATATAGGGGAAGGATATGATAATCTGGCACGTCTGTATCAAGAAGGATTTCATATCTGCAATGTCCACTATGGTAGTGTTCGAAAAGAAGATTGTCTTTTCTGTCTGTCATTCTTAAATAAAAAATAGGGAAAAGGCTTCCGCATAAGACGGGAGCCTTTTTCAAAGGTACTGAAAGGATAAGAAGATGGTTTCATTACATGATGATGAAAGATTAGATTATTTGCTGGCAGAGGACATGAAAATCATACAAAGCCCAACAGTGTTTGCTTTTTCGTTGGACGCTGTGCTTCTGTCCAAATTTGCGTACGTTCCGATTCAAAAAGGGAAAATTGTTGATTTATGCACCGGCAATGGTATTGTGCCGCTGCTGCTCAGTACAAGATCAAAAGCAGACATTCTGGGAGTCGAAATTCAAGAAAGACTGCATGATATGGCTGTTCGCAGCGTGGAGTATAATAAGTTGGACGATCAGATCCAGATCATACATGATGACCTGAAAAACATGCCGGAGAAACTTGGACATAATCGATATGATGTTGTCACCTGCAATCCGCCGTATTTTAAAACGCCGAAACAAACTGAACAAAACATGAACGAGCATCTCCGAATCGCAAGACATGAAATCCACTGCACGCTGGAGGATGTCATTTCAGTCAGCAGCAAGCTGCTCAAGCAAGGGGGAAAAGCAGCTCTTGTTCACCGGCCGGGAAGGCTTCTGGAGATTTTTGAACAGATGAAGGCTTATCAAATCGAGCCGAAACGTGTACAATTTGTCTATCCGAAGCAAGGGAAAGAAGCCAATACCATTCTGGTTGAAGGTATCAAAGGTGGGCGCCCAGATTTGAAAATTCTTCCTCCCTTATTCGTTTATGATGAACAAAATGAATATACAAAAGAAATCAGGACCATTTTATATGGAGACAAATAACCATTTCTTCTACGTCGTGAAATGTAAGGACAATAGCTGGTATGCCGGGTATACCAACGATCTGCATAAACGAGTGAAAACACACAATGATGGAAAGGGCGCAAAGTACACAAAAGTAAGACGTCCGGTTGAATTAATTTTTGCCGAGAGCTTTTCAACAAAGCGGGAAGCTATGCAGGCGGAATATTATTTCAAAAAACTAACTCGGAAGAAAAAAGAACTTTATATAGAAGAAAAGCGGAACACCAAGGAGGCTGTATATGTTAAGGCGCCAAATGAGCTTTAATGGAAAGTCGGACATGGGGATTCTTTACTTGGTCCCAACCCCAATCGGAAATCTAGAGGATATGACATTCCGGGCGATCGACACGCTGAAATCAGTGGATGTGATTGCTGCGGAAGATACGAGGCAAACGAAAAAGCTTTGTCATGTATATGAAATTGAAACACCGCTCGTCAGCTATCACGAACACAATAAAGAAAGCAGCGGGCACAAAATTATTGAATGGCTGAAGTCGGGAAAAAACATTGCTCTTGTCAGTGATGCCGGTCTGCCGACGATTTCTGATCCCGGAGCGGAAATTGTAAAGGATTTTACGGATATAGGCGGTTATGTTGTTCCGTTGCCGGGAGCAAATGCTGCATTAACAGCTCTTATTGCTTCAGGTATTGTACCGCAGCCTTTTTTCTTTTACGGTTTTCTCAACAGACAGAAAAAAGAAAAGAAGAAGGAGCTTGAAGCCCTTAAAAAACGGCGGGAAACGATCATTTTTTATGAAGCGCCTCACAGATTGAAGGAAACCTTGTCAGCGATGGCAGAGATATTAGGAGATCGGGAAATTGCTGTAACGCGTGAACTCACTAAGAAATATGAAGAGTTTATCCGAGGAACCATATCTGAGGTCATTGGATGGGCAAACGAGGATCAGATACGCGGCGAGTTTTGTCTTGTCGTAGAAGGAAGTAATAATGAAGAGGTAGATGAGGAAGAACAATGGTGGGAAACCCTCACTGCGAAAGAACATGTCGAGCATTACATCTCGAAAGGCGCTACGTCTAAAGAAGCCATTAAAAAAGCAGCAGTCGATCGCAATGTACCAAAGCGTGAAGTGTACGATGCTTACCATATTAAGCAATAAAAAAACGTTCTTGTGTCATAACAAGAACGTTTTTTGTACAAGAAATGATTATTTAAGGTTTTGAAGCTGGTTTTGGATTTCGCTGATGATTTGCTCAGCGCCTTCTTTACTAAGAACCAATTTACCGCCTGCAAGTTTAAGGTTATCATCAGAAACTTCACCAGTTACTTGGCAAGTCATGTTTGGTTTATATTTTTTAAGGATGATTTTTTCATCATCAACATAGATTTCAAGAGCATCTTTTTCTGCGATTCCAAGAGTACGACGCAGTTCGATAGGAATAACTACACGTCCTAATTCATCAACTTTACGTACAATACCAGTAGATTTCATAAACATTCTCCTCCCAAGAGATACTTATTTGTTTAAATTATATTTTTCTTCGTCATTATTCGACAAAATCCTTACCTTCATAGCATAACAAGGTTTCCAATAATCGTCAATCATTTTGTTTACTATTGATTGTAAGAATTAGTTCTTATAGTCAGTAATGTCTTAGAAACTACCGAAATAACAGCATTTTATAAATATTTAATAAAGCTATTATCCTACTAAAAATCCTTTTAAATCAAGACTTTCGAACCAAAGTTTTTTATTTCATTTGATTATATACGACAAAATTCGACACGAACAGACTTTTTTTATTTTCATTAAAGATTTTTAATTTTAATTATTCTTTTTCAGGGTGTATGTATATATTCTTGATCTTAAAGGCTAAGATGGTATCATAGATAAAGGATAAATATAAATAATATTCATATATGATTTGCACTTATCGCCGCTCTCGTCCTTTGGGCGGGAGCTTTTTGACATTCTGATTAGGAGGTTTCAAGATGCCGCAAGAAAACAATACATTTTATATTACAACACCGATTTATTATCCGAGCGGAAAATTACATATCGGCCATGCATATACGACAGTCGCGGGAGATGCAATGGCACGTTACAAAAGATTAAAAGGGTTCGATGTTCGCTATTTAACGGGAACGGACGAGCATGGACAAAAGATCCAGCAAAAAGCTGAACAGGAAAACATTACACCTCAGGAGTATGTGGATCGCGCAGCGGCAGATATTCAAAAACTGTGGAAGCAGCTTGAAATCTCAAACGACGACTTTATCCGCACGACAGAAAAACGGCATAAAGTTGTCATTGAAAAGGTGTTTCAAAAGCTTCTTGATAACGGGGACATCTATCTTGATGAGTATGAAGGCTGGTACAGCATCCCTGATGAAACGTTCTACACGGAAACTCAGCTCGTTGATATTGAGCGGAATGAAAAGGGAGAGGTCATCGGCGGGAAAAGCCCTGACAGCGGTCACCCAGTTGAATTGATCAAAGAGGAATCTTATTTCTTCCGCATGGGGAAATACGCGGATCGTCTTCTGAAATACTATGAAGAAAACCCGACATTCATTCAGCCAGAATCACGCAAAAACGAAATGATTAATAACTTTATCAAACCTGGACTTGAGGATTTGGCAGTATCACGTACCACTTTTGATTGGGGCGTGAAGGTGCCGGAAAATCCAAAGCATGTTGTATATGTTTGGATTGACGCACTATTTAACTATTTAACGGCACTCGGTTATGATACAGAAAATGATGAGCTTTATCAAAAATATTGGCCTGCCGATGTTCATTTAGTCGGTAAGGAGATTGTACGATTCCATACTATTTACTGGCCAATTATGCTGATGGCGCTGGATCTTCCGCTGCCAAAGCAAGTATTCGCGCATGGCTGGCTTTTGATGAAAGACGGAAAAATGTCGAAATCAAAAGGAAACGTTGTAGATCCGGTTACATTAATTGAGCGCTATGGTTTAGACGAGCTTCGCTATTACCTGCTTCGCGAAGTGCCGTTCGGATCTGACGGAGTATTCACGCCGGAAGGATTTGTTGAGCGGATTAACTATGATTTAGCAAATGATTTAGGAAATCTATTGAATCGTACTGTTGCGATGATTAATAAGTATTTTGACGGACAAATCGGTTCTTACAAAGGTGCTGTTACGGAATTTGACCATACGCTAACTTCTGTTGCTGAAGAAACAGTGAAAGCTTATGAGAAAGCAATGGAAAATATGGAGTTCTCGGTAGCACTTTCGACTTTATGGCAGCTCATCAGCCGCACAAACAAATACATTGATGAGACAGCTCCATGGGTGCTTGCGAAAGATCCGGCAAAAGAAGAAGAATTGCGATCAGTTATGTATCATCTCGCTGAATCATTGCGTATTTCAGCGGTACTGCTTCAGCCATTCTTAACAAAAACACCTGAAAAAATGTTCGAGCAGCTGGGCATTACTGATGAATCTTTAAAAGCTTGGGACAGCATTACAGCTTTCGGCCAGCTGAAAGATACAAAAGTACAAAAAGGCGAGCCATTGTTCCCTCGTTTAGAGGCAGAAGAAGAAATTGCTTACATCAAAGGGAAAATGCAAGGTTCAGCACCAGCGAAAGAAGAAACAAAAGAAGAAGAGCCTCAAGAGGTCGATCGTTTACCTGAAATTACGATTGATCAATTCTTGGATGTAGAGCTTCGCGTAGCTGAGGTCATTGAGGCAGAACCAGTGAAAAAAGCAGACCGTTTATTGAAGCTGCAGCTTGATCTTGGTTTTGAAAAGCGCCAAGTGGTATCCGGCATTGCGAAGCATTATACGCCTGAAGAGCTTGTTGGAAAAAAACTCGTTTGTGTAACAAATCTAAAACCGGTTAAACTCAGAGGAGAGCTTTCTCAAGGTATGATCCTTGCAGGAGAAGCAGACGGCGTTTTAAAGGTCGTATCTATCGATCAGTCGTTACCAAAAGGCACAAGAATTAAATAATGATAAACAAAAGGTGTTTCACGTGTAACAATTCGTCGAACACCTTTTGTGTTTCGACAAGAAAGGAGTTTTTCACTTATGTTGTTTGACACTCACGCGCATTTAAATGCAGAACAATATGATACTGATCTTGAAGAGGTTATTGAACAGGCAAAAGCTGAAAAAGTTGAACGAATTGTCGTAGTTGGTTTTGACCGTCCGACGATTACCCGTGCGATGGAAATGATTGAGGAATATGATTTTATTTATGCAGCCATTGGCTGGCACCCTGTTGACGCAATTGACATGACAGAGGAAGACTTAGCGTGGATTAAAGAGCTTTCTGCTCATGAGAAAGTGGTAGCCATAGGGGAAATGGGACTGGATTATCATTGGGATAAATCACCTAAAGATATTCAAAAAGAGGTGTTTAGAAAACAAATCGCCTTAGCGAAAGAGGTCAATTTGCCTATTATCATTCATAACCGTGATGCAACGGAGGATGTCGTGACCATTTTGAAAGAGGAAGGCGCAGAAGCTGTGGGTGGAATCATGCACTGCTTTACAGGAAGTGCGGAAGTGGCAAGAGAATGCATGAAAATGAATTTTTATTTATCATTTGGGGGACCGGTGACATTTAAAAATGCGAAGAAACCGAAGGAAGTAGTGAAGGAAATTCCCAATGACCGGCTGCTGATTGAAACGGACTGCCCGTTTCTCACACCGCACCCTTTCCGCGGGAAAAGAAATGAGCCAAGCTATGTGAAATATGTGGCAGAACAAATCGCCGAATTAAAAGAAATGACCTTTGAAGAGATTGCTTCCATCACGACTGAAAATGCGAAAAGACTTTTCCGTATAAACTGACAAAAAACGCTAGCGGGTTTTGTAAGAGCTTGTCCCTTACAGCGTTTTTCTATAAAAGTTCTACATGCTTTCTTCTCCTCATAGGATAGGTTTGTCGACAAGTCTTTCTTCCGTTTCTCAGTGTATTTCAGGATAATGAAGAAGACACTGAGCTTTTGGGAGAAAGAGAAGGGAGGGTTGACAGCCTTTTAGATACTCTATATAATCTCTCCGAGGAGAAGGAGGCGTTTTTCATCACACAAAAAATGAAAAAGCTGTTTTCCGTAAAGCTTAGCAAAAGCAAAGTCATTCTGGTTGCTGCTTGTTTGCTTTTGGCAGGAAGCGGGACTGCGTACGCGGCTCATGAGCTGACGAAACAATCAGTCTCAGTTTCTATCAATGGCAAAAAGAAACATATACGCACACATGCAAATACAGTCGGTGATCTTTTGGAGACGCTTGATATAAAGACAAGAGACGAAGACAAGATCACACCTGCTAAACAGACAAAGATAACAGCAGACATGGACGTTGTGTATGAGGCTGCAAAACCTGTGAAGCTTACAATAAACGGGGAAGAAAAGACGTTATGGTCAACAGCAAAAACGGTCGGTGCATTACTGGACGAACAAGATGTTGATGTGAAAGAACAAGATCAAATTGATCCTGCAATAGATACAGATATTTCGAAAGACATGAAGATTAACATAGAGCCCGCATTTCAGGTTACTGTGAATGATGCAGGGAAACAAAAGAAGATCTGGACGACTTCGACTACGGTCGCTGACTTTTTAAAACAGCAAAAGATGAACATAAAAGACGAAGATAAAATCAAGCCTGCGTTAGATGCAAAGCTGACGAAAGGAAAGGCTGATATTACAATTACTCGTATCGAAAAGGTCACCGATGTAGTTGAAGAGAAGATAGCGTTCGATGTGAAAAAGCAAGAAGACGCTTCTCTTGAAAAAGGGAAAGAAAAGGTCGTCCAAAAAGGAAAAGAAGGCAAGCTAAAAAAACATTTCGAAGTCGTTAAAGAAAACGGTAAAGAAGTGTCCAGAGAGCTTGTAAAAGAAGAAACAGCTGAACAAAGCAAAGATAAAGTGATTGCTGTCGGCACAAAGCAAAGCAGCCCAAAAGTTGAAACGGTTAGTGCTTCAGGTGATTCAAAAACAGTTGTGTCCCGCAGCAATGAATCAACAGGCAAAGTCATGACTGTATCATCTACGGCTTATACGGCAAGCTGCAGCGGTTGTTCAGGACATACAGCGACAGGCGTCAATTTAAAAAATAATCCGAATGCCAAAGTCATCGCTGTGGATCCAAATGTCATTCCGCTAGGCTCCAAAGTCCACGTGGAAGGCTATGGATATGCCATTGCTGCAGATACCGGTTCAGCGATTAAAGGGAACAAAATAGACGTCTTTTTCCCAGAGAAATCATCGGCGTACCGATGGGGAAATAAAACAGTCAAAATTAAAATCTTAAATTAGTATATACTTATGTATTCAGAGGGTTTTGCGCCCTCTGTTTTTTTCGTTATAATAGACAAAGTGCATTTTCTGCTTATTAGACGCTCGACATAAGAAAAAGTTTCATGAATATACAAAAGTTTTTATTTTGTCTTGGAGGAAATAATGAAAATTAAAGAGATCATTGTGGTCGAGGGGCGTGATGATACGGCCCGCATCAAATTGGCTGTTGATGCAGACACAATTGAAACAAATGGTTCAGCCATCGATGATCATGTTATTGACCAAATCCGTTTGGCCCAGAAGACCAGAGGCGTCATTATTTTAACGGATCCGGACTTTCCGGGAGAGAAGATTCGCAAAACCATCTCAGAGGCTGTACCCGGCTGTAAGCATGCATTTTTGCCAAAACATCTTGCCAAACCTAAAAACAAGCGGGGAATTGGTGTGGAGCATGCATCGGTTGAAAGTATTAGGGCATGTTTAGAAAATGTGCATGAGGAGATGGAAGCGCAGCCGAGTGACATTTCAGCTGAGGATTTGATTCATGCCGGACTAATAGGCGGGCCTGCGGCCAAACGCCGCCGGGAACGACTGGGTGATCTGTTGAAAATCGGCTATACAAATGGCAAACAGCTTCAAAAGCGGCTGCAAATGTTTCAAATTAAAAAAAGTGATTTTATGAGTGCGCTCGATACCGTTATGCGGGAGGAACAGAATGAATAAAGATATTGCGACACCGATTAGAACGAAAGAGATACTGAAGAAATACGGTTTTTCTTTTAAAAAGAGCTTAGGACAGAATTTCTTAATTGATACGAACATTTTAAACAGAATTGTTGATCACGCGGAAGTGACTGAGAAAACAGGTGTCATTGAAATCGGCCCGGGAATCGGGGCTTTAACCGAACAGCTTGCCAAGCGGGCGAAAAAGGTCGTGGCATTTGAGATTGACCAGCGATTATTGCCGATTCTGAAGGATACGCTGTCACCTTACGACAATGTTACTGTCATTCATCATGACGTGTTAAAGGCTGATGTCAAATCGGTCATTGAAGAACAATTTCAAGATTGTGATGAGATCATGGTAGTTGCCAACCTTCCTTATTACGTAACAACACCGATTATCATGAAACTGCTTGAAGAACATCTTCCGCTGAAAGGAATTGTGGTCATGCTGCAAAAAGAAGTGGCTGAGCGCATGGCGGCTGATCCTTCATCTAAGGAGTACGGCTCGCTTTCAATCGCGGTGCAGTTTTATACAGAAGCCAAAACGGTGATGATCGTTCCGAAAACCGTATTTGTTCCTCAGCCTAATGTCGATTCCGCAGTCATCCGTCTGGTTCTCCGAGACGGCCCGGCAGTGGACGTGGAAAACGAATCCTTTTTCTTTCAGCTCATCAAGGCAAGCTTTGCACAGCGTCGTAAAACGCTGCTCAATAACTTAGTTAACAATCTGCCTGAAGGAAAAGCGCAAAAATCAACAATTGAGCAAGTGCTTGAAGAAACAAATATTGACGGTAAGCGCCGAGGTGAATCCCTGTCTATTGAGGAGTTCGCAGCGCTGTCTAACGGATTGTATAAAGCCCTTTTCTAAAAGGGCTTTTTGTTTTGCGCACCACATGGACTGCCGCTACATAGGCTAGAGAAGGACCTTTCATTCAATGATAAGAAAAAACTTGGACTCAGCGAAAAAAGGCGCTTTCTCAAGGCTCTTTCTTTCATGATGAGGCTTAGTCTATGTGTGGAGTGAGGAACGTGCAATTTCAAATAGGGGATATGGTAGCCAGAAAATCCTATCAGATGGATGTTTTGTTTCGAATTATAGGAATAGAGCAAACAAGCAAAGGAAATTCAATTGCCATTTTGCATGGAGATGAAGTCAGGCTGATTGCTGATTCGGATTTTTCTGATCTGGTGGCAGTGAAAAAGGATGAGCAGATGATGCGGAAAAAGAAAGATGAGAGCAGAATGAATGAGTCGCTCGAATTGCTCCGCCAGGATTATAAACTGCTCAGAGAAAAACAGGAGTACTATGCGACAAGCCAATATCAGCATCAGGAGCATTATTTCCATATGCCGGGCAAAGTGCTTCATCTGGATGGTGACGAAGCATATCTGAAAAAATGCCTGAATGTCTATAAAAAAATTGGAGTGCCGGTCTATGGCATCCATTGCCATGAAAAGAAAATGTCTGCTTCTATTGAAGAATTGCTCGACAAATATCGACCTGATATCCTGGTGATCACAGGGCATGATGCGTATTCGAAGCAAAAGGGCGGTATTGATGATTTGAATGCGTACAGACATTCTAAGCACTTTGTTGAAACTGTTCAAACAGCCCGAAAAAAGATCCCTCACTTAGATCAGCTTGTTATTTTTGCGGGGGCCTGCCAATCCCATTTTGAATCACTCATCAGAGCGGGTGCGAATTTTGCAAGTTCACCGTCAAGAGTCAATATTCATGCGCTTGATCCGGTATATATCGTCGCGAAGATCAGCTTTACGCCGTTTATGGAACGGATTAATGTATGGGAAGTGCTCCGTAATACGCTGACAAGAGAGAAAGGGCTTGGAGGTATTGAAACAAGAGGAGTTCTGAGAATTGGTATGCCTTATAAGTCCAATTAACAGTTGAAAACCTGCATAGGAGAGCTATGCGGGTTTTTTATTTTACATAATGATACATAATTTACCGAAACTTGCGGAACATAATTGAGGAATCATAGAATTTTGTCAAAATAATTTTATTGACAACGTCTTATTAACGTTGATATAATTTAAATTTTATTTGACAAAAATGGGCTCGTGTTGTACAATAAATGTAGTGAGGTGGATGCAATGGCGAAGACGTTGTCCGATATTAAAAGATCGCTTGATGGGAATTTAGGTAAAAGGCTGACGTTAAAAGCAAACGGTGGCCGCCGAAAAACGATTGAGCGTTCGGGCATTTTAGCTGAGACGTACCCTTCTGTTTTTGTGATACAACTAGATCAAGACGAGAACTCGTTTGAAAGAGTTTCATACAGTTATGCTGATATTTTGACTGAGACTGTTGAGCTGACATTTAATGATGACGCCGCAAGCTCAGTGGCATTTTAACGGGCAGTGAACCTTTTGTTTACTGCTTTTTGTTTTGCCCTTTTTTGGTTTCCAGTAATTTAAACGAAAGTTCCATCTGATTTAACAAAAGATAAAACAGTCACATATTATCGTGACGTGCACGAATGGCTATCACTTCTAAAAAAGGGGTTGTTTCGTTTGGGCAGACGTCGTGGAGTTATGTCAGATGAGTTTAAATATGAGCTGGCTAAAGACCTTGGTTTTTATGACACAGTAAAAAATGGCGGCTGGGGCGAAATTCGGGCTCGCGATGCCGGTAACATGGTAAAGCGCGCTATTGAAATCGCCGAACAGCAAATGGCTCAGAATCAGAATAACCGATAAGGATGTGACCCGGGGGACGTGCTGTTCCCTGGTTTTTTTATTTTGGATATAAATACATAATGGGCTGAATATGGATATGTTCATCCTGTACTTCAAATGTGATACAATGTTCATACTTATGTTTAGATGGAGAAGTAGGTGAAAGCTATGCGTATTTTAGAAAAAGCGCCAGCTAAGATCAATCTGTCACTTGACGTCACCCGAAAACGCCCGGATGGCTATCATGAAGTCGAAATGATCATGACGACAATTGATTTAGCTGATCGAATTGAATTGACGGAGCTTGCAGAGGATGAAGTGAGGGTTTCCTCCCACAACCGATTTGTGCCTGATGACCAAAGAAACTTAGCTTATCAGGCTGCCAAGCTGATCAAGGACAGATACAACGTGAAAAAGGGAGTTTCCATCATGATTACGAAGGTAATTCCGGTGGCTGCCGGTCTTGCCGGCGGAAGCAGTGATGCGGCGGCGACACTCAGAGGGCTGAACAGACTGTGGAATTTAAATCTGTCCGCGGAAACGCTTGCTGAGCTTGGAGCGGAAATTGGCTCTGACGTTTCATTTTGTGTCTATGGCGGAACTGCATTAGCAACAGGGCGCGGCGAGAAAATTAAACATATCAGCACGCCTCCGCACTGCTGGGTCATTTTAGCGAAGCCGACAATCGGTGTTTCAACTGCTGAAGTGTACAGAGCGCTGAAACTGGATGGTATAGAGCATCCCGATGTACAAGGCATGATCGAGGCGATAGAAGAGAAGAGTTTTCAGAAGATGTGCAGCCGTTTAGGCAATGTGCTTGAATCTGTTACGCTCGATATGCATCCTGAAGTTGCAATGATCAAAAACCAGATGAAACGCTTTGGTGCAGATGCCGTGTTAATGAGCGGGAGCGGCCCGACAGTGTTTGGACTGGTTCAGTATGAGTCGAAGGTGCAGAGAATTTATAACGGGTTAAGAGGCTTCTGCGATCAAGTTTATGCGGTGAGAATGATCGGCGAACAGAACGCTCTTGATTAAATCCGTATGTTAAGTTATATTGATCTTAAAATATTCGGATTTTGGGGGTAAGTTCATGAAGTTTCGTCGCAGCGGCAGATTGGTGGACTTAACAAATTATTTGTTAACCCATCCGCACGAGTTAATACCGCTAACCTTTTTCTCTGAGCGGTATGAATCTGCAAAATCATCGATCAGTGAAGATTTAACAATTATTAAACAAACCTTTGAACAGCAGGGGATTGGTACTTTGCTTACTGTTCCCGGGGCTGCCGGAGGCGTTAAATATATTCCGAAAATGAAGCAGGCTGAAGCTGAAGAGTTTGTGCAGACACTTGGACAGTCGCTGGCAAATCCTGAGCGTATCCTTCCGGGCGGTTATGTATATTTAACGGATATCTTAGGAAAGCCATCTGTACTCTCCAAGGTAGGGAAGCTGTTTGCTTCCGTGTTTGCAGAACGCGAAATTGATGTTGTCATGACCGTTGCCACGAAAGGCATCCCTCTTGCGTATGCAGCTGCAAGCTATTTGAATGTGCCTGTTGTGATCGTTCGTAAAGACAATAAGGTAACAGAGGGCTCCACAGTCAGCATTAATTACGTTTCAGGCTCCTCAAACCGCATTCAAACAATGTCACTTGCGAAAAGAAGCATGAAAACGGGTTCAAACGTACTCATTATTGATGACTTTATGAAAGCAGGCGGCACCATTAATGGTATGATTAACCTGTTGGATGAGTTTAACGCAAATGTGGCGGGAATCGGCGTCTTAGTTGAAGCCGAAGGAGTAGATGAACGTCTTGTTGACGAATATATGTCACTTCTTACTCTTTCAACCATCAACATGAAAGAGAAGTCCATTGAAATTCAGAATGGCAATTTTCTGCGTTTTTTTAAAGACAATCTTTTAAAGAATGGAGAGACAGAATCATGACAAAAGCAGTCCACACAAAACATGCCCCAGCGGCAATCGGACCTTATTCACAAGGGATTATCGTCAACAATATGTTTTACAGCTCAGGCCAAATCCCTTTGACTCCTTCAGGCGAAATGGTGAACGGCGATATTAAGGAGCAGACTCATCAAGTATTCAGCAATTTAAAGGCGGTTCTGGAAGAAGCGGGTGCTTCTTTTGAAACAGTTGTAAAAGCAACTGTATTTATCGCGGATATGGAACAGTTTGCGGAAGTAAACGAAGTGTACGGACAATACTTTGACACTCACAAACCGGCGAGATCTTGTGTTGAAGTCGCGAGACTCCCGAAGGATGCGTTAGTCGAGATCGAAGTTATTGCACTGGTGAAATAATAAGAAAAGTGATTCTGGGAGAGCCCGGGATCACTTTTTTATTTACCTTATGCCCGAAATGAAAGCTTTATGACCTAATTGTGTAACTATATCCTATTTTTTCAAAAAATATTTTAAAAACGAGCAGGATTTCAGAAAAAATCGTGGAATTGATACACTAATGCTTTTATATAGGGAAAAGGTGGTGAACTACTGTGGAAGTTACTGACGTAAGATTACGCCGCGTGAATACCGATGGTCGCATGAGAGCGATTGCATCCATCACGCTGGATCACGAATTTGTTGTACATGATATTCGTGTGATTGATGGAAACAATGGTCTTTTCGTTGCGATGCCGAGTAAACGCACCCCTGATGGAGAGTTCCGCGATATTGCTCATCCTATTAATTCAAGCACGCGAGGAAAGATTCAAGATGCCGTGTTAAATGAGTATCATCGTCTGGGTGACACTGAAGCATTAGAATTCGAAGAAGCTGGAGCTTCTTAAAAAATAACCAAAAAGCAAGGACTGCTGAAAGGGCTGACATAAGCCTTTTGCCGGCGGTCCTTTTTTAATTCAGATTTTTCAAACTTAGTTGCACTCAATAGAAAATTCTTGCACTTCATGAAGTCTCCTTGAAATCAGAAGATATTTAGGATATATTTTTCTATGGATAAAAGGGATATTGGAGGCCAATAAATGGATAAGCGGTTTGCAGTTGTTTTAGCGGCTGGACAAGGAACGAGAATGAAATCGAAGCTTTATAAAGTCCTTCATCCAGTTTGCGGTAAGCC
Source organism: Bacillus sp. PS95 (assembly GCF_037963565.1). NCBI lineage: Bacteria > Bacillati > Bacillota > Bacilli > Caryophanales > Bacillaceae > Bacillus > Bacillus sp. PS95. The sequence continues at coordinate 55,898 of NZ_CP150160.1, forward strand.
TATGGTAGAGCACGTCGTGGACGAAGCCTTAAAATTATCTTTATCAAAGCTTGTCACGATTGTCGGACATGGTGCGGAAGAAGTGAAAAAGCAGCTTGGTGATAAAAGCGAGTACGCGCTTCAAGCAGAACAGCTTGGCACTGCTCATGCTGTAAAACAGGCACAGCCATTTCTTGCTGACGAAAAAGGCGTCACGATTGTCATTTGCGGAGATACGCCGCTTTTGACAGCAGAGACGATGGAACAGATGCTGAAAGAACATACACAAAGAGAAGCGAAAGCTACGATTTTAACTGCGGTTGCAGAAGATCCAACCGGATACGGCCGCATTATTCGCAGCGAAAACGGAGCGGTTCAAAAAATCGTTGAGCATAAGGACGCCTCTGAAGAAGAACGTCTTGTAACTGAGATCAACACCGGTACGTATTGTTTTGACAATGAAGCGCTATTTCGGGCTATTGATCAGGTGTCTAATGATAATGCCCAAGGCGAGTATTATTTGCCGGATGTCATAGAGATTCTTAAAAATGAAGGCGAAACTGTTGCCGCTTACCAGACTGGTAATTTCCAAGAAACGCTCGGAGTTAATGATAGAGTTGCTCTTTCTCAGGCAGAACAATTTATGAAAGAGCGTATTAATAAACGGCATATGCAAAATGGCGTGACGTTGATTGACCCGATGAATACGTATATTTCTCCTGACGCTGTTATCGGAAGCGATACTGTGATTTACCCTGGAACTGTGATTAAAGGTGAGGTGCAAATCGGAGAAGATACGATTATTGGCCCTCATACGGAGATTATGAATAGTGCCATTGGCAGCCGTACGGTTATTAAACAATCGGTAGTCAATCACAGTAAAGTGGGGAATGATGTAAACATAGGACCTTTTGCTCACATCAGACCTGATTCTGTCATCGGGAATGAAGTGAAGATCGGGAATTTTGTAGAAATTAAAAAGACTCAATTCGGAGACCGAAGCAAGGCATCTCATCTAAGCTATGTCGGCGATGCTGAGGTAGGCACTGATGTAAACCTGGGCTGCGGTTCAATTACTGTCAATTATGATGGAAAGAATAAGTATTTGACAAAAATTGAAGATGGCGCGTTTATCGGCTGCAATTCCAACTTGGTTGCCCCTGTCACAGTCGGAGAAGGCGCTTATGTGGCGGCAGGTTCAACTGTTACGGAAGATGTACCTGGAAAAGCACTTGCTATTGCCAGAGCGAGACAAGTAAATAAAGACGATTATGTGAAAAATATTCATAAAAAATAATCCTAAATTCGGAGGTTTATCCATGTCTAATCAATACGGAGATAAGAATTTAAAGATTTTTTCTTTGAATTCGAATCCAGAGCTTGCAAAAGAAATCGCAGATATAGTTGGAGTTCAATTAGGGAAATGTTCTGTCACAAGATTTAGTGACGGGGAAGTCCAAATTAATATCGAAGAAAGTATTCGCGGATGTGATTGTTACATCATCCAGTCTACAAGTGACCCCGTTAACGAGCATATTATGGAACTGCTGATTATGGTAGATGCGTTAAAACGCGCTTCTGCAAAAACGATTAACATTGTTATTCCTTATTACGGTTATGCGCGTCAAGACAGAAAAGCAAGATCCCGTGAGCCAATCACAGCTAAACTTTTCGCTAACCTGCTTGAAACAGCCGGTGCGACTCGTGTGATTGCACTTGACCTGCATGCGCCGCAAATTCAAGGATTCTTTGATATACCGATTGACCACTTAATGGGTGTTCCGATTTTAGGAGAATATTTTGAAGGCAAAAATCTTGAAGATATCGTCATTGTTTCACCAGACCATGGCGGTGTGACACGTGCCCGCAAACTGGCTGACCGACTAAAAGCGCCAATTGCGATTATCGATAAACGCCGTCCGCGTCCAAACGTGGCGGAAGTCATGAATATTGTAGGTAACATCGAAGGGAAGACTGCTATCCTCATCGATGACATTATTGATACTGCAGGTACGATTACACTTGCTGCTAATGCGCTCGTTGAAAACGGAGCGAAAGAAGTATATGCATGCTGTACACACCCTGTACTATCAGGCCCTGCGGTTGAACGGATTAATAATTCAACAATTAAAGAGCTTGTTGTGACAAACAGCATCAAGCTTCCTGAAGAAAAGAAAATTGAACGCTTTAAGCAGCTTTCAGTCGGACCGCTTCTGGCCGAAGCGATTATTCGCGTTCATGAGCAGCAATCAGTCAGCTATCTGTTCAGCTAAACCATTTTTCGAGGTTTAAATCCTTATCGTTATGGGTATTGTTTGTAATAGGACAACTAAAACGACAATAGGATGGTGCTGAATATGGCAACTTTAACGGCAAAAGAAAGAACGGACTTTACTCGTTCGTCTCTTCGGAATATCCGTACTTCAGGACATGTTCCAGGTATCATATATGGGAAGGATACGGGCAACAAACCTGTGTCATTAGACAGTGTGGAGCTCATCAAAACGCTGAGGGACGAAGGCAAAAATGCAGTCATTACGCTTGAGGTCAGCGGAGAAAAACACTCCGTCATGGTAACAGACCTGCAGACGAACCCGCTGAAAAATGAAATCACTCATGCTGATTTTCAAGTAGTTAATATGAGTGAGGACATTGAAGTGGAAGTTCCGATTCATCTGACCGGAGAAGCCATTGGAGTGAAAAACGGAGGCGTACTGCAGCAGCCGTTATATGCACTTACTGTAAAGGCCAAGCCAAAAGCCATTCCGCAAACGATTGAGGCTGATATTTCAAGCCTCGATGTAAATGAAGTACTGACGATTGCAGATTTGCCTGCTGGCGGTGACTACTCCTTTAATCATGAATCAGATGAGGTTGTGGCTTCAATCCTTCCTCCGCAGCAGCAGGAAGCAGCTGAGGTCGATGAAGAGGAATCTGCCGATGCTCAGCCAGAAGGTGAAAACGAACAATAATAGCTTAAGGCGTAACCCTCCCGCGGTTACGTCTTTTGTGCTAGAATGAGAAGAATTATAGCCCGTTTATGAAGACGGGAGTTATGTGACTAAGGGAGGATTCGCCATGCTTGTGATTGCCGGTCTCGGAAACCCGGGGAAGAACTATGAAAACACACGGCATAATGTCGGATTTATGGTGATAGATCAGCTTGCAAAGGAATGGAATATAGAGCTGAATCAAAATAAATTTAACGGATTATACGGAACCGGATTTGTTTCTGGCAAAAAGGTTCTACTTGTTAAACCGCTTACATATATGAATTTATCAGGAGAATGTTTGCGGCCTTTAATGGACTACTATGATGTCGATAACGAAGATTTGACAGTCATTTACGACGACCTTGACCTTCCGACTGGCAAGATCCGTTTAAGAACGAAAGGAAGCGCCGGAGGGCACAATGGCATCAAATCACTGATCCAGCATCTTGGAACATCCGAGTTTGACCGTGTCCGCATCGGAATCGGCCGGCCTGTAAACGGCATGAAGGTCGTTGATTATGTGTTAGGCTCCTTTACCAAGGAGGAGGCACCTGAGATCGAAGAAGCGGTTGATAAATCTGTGAAGGCTTGTGAGGCTTCTTTGAGTAAACCGTTTTTAGAAGTCATGAACGAATTTAACGCAAAGGTATAAAATGTAACAACAAAGTCCATACTACACCAAAATGACTTTTTCATCAGGAGGTCCCTTGTATGGCTTTGCATTATTATTGTCGTCATTGCGGAGTGAAAGTAGGCAGTCTCGAATCTTCAATGGTATCGACAGACTCACTTGGATTTCAGCACTTAACAAATGAGGAAAGAAACGATATGATTTCTTATAAAGAAAATGGAGATGTCCATGTTTTGACGATATGTGAAGACTGCCAAGAGGCGCTTGACCGAAATCCGCATTACCACGAATATCACACATTTATTCAATAAAAAGCTTTGGTGTAGACACTAGACCAAAGCGTTTTTCTGTTCTCGCAGGAAACAGAGAGGAGGGGCCATATGGACAACATTCAAACCTTTATAAAAGAAAGCGATGACTTTAAATCCATCATCAACGGTTTACACGAGGGCCTGAAGGAACAGCTGCTCGCGGGTCTGTCGGGTTCCGCGCGTTCTGTTTTTACTTCTGCTCTGGCTAATGAAACGAATAAGCCTATCTTTCTCATCACCCATAACTTATATCAAGCCCAGAAAGTAACAGATGATCTGACTTCACTTCTAGAGGATCGGTCTGTCCTTTTGTACCCCGTCAATGAACTCATTTCATCAGAAATCGCAGTTGCAAGCCCTGAATTGCGGGCGCAGCGATTAGAAGTCATTAATAGACTAACGAATGGAGAAGCGCCAATTGTCGTTGCTCCGGTAGCTGCAATCAGAAGAATGCTGCCGCCTGTTGAGGTGTGGAAAAGCAGCCAGATGCTCATTCAAGTAGGCCATGATATTGAACCTGACCAGCTTGCCTCACGGCTGGTAGAGGTAGGGTATGAGCGGTCTGATATGGTTTCTGCGCCCGGGGAATTCAGTATTCGCGGGGGAATCATTGACATTTATCCGTTGACTTCAGAGAATCCGGTGAGAATTGAACTTTTTGACACCGAGGTGGATTCAATCCGCAGCTTTAATTCAGATGATCAGCGGTCAATTGAGACCCTTACCTCGATCAATATCGGTCCCGCGAAGGAATTAATTATCAGACCGGAAGAAAAAGCGCGGGCGATGGAGAAAATCGATAGTGGTCTTGCCGCGAGCTTGAAAAAATTAAAGGCTGACAAACAAAAAGAAATACTTCATGCGAATATTTCTCACGATAAAGAACGCTTGTCTGAAGGCCAGACAGATCAGGAGCTCGTGAAGTATCTCTCATATTTCTATGAAAAGCCTGCTAGTTTACTAGATTATACACCTGATAATACACTTCTGATTTTGGATGAAGTCAGTCGGATTCATGAGATGGAAGAACAGCTTCAAAAAGAAGAAGCGGAGTTTATAACAAATCTTCTTGAGGAAGGGAAGATTTTGCATGACATTCGTTTGTCATTCAGCTTCCAAAAAATAGTGGTTGAGCAAAAACGGCCTCTGCTGTACTACTCTTTATTTTTGCGGCATGTACACCATACGAGCCCGCAAAATATCGTCAATGTGTCAGGCCGGCAAATGCAGAGTTTCCATGGCCAAATGAACGTGCTTGCGGGCGAAATGGAGCGTTTTAAAAAATCAAATTTCACTGTTGTGTTCTTAGGAGCAAACAAGGAACGTACACAGAAATTGTCATCTGTTTTGGCTGATTATGATATCGAGGCTGCCATGACAGACAGCAAAAAAGCGCTTGTTCAGGGACAGGTCTATATCATGGAAGGCGAGCTCCAATCGGGATTTGAGCTGCCGTTAATGAAGCTTGCCGTTATTACGGAAGAAGAACTGTTCAAAAACCGTGTAAAGAAGAAGCCGCGAAAACAGAAGCTTACCAATGCAGAGCGCATCAAAAGCTATTCTGAGCTTCAAATTGGAGATTATGTCGTTCATATTAATCACGGGATCGGAAAATACCTGGGGATCGAAACTCTTGAAATCAACGGCATTCATAAAGACTATTTAAATATACATTATCAGGGCAGTGACAAGCTTTACGTCCCTGTAGAACAAATTGATCAGGTCCAAAAATATGTTGGCTCCGAAGGAAAAGAGCCAAAGCTGTATAAATTAGGCGGAAGTGAATGGAAGCGGGTCAAGAAAAAAGTAGAGACATCCGTTCAGGATATTGCTGACGACTTAATTAAGCTGTATGCCGAAAGAGAAGCGAGCAAGGGCTATGCGTTTTCTCCTGACCATGAGATGCAGCGTGAATTCGAATCGGCTTTCCCTTATCAAGAGACTGAGGATCAGCTCCGTTCGATTCACGAAATCAAAAAAGACATGGAAAGAGAACGTCCGATGGACCGCTTGCTGTGCGGAGATGTGGGCTACGGTAAAACAGAGGTTGCCATACGTGCCGCGTTTAAGGCGATCGGTGACGGAAAGCAGGTAGCTCTGCTCGTTCCGACAACCATTTTGGCACAGCAGCACTATGAAACCATAAAAGAGCGCTTCCAGGACTATCCGATTAATATCGGCCTTCTCAGTAGGTTCAGAACGCGAAAAGAAGCAAACGAAACAATCAAAGGGCTGAAAAACGGAACGGTTGATATCGTCATCGGGACGCATCGGCTGCTATCAAAGGATGTCGTGTATAAAGACTTAGGGCTCCTCATCATTGATGAAGAGCAGCGTTTCGGTGTAACCCATAAAGAAAAGATCAAGCAAATAAAAGCCAATGTTGATGTATTAACGTTAACAGCAACACCGATTCCGCGTACGCTGCATATGTCTATGCTTGGCGTAAGGGACCTTTCAGTCATCGAGACTCCGCCGGAAAATCGCTTCCCTGTACAGACGTATGTTGTGGAATATAACGGCGCTCTTGTCAGAGAGGCGATTGAACGTGAGCTTGCACGCGGAGGCCAGGTCTATTTCTTGTACAACCGGGTAGAGGACATTGAGCGGAAAGCGGATGAAATTTCAATGCTAGTCCCTGACGCGAAGGTAGCATATGCGCATGGGAAAATGACAGAAAATGAATTAGAAACCGTTATGCTAAGTTTCCTTGAAGGAGAATCAGACGTTCTCGTCAGCACAACCATTATCGAAACTGGCGTGGACATCCCGAACGTCAATACGCTGATCGTATTTGACGCCGACAAGATGGGACTTTCTCAGCTTTACCAGCTGCGGGGGCGTGTCGGCCGTTCTAACCGTGTGGCGTATGCGTACTTCACGTATCGCCGGGATAAAGTGCTGACAGAAGTGGCTGAAAAAAGGCTGCAGGCTATTAAAGAATTCACAGAGCTAGGTTCCGGTTTTAAAATCGCAATGCGTGACTTAACGATTCGCGGAGCCGGGAATCTTCTTGGTGCCCAGCAGCATGGCTTCATCGATTCGGTCGGATTTGACCTCTATTCACAAATGCTGAAGGAGGCCATTGAGGAGCGTAAAGGAGACACAGCGAAGACAGAGCAGTTTGAAACAGAAATTGATGTCGAGCTTGATGCGTATATTCCGGAAACTTATATTCAAGACGGCAAACAGAAAATTGATATGTATAAACGCTTCAGGTCTGTGGCGACAATCGAAGAGAAGAATGAGCTTCAAGATGAAATGATCGACCGCTTTGGAAACTATCCAAAAGAAGTCGAATACTTGTTTACTGTTGCAGAAATGAAGGTCTATGCGAGACAGGAACGCGTCGAGCTGATTAAGCAGGATAAAGATGCTGTCAGATTGACGATTTCTGAAGAAGCAAGTGCTGAAATTGACGGACAGAAGCTGTTTGAGCTTGGCAATCAATATGGCAGACAAATCGGACTGGGAATGGAAGGGAAAAAACTCAAAATCTCCATACAGACGAAAGGCCGTAGTGCTGATGAATGGCTCGACACCGTGCTGGGCATGCTGAAGGGCTTAAAAGATGTGAAAAAGCAAACCATTTCATCAACGTAAATTTTGTTACTCTCTGGTGTATATTACATTTGATGTGACGGATACTAATTTCAAGCGAGGCGGAAGGTACATAAAGTAACTGCTTTAGGTCTTTCCCACATGTATATACCATCAAATGAAAGAGAGGCACCAGAGATGAAAGCAACCGGTATCGTACGTCGTATTGATGACTTAGGTCGGGTCGTGATTCCTAAAGAAATTCGAAGAACTCTGAGAATCAGGGAAGGCGATCCGCTTGAGATTTTTGTAGATCGTGACGGAGAAGTGATTTTGAAAAAGTACTCTCCGATCAGTGAGCTTGGAGACTTTGCAAAGGAGTATGCAGACGCGCTTTACGACAGCCTCGGCCATTCAGTGCTGATTTGTGATCGTGATGTATATATTGCCGTGTCCGGCAGCTCCAAAAAAGATTACTTAAACAAGTCAATCAGTGAAATGCTGGAAAGAACAATGGATCAGCGCAGCTCCGTGCTTGAGAGTGATGCGAAATCAGTACAGCTTGTGAATGGAATTGATGAGGACATGAATTCTTATACTGTCGGCCCAATTGTGGCGAACGGTGATCCGATAGGTGCTGTGGTGATCTTTTCAAAAGATCAGACAATGGGCGAAGTAGAGCATAAAGCCGTTGAAACAGCAGCTGGATTTTTGGCTCGTCAAATGGAACAGTAGGTCTTATTCCTTTCTTCGAAAATAGGTATGTAAAGAACAGCTCTCCTTGGGACGCTGTTCTTTTTCATGCGTGCCGAAAAAGGTATCCAAGGGTTGGGATGTGGTATAATAACCTCGTTTTTATTTGTGCCGCGGTAATACGTGAACCGTATTGCCCCTGACGTTGGGAAGGAGCTTTTGGATGGACGATTCAATAGGCGTTAAACGGCATTGGATTTGGCAGGGGGCTTTTGTTTTAATTCTGGCAGGCGTCATCACAAAAATTTTAAGCGCTGTTTACAGAGTCCCGTTTCAAAATATTGTCGGCGATGTTGGATTTTATATATATCAGCAGGTATATCCCTTTCTTGGTATTGCGGTCATGCTGTCCACATCAGGATTTCCAGTCATTATTTCAAAGCTGATGAATGATTATAGTGAAAAAAATCATCACACCATATTAAAAATATCTGCGTTGTTTTTGTCTTTAATCGGTATTTTATTATTTCTTTGTTTATATCTGGGTGCTGTTCCTATTGCACTCTTTATGGGAGATTCGCATCTAGCCGTGTTAATTCAAGTGACCGCGTACGCGTTTCTGCTGTTCCCATTTGTCGCGTTGCTTAGAGGCGGTTTTCAGGGGCGGCACGAAATGCTCCCTTCAGCCTTATCACAGATGACAGAGCAGTTTCTGCGTGTTGCGGTGCTCTTGGGTTTATCATTTTGGCTCGTGAAAAAGGGAGCCTCGCTTTATACTGCGGGAGCGGCAGCCGCTTCAGGCTCTCTTGCCGGAAGTTTGGTTGCATTGATAATACTGGGGTTTTTTTGGTTCAAAACGAAAAGAGACAACCAAACGGATAGGCAAAACGAAAATGTCATCACAACAAAAGAATTGACGAAAAAACTGCTTTTATATTCGGTTACAATTTGTGTAAGCAGTTTGCTGCTTTTGTTTATCCAGCTTGTTGATGCTTTGAATTTATATGCATTGCTTTCAGGTGGTGAGGCAAGCGAAGAAGCAAAACGCCTGAAGGGGATCTATGATCGGGGACAACCGTTGCTGCAGCTCGGCTCAGTTTTTGCCGTAAGCATTGCGACGTCTCTCGTTCCGTATATTTCTATGGCTGTAAAAAACAAAGAGCTGAAGATCATGAAAGAAAAAATCACGTCATCTTTGAAACTATGCCTTGTGCTCGGTACAGGCGCATCGGCTGGGTTGATTTGCATTCTAAAGCCGGTAAATATCATGCTGTTTCAAAATGGAGAAGGGACAGGTGCGTTACAAGTATTTAGCTGCTCCATTTTGTTTGCATCCTTGGCGGTAACGGCAGCGGCAGTCTTACAGGGAGCGGGGTACACAGTTTTTCCTGCGATAGCGGTGGGCGCGGGTGTTGCAGTGAAATGGGTGTTAAACACACTTTTGGTTCCGCGCTATGGGATTGAAGGCGCATCGCTTGCGACAGCTGCTTCCTTTGCGGCTGTCGCCGGCCTTAACTTGTATCAGCTTCGGCAAAAGGAATGGCTCGATAAGCTTAGAGGCGTTTTGATTCCGATTATTGGATCTGCTCTTTTGATGTCAGCTGTTTTGCTTGCGTATACGCGTCTCTGGACTTTCTTGTTTCCTGCAACAGGAAGAGGAGCGGCTGTGATTGAGAGTCTTTCTGCTGTTGCCATTGGTGGCGCGGTGTTTATTTATTGTATGATGAGATTGGGAATATTTACAGATGAAGAGCTGAACAGTGTGCCATTCGGCAGCAAGTTAAGCAAATTCATGAGAAGGAGAGAACAAAATGGCGGGTAAAATTACAGTCGTCGGACTTGGTGCCGGAGACATGGACCAATTGACAATTGGTATACACAAGCTGCTGACGAAGGCAGATACGCTGTATGTCAGAACCAAGGATCATCCTTTAATTGAGGAGCTTGAAAAAGAAACGAAGAACATCCGTTTCTTTGATGATATATATGAGAAACATGATCAGTTCGAGGCGGTATATGAAGAAATTGCGGATACCCTCTTTGAAGCGGCGCGGCGTGAGGACGTGGTTTATGCTGTGCCGGGACATCCGTTTGTCGCAGAAAAAACAGTTCAGCTGCTGACGGAGCGGCAGGAAAAGGAAAACGTTCAAGTGAAAGTCGCGGGGGGACAAAGTTTCCTTGATGCTACATTCAATGCCTTGCAAATTGACCCGATTGAAGGTTTTCAATTTGTGGATGCCGGCACATTGTCCGCGGATGAGCTTGAGCTCAGACATCATCTGATCATATGTCAGGTTTACGACCAAATGACGGCTTCTGAAGTCAAGCTGACATTGATGGAGAAGCTGCCTGATGATTATGAGGTCGTCATTGTGACTGCAGCAGGCAGCCGTGGCGAGGAGATCAGGACAGTGCCATTATTTGAGCTGGACCGCAATGTCGCCTTGAACAACTTAACAAGTGTGTATATTCCGCCGATTAAAGAAGAGAAGCTGCTTTATCACGAATTCTCCACGTTCCGAAGCATCATCAGAGAGCTTCGCGGACCTAATGGATGTCCGTGGGATAAAAAGCAGACGCATCAGTCATTAAAGCAGTACATGATTGAAGAATGTTATGAGCTTCTCGAAGCTATTGACGAAGAAGACACAGACCATATGATCGAAGAGCTTGGCGACGTTTTGCTTCAGGTCTTGCTTCACGCACAAATTGGTGAAGATGAAGGTTATTTCACAATTGATGATGTCATAAAAGGAATCAGTGAAAAAATGGTCCGAAGACATCCCCATGTGTTTAAAGATGTTAAGGTTCAGGATGAAAACGATGTTTTGGCCAATTGGGAAGATATAAAAAAGGCCGAAAAAAATACGTCTGAATCATCGTTACTAGACAGCGTACCGAAAACCCTTCCAGCTCTTTCGAAAGCTGCTAAATTGCAGAAAAAAGCAGCGAAGGTCGGTTTTGACTGGGAAGACGTCAGCGATATTTGGGAAAAGGTAAGTGAGGAAATGAAGGAATTTTCTTCTGAGGTTTCTGAAGCTCCTCACGAACACAATCTTAAAGCTGAGTTTGGCGACATTTTGTTCGCGCTGGTGAATGTAGCCCGCTTCTACAAAATAGAGCCAGAGGAAGCGCTGACCATGACTAATGACAAATTCCGGAGACGGTTCTCGTACATTGAGGAAACAGCGAAGGAAAAGGGAGTCGAGCTGGCTGATATGTCCCTTGAGGACATGGACAAACTGTGGAATGAAGCAAAAGAAACTGAGAGGAGATCATAGATATGAGATTAGATAAATTTTTGAAAGTATCACGGCTGATCAAACGGCGTACACTAGCGAAGGAAGTAGCTGACCAAGGACGAATCTCTATTAACGGAAACCAAGCTAAAGCAAGCTCTGACGTAAAACCGGGAGATGAACTAACGGTCCGCTTCGGCCAAAAGCTTGTAACGGTTCAAGTTAATGAATTGAAAGACACGACGAAAAAAGAAGAAGCTGCAAACATGTACACGATTCTAAAAGAAGAAAAACTCGGCGAATAGGCTTGTTCTAAAAAAATCCCCTACCTCATACAATGCAGTAATAATGCTAAAAGTATCGAGGATATGGGGGCTGAATAGATGAATTCATATTATGATCAAAAAGGTTCTTCGTCTGTTCCGGAACAACATGATGTGACAATGAAAGGCCGGAAGCATTTAGATATTTCTGGGGTTAAGCATGTGGAGAGTTTTGATAACGAAGAATTCCTGCTGGAAACGGTGATGGGAATGCTCTCCGTCAGAGGCCAAAACCTGCAGATGAAAAATCTTGATGTGGAAAAAGGGATTGTTTCGATTAAAGGCAGGGTATTTGATTTAGTGTACTTAGACGAACAACAAGGGGATAAAGCTAAAGGTTTTTTTAGCAAGTTGTTTAAATGACGCTGACGACACAATTCTATACAATGCTGGCGATGTCCGGTATGGGTCTCTGGCTTGGTGCTTCGCTTGATACATACCGGCTCTTTGTCATTCGTGCCAAAACAGCCAGATGGCTATTATTTATTCATGATATTCTTTTCTGGATTGTGCAAGGGCTGCTTTTCTTTTATGTCTTGCTTCATGTAAATGAGGGAGAATTCAGGATTTACATCTTTTTAGCGGTTCTGCTGGGCGTTGCGACGTATCAGAGCCTTTGCAAACGAATCTATATAAAAATACTGAAATTCTTCATTTACCTTGTTGTTTCTGTTTATCAATTCTTCAAAAAACTCATTCAGCACGTGTTATTTCGTCCTATTGTATGGACATGCGGAGCGATCATCTGGCTGGCGGCATTTTTATTCAAGAAAACATACAGCCTGATAGGTTTTCTCCTGCTGTGTCTATATAAAATAGTCATGGTTCTGTGTTTTCCGATCCGTTTTATCGCGAAACAATGTTTGAAACTTCTTCCTGTGAAAATGCGTCTAACTTTTAGACGTTATTTTGAAAAAGGTGCAGGATTTCTCAAAAAGAAGAAGAAACTATTGATAACCATAAGAACGACCATTACACGGTTTTTGAAGAAATGAAAGGAGGACCGTCTGGTTTGAATTTTTCCAGGGAACGAACGATAACTGAAATACAAAACGACTATAAAGAACAAGTAGAACGGCAAAATCAGCTGAAGAAACGAAGACGCAAAGGGCTGTACAGACGGTTAACTGTATTCGGCGCCCTAGTATTCCTGACGGCAATTGTGCTGGCAAGCTCTGTCTGGTCTCAAACATCTTCCCTTAGTGCAAAAGAAGAAAAGAAAGAACAGCTTGAAAAAGAACTGAAAAGTTTAAAGACAAAACAAACGGATTTAAAAGAAGAAATATCCAAATTGAAGGATGAGGATTACGTCACAGAGCTTGCCAGAAGGGACTTATTCATGTCTGGGGACGGAGAAATTATCTTCAATGTGGAGAAGAAGAGCAAGTAGCCTTGTTGACACTTAAATTTTTATTTAGGTATAATTAAGCAAACGATCTTTTTATAAGCCTAAGGAGGAGCACTTTTTTTATGTCGATTGAAGTTGGCAGCAAGTTGCAAGGGAAAATTACAGGTATTACAAATTTTGGAGCATTTGTTGAATTGCCTGGAGGCTCAACCGGTCTCGTTCACATTAGTGAGGTAGCTGATAATTATGTCAAAGACATTAACGACCACTTAAAAGTCGGCGACCAAGTTGAAGTGAAAGTCATCAACGTTGAAAAAGACGGGAAAATTGGTTTATCTATTAAAAAAGCTAAAGACCGTCCGCAAGCCAGACCTAGAAATGATTTCCGTCCGAAAGAATCTTTTGAACAGAAAATGAATAAGTTTTTAAAAGACAGCGAAGATCGCTTGTCATCTTTAAAACGCAATACGGAATCAAAACGTGGAGGGCGCGGAGCAAGAAGAGGATAACTTGCTGCTTTCTATAAAATAAATGAAGCATCCGTTCATCCCGACGGATGCTTTTTTATTATCCTCATTCTCTTTAAGAGTCAGAAAATTACAACATTAAAGTTTCTGTTGACGAAAGAGACAAACCTTTGTATTATATAACTTGTGCTTAGAAGCACAAAACAATATGGCGGTGTAGCTCAGCTGGCTAGAGCGTACGGTTCATACCCGTGAGGTCGGGGGTTCGATCCCCTCCGCCGCTACCATATTTGTTTGGCCCGTTGGTCAAGCGGTTAAGACACCGCCCTTTCACGGCGGTAACACGGGTTCGAATCCCGTACGGGTCATCCTAAAAAATCGGTTTCTCTTGCAGAAGCCGATTTTTTTCATTTTTAGACAACATTCCGGAAATTCTTTTCATAAACGAATATCAAGGCAGAAACCGTCGAAGATTTCTTTGGTATTGTTACCTTCTTTTGACAAAATCCTATCTGTGCTTTCGCTATAATGACAGGCAACGAATATAACAGGTGGGAGATGAGAGGAATGGAAAAAGCAGAAAGAAGAGTGAACGGGCCAATGGCGGGACAAGCTTTGGAAAAACTCCAATCGTTTTTTAACAGGGGCACGAAGCTGGTGACTCATCATTTGCATTCACTGTTTTTCTATAAAGGATTCATTTATGTTGTTATCGGATTTTTGCTTGGACGGGCTTTCATATTATCCGAGGTGCTTCCTTTCGCACTTCCTTTCTTTGGAGCGATGCTTCTCATCAGAAGAGACAAAGCGTTTTATGCGGTTTTGGCTGTGCTTGCAGGTGCGCTGACCATATCTCCAAAGCACTCATTGCTCATACTGGCGGCATTGCTGGCATTCTTCGTATTTTCTAAAGTGGCTGCCTTCATTACCGACGATCGTGTTAAAGCGCTCCCGATTGTCGTGTTCTTCTCGATGGCTGCAGCAAGAGCCGGGTTTGTTTATGCCCAAAATGGCGTATTTACAACCTATGATTATGTAATGGCTATCGTTGAGGCTGGACTGTCGTTTATCTTAACACTGATTTTCCTTCAGAGCCTTCCGATTTTTACTGTGAAAAAAGTGAAACAATCATTAAAAATAGAGGAAATCATTTGCTTTATGATTCTTATTGCCTCTGTTTTAACGGGGCTGGCCGGCTTGTCCTACCAAGGGATGCAGGCAGAACATATATTGGCTCGTTATGTTGTATTGAGTTTTTCCTTTATTGGCGGAGCAAGCATCGGCTGTACGGTTGGTGTTGTGACCGGCCTGATTCTTGGCTTGGCGAATATCGGAAACCTATATCAAATGAGTCTGCTTGCTTTTTCCGGTTTATTGGGTGGTTTGCTGAAGGAAGGGAAAAAAGCGGGTGCAGCAATCGGTCTGATCGTTGGATCACTTCTTATATCTTTATATGGTGAAGGCTCTGCCGGTCTGATGACAACGCTCTATGAGTCATTAATCGCAGTCGGCCTGTTTTTGCTCACACCTCAATCTATTACAAGGAAAGTGGCGAGATATATTCCGGGAACTGTCGAGCATCTTCAAGAGCAACAGCAATACGCTAGAAAAATCCGAGATGTCACTGCTCAGAAGGTAGACCAGTTCTCCAATGTATTTCACGCGCTGTCTGAAAGCTTTGCAACCTTTTACCAAGCATCAGACGAACAGACAGATGACAGCGAAGTTGATCTGTTCTTAAGCAAAATCACGGAGCATTCCTGTCAGACGTGCTACAAGAAAAACAGGTGCTGGGTACAGAACTTTGATAAAACATATGATTTAATGAAACAAGTTATGCTTGAAACAGAGGAAAAAGAATATGCATCAAACCGAAGGCTGAAAAAAGAGTTTCAACAGTATTGTTCTAAATCCAAGCAGGTTGAAGAGCTGATTGAGGATGAGCTCGCACATCATCATGCCCATTTGACACTCAAGAAAAAAGTCCAAGACAGCAGGCGCCTTGTTGCTGAACAGCTTTTAGGCGTTTCTGAAGTCATGGCCGACTTTTCTCGGGAAATAAAAAGAGAGCGAGAACAGCACTTTCTACAGGAAGAGCAAATCATAGAGGCGCTTCAACATTTCGGAATTGAGATTCAGCATGTCGAGATCTATAGCCTTGAACAAGGAAATATAGATATTGAAATGACCATTCCGTTCAGCGGACATGGAGAAAGTGAAAAAATCATTGCCCCTATGCTGTCTGACATTCTGGAAGAACAAATTCTTGTGAAAGCCGAACAGCACTCTCCGCATCCGAATGGATACAGCCATGTCGCCTTTGGATCAACAAAATCATACAGGGTGTCCACGGGAGCTGCTCACGCTGCGAAGGGCGGCGGCCTTGTCTCCGGCGACAGTTACAGCATGATGGAGCTTGGAGCCAGAAAATATGCTGCAGCAATCAGTGACGGAATGGGCAATGGCGCAAGAGCGCACTTTGAAAGCAATGAAACGATCAAGCTTCTTGAAAAAATCCTTGAATCGGGAATTGATGAAAAAATAGCAATTAAAACGATCAACAGCATACTGTCTCTAAGGACAACTGACGAAATATATTCCACGCTTGACCTATCTATTATCGATCTTCAAGATGCCAGCTGTAAATTTTTGAAGGTTGGATCGACGCCTAGCTTTATCAAACGGGGTGACCAGGTCATGAAAGTTCAAGCGAGCAATCTGCCAATCGGTATTATTAATGAATTTGATGTGGAGGTTGTGAGTGAACAGCTGAAAGCGGGTGACCTCTTAATTATGATGAGTGATGGCATTTTTGAGGGGCCTAAGCATGTGGAAAATCACGACTTATGGATGAAACGTAAAATGAAAGGGTTGAAAACAAATGACCCGCAGGAGATTGCCGATTTGCTTATGGAAGAAGTCATCCGCACAAGATCCGGCCAAATTGAGGACGATATGACTGTTGTTGTCGTCCGGATTGATCACAATACACCGAAGTGGGCATCCATTCCTGTTCCGGCAATCTTTCAAAACAAACAAGAAATTTCATAACGCTTCCGTATAAATCAAATTTCTTCTGGCGAAGATGGGAATATATGAATCTGAGAATCCTCGTATTCTCCAGGAGGAATGAATGTGAACAACGGACATTTAAATCAAATTTTGCTGATAACGGATGGCTGCTCAAACCATGGGGAAGACCCGCTTGCAATGGCTGCTTTTGCTAAAGAGCAGGGGATTACGGTAAATGTCATTGGTATAATGGAAGAAAATCAAATTGACCCTGAGGCAATGAAGGAAGTCGAAGGGATTGCACTTGCCGGCGGAGGCGTGCACCAAGTCGTTTATGCATCTCAGCTTTCACAAACTGTTCAAATGGTAACAAAAAAAGCGATGACGCAAACCTTACAAGGTGTAGTCAATCAAGAACTGAAACAGATTCTCGGAAAGAATGTGGAAATGGAAGAGCTTTCTCCGGAAAAACGCGGCGAAGTCATGGAAGTGGTAGACGAGCTTGGAGAAACGGTGCATCTTCAGGTTTTGGTTCTTGTTGATACAAGTGCAAGTATGGCGCCAAAGCTTCCAACAGTAAAAGAGGCGCTGATTGATTTGTCTGTAAGCCTCAATTCCCGAATCGGGAATAACGAATTTGCGATGTGTATATTTCCCGGGAAAAAACAAGAGGTCGAGCTTGTGCTGAACTGGACACCGAAGCTGCAATCTCTTTCCACACTCTTTGCAAAGCTTTCGACAGGCGGCATCACGCCGACAGGTCCGGCGATTCGTGAAGCGACACTGCAGTTTGAAAAAATACGCTCAAGAAGGGGCATGCTGGCAGATGATGAACGACGCTTTGACGAGTTTGGCATGTAGCCTCAAGCCGGGTACGACAATCAAAGGCAAGTGGAATGGAAACACTTATACATTGCGTAAACAGCTTGGTAAAGGGGCCAATGGAATTGTGTATTTGGCAGAAGCATCAGATGGACATGTTGCCTTAAAGGTGAGTGATGACAGCCTGTCTATTACTTCTGAAGTGAATGTCTTGAAATCTTTCTCAAAGGCCCAGTCCGTTACGATGGGGCCTTCTTTTTTTGATACGGATGATGCCTATATTCCCAGTACCAATACGAAAGTTTCATTTTATGCAATGGAATACATAAAAGGGCCGCTGCTTTTGAAGTATGTCAGTGATAAAGGAGCAGAGTGGATACCGGTATTAATGATTCAGCTGTTATCCAGCTTATCGGTGCTTCACCAGCAAGGATGGATATTCGGCGATCTTAAACCTGATAATCTGATCGTAACTGGTCCGCCCGCAAGGATCCGCTGCATTGATGTGGGCGGCACGACAAAGGAAGGCCGGGCGATAAAAGAGTATACGGAGTTTTATGACAGAGGCTATTGGGGGTATGGAACAAGAAAGGCAGAGCCATCCTATGATCTGTTCGCAGTTGCCATGATTATGATCAACAGTGTGCATAAAAAAGAATTTAAGAAAACGAACCAGCCCAAAGAACAGCTTAGGTCTCTCATCGAAGGAAACCCGCTGCTTCATAAGTATAAAAAAGTGCTTTTTTCAGCCTTGAACGGAGATTATCAATCCGCAGATGAAATGAAAAAGGATATGCTAGACGCGGGGCAAAAAGCAGCACAAAGAAAACAGCCTATAAAAGCATCACCGCAGCCTGCCACACGACAAAGACAGCAAAAACCGCGCCAAGGAAAAATAACGAAGACGCGATATACCCCAAAACAGAAACCGGCTAAGTCGGGGGGGTTATTTGAAACAACGCTTATCGTGATCAGTGTTTTAGCGCTTTATTTCGCCTATATTATCTTTTTCTTAATCTGAATGGCGCAAACTGCAGAGCCTATGCTTCTTCTTTGCTTGGAGGGGTTGAAAGTGTTAGGATATGAATATCTTTAAAATACCTGCTCATTGTGAGGAGGACATTGTGAAAAGTGTCAAAGATTTTTTAAACAAACACAATCTTACGTTAAAAGGGGCGACAATCATTGTAGGCGTTTCCGGCGGTCCGGACTCAATGGCTCTTCTTCACGCGTTGCATACGTTATGCGGCCGTTCAGCGAATGTTATTGCAGCTCACGTTGACCATCGGTTCAGAGGTGCGGAATCCGAGGAGGACATGCGTTTTGTCCAAGCTTATTGTAAAGCTGAACAGCTCGTGTGCGAAACGGCTCAAATCAATGTAACCGCATATGCACAGGAAAAAGGACTCAATAAGCAGGCTGCAGCACGCGATTGCCGCTACCAGTTTTTTGAGGAAATCATGTCGAAGCACCAAGCGGACTATCTAGCTCTTGCGCATCATGGTGATGATCAGGTTGAAACAATGCTTATGAAACTGGCTAAGGGTACGCTTGGAACGGGACTTGCGGGAATGCAGCCGGTTAGACGTTTTGGCACGGGGCGGATCATCAGGCCGTTCTTAACCATTACAAAGGAAGAGATCCTTCACTATTGCCGTGAAAACGGCTTGAGCTACCGGACGGATGAAAGCAACGCCAAAGATGACTACACAAGAAACAGATTCAGAAAAACAGTGCTCCCGTTTTTGAAGCAGGAATCTCCGGATGTGCATAAAAGGTTTCAGAAAGTGAGTGAAGCACTGACGGAAGATGAGCAATTCTTACAGTCATTAACGAAAGATGAAATGAATAAAGTAATCACAAGCCAGTCTAATACATCAGTTGAAATCAATTCCTCTCAATTGCTTGCCCTCCCGATGCCTTTACAAAGAAGAGGAGTTCAACTAATATTAAACTATCTTTATGAAAACGTTCCATCATCCTTTTCAGCCCATCACATTCAGCAGTTTCTCGATTGGGCGGAAAATGGCGGTCCTTCAGGAGTACTGGACTTTCCGAAAGGGCTGAAGGTGGTCAAATCATATCAGACATGTTTGTTTACATTTGAACAATGGCAGTGCAAAAATGTTCCCTTTGAATACCAAATTAGCGGAGCTGCTGATGAAACGGCAGTGCTCCCTAATGGATATCTGATAGAGGCAAGGCATTATGCGGACTCGCCTGAAGAACATGGGAATGCTGTTTTTATCACAAGTGAAAAAAAGGTGCGATTTCCCTTAACAATCCGGACGAGAAAAGCTGGAGACCGGATCAAACTAAAAGGGATGAACGGCTCAAAAAAGGTAAAGGATATATTTATTGATAAGAAATTGCCTCTCCAAGAAAGAGACAACTGGCCGATTGTGACGGACGCAAGCGGTGAAATTATCTGGATACCTGGCTTGAAAAAATCAATTTTTGAAGATCTTGTGATTCCAAACAGCGACCGCATTGTATTACAATATAGACAGCATGAAAAGTGTAGGGGGCAAGCAAAATCATGATGAAACATGATATCGAGAAAGTACTGATCTCAGAGGAAGAGATACAAAAGAAAGTAAAAGAGTTAGGTGCAGAATTAACGAGCGAGTATCAAGATACATTTCCGTTGGCAATCGGTGTGTTAAAAGGAGCACTTCCTTTTATGGCGGATCTTATCAAGCATATTGATACATATTTGGAAATGGATTTCATGGATGTATCAAGCTACGGAAATTCTACGGTTTCTTCTGGAGAAGTAAAAATCATTAAAGATTTGGATACATCTGTAGAGGGCCGGGACATCTTAATTATTGAAGATATCATCGACAGTGGGTTAACCTTAAGTTATCTCGTAGAGCTCTTCCGATACCGTAAAGCAAAATCAATTAAGATTGTTACCCTTTTGGATAAACCGAGCGGAAGAAAAGCGGACATCAAAGCAGACTTTGTCGGTTTTGAAGTTCCTGACGCGTTTGTAGTGGGTTACGGACTTGATTATGCTGAGCGCTATCGCAATCTGCCTTATATCGGAGTGTTAAAACCGGCAGTTTATGAAAGCTGATCGGCAGCCTGCTTCCGAGATGGTTATTGTTTGTATTGGAATGATTTTCTATGGTACTATTGAACATAGTTGTGCTTACTGTGGGAGGAGGTAAGGAATGAATCGGGTCTTCCGTAATACCATTTTTTATTTACTTATTTTATTAGTAGTAATCGGGGTTGTGAGCTACTTCCAGACCTCAAATCCGAAAACAGAAAATATGTCGTACAGTACGTTCATCAAAAACCTGGATGACGGGAAAGTTGATAGCGTATCGGTTCAGCCTGTCAGAGGTGTTTATGAGGTAAAAGGGCAGCTGAAAAACTACGACAAAGATCAATACTTTTTGACTCATGTTCCTGAAGGAAAGGGAGCAGACCAGATATTTAACGCTTTGAAAAAGACAGACGTAAAGGTTGAGCCCGCGCAAGAAACAAGCGGATGGGTGACGTTCCTGACGACCATCATCCCATTTGTCATTATCTTTATTCTGTTTTTCTTCCTGCTCAATCAGGCTCAAGGCGGCGGCAGCCGTGTCATGAACTTTGGCAAGAGTAAAGCGAAGCTGTATACAGAGGAAAAGAAACGCGTCAAATTTAAAGACGTTGCAGGGGCTGACGAAGAAAAGCAAGAACTTGTTGAAGTTGTTGAGTTTCTGAAAGATCCCCGCAAGTTTGCCGAGCTCGGCGCCAGAATACCGAAAGGCGTGCTTTTAGTCGGACCTCCGGGTACCGGTAAAACATTGCTTGCCAAGGCTTGTGCAGGAGAAGCCGGCGTACCTTTCTTCAGCATCAGCGGATCTGATTTCGTTGAAATGTTTGTAGGGGTCGGTGCTTCCCGTGTGCGTGACTTGTTTGAAAATGCGAAAAAGAATGCGCCTTGTTTGATCTTCATTGATGAAATTGACGCAGTCGGACGCCAGCGTGGCGCTGGTCTCGGCGGTGGACACGATGAACGTGAACAGACGCTAAACCAATTGCTTGTTGAAATGGACGGATTCAGCGCTAATGAAGGAATTATCATCATTGCTGCGACGAACCGTGCGGACATCTTGGACCCAGCCTTACTTCGTCCGGGACGTTTTGACCGTCAAATCACAGTGGACCGCCCAGATGTCATTGGCCGTGAAGCTGTATTGAAAGTCCATGCGAGAAACAAACCGCTGGATGAAACGGTTAACCTAAAATCAATTGCCATGAGAACACCAGGCTTCTCAGGCGCTGACTTAGAAAACCTCTTGAATGAAGCTGCGCTTGTAGCGGCTCGTCAAAACAAGAAAAAAATCGATGCGCGTGATATTGACGAAGCGACGGACCGTGTAATTGCCGGACCCGCTAAGAAGAGCCGCGTTATCTCCAAGAAAGAACGCAATATCGTGGCTTATCACGAAGGCGGACACACCGTTATCGGTCTCGTTTTAGATGAGGCAGATATGGTTCATAAAGTAACGATTGTTCCTCGGGGCCAGGCTGGCGGTTATGCTGTTATGCTGCCAAGAGAAGACCGTTATTTCCAAACAAAGCCGGAGCTGCTTGATAAAATTGTCGGCCTCTTGGGCGGACGTGTTGCTGAAGAGATTATCTTCGGTGAAGTCAGCACAGGGGCGCACAATGACTTCCAGCGTGCGACGAATATTGCAAGACGAATGGTTACGGAATTCGGTATGTCAGAAAAACTGGGACCGTTGCAATTTGGACAGTCTCAGGGCGGTCAGGTATTCTTAGGCCGTGATTTCAACAACGAACAGAACTACAGTGATCAAATCGCTTACGAAATTGATCAGGAAATTCAGCGCATCATCAAAGAATGTTATGAGCGTGCGAAACAAATCCTGACTGAAAATCGTGACAAGCTTGAATTGATTGCCCAAACGCTTCTGAAAGTTGAAACGCTTGACGCTGAACAAATCAAACACCTTGTCGATCATGGAACATTACCTGAGCGTAATTTCTCAGATGATGAAAAGAACGATGATGTGAAAGTAAACATTCTGACAAAAACAGAAGAAAAGAAAGACGATACGAAAGAGTAATTCGCTTTCTTTCTAAAAAAACTGCCGGCTGACGCTGGCAGTTTTTTTATGTAAATGATGGGCTCAGCTGCGGCTTTTACAATCATCCAAATCTGGTATCGATTTGTTTACAAATGAGCCGCTGATCGTGTATGGTATTGTAGAATGTTTGTAAAAGTAAAGTAGAGAAACTATTCAAAAGTGGTGATAGAGGTTGTTACTGGTTATCGATGTGGGGAACACCAATACTGTACTTGGTGTATATCATGATGGAAAATTAGAATATCACTGGCGTATAGAAACAAGCAGGCATAAAACAGAAGATGAGTTTGGGATGATTTTGCGCTCCTTATTTGATCACTCCGGGCTTATGTTTGAACAGATAGATGGCATTATTATTTCGTCAGTAGTGCCGCCAATCATGTTTGCGTTAGAAAGAATGTGCACAAAATACTTTCATATCGAGCCGCAAATTGTTGGTCCAGGTATGAAAACCGGTTTAAATATAAAATATGACAATCCGAAAGAAGTGGGGGCAGACAGAATCGTAAATGCTGTCGCTGCGATACACTTATACGGCAATCCATTAATTGTTGTCGATTTCGGAACCGCCACAACGTACTGCTATATTGATGAAAACAAACAATACATGGGCGGGGCGATTGCCCCTGGGATTACAATTTCGACAGAGGCGCTTTACTCGCGTGCAGCAAAGCTTCCGCGTATCGAAATCACCCGGCCCGACAATATTATCGGAAAAAACACTGTTAGCGCGATGCAATCTGGGATTTTATTTGGCTATGTCGGCCAAGTGGAAGGAATCGTTAAGCGAATGAAATGGCAGGCAAAACAGGAACCAAAGGTCATTGCGACAGGAGGCCTAGCGCCGCTCATTGCGAACGAATCAGATTGTATAGACATCGTTGATCCATTCTTAACCCTAAAAGGGCTGGAATTGATTTATGAAAGAAACCGCGTAGGAAGTGTATAGGAGGTTTAGTAATGGATTATTTAGTAAAAGCACTTGCGTATGACGGAAAAGTTCGGGCTTATGCGGCGAGAACGACTGATATGGTAAATGAGGGGCAGAGACGCCATGGTACGTGGCCGACAGCATCCGCTGCATTGGGCCGCACAATGACAGCTTCACTCATGCTCGGCGCTATGCTGAAGGGCGATGATAAGCTGACCGTGAAAATCGAGGGCGGAGGTCCGATCGGAGCTATTGTAGCTGATGCCAATGCCAAAGGAGAAGTCAGAGCCTATGTCTCTAACCCGCAAGTTCATTTTGATTTAAATGAACAAGGCAAGCTTGATGTCAGACGTGCGGTTGGAACAAACGGAACGTTAAGTGTCGTAAAAGATTTAGGTTTGCGCGAGTTCTTCACAGGACAAGTAGAAATCGTTTCAGGAGAATTAGGAGATGATTTCACTTACTATCTTGTATCATCTGAGCAGGTTCCTTCATCAGTGGGCGTAGGTGTGCTCGTGAATCCTGACAATACCATTCTTGCGGCAGGGGGCTTTATTATTCAGCTGATGCCGGGAACAGATGATGAAACAATCACAAAAATTGAACAGCGTCTATCTCAAGTAGAGCCGATTTCTAAGCTCATCCAAAAAGGGCTGACACCAGAAGAAATTTTAGAAGAAGTCCTAGGCGAGAAACCTGAGATTTTGGAAACGATGCCTGTCAGATTCCATTGCCCTTGTTCAAAAGAACGGTTCGAAACAGCCATTTTAGGACTAGGCAAAAAAGAAATTCAAGATATGATAGAAGAAGATGGACAAGCCGAAGCAGTATGCCATTTTTGTAATGAAAAGTACTTATTTACAAAAGAAGAGCTGGAAGGGCTTCGTGACCAAACTACCCGCTAAGCTCTTTAGCGGGTTTTTAATTTGAGAAAAGGGGCTGAAAGCAGGTTTGAAATCAAGAACAATCTGGACCATTATTTTAGGGGCGCTGTTGGTTTGCTGTATTGCTGTTGCATATACGCTGACGAAATCCCAAGCCGGCGCATCGTCAACCGGTGAGTCTATTGCGACTATCGGGGGCAAGAGTGTGACAAGAGAAGAATGGCTGAAAGAAATGGAAGATCAGTATGGTAAGTCAACGCTTGAAGATATGATCAATGTCCGAGTTGTTGAGCAGCTGGCTAAAAAGAACAACCTTAAAATATCCAAAAGCGAAGTTGATCGGGAGTTTTTGCTGATTAAAGCGGTCAATAATTCCTTTTACGAAGATGAACATACGACGGAGAAAGAGTGGAAAGACCAAATTCGTTATAATATCCTCCTTGAGGAATTGTTAACAAGGGATATCGATATCTCAAACAAAGAATTGGAATCATTCTATAATAAAAATAAGGAACTATATCAGTTTGATGATTCGTATCGAATTCGGCACATTGTTGTAAAAGATGAAGAAGAAGCGAGAGAAGTCCTGAAAGAACTGAAAGGCGGATCAAGCTTTGAAGCTGTCGCTGCCGAAAGATCCACTGACAGATATACATCACCATACGGCGGAGATTTAGGTTTTGTCACAGAGGCATCAGACAACATTCCATTAGCATACATTGAAGAGGCGAAAACACTCAAAGAGGATGAATGGTCTCAGGAACCAATAAAGGTCAGCAACGGATATGCCATTATCCAGCTGAAAGAAAAACTAAAGGCAAGAACGTTCTCATTTGATGAAGTAAAGGACCAGATCAGACGGCAAATCGCAATGGATCAGCTAGGTGATAAAGCGACAGTTAAGACACTTTGGAAAGAAGCTGATGTATCTTGGTTTTATGGGGAAAAAAGTACTAAGTGATTGACAAAAAATTTTGAAATTGATAGATTATATACATAATACCAATACAAATAGTCGGAAATTGAGGTGTCGAGAATGGTACGTGTAGCAAACTCCATTACTGAATTAATTGGGAATACGCCAATCGTTAAATTAAATCGCCTTGCAGATGAAAACAGTGCGGATGTATATCTAAAACTTGAATACATGAACCCTGGAAGCAGTGTAAAAGACCGTATCGGTTTAGCCATGATTGAAGCGGCTGAAAAAGAAGGAAAATTAAAAGCCGGTGATACAATCATTGAACCGACAAGCGGAAATACTGGAATCGGGCTTGCAATGGTTGCTGCTGCTAAAGGATTAAAAGCCATTTTGGTTATGCCTGATACAATGAGCATGGAGCGCCGCAACCTTCTTCGCGCATACGGTGCTGAGCTTGTGCTGACTCCTGGTGCGGAAGGCATGAAAGGCGCCATTAAGAAAGCTGAAGAGCTTGCTGAAAAGCACGGATACTTTGTGCCGCAGCAGTTTAACAACCCTTCTAACCCCGAAATTCACCGCCAAACAACGGGTAAAGAAATCGTTGAGCAATTCGGTGATGACCCGCTTGACGCATTTGTAGCCGGAATCGGAACGGGCGGAACGATTACGGGAGCGGGCGAAGTGCTGAAGGAAGCATACCCTTCCATCAAGATTTACGCTGTTGAACCGTCAGATTCCCCAGTGCTTTCAGGAGGAAAACCAGGCCCCCACAAAATTCAGGGAATCGGAGCTGGATTCGTGCCGGACATCTTAAACACTGAAGTATATGATGAAATCTTCCCTGTGAAGAATGAAGAAGCATTCGAATATGCCCGCAGAGCTGCACGTGAAGAAGGAATTCTCGGAGGCATCTCATCAGGTGCGGCAATTTATGCTGCTCTTCAAGTAGCGAAAAAACTCGGAAAAGGCAAAAAAGTATTGGCCATCATTCCAAGTAACGGCGAACGTTATCTAAGCACGCCGCTGTATCAATTCGATTAAAAAAGCCAAAACTCCCGGTCCGCCGGGAGTTTTTTTATATTTCGTGCATCAAATATGCCATGTCTGCGACGAATGTTATTCTTGGAAGAGAAATTCACTTTTTTCACTAACAACATTGCTTTACAATTAAAAACAAGTAAAAAAGAAAATAGAGGAATGATACAAATGGCACAACGCAGACCGGCAGGCAAAAAAATACCTTTTCAAAAAGACTCATTCTTACAACAATTTGAGAAACTTGCGCAATCCCGGAAACATCATGTACTTCTCGAAAGTGCAAGAGGCGGCAGATATAGTATAGCCGGTCTTGATCCAATTGCGACTGTGAAAGGAAAAGACGGAATAACTACAATTAAGCATGGTGATGAGATGCTGTTTAAAGAAGGTGATCCATTACGGGCCTTCCACAGCTGGTTTAAAACGCTGGAAACAGAAACGAATCATGAGTTCCCTGACTTTCAAGGCGGGGCAATCGGGTTTCTCAGCTATGATTACGCACGGTACATTGAAAATTTTAAAATGCTCTCATTAGATGATCTAGAAACACCAGATATTTATTTTCTTGTTTTTGATGATATAGCAGTTTATGACCATCAAGAAGAGTCTCTATGGCTGATTACTCATGTTAATGGTTCTGAACAGGAAACAGCGGATGTGAAGCTATCTGAGTTAGAGCAGATGTGGCTGACTGAGCTTCCCGCTGTCTCTTCGCGAGAGATGAATCCTGAAACAGATGGTTCCTTCGCGGCGCCATTTACCGAGGATGGGTTCTCACAAGCTGTAGAGAAAATCAAACAATACATTGCCAGCGGAGATGTGTTTCAAGTCAATCTATCAATAAGGCAGTCACAGTCACTGTCTGCCCACCCATATCAAATTTACAAAACCTTGAGAGAAGTAAATCCTTCTCCTTATATGGCGTATTTAGAAACACCTGATTTCCAAATCATTTGCGGATCGCCTGAACTGCTTGTCAGCAAAAAGGGCAAGCTATTAGAGACAAGACCGATTGCGGGCACCCGTTCCAGAGGGAAAACAAATGAAGAAGACGAGGCGCTTGCAAACGAATTGATACACAATGACAAAGAACGAGCGGAACATGTCATGCTGGTTGATCTTGAGCGAAATGATCTGGGAAGAGTATCACGTTACGGGTCTGTGCGCGTAAATGAATTCATGGCAATTGAAAAATACTCGCATGTGATGCACATTGTGTCTAATGTCCAAGGTGAACTGCAGGATGGGTATGATGCTGTAGATATTATTCATGCTGTGTTTCCCGGAGGAACCATTACTGGTGCACCGAAAGTAAGAACGATGGAAATTATAGAAGAACTTGAGCCGACACGCCGAGGGCTTTATACTGGATCTATAGGGTGGTTTGGATATAATCACGATCTGCAGTTTAATATCGTCATTCGAACCATTTATGCAACCGGAGGGCAGGCATTTATGCAGTCCGGCGCAGGAGTTGTGATTGATTCTGTTCCGAAGCACGAATACAAGGAATCATTCAAAAAAGCTTTTGCGATGCAAAGAGCATTAGAGCTGAGCGAAGAAGAGACAAAAATTAGATGAGGTGAGCGGAGAAATGATTTTAATGATTGATAACTACGATTCATTCACGTACAACTTGGTACAGTATTTGGGCGAGCTTGGGGAAGAGCTGGTTGTGAAACGCAATGACAGCATCACAATCGAAGAAATTGAAGAACTGTCTCCGGACTTTCTGATGATATCTCCCGGACCGTGCAGCCCTGATGAGGCGGGAATCAGCCTCGAAGCAATTAAACATTTCGCAGGGAAAATTCCTATTTTCGGTGTATGTCTCGGACATCAGTCCATCGCGCAAGTGTTCGGTGGTGATGTTGTTAGGGCAGAACGGCTTATGCACGGGAAAACCTCGGATATCGAGCATGACGGCAAAACCATTTTTGAAGGGTTGAAAAACCCCCTTGTTGCGACGCGATACCACTCGCTGATCGTAAAACCTGAGACGCTGCCAAACTGTTTTACAGTAACAGCACAAACGAAAGAAGGAGAAATCATGGCTATTCGCCACAATGACCTCCCGATAGAGGGCGTGCAATTTCACCCAGAGTCTATTATGACCTCCTTTGGGAAAGAAATGCTCAGAAATTTTATTGAGACATATCGCAAGGAAGTTATTGCGTGATGATATATGTGAACGGCCGGTATATGGAGGAGAAAGATGCAGTTCTTTCTCCTTTTGACCATGGGTTTTTATATGGGATCGGTGTTTTCGAAACCTTCAGGCTCTACGAAGGCTGCCCGTTTTTGCTTGATTGGCATATAGAAAGGCTTGAACGCGCGCTTAAGGATCTGCAAATCGAATATACTGTTTCAAAGCATGAGATCCTTGAGATGCTGGACAAGCTGCTTAAGCTAAATGATATCAAGGATGGCAATGCCCGCGTCAGACTGAACATATCAGCGGGGATCAGCGATAAAGGCTTTGTCGCCCAGACGTACGATAAGCCGACCGTTTTATGCTTTGTGAATCAGCTGAAACCAGAAAGCCTTCCTTTGCAAAAAGAAGGGAAGGTTTTATCGATACGGAGAAACACTCCTGAGGGATCGTTCCGGTTAAAATCTCATCATTATCTAAATAATATGTATGCGAAACGGGAAATTGGAAATGATCCACGTGTCGAGGGAATTTTCCTAACGGAGGATGGAGCTGTTGCAGAGGGTATCATATCTAATGTCTTCTGGAGAAAAGGTCGCTGTATCTATACGCCATCGCTTGATACCGGTATTCTGGACGGCGTCACGAGACGTTTTATCATAGAAAATGCAAAGAATATCGGCCTGGAGCTCAAAACGGGCCGATATGAGCTAGAAGCTCTCTTGACAGCTGACGAAGCGTGGATGACGAACTCGGTTCTTGAAATCATCCCGTTTACTAAAATAGAAGAAGTAAACTATGGAAGCCAAAGCGGAGAAGCAACCTCCGCTCTTCAATTGTTATACAAAAAAGAAATAAAGAACATGATGTATGAAAAGGGAGGAAGAGCATGGCGCAGCACACAATAGATCAAACACAAGTAATCCACACTAAGCCCAGCGCTTTATCATATAAAGAGAAGACGCTGGTGATGGGAATTTTAAACGTAACGCCTGACTCTTTCTCGGACGGCGGAAAATATGACAGCTTGGACAAGGCGCTGCTGCACGCGAAAGAGATGATCGATGATGGTGCCCATATCATTGATATCGGAGGGGAATCGACAAGGCCTGGCGCTGAGTGGGTATCTGAGGATGAGGAGATGTCCAGAGTCATTCCGGTGATTGAGCGGATTACGAAAGAGCTTGGTGTTCCTATTTCTGTAGATACGTACAAGGCTTCTGTCGCAGATGAAGCAGTGAAAGCCGGCGCATCCATTATCAATGATATTTGGGGTGCCAAACATGATCCGAAGATGGCTTCCGTTGCAGCTGAACATAATGTTCCAATTGTTCTCATGCATAACCGCCCTGAAAGAAACTACAATGACTTATTGCCGGATATGCTGTCGGACTTAATGGAGAGTGTAAAAATTGCTGTTGAGGCCGGAGTAGACGAGAAGAACATTATTCTTGATCCCGGTATCGGTTTCGCGAAAACCTATCACGATAACTTGGCAGTGATGAACAAACTAGAGATTTTGAGCGGACTGGGATATCCGGTTCTTCTGGCAACCTCCCGAAAAAGATTCATCGGACGTGTTCTGGATCTTCCGCCTGAGGAGCGGGCTGAGGGCACAGGCGCGACTGTGTGTCTCGGCATTCAAAAAGGCTGTGACATTGTCAGGGTCCATGATGTAAAGCAAATTGCCAGAATGGCGAAAATGATGGACGCGATGCTGAATAAGGGAGGGGTGCACCATGGATAAAGTTTATGTAGAAGGTATGGAGTTTTACGGATATCACGGTGTGTTCAAAGAAGAAAACAAACTTGGCCAGCGGTTTAAAGTCGATTTAACCGCTGAGCTGGATTTAAGCAAAGCCGGACAAACAGACGACCTTGAGCAAACGATCAACTATGCTGAGCTCTATCACGTATGTAAAGATATCGTGGAAGGGGAGCCTGTAAAATTGGTAGAAACGCTGGCGGAACGTATTGCTGGCACTGTTCTCAAAAAATTTCAGCCTGTTCAGCAATGTACGGTGAAAGTGATTAAGCCAGACCCGCCAATTCCCGGACACTATAAATCAGTAGCAATTGAAATTACGAGAAAAAAGTCATGAACAACATAGCTTATATTGCACTTGGATCTAATATTGGAGATAGAGAAACGTATTTAAGGCAAGCAGTGGCTTCACTGCATCAGCATGCTGCGGTGACAGTCACTAAAGTGTCGTCTATTTACGAAACTGACCCGGTCGGATACGAAGATCAAGCTCAATTTTTGAATATGGCTGTTGAAATCAAGACATCATTGAACCCTTTTGAACTCCTTGAACTGACGCAGCAGATAGAAAATGAATTAGGCAGAACAAGGGAAGTAAGATGGGGGCCGCGGACGGCAGACCTTGACATTTTGTTATTTAATCGTGAAAATATTGAAACAGAGCAACTAATTGTTCCGCATCCGAGAATGTATGAGCGTTTGTTTGTCCTTGCGCCGCTTGCGGAAATTTGCCAGCAGGTTGAAAAAGAGGCTACAAGCGCCGAAACAGACCAAGAAGGTGTAAGAGTATGGAAGCAGAAATCTGGGGTAGACGAATTCGTGCATTCAGAAAGCTGAAAGGTTATACTCAAGAAGGATTTGCAAAAGCATTAGGTATATCAGTTTCTATTCTCGGCGAAATTGAACGCGGAAACCGATTGCCGTCAGCTGCCATCATTCAAGATGCAGCAGATGTTTTAAATATAAGTGCGGACGAATTGGCGCCGCCAGAAAAATAGAACAAATGAAAGGAGGAGAAAAATTGTTCAAAATTGGAGATATTCAATTGAAAAACCGGGTTGTGCTCGCACCTATGGCTGGTGTCTGCAACTCTGCGTTCAGATTGACTGTAAAGGAATTCGGAGCCGGATTGGTATGCGCTGAAATGGTCAGTGACAAAGCGATCCTTTACAACAATGCAAGAACAATGGGTATGCTTTATATTGATGAACGTGAGAAACCACTGAGCCTTCAAATTTTCGGAGGAAAAAAGGAAACCCTTGTGGAAGCGGCGAAGTTTGTAGACCAAAACACAACTGCTGATATCATTGACATTAACATGGGATGTCCCGTGCCGAAGATTACAAAATGCGATGCGGGAGCCAAATGGCTTCTCGATCCTGATAAGATTTACGAAATGGTTTCTGCAGTAGTGGATGCTGTTAATAAACCAGTTACAGTGAAAATGAGAATGGGCTGGGATGAAGACCACATTTTCGCAGTGAAAAATGCACAGGCTGTAGAACGTGCGGGCGGTAAAGCAGTTGCGCTTCACGGCCGTACGAGAGTGCAGATGTACGAAGGAACGGCAAACTGGGATATCATCAAAGAAGTAAAACAATCAGTATCGATTCCGGTTATCGGAAACGGCGATGTTAAGACACCGCAGGATGCTAAGCGTATGCTCGATGAGACAGGAGTAGACGGGGTCATGATCGGACGCGCTGCATTGGGCAACCCGTGGATGATTTACCGTACGGTTCAGTATCTTGAAACAGGTGAATTAAAAGAAGAGCCGCAAGTACGCGAAAAAATGGCCGTATGCAAACTGCATCTTGACCGCCTGATTGACTTAAAAGGTGAAAACGTAGCGGTAAGAGAAATGAGAAAGCACGCTGCATGGTATCTGAAAGGCGTAAAAGGCAATGCGAACGTTCGTAATGAAATCAATCATTGCGAGACGAGAGAAGAGTTTGTACAGCTTTTAGATGCATTTACGGTTGAAGTTGAGGCAAAAGAGCTTCAAAATGCAAAAGTAGGATAATACTCACCTCTATTTGCTGCTCACTGCTAGTTTTACGCTGGCAGTTTTTCTGCTTTTTTCATGAAACAATATCTGTAATGGAGTGATAACAATGAGTCAAGAAGAGCATAACCATGAAGAATTGAATGATCAGCTGCAAGTCAGACGCGATAAAATGAATCAGCTGAGAGATAACGGCATCGATCCATTCGGCGCACGTTTTGAAAGAACTCATCAGTCTCAAGAAGTTATTTCGGCATATCAAGATCTAACCAAAGAAGAGTTAGAAGAAAAAGCGATTGAAGTTACAATCGCAGGCCGCATGATGACAAAACGCGGCAAAGGAAAAGCCGGCTTTGCCCATCTTCAGGATTTAGAAGGCCAAATCCAAATCTACGTAAGAAAAGACAGTGTCGGTGACGACCAATATGAAATCTTCAAGTCTTCTGACCTCGGTGATCTTATCGGCGTAACCGGAAAAGTCTTCAAAACAAATGTAGGCGAATTGTCTGTTAAAGCAACTTCCTTTGAATTGCTGACAAAAGCGCTTCGTCCGCTTCCTGACAAATACCATGGTTTAAAAGACGTTGAGCAGCGCTACCGTCAGCGCTACCTGGATCTTATCGTAAACCCAGACAGCAAACATACGTTCATTACACGAAGCAAGATCATTCAAGCTATGAGAAGATACCTTGATGATCATGGATACTTAGAAGTAGAAACACCTACAATGCACAGCATTCCTGGGGGAGCTTCTGCACGTCCGTTTATCACTCACCACAACGCGTTAGACATTCCACTCTATATGCGTATTGCTATCGAACTGCACCTAAAACGTCTAATTGTCGGCGGTTTAGAAAAAGTATATGAAATTGGCCGTGTTTTCCGTAACGAAGGTGTCTCTACACGCCATAACCCTGAATTTACAATGATTGAGTTATATGAAGCATATGCGGACTATAAAGATATCATGAGCTTAACTGAAAACCTTGTCGCTCATATCGCCCAAGAAGTGCTTGGCACAACTACGATTCAATACGGGGAAGAGCAAATCGACCTTAAACCGGAGTGGAAAAGAATCCATATGGTTGACGCAGTCAAAGAAGCGACTGGCGTTGATTTCTGGGAAGAGGTTACTGTTGAGCAGGCGCGTGAATATGCAAAAGAACATTGTGTAGAAATTAAAGATTCTATGACAGTAGGGCATATCATCAACGAATTCTTCGAACAAAAAATTGAAGAAACGCTTATTCAGCCAACTTTTATTTACGGGCATCCTGTAGAAATTTCTCCTCTTGCTAAGAAAAACCCTGAGGACCCGCGTTTTACAGACCGTTTTGAGCTGTTTATCGTTGGCCGTGAACATGCCAACGCGTTTACAGAGCTGAATGATCCTATTGATCAAAGAGAACGCTTTGAAGCGCAATTAAAAGAGCGTGAAGCCGGTAATGATGAAGCTCATCTAATGGATGAAGACTTTGTTGAAGCTCTGGAATACGGTATGCCGCCAACAGGAGGTTTAGGCATCGGTATCGACCGTCTGGTTATGCTGCTGACGAATGCCCCTTCTATTCGCGATGTGCTGTTATTCCCGCAAATGAGACAACGCTAATAAAGAAGAGCGGTATCCTCCATAGGGAAAGGATGCCGCTCTTTTTAAATTCCTTAGTATTTCTTCAAAAAAACTATTGCACTATTATTTACTAGGTGGTATATTATTATTCGTTGCCGCTAAACAAGGCGATAACGAAAAAAAGAACTTCAAAAAAAGTTATTGACTTCACTGAGTCAACGAGTTATAATAATAAAGTCGCTTGAACGAAGTGAACAAAATGAACAAAATGATCTTTGAAAACTAAACAAGACAAAACGTACCTGTTAATTCATTTTTATAAATCGCACAACGATGTGCGTAGTCAGTCAAACTACTTTATCGGAGAGTTTGATCCTGGCTCAGGACGAACGCTGGCGGCGTGCCTAATACATGCAAGTCGAGCGGACAGATGGGAGCTTGCTCC
Source organism: Bacillus sp. PS95 (assembly GCF_037963565.1). Lineage (NCBI taxonomy): Bacteria > Bacillati > Bacillota > Bacilli > Caryophanales > Bacillaceae > Bacillus > Bacillus sp. PS95. The sequence continues at coordinate 90,082 of NZ_CP150160.1, forward strand.
CTGATGTTAGCGGCGGACGGGTGAGTAACACGTGGGTAACCTGCCTGTAAGACTGGGATAACTCCGGGAAACCGGGGCTAATACCGGATGGTTGTTTGAACCGCATGGTTCAAACATAAAAGGTGGCTTCGGCTACCACTTACAGATGGACCCGCGGCGCATTAGCTAGTTGGTGAGGTAACGGCTCACCAAGGCGACGATGCGTAGCCGACCTGAGAGGGTGATCGGCCACACTGGGACTGAGACACGGCCCAGACTCCTACGGGAGGCAGCAGTAGGGAATCTTCCGCAATGGACGAAAGTCTGACGGAGCAACGCCGCGTGAGTGATGAAGGTTTTCGGATCGTAAAGCTCTGTTGTTAGGGAAGAACAAGTACCGTTCGAATAGGGCGGTACCTTGACGGTACCTAACCAGAAAGCCACGGCTAACTACGTGCCAGCAGCCGCGGTAATACGTAGGTGGCAAGCGTTGTCCGGAATTATTGGGCGTAAAGGGCTCGCAGGCGGTTTCTTAAGTCTGATGTGAAAGCCCCCGGCTCAACCGGGGAGGGTCATTGGAAACTGGGGAACTTGAGTGCAGAAGAGGAGAGTGGAATTCCACGTGTAGCGGTGAAATGCGTAGAGATGTGGAGGAACACCAGTGGCGAAGGCGACTCTCTGGTCTGTAACTGACGCTGAGGAGCGAAAGCGTGGGGAGCGAACAGGATTAGATACCCTGGTAGTCCACGCCGTAAACGATGAGTGCTAAGTGTTAGGGGGTTTCCGCCCCTTAGTGCTGCAGCTAACGCATTAAGCACTCCGCCTGGGGAGTACGGTCGCAAGACTGAAACTCAAAGGAATTGACGGGGGCCCGCACAAGCGGTGGAGCATGTGGTTTAATTCGAAGCAACGCGAAGAACCTTACCAGGTCTTGACATCCTCTGACAATCCTAGAGATAGGACGTCCCCTTCGGGGGCAGAGTGACAGGTGGTGCATGGTTGTCGTCAGCTCGTGTCGTGAGATGTTGGGTTAAGTCCCGCAACGAGCGCAACCCTTGATCTTAGTTGCCAGCATTCAGTTGGGCACTCTAAGGTGACTGCCGGTGACAAACCGGAGGAAGGTGGGGATGACGTCAAATCATCATGCCCCTTATGACCTGGGCTACACACGTGCTACAATGGACAGAACAAAGGGCAGCGAAACCGCGAGGTTAAGCCAATCCCACAAATCTGTTCTCAGTTCGGATCGCAGTCTGCAACTCGACTGCGTGAAGCTGGAATCGCTAGTAATCGCGGATCAGCATGCCGCGGTGAATACGTTCCCGGGCCTTGTACACACCGCCCGTCACACCACGAGAGTTTGTAACACCCGAAGTCGGTGAGGTAACCTTTTAGGAGCCAGCCGCCGAAGGTGGGACAGATGATTGGGGTGAAGTCGTAACAAGGTAGCCGTATCGGAAGGTGCGGCTGGATCACCTCCTTTCTAAGGATATTATACGGAATATAAGACCTTGGGTCTTATAAACAGAACGTTCCCTGTCTTGTTTAGTTTTGAAGGATCATTCCTTCGAAACGTGTTCTTTGAAAACTAGATAACAGTAGACATCACATTCAATTAGTAACACAAGATATCACATAGTGATTCTTTTTAACGGTTAAGTTAGAAAGGGCGCACGGTGGATGCCTTGGCACTAGGAGCCGATGAAGGACGGGACGAACACCGATATGCTTCGGGGAGCTGTAAGCAAGCTTTGATCCGGAGATTTCCGAATGGGGAAACCCACCACTCGTAATGGAGTGGTATCCATATCTGAATTCATAGGATATGAGAAGGCAGACCCGGGGAACTGAAACATCTAAGTACCCGGAGGAAGAGAAAGCAAATGCGATTCCCTGAGTAGCGGCGAGCGAAACGGGATTAGCCCAAACCAAGAGGCTTGCCTCTTGGGGTTGTAGGACACTCTGTACGGAGTTACAAAAGAACGAGGTAGATGAAGAGGTCTGGAAAGGCCCGCCATAGGAGGTAACAGCCCTGTAGTCAAAACTTCGTTCTCTCCTGAGTGGATCCTGAGTACGGCGGAACACGTGAAATTCCGTCGGAATCCGGGAGGACCATCTCCCAAGGCTAAATACTCCCTAGTGACCGATAGTGAACCAGTACCGTGAGGGAAAGGTGAAAAGCACCCCGGAAGGGGAGTGAAAGAGATCCTGAAACCGTGTGCCTACAAGTAGTCAGAGCCCGTTAACGGGTGATGGCGTGCCTTTTGTAGAATGAACCGGCGAGTTACGATCCCGTGCAAGGTTAAGCAGAAGATGCGGAGCCGCAGCGAAAGCGAGTCTGAATAGGGCGCATGAGTACGTGGTCGTAGACCCGAAACCAGGTGATCTACCCATGTCCAGGGTGAAGTTCAGGTAACACTGAATGGAGGCCCGAACCCACGCACGTTGAAAAGTGCGGGGATGAGGTGTGGGTAGGGGTGAAATGCCAATCGAACCTGGAGATAGCTGGTTCTCTCCGAAATAGCTTTAGGGCTAGCCTCAAGGTAAGAGTCTTGGAGGTAGAGCACTGATTGGACTAGGGGCCCCTACCGGGTTACCGAATTCAGTCAAACTCCGAATGCCAATGACTTATCCTTGGGAGTCAGACTGCGAGTGATAAGATCCGTAGTCGAAAGGGAAACAGCCCAGACCGCCAGCTAAGGTCCCAAAGTATACGTTAAGTGGAAAAGGATGTGGAGTTGCTTAGACAACCAGGATGTTGGCTTAGAAGCAGCCACCATTTAAAGAGTGCGTAATAGCTCACTGGTCGAGTGACTCTGCGCCGAAAATGTACCGGGGCTAAACGTATCACCGAAGCTGCGGACTGTTCTTCGAACAGTGGTAGGAGAGCGTTCTAAGGGCTGTGAAGCCAGACCGGAAGGACTGGTGGAGCGCTTAGAAGTGAGAATGCCGGTATGAGTAGCGAAAGAGGGGTGAGAATCCCCTCCACCGAATGCCTAAGGTTTCCTGAGGAAGGCTCGTCCGCTCAGGGTTAGTCGGGACCTAAGCCGAGGCCGAAAGGCGTAGGCGATGGACAACAGGTTGATATTCCTGTACCACCTCCTCACCATTTGAGCAATGGGGGGACGCAGGAGGATAGGGTAAGCGCGGTATTGGATATCCGCGTCCAAGCAGTTAGGCTGGGAAATAGGCAAATCCGTTTCCCATAAGGCTGAGCTGTGATGGCGAGCGAAATATAGTAGCGAAGTTCCTGATTCCACACTGCCAAGAAAAGCCTCTAGCGAGGTGAGAGGTGCCCGTACCGCAAACCGACACAGGTAGGCGAGGAGAGAATCCTAAGGTGATCGAGAGAACTCTCGTTAAGGAACTCGGCAAAATGACCCCGTAACTTCGGGAGAAGGGGTGCTCTGTTAGGGTGCAAGCCCGAGAGAGCCGCAGTGAATAGGCCCAGGCGACTGTTTAGCAAAAACACAGGTCTCTGCGAAGCCGTAAGGCGAAGTATAGGGGCTGACGCCTGCCCGGTGCTGGAAGGTTAAGAGGAGCGCTTAGCGTAAGCGAAGGTGCGAATTGAAGCCCCAGTAAACGGCGGCCGTAACTATAACGGTCCTAAGGTAGCGAAATTCCTTGTCGGGTAAGTTCCGACCCGCACGAAAGGCGCAACGATCTGGGCACTGTCTCAACGAGAGACTCGGTGAAATTATAGTACCTGTGAAGATGCAGGTTACCCGCGACAGGACGGAAAGACCCCGTGGAGCTTTACTGCAGCCTGATATTGAATGTTGGTACAGCTTGTACAGGATAGGTAGGAGCCTTGGAAACCGGAGCGCCAGCTTCGGTGGAGGCATCGGTGGGATACTACCCTGGCTGTATTGACCTTCTAACCCGCCGCCCTTATCGGGCGGGGAGACAGTGTCAGGTGGGCAGTTTGACTGGGGCGGTCGCCTCCTAAAAGGTAACGGAGGCGCCCAAAGGTTCCCTCAGAATGGTTGGAAATCATTCGCAGAGTGTAAAGGCACAAGGGAGCTTGACTGCGAGACCTACAAGTCGAGCAGGGACGAAAGTCGGGCTTAGTGATCCGGTGGTTCCGCATGGAAGGGCCATCGCTCAACGGATAAAAGCTACCCCGGGGATAACAGGCTTATCTCCCCCAAGAGTCCACATCGACGGGGAGGTTTGGCACCTCGATGTCGGCTCATCGCATCCTGGGGCTGTAGTCGGTCCCAAGGGTTGGGCTGTTCGCCCATTAAAGCGGTACGCGAGCTGGGTTCAGAACGTCGTGAGACAGTTCGGTCCCTATCCGTCGCGGGCGCAGGAAATTTGAGAGGAGCTGTCCTTAGTACGAGAGGACCGGGATGGACGCACCGCTGGTGTACCAGTTGTTCTGCCAAGGGCATCGCTGGGTAGCTATGTGCGGACGGGATAAGTGCTGAAAGCATCTAAGCATGAAGCCCCCCTCAAGATGAGATTTCCCATTCCGCAAGGAAGTAAGATCCCTGAAAGATGATCAGGTTGATAGGTCTGAGGTGGAAGTGTGGCGACACATGGAGCTGACAGATACTAATCGATCGAGGACTTAACCATATTTTTGAATGATGTCACACCTGTTATCTAGTTTTGAGAGAACACTCTCAATTTGTTTGGTGGCGATAGCGAAGAGGTCACACCCGTTCCCATACCGAACACGGAAGTTAAGCTCTTCAGCGCCGATGGTAGTCGGGGGTTTCCCCCTGTGAGAGTAGGACGCCGCCAAGCAATTGCACGTTAGTGCAATTATGGAGGATTAGCTCAGCTGGGAGAGCATCTGCCTTACAAGCAGAGGGTCGGCGGTTCGAGCCCGTCATCCTCCACCATTATGCCGGTGTAGCTCAATTGGTAGAGCAACTGACTTGTAATCAGTAGGTTGGGGGTTCAAGTCCTCTTGCCGGCACCACTTTTATATGATATAATACTCAAGTCTCTTGTAGAAGAGCCATTAGCTCAGTTGGTAGAGCATCTGACTTTTAATCAGAGGGTCGAAGGTTCGAGTCCTTCATGGCTCACCATTTTACGCGGGTGTGGCGGAATTGGCAGACGCGCTAGACTTAGGATCTAGTGTCTTTATGACGTGGGGGTTCAAGTCCCTTCACCCGCATTATATAGGATAACAGTTAGAAAAACTGGACATCCTGTCTGCGGAAGTAGTTCAGTGGTAGAACACCACCTTGCCAAGGTGGGGGTCGCGGGTTCGAATCCCGTCTTCCGCTCCAACTATACCATCCACGCCGGGGTGGTGGAATTGGCAGACACACAGGACTTAAAATCCTGCGGTAGGTGACTACCGTGCCGGTTCAAGTCCGGCCCTCGGCATTATGTTTTGCGCCCGTAGCTCAATTGGATAGAGCGTTTGACTACGGATCAAAAGGTTAGGGGTTCGACTCCTCTCGGGCGCGCCATATCTTTTAATAGAATAGATGGGAAATCGGGAAGTAGCTCAGCTTGGTAGAGCACATGGTTTGGGACCATGGGGTCGCAGGTTCGAATCCTGTCTTCCCGACCATTTTTTATGGGGCCTTAGCTCAGCTGGGAGAGCGCCTGCTTTGCACGCAGGAGGTCAGCGGTTCGATCCCGCTAGGCTCCACCAAAAGTTTTTAAAAAGTTGTTGACTTTGAAGAAGTGACGTTGTATACTAATAAAGTTGCTTTAACAAAGCAAGCAAGCAAACAAAATGATCTTTGAAAACTAAACAAGACAAAACGTACCTGTTAATTCATTTTTTTATAAATCGCACAGCGATGTGCGTAGTCAGTCAAACTACTTTATCGGAGAGTTTGATCCTGGCTCAGGACGAACGCTGGCGGCGTGCCTAATACATGCAAGTCGAGCGGACAGATGGGAGCTTGCTCCCTGATGTTAGCGGCGGACGGGTGAGTAACACGTGGGTAACCTGCCTGTAAGACTGGGATAACTCCGGGAAACCGGGGCTAATACCGGATGGTTGTTTGAACCGCATGGTTCAAACATAAAAGGTGGCTTCGGCTACCACTTACAGATGGACCCGCGGCGCATTAGCTAGTTGGTGAGGTAACGGCTCACCAAGGCAACGATGCGTAGCCGACCTGAGAGGGTGATCGGCCACACTGGGACTGAGACACGGCCCAGACTCCTACGGGAGGCAGCAGTAGGGAATCTTCCGCAATGGACGAAAGTCTGACGGAGCAACGCCGCGTGAGTGATGAAGGTTTTCGGATCGTAAAGCTCTGTTGTTAGGGAAGAACAAGTACCGTTCGAATAGGGCGGTACCTTGACGGTACCTAACCAGAAAGCCACGGCTAACTACGTGCCAGCAGCCGCGGTAATACGTAGGTGGCAAGCGTTGTCCGGAATTATTGGGCGTAAAGGGCTCGCAGGCGGTTTCTTAAGTCTGATGTGAAAGCCCCCGGCTCAACCGGGGAGGGTCATTGGAAACTGGGGAACTTGAGTGCAGAAGAGGAGAGTGGAATTCCACGTGTAGCGGTGAAATGCGTAGAGATGTGGAGGAACACCAGTGGCGAAGGCGACTCTCTGGTCTGTAACTGACGCTGAGGAGCGAAAGCGTGGGGAGCGAACAGGATTAGATACCCTGGTAGTCCACGCCGTAAACGATGAGTGCTAAGTGTTAGGGGGTTTCCGCCCCTTAGTGCTGCAGCTAACGCATTAAGCACTCCGCCTGGGGAGTACGGTCGCAAGACTGAAACTCAAAGGAATTGACGGGGGCCCGCACAAGCGGTGGAGCATGTGGTTTAATTCGAAGCAACGCGAAGAACCTTACCAGGTCTTGACATCCTCTGACAATCCTAGAGATAGGACGTCCCCTTCGGGGGCAGAGTGACAGGTGGTGCATGGTTGTCGTCAGCTCGTGTCGTGAGATGTTGGGTTAAGTCCCGCAACGAGCGCAACCCTTGATCTTAGTTGCCAGCATTCAGTTGGGCACTCTAAGGTGACTGCCGGTGACAAACCGGAGGAAGGTGGGGATGACGTCAAATCATCATGCCCCTTATGACCTGGGCTACACACGTGCTACAATGGACAGAACAAAGGGCAGCGAAACCGCGAGGTTAAGCCAATCCCACAAATCTGTTCTCAGTTCGGATCGCAGTCTGCAACTCGACTGCGTGAAGCTGGAATCGCTAGTAATCGCGGATCAGCATGCCGCGGTGAATACGTTCCCGGGCCTTGTACACACCGCCCGTCACACCACGAGAGTTTGTAACACCCGAAGTCGGTGAGGTAACCTTTTAGGAGCCAGCCGCCGAAGGTGGGACAGATGATTGGGGTGAAGTCGTAACAAGGTAGCCGTATCGGAAGGTGCGGCTGGATCACCTCCTTTCTAAGGATATTATACGGAATATAAGACCTTGGGTCTTATAAACAGAACGTTCCCTGTCTTGTTTAGTTTTGAAGGATCATTCCTTCGAAACGTGTTCTTTGAAAACTAGATAACAGTAGACATCACATTCAATTAGTAACACAAGATATCACATAGTGATTCTTTTTAACGGTTAAGTTAGAAAGGGCGCACGGTGGATGCCTTGGCACTAGGAGCCGATGAAGGACGGGACGAACACCGATATGCTTCGGGGAGCTGTAAGCAAGCTTTGATCCGGAGATTTCCGAATGGGGAAACCCACCACTCGTAATGGAGTGGTATCCATATCTGAATTCATAGGATATGAGAAGGCAGACCCGGGGAACTGAAACATCTAAGTACCCGGAGGAAGAGAAAGCAAATGCGATTCCCTGAGTAGCGGCGAGCGAAACGGGATTAGCCCAAACCAAGAGGCTTGCCTCTTGGGGTTGTAGGACACTCTGTACGGAGTTACAAAGGAACGAGGTAGATGAAGAGGTCTGGAAAGGCCCGCCATAGGAGGTAACAGCCCTGTAGTCAAAACTTCGTTCTCTCCTGAGTGGATCCTGAGTACGGCGGAACACGTGAAATTCCGTCGGAATCCGGGAGGACCATCTCCCAAGGCTAAATACTCCCTAGTGACCGATAGTGAACCAGTACCGTGAGGGAAAGGTGAAAAGCACCCCGGAAGGGGAGTGAAAGAGATCCTGAAACCGTGTGCCTACAAGTAGTCAGAGCCCGTTAACGGGTGATGGCGTGCCTTTTGTAGAATGAACCGGCGAGTTACGATCCCGTGCAAGGTTAAGCAGAAGATGCGGAGCCGCAGCGAAAGCGAGTCTGAATAGGGCGCATGAGTACGTGGTCGTAGACCCGAAACCAGGTGATCTACCCATGTCCAGGGTGAAGTTCAGGTAACACTGAATGGAGGCCCGAACCCACGCACGTTGAAAAGTGCGGGGATGAGGTGTGGGTAGGGGTGAAATGCCAATCGAACCTGGAGATAGCTGGTTCTCTCCGAAATAGCTTTAGGGCTAGCCTCAAGGTAAGAGTCTTGGAGGTAGAGCACTGATTGGACTAGGGGCCCCTACCGGGTTACCGAATTCAGTCAAACTCCGAATGCCAATGACTTATCCTTGGGAGTCAGACTGCGAGTGATAAGATCCGTAGTCGAAAGGGAAACAGCCCAGACCGCCAGCTAAGGTCCCAAAGTATACGTTAAGTGGAAAAGGATGTGGAGTTGCTTAGACAACCAGGATGTTGGCTTAGAAGCAGCCACCATTTAAAGAGTGCGTAATAGCTCACTGGTCGAGTGACTCTGCGCCGAAAATGTACCGGGGCTAAACGTATCACCGAAGCTGCGGACTGTTCTTCGAACAGTGGTAGGAGAGCGTTCTAAGGGCTGTGAAGCCAGACCGGAAGGACTGGTGGAGCGCTTAGAAGTGAGAATGCCGGTATGAGTAGCGAAAGAGGGGTGAGAATCCCCTCCACCGAATGCCTAAGGTTTCCTGAGGAAGGCTCGTCCGCTCAGGGTTAGTCGGGACCTAAGCCGAGGCCGAAAGGCGTAGGCGATGGACAACAGGTTGATATTCCTGTACCACCTCCTCACCATTTGAGCAATGGGGGGACGCAGGAGGATAGGGTAAGCGCGGTATTGGATATCCGCGTCCAAGCAGTTAGGCTGGGAAATAGGCAAATCCGTTTCCCATAAGGCTGAGCTGTGATGGCGAGCGAAATATAGTAGCGAAGTTCCTGATTCCACACTGCCAAGAAAAGCCTCTAGCGAGGTGAGAGGTGCCCGTACCGCAAACCGACACAGGTAGGCGAGGAGAGAATCCTAAGGTGATCGAGAGAACTCTCGTTAAGGAACTCGGCAAAATGACCCCGTAACTTCGGGAGAAGGGGTGCTCTGTTAGGGTGCAAGCCCGAGAGAGCCGCAGTGAATAGGCCCAGGCGACTGTTTAGCAAAAACACAGGTCTCTGCGAAGCCGTAAGGCGAAGTATAGGGGCTGACGCCTGCCCGGTGCTGGAAGGTTAAGAGGAGCGCTTAGCGTAAGCGAAGGTGCGAATTGAAGCCCCAGTAAACGGCGGCCGTAACTATAACGGTCCTAAGGTAGCGAAATTCCTTGTCGGGTAAGTTCCGACCCGCACGAAAGGCGCAACGATCTGGGCACTGTCTCAACGAGAGACTCGGTGAAATTATAGTACCTGTGAAGATGCAGGTTACCCGCGACAGGACGGAAAGACCCCGTGGAGCTTTACTGCAGCCTGATATTGAATGTTGGTACAGCTTGTACAGGATAGGTAGGAGCCTTGGAAACCGGAGCGCCAGCTTCGGTGGAGGCATCGGTGGGATACTACCCTGGCTGTATTGACCTTCTAACCCGCCGCCCTTATCGGGCGGGGAGACAGTGTCAGGTGGGCAGTTTGACTGGGGCGGTCGCCTCCTAAAAGGTAACGGAGGCGCCCAAAGGTTCCCTCAGAATGGTTGGAAATCATTCGCAGAGTGTAAAGGCACAAGGGAGCTTGACTGCGAGACCTACAAGTCGAGCAGGGACGAAAGTCGGGCTTAGTGATCCGGTGGTTCCGCATGGAAGGGCCATCGCTCAACGGATAAAAGCTACCCCGGGGATAACAGGCTTATCTCCCCCAAGAGTCCACATCGACGGGGAGGTTTGGCACCTCGATGTCGGCTCATCGCATCCTGGGGCTGTAGTCGGTCCCAAGGGTTGGGCTGTTCGCCCATTAAAGCGGTACGCGAGCTGGGTTCAGAACGTCGTGAGACAGTTCGGTCCCTATCCGTCGCGGGCGCAGGAAATTTGAGAGGAGCTGTCCTTAGTACGAGAGGACCGGGATGGACGCACCGCTGGTGTACCAGTTGTTCTGCCAAGGGCATCGCTGGGTAGCTATGTGCGGACGGGATAAGTGCTGAAAGCATCTAAGCATGAAGCCCCCCTCAAGATGAGATTTCCCATTCCGCAAGGAAGTAAGATCCCTGAAAGATGATCAGGTTGATAGGTCTGAGGTGGAAGTGTGGCGACACATGGAGCTGACAGATACTAATCGATCGAGGACTTAACCATATTTTTGAATGATGTCACACCTGTTATCTAGTTTTGAGAGAACACTCTCAATTTGTTTGGTGGCGATAGCGAAGAGGTCACACCCGTTCCCATACCGAACACGGAAGTTAAGCTCTTCAGCGCCGATGGTAGTCGGGGGTTTCCCCCTGTGAGAGTAGGACGCCGCCAAGCAAGTTTAAACCCAGCTCATTGAGCTGGGTTTTTTGTATTTTGGTTTATTGGTATCATAAAATTCCACTTAACTGTATAATATAATAACTTTATACCGAATTTTAAATCAGCAATCAGGTTTTGTGGACCGAGAAAATGGAAATAATAAAGGATAGAGCGAGAAAGTTGAAAATTCTCGAGAAACGGCTTATAGTAAGATTATAGTCAAATATAGTCAAAGTCAGTAAAGGAGGGGGTTGAGTGGGACATAATATTTCTGACATCATTGAACAATATTTAAAACGAGTGTTAGATCAAAATGGCAAGGAAATTTTAGAGATTAAACGAAGTGAAATTGCAGATAAATTTCAATGCGTTCCTTCCCAAATAAATTATGTCATCAACACCAGATTTACAAGCGAAAGAGGATATATTGTTGAGAGCAAACGCGGGGGCGGCGGTTACATCAGAATCATTAAAATTAAAATGAACAATGAAGTTGTCCTGATCAATAATATTATTTCTCAAATTAATACCCATTTGTCTCAAGCAGCCTCTGATGACATTATTTTAAGGCTATTAGAAGACAAGGTAATTTCAGAAAGAGAAGCAAAAATGATGGTCAGCGTAATGGACCGCTCAGTTTTACACATTGACTTGCCTGAACGTGATGAATTAAGAGCGAGAATGATGAAGGCAATGCTGACTTCTTTAAAATTAAAATAAGCGGGTGAAAAGATTGATTTGTCAAGAGTGCCACGAGAGACCAGCCACTTTTCACTTTACAAAGGTTGTTAACGGAGAAAAAATAGAAGTTCATATTTGTGAACAATGTGCCAAAGAAAATAGTGATTCATATGGTATAAGTGCAAATCAGGGTTTCTCTATTCATAATTTACTTTCGGGTTTACTGAACATGGATTCTTCATTTCAAAATGCAGGAACTCAAATGTTCAGTCACTCGGAGCAAATATCTGCTTGTCCGAAATGCGGAATGACTTTTCAGCAATTCAGAAAAATTGGCCGTTTTGGATGTTCTGAATGTTACAAAACATTTCATAGCAACATTACACCAATCCTACGTAAAGTGCACAGCGGAAACACTGTGCATGCAGGTAAGATACCGAAACGAATAGGCGGCAATCTTCATGTCAGACGGCAGATTGATATGCTAAAAAAGGAATTAGAATCCTTAATTCATCAAGAAGAATTTGAAAATGCAGCTCATGTAAGAGATCAAATTCGTTCATTAGAACAATCACTCAAAAGTACAGATAGTAAGGAGGAACAGGAGTAATGTCGCTAAAGCATTTTATTCAGGACGCACTAAGCAGTTGGATGAAGCAGAAAGGACCTGAAAGTGACATTGTACTCAGCAGCCGCATACGTTTAGCAAGGAACTTTGAGCATATTCGGTTCCCTACGCGGTATTCCAATGAAGAAGCCTCATCCATCATACAGCAATTTGAAGATCAGTTTTCAGAGCAAGAAATTCCCGGAATCGGCAAATTTGTTTTGATTAGAATGAATGATGCACAGCCTTTAGAGAAGCGTGTACTTGTTGAAAAACATCTAATCAGCCCGAATCTGACAGAGTCTCCTTTTGGCGGCTGTTTGCTTTCAGAAAATGAGGAAGTAAGCGTCATGTTAAATGAAGAGGACCATATTAGAATTCAGTGTCTTTTCCCTGGATTTCAGCTTTTAGAAGCAATGAAAGCCGCAAACCAGGTCGACGACTGGATTGAAGAAAAAGTTGATTATGCATTCAATGAGCAAAGAGGATACTTAACCAGCTGTCCTACAAACGTAGGTACAGGTTTAAGGGCTTCGGTCATGATGCATCTGCCGGCACTGGTTTTAACTAGGCAAATAAATCGAATTATACCGGCAATTAATCAATTAGGCTTAGTTGTTAGAGGAATTTATGGGGAAGGCAGCGAAGCAGTAGGGAATATCTTTCAAATTTCAAATCAGATCACGCTTGGTAAGTCAGAGCAGGATATTGTAGAGGATCTTAACAGTGTTGCTGCTCAGTTGATTGAACAAGAACGATCTGCCCGAGAAGCGATTTATCAAACTTCTAAAATCGAACTTGAGGATCGGGTATATCGGTCTTATGGGGTCTTGTCTAATTGCCGGATGATAGAATCGAAAGAAACTGCAAAGTGCCTTTCAGATGTTCGGTTAGGCATAGACCTAGGCATTATAAAAGGACTTTCAAGCAACATACTTAACGAACTTATGATTTTGACGCAGCCAGGATTTTTACAGCAATACTCGGGAGGCGCTTTGCGTCCGAACGAAAGGGACATTCGAAGAGCGGCTCTCATCAGAGAACGGCTTCACTTAGAAATGAATGGGAAAAGACAGGAGGATGAATCGATATGATGTTTGGAAGATTTACAGAACGAGCTCAAAAAGTACTGGCGCTAGCACAGGAAGAAGCACTTCGGTTAGGTCATAATAACATTGGCACTGAGCATATTTTATTAGGACTGGTAAGAGAAGGAGAGGGCATTGCTGCTAAAGCTCTTCAAGCGCTTGGACTCGGTTCAGATAAAATTCAGAAAGAAGTAGAAAGTTTGATCGGGCGCGGGCAGGAAATGTCTCAAACGATTCATTATACTCCTAGAGCTAAAAAAGTCATTGAGCTTTCAATGGATGAGGCAAGAAAACTCGGTCATTCTTATGTTGGAACAGAACATATTCTTCTTGGTCTGATTCGTGAAGGAGAAGGTGTTGCTGCGAGAGTTCTGAATAATCTCGGTGTCAGCTTAAATAAAGCAAGACAGCAGGTGCTCCAGCTTCTAGGAAGTAATGAAACAGGATCATCAGCGGCAGGAACAAACAGCAATGCGAATACGCCTACGCTTGACAGCTTGGCAAGAGACTTAACTGCTATTGCGAAGGAAGACAGCCTTGACCCTGTAATCGGCAGAAGCAAGGAGATCCAGCGTGTCATTGAAGTGTTAAGCCGCAGAACGAAAAACAACCCTGTTCTCATTGGGGAACCAGGTGTAGGTAAAACGGCTATCGCAGAAGGTTTGGCACAGCAAATTATCAATAATGAAGTACCCGAAATTTTGCGTGATAAACGTGTGATGACATTAGACATGGGAACAGTTGTTGCTGGCACAAAATACCGCGGAGAATTTGAGGATCGCCTGAAGAAGGTCATGGATGAAATTCGCCAGGCAGGAAATATCATTCTATTCATCGATGAGCTCCATACATTAATCGGGGCAGGCGGAGCAGAAGGTGCTATTGATGCATCTAATATTTTAAAACCTTCACTTGCTCGCGGCGAACTCCAATGTATTGGTGCAACGACTCTTGATGAGTACCGTAAATATATTGAAAAAGATGCAGCACTGGAACGCCGTTTTCAGCCGATTCAGGTTGATCAGCCATCTGTAGATGAAAGTATTCAAATTTTACAAGGTCTGCGTGACAGATACGAAGCCCACCACCGCGTTTCTATCACTGATGATGCCATTGAAGCTGCGGTTAAGCTTTCTGACAGATATATTTCTGACCGCTTCCTTCCGGATAAAGCAATTGACTTGATCGATGAAGCAGGTTCAAAGGTGAGATTGCGCTCATTTACAACGCCTCCTAACTTAAAAGAGCTTGAGCAGAAGCTTGATGAGGTTCGTAAAGAGAAGGATGCTGCAGTGCAAAGCCAAGAGTTTGAAAAAGCTGCTTCCTTGCGTGATACTGAACAGCGCCTGCGCGAGCAAGTAGAGGATACGAAGAAATCATGGAAAGAGAAGCAAGGGCAGGAAAACTCAGAGGTTACTGTGGATGATATTGCGATGGTTGTATCCAGCTGGACTGGTGTGCCTGTATCTAAAATCGCCCAAACTGAAACTGATAAGCTTCTCAATATGGAAAACATTCTTCACTCCCGTGTCATCGGCCAGGATGAAGCAGTTGTAGCGGTTGCAAAAGCCGTCAGACGGGCAAGAGCAGGATTGAAAGATCCTAAACGCCCAATCGGCTCATTCATTTTCTTAGGCCCTACAGGTGTAGGTAAAACAGAGCTTGCACGAGCACTTGCTGAATCCATTTTTGGCGATGAAGAATCCATGATCAGAATTGATATGTCTGAATACATGGAAAAACACTCAACTTCAAGACTTGTTGGTTCACCTCCGGGATATGTGGGATATGATGAAGGCGGTCAATTGACAGAGAAAGTCAGAAGAAAACCTTACTCTGTCGTGCTTCTTGATGAGATCGAGAAAGCGCACCCTGATGTCTTCAATATCCTTCTGCAAGTTCTTGAAGACGGGCGATTGACTGATTCTAAAGGACGCACAGTCGATTTCCGCAATACCATTCTGATCATGACATCAAACGTCGGAGCAAGTGAGCTGAAACGCAATAAATATGTCGGCTTTAACGTTCAGGATGAAACTCAAAATCATAAAGACATGAAAGATAAAGTGATGGGTGAATTGAAACGAGCGTTCAGACCTGAGTTCATCAACCGTATTGATGAAATCATTGTCTTCCATTCACTTGAGAAAAAACATCTTACTGAAATTGTGTCATTAATGTCTGATCAATTAACGAAACGCCTGAAAGAACAAGATCTTTCTATCGAATTGACAGATGCTGCAAAAGCGAAAGTCGCGGAAGAGGGCGTTGACCTGGAATACGGTGCCCGTCCGTTAAGAAGAGCGATCCAAAAACATGTCGAGGATCGTTTATCTGAAGAACTCCTCAGAGGAAATATTCATAAAGGACAGCATATTGTTCTTGATGTAGAAGATGGCGAATTTGTCGTAAAAACGACTGCTAAAACGAATTAATATAGAAGACGGAAATGAGGCATACAGCATGTAAGTGTATGCCTCACTTTCATATCAAGAAATAGAACAAGGGAGAGGTCTTACACTATATATGGCTAAAACAAAATCGAAGTTCATCTGCCAATCCTGCGGCTACGAGTCTCCAAAATGGATGGGGAAATGTCCGGGCTGTGGTGCTTGGA
The DNA here is from genome assembly GCF_037963565.1 of Bacillus sp. PS95. NCBI lineage: Bacteria > Bacillati > Bacillota > Bacilli > Caryophanales > Bacillaceae > Bacillus > Bacillus sp. PS95. Next base: position 105,653 of record NZ_CP150160.1, read on the forward strand.
ATACAATGGTGGAAGAAATGATTAAAAAAGCACCGGCCAATCGGAGAGCGGCTTTTTCTCATTCTGTTCAAACTGTACAGAAACCTTCACCTATTACATCAATCGAAACATCAGAAGAACCCCGCGTCAAAACCCAGCTTGGCGAGTTTAACAGAGTACTCGGCGGAGGTGTCGTTAAAGGCTCCCTCGTTTTAATTGGCGGTGATCCTGGTATCGGAAAGTCAACGCTATTACTGCAGGTTTCCGCTCAATTATCAGGCTCATCAAACAGTGTCCTGTATATTTCGGGAGAAGAATCTGTAAAGCAAACGAAGCTGCGAGCAGACCGTCTCGGCATTAATAATCCGTCACTGCATGTTTTATCTGAAACCGATATGGAGTATATTTCGTCTGCTATACAAGAGATGAATCCATCGTTTGTCGTTGTTGACTCTATTCAAACGGTTTACCAAAGCGATATTACATCTGCTCCAGGCAGTGTGTCACAGGTCAGAGAATGTACCGCTGAGCTGATGAAAATTGCAAAAACAAAAGGTATTCCGATTTTTATCGTAGGGCACGTGACGAAAGAAGGGTCTATTGCAGGTCCGAGACTGTTGGAGCATATGGTTGACACTGTTTTATATTTTGAAGGAGAACGCCACCATACTTTCCGTATTTTGCGGGCTGTAAAAAACCGTTTCGGATCTACAAACGAAATGGGCATTTTCGAAATGCGGGAAGAGGGGCTCACTGAGGTTTTGAATCCTTCGGAAATTTTCTTAGAAGAACGCTCTGCTGGTTCCGCAGGCTCGAGTATCACTGCCTCTATGGAGGGCACTAGACCGATTCTCGTTGAAATTCAGGCACTCATCTCGCCAACAAGTTTTGGCAACCCAAGGCGTATGGCAACGGGAATAGACCATAACAGGGTTTCTCTGTTAATGGCTGTGTTAGAAAAAAGAGTTGGACTGCTGCTGCAAAATCAGGATGCTTATTTGAAAGTGGCTGGCGGCGTTAAGCTTGATGAACCGGCAATTGATCTTGCGATTGTGATTAGTATTGCATCAAGCTTTAGAGACACACCTCCAAATCCTGCAGATTGTTTTATTGGAGAAGTGGGATTAACCGGAGAAGTCCGGCGGGTTTCAAGAATTGAACAGCGTGTGAAAGAAGCGGCAAAGCTTGGTTTTAAACGCATGATCATACCCGCGGCAAATCTGGATGGATGGACAAAACCAAAAGGGATTGAGGTTATCGGAGTAGCAAATGTTGCAGAAGCGCTTCGTACTTCATTAGGAGGATAATAGATGGAAAAAGAGAAAAAAGGGGCGAAACACGAGTTAGACCTGTCATCTATATTGCAGTTTGTTGCTCCGGGTACACCGCTCAGAGCGGGGATGGAAAACGTCTTGAGAGCAAATACAGGCGGTCTGATTGTTGTTGGATATAATGATAAAGTAAAAGAAGTAGTGGACGGCGGCTTTCACATAAACACGGCTTTTTCTCCGGCGCATTTATATGAGCTGGCTAAAATGGATGGAGCGATCATTTTAAGTGATTCTGGTCAAAAGATCCTCTACGCGAATACTCAGCTGATGCCGGATGCCACAATTTCTTCATCAGAAACAGGAATGCGGCACAGAACTGCCGAAAGAGTAGCTAAGCAAACTGGCTGTCTTGTAATCGCTATTTCTGAAAGAAGAAATGTCATAACGTTATATCAGGAAAACATGAAGTATACACTAAAAGACATAGGATTTATTTTAACCAAGGCGAACCAAGCCATTCAAACACTTGAAAAATATAAGACAATCCTCGATAAAACGATTAATGCACTGAACGCGTTAGAGTTTGAGGAACTTGTTACCTTCAGTGATGTCTTGTCTGTCATGCATCGTTATGAAATGGTCCTGAGAATCAAAAACGAAATTAATATGTATATCAAAGAGCTGGGGACAGAAGGACATCTGATCAAACTGCAAGTCATTGAATTGATTACGGATATGGAAGAAGAGGCTGCTTTATTTATTAAGGACTATGTAAAAGAAAAGATTAAAGATCCGTTTGTTCTCTTGAAGGAGCTGCAGGATATGTCCAGTTATGATCTGCTGGATGATTCCATTGTGTATAAGCTTCTCGGTTACCCTGCTTCTACTAATCTTGATGATTATGTATTGCCGAGAGGATACAGGCTGTTAAATAAGATACCGCGTCTTCCGATGCCGATTGTTGAAAATGTTGTAGAAGCATTTGGAGTCCTGCCAAGGATTATTGAGGCGAGTGCAGAAGAATTAGATGAGGTAGAGGGAATCGGTGAAGTACGAGCCCAAAAAATCAAAAAAGGATTAAAACGCCTGCAAGAGAAGCATTATTTAGACAGACAACTGTGATTTCGGTTAAAACCTTATGAATACGGGTATATTAATGTTGGTTTTTGTTTATTCTGATATTCGTAGGATGCATAAGACTTTGTGAAATTAAAATGTTAAAAAAGGAGGTGGGGGTATGTTAAAACGAATAGTTCAGGCGTTCTTCATTATTTTTGGCGGCGTTGTTGGTATATTTTTGATACCTGAATTGTTTGTACTGTTAAATATACAGGACATACCTTTAATAACAAACGCATATACGTCTGCGGCAATAGGAGCAATTATCTTTTTTCTCATCAGTATATGGGGTACAGAATACGTTGTGAACTGGGTGAAGTGGATAGAGGATTCATTGTTAAAAGCGCCGGTTCCAGATTTGTTATTTGGAAGTCTTGGCTTAGTTTTTGGACTTATAATTGCTTATCTTATCGTAAATGTTATTCCTTTAGACAATATACCTTACCGCATATTCAGCACAATAATTCCTGTATTTTTGGCCTTCTTCCTCGGTTATCTCGGCTTCCAGGTGGGCTTTAAGAAAAAGGATGAATTGATCAGCCTGTTTTCCATTTCCGCCAGAATGCAAAAGAAAAAAGGAACAGCTGATGAAGAACATGAGGTTCAAGACAAGAAGCTGAAAATTTTGGACACTAGTGTTATTATTGATGGGAGAATAGCAGATATTTGTCAGACTGGTTTTTTAGAGGGAGTTATCGTGATTCCGCAGTTTGTCCTTGAGGAATTGCAGCATATTGCAGACTCTTCAGATGTTTTAAAACGAAACAGAGGACGCCGCGGTCTTGATATCCTGAACCGCATTCAGAAAGAATTAGACATTGAAGTTGAAATTTACGAAGGCGACTTTGAAGATATTCAGGAGGTTGACAGCAAGCTCGTCAAACTTGCTAAGCTGACATCCGGGGTCGTTGTGACGAATGATTTTAATTTAAATAAAGTGTGCGAGCTTCAGAAGGTAGCAGTATTAAACATTAATGACCTTGCCAATGCGGTCAAGCCTGTTGTGCTTCCTGGCGAGGAAATGAATGTTCAGGTCATTAAGGACGGGAAAGAGCATAATCAGGGAGTTGCCTACTTGGATGACGGTACGATGATTGTCGTTGAAGAAGGACGGAATTATATCGGCAAGCATATTGATGTACTCGTCACAAGTGTGCTGCAGACAGCAGCGGGACGAATGATTTTTGCGAAGCCTAAGCTGTTGGAGAAGGCGCTGTAAAGGGAGAAGAAACAATGAGTTATGATGTGGTGATTCCTGCAGCCGGACAGGGAAAGCGGATGAAGGCAGGGAGAAATAAACTGTTCATTGAGCTGAAGGGAGACCCGGTGATCATACACACGTTAAGAGTGTTTGACAGCCACCGGCAGTGCGATAAAATCATTTTGGTGATTAACGAGCAGGAGCGGGAGCACTTTCAGCAATTGCTGTCCGATTACCCGTTCCAAACTTCAATTGAGCTTGTTGCAGGCGGAGAAGAGCGTCAGCACAGTGTGTATAAGGGGCTGAAAGCCGTAAAGCAGGAAAAGATTGTCCTTGTACATGACGGTGCCCGCCCATTTATAAAACATGAACAAATTGACGAACTGATCGCAGAGGCGGAACAGACAGGAGCGGCCATCCTTGCTGTTCCGGTAAAAGATACGATTAAACGCGTTCAAGATTTACAAGTCAGTGAGACGATTGAACGTTCAAGCTTGTGGGCTGTCCAAACGCCACAAGCTTTTCGTCTTTCTTTATTGATGAAGGCTCACGCTGAGGCTGAGCGCAAGGGATTTTTAGGGACGGATGACGCCAGCCTCGTTGAACAGATGGAGGGCTGTTCGGTCCGTGTTGTAGAAGGCAGCTATACAAATATTAAGCTGACGACGCCAGACGATTTGACGTCAGCTGAAGCTATCATGGAATCAGAAAGTGGGAATAAACATGTTTAGAATTGGACAAGGATTTGATGTGCATCAATTAGTGGAGGGCCGTCCTCTCATTATTGGCGGAATTGAAATCCCGTACGAAAAAGGGCTGCTTGGCCATTCTGATGCAGACGTATTGTTGCATACCGTCGCTGACGCCTGCCTGGGAGCTGTGGGTGAAGGAGACATAGGCAAGCATTTTCCTGACACAGATCCCGAGTTCAAGGACGCAGATTCTTTCAAATTACTTCAGCATGTCTGGGGAATCGTGAAACAGAAGGGGTATGTCCTTGGGAACATTGATTGCACCATCATAGCGCAAAAGCCGAAGATGCTGCCGTACATAGAAGATATGAGAAAAAGAATTGCTGAAGGCCTTGAGGCAGATGTTTCTCAAGTAAATGTAAAAGCAACAACGACAGAAAAGCTTGGATTTACAGGCCGGGCGGAAGGAATAGCGGCTCAGGCGACAGTACTGATACAAAAAGGCTAACTTGTTTTGATGCCGGGTCTATTTGGTGGTAGAATAGATTCATACATTTTTGCCTGAGGCCATACATGACATGAAAGGAAGTATTTGAAAATGGGAAACGAAGTACGCGTCCGTTATGCACCGAGTCCAACCGGACATTTGCATATTGGAAATGCCAGAACGGCGCTTTTTAATTATTTATTTGCCCGCAATCAAGGCGGTAAGTTTATCATTCGAGTTGAGGATACTGATAAAAAGCGCAATATTGAGGGCGGAGAACAAAGCCAGCTGAATTATCTGAAGTGGCTAGGTATTGACTGGGATGAGAGTGTGGATGTCGGAGGAGAGTACGGTCCATACCGTCAGTCAGAGCGTAACGATATCTATAAAGTGTACTATGAAGAGCTTCTTGAAAAAGGGCTTGCTTATAAATGTTACTGTACGGAAGAAGAGCTTGAAAAAGAGCGTGAAGAACAGATTGCCCGCGGAGAAATGCCTCGTTATTCCGGAAAACACAGAGACCTGACTCAGGAAGAACAGGAGAAATTTATCGCCGAAGGCAGAAAACCAAGTATTCGTTTCCGTGTGCCGGAAGGAAAAGTCATCGCCTTCAACGACATCGTAAAAGGCGAAATTTCTTTTGAATCAGATGGCATCGGCGACTTTGTTATTGTGAAAAAGGACGGTACGCCGACTTACAACTTCGCGGTAGCGATTGATGACTACTTAATGAAAATGACACACGTGCTGCGCGGTGAGGATCATATTTCTAACACACCGAAACAGATTATGATTTATCAAGCATTCGGATGGGATATTCCTCAGTTCGGACACATGACGCTGATCGTAAACGAAAGCCGTAAAAAGCTCAGTAAACGTGATGAATCCATTATTCAATTCATCGAGCAGTACAAAGAGCTTGGCTACCTGCCAGAAGCACTGTTCAACTTTATCGGCCTGTTAGGCTGGTCACCGGTTGGAGAAGAAGAGCTTTTCACAAAAGAGCAGTTTATTGAAATTTTTGATGTAAATCGTTTATCTAAATCACCAGCTTTGTTTGATATGCATAAGCTAAAATGGGTTAACAACCAATATGTGAAGAAGCTGGATCTTGATCAGGTTGTTGAATTGACGCTTCCGCATTTGCAAAAAGCCGGCAAAGTTGGCACTGAGCTTTCTGCTGAAGAACAAGAATGGGTTCGTAAACTGATTTCCCTGTATCATGAGCAATTAAGCTACGGTGCGGAAATTGTTGAGCTGACTGATTTGTTCTTTACGGATGAGATCGAGTATAATCAAGAAGCGAAAGCTGTTCTGGAAGAAGAACAGGTTCCTGAAGTGCTCAGCACATTCGCAGCGAAGCTTGAAGAGCTTGAGGAGTTCACTCCGGATAATATCAAAGCATCGATCAAAGCAGTGCAGAAAGAAACTGGCCATAAAGGGAAAAAACTGTTTATGCCGATTCGTGTTGCTGTAACAGGGCAAACTCACGGTCCGGAACTGCCGCAATCAATTGAATTGATCGGTAAAGAGACTGCAATTCAGCGTTTAAAGAATATCTAAATAAATGATTGTTGACAGGGAAGAGTATAAAGCTTTAGGCCATTACAGAAAGGATCTTCATTGGCTGAGAGAGATCCATGAGCCGGGTTTTAGAAGTGCGCCCTTAAGACCTTTGAAGAACGTTTTTTGAAATCAGTATTCAAAGGCGGCCGCCGCCGTTACAGGCTGAAGTTGGGAGAGCAGAAGTCTGCTTTTCAAACAGAGTGGAACCGCGCGGTTAAAGCGTCTCTGTCATGTTTACATGCAGAGACGCTTTTTTTATTGGGTAGAGGAAATCAGATAGAGAAACGGGGGGAAGCATGTGTTTTTTAGAATGCTCAAAGAAGACATTGATACTGTGTTCGATCAAGATCCCGCAGCAAGAAGCTATTTTGAAGTGATTTTAACTTATTCCGGTTTACATGCTATATGGGCGCATCGGATTGCACATGCTTTATATAAACGAAAATTTTATTTCCTTGCACGCCTTATATCTCAAGTAAGCCGATTTTTTACCGGGATAGAAATCCACCCCGGCGCTACAATCGGGAGAAGATTTTTCATAGACCACGGCATGGGGGTTGTCATTGGGGAGACATGTGAAATCGGCAATAACGTAACCGTTTTTCAGGGGGTTACCCTCGGGGGAACGGGGAAAGAAAAGGGAAAAAGGCACCCAACGATTAAAGATGACGCATTGATAGCCACAGGTGCTAAAGTGCTCGGTTCTATTACGGTCGGTGAAGGCTCAAAGATTGGGGCTGGTTCAGTAGTGCTGCATGATGTTCCTGATTTTTCAACAGTTGTCGGTATCCCTGGACGGGTCGTTGTACAAAATGGCAAGAAAGTAAGACGCGATTTAAACCATCAGGATTTGCCCGATCCAGTTGCTGACCGCTTTAAGTCTTTGGAACAGCAGATTTTAGAGCTGAAGGCAGAACTTGAAGACAGAAAAGAAAGGATCAATCAAAAATGACAATCACACTTTATAATACATTGACTAGACAGAAGGAAACATTCGTTCCTCTTGAAGAGGGAAAAGTGAAAATGTATGTATGCGGACCCACGGTTTACAATTACATTCATATCGGGAACGCGCGTCCGGCAATCGTTTACGATACGGTTCGAAACTATTTAGAGTATAAAGGCTATGATGTGCAGTATGTCTCTAACTTCACAGACGTAGACGATAAATTAATTAAAGCGGCAAATGAACTCGGTGAGGATGTACCCACCATTTCAGAGCGTTTTATTAAAGCATACTTTGAAGACGTAGGTGCGCTCGGCTGCCGAAAAGCCGACCTTCATCCGCGAGTAATGGAGAACATGGATGCCATTATCGAATTCGTAGATCAGCTCGTGAAAAAGGGCTACGCATATGAATCAGAAGGTGACGTATATTTCAAAACCAGAGCGTTTGAAGGGTACGGAAAGCTTTCTCAGCAATCAATCGATGAACTTAGATCAGGTGCACGCATCCGAGTCGGCGAGAAAAAAGAAGATGCTCTTGATTTCGCACTGTGGAAAGCGGCAAAAGAAGGAGAAATCTCTTGGGATAGCCCTTGGGGGAAAGGACGTCCGGGCTGGCACATTGAATGCTCAGCAATGGTGAAAAAGTATCTCGGTGACCAGATTGATATCCATGCGGGCGGACAGGATTTAACATTCCCTCACCATGAAAACGAAATTGCGCAATCTGAGGCGCTAACAGGCAAAACGTTTGCGAAGTATTGGCTTCATAATGGTTATATCAATATTGATAATGAAAAAATGTCAAAATCACTAGGCAACTTTGTGCTTGTGCATGACATCATTAAACAGCATGATCCGCAGCTTTTGAGATTCTTTATGCTATCTGTTCATTATCGCCATCCGATTAACTATTCAGAAGAGCTTCTGGAGAATACGAAAAGCGCGTTCAACCGTTTAAAAACAGCGTACAGCAATCTTCAGCACCGTCTGAACAGCAGTACGAATTTAACCGAAGATGACGATCAATGGCTTGAAAAAGTTGAAGAACACCGCAAAGCATTCGAAGAAGCGATGGACGATGATTTTAATACGGCGAATGCCATTTCAGTCTTGTTTGACTTAGCGAAACACGCCAATTATTATCTTCAGAAAGATCATACGGCTGATCATGTGATTACGGCGTTTATTGAGATGTTTGACCGCATTGTTTCTGTCCTCGGTTTTTCGTTGGGTGAGCAGGAACTTCTCGATCAAGAGATTGAAGACTTAATCGAAAAGCGAAATGAAGCACGCCGGAATCGCGATTTTGCATTGTCAGACCAGATCCGCGACCAGCTGAAAAGCATGAATATCATTCTTGAAGATACGGCTCAAGGCACTCGCTGGAAACGGGGAGAATAACAGATGCTTGAATTTGATACGATAAAAGATTCTAAGCAGCTTAACGGTCTTGCGCTTGCTTATATAGGTGATGCCATTTTTGAAGTGTATGTCAGGCATCACCTGCTTAAGCAGGGCTTTACCAAACCAAATGATCTTCATAAGAAATCAAGCCGGATTGTTTCAGCAAAGTCACAGGCTGAGATCCTATTTTTTCTGCAGAATCAATCATTTTTTACGGAAGAAGAGGAAGCGGTGCTAAAAAGAGGCAGAAATGCCAAGTCAGGGACAATACCTAAAAATACAGATGTTCAGACGTACCGCTACAGTACAGCATTTGAAGCGCTTCTGGGCTACCTTTTTCTAGAGAAAAAAGAGGAACGACTTAGTCAGCTCGTAGCCGAAGCTATACAATTCGGGATGTCAGGGAGGAAAACAAATGAGTCAGCAACATGATTACGTCATAGGGAAAAATGCAGTGATCGAGACGTTAAAATCTGATCGGAAGCTGTATAAGCTGTGGATGGCGGAAAACACCGTAAAGGGACAAGCACAGCAAGTGATTGAGCTTGCCAAAAAGCAGGGAATCACGATTCAATACGTCCCGAGAAAAAAACTCGATCAAATGGTGACAGGACAGCATCAGGGCGTAGTGGCACAGGTTGCAGCGTATGAATATGCAGAACTGGACGATTTATATAAAGCAGCCGAAGAAAAAAATGAACAGCCTTTCTTCCTCATTCTGGACGAGCTTGAAGACCCTCATAATCTTGGTTCCATTATGAGGACAGCAGATGCGGTCGGCGCTCATGGCATCGTCATTCCAAAACGGAGAGCTGTCGGGCTGACAACAACAGTGGCAAAAGCTTCAACAGGAGCAATTGAGCACATTCCTGTAGCAAGAGTCACCAATTTGGCACGAACGTTAGAAGAGATGAAAGAGCGGGGAATCTGGGTTGTCGGAACGGATGCGTCAGCGCGTGAGGATTACCGCAATATGGACGGGAATATGCCTTTGGCTCTAGTCATCGGAAGTGAAGGAAAAGGGATGGGCCGCCTTGTGAAAGAAAAGTGCGATTTTCTCATTAAACTCCCGATGGCCGGAAAGGTAACTTCACTAAATGCATCTGTCGCGGCTGGTCTTTTGATGTATGAAGTCTACCGGAAACGAAACCCTCTGGGAGAATAAAGACCCATGGATATCCTGTTAGTAGACGGGTACAACATGATTGGAGCCTGGCCGCAGCTGAAGGATTTAAAAGCGAACAGTTTTGAAGAGGCGAGAGACGTACTGATTCAGAAAATGGCGGAATATCAATCGTATACAGGAAACAGGGTTATTGTTGTTTTTGACGCGCATCTCGTAAAAGGGCTTGAGAAAAAACAGACCAACCATAGAGTTGAAGTGATTTTTACAAAAGAAAATGAGACGGCTGATGAGCGGATAGAAAAGCTCGCTCAGGCTTTGAATAATATTGCGACTCAAATTCACGTTGCGACCTCTGACTATACTGAGCAGTGGGCGATTTTCGGACAGGGGGCATTACGGAAATCGGCCCGGGAGCTTTTGAGAGAGGTAGAAACGATTGAAAGGCGAATAGAGAGACGGGTAAGAAAAATCACTTCCGAAAAGCCGGCGGGTAAAATTGCTTTATCGGAAGAGGTTTTGAAAACGTTTGAAAAGTGGAGGCGGGGAGACTTAGATTAAGTTGACGCTTTTTTGCCCAATACTGTATAATATTTCTATCTACGTGCGCCGGGGGGATCGGAGTGAATCTACAGAACAACAAGGGAAAATTCAACAAAGAGCAGTTTTGCCAGTTGGAGGACGAGCAGGTCATTGAAAAGGTTCATGTTGGGGACAGTGATGCGTTAGATTACTTGATTACGAAGTACCGAAACTTTGTTCGGGCAAAAGCAAGATCCTATTTCTTAATAGGGGCGGACAGAGAGGATATTGTTCAGGAAGGCATGATAGGCCTCTATAAGTCTATTCGTGACTTCAAAGAGGACAAGCTTACCTCATTCAAAGCTTTCGCAGAATTATGTATTACCCGCCAAATTATTACCGCAATAAAGACAGCTACTCGCCAGAAACACATTCCTTTGAATTCCTACGTCTCATTAGATAAACCGATTTTTGATGAAGAATCAGACCGAACGCTGCTGGATGTCATTTCAGGAGCGAAAACCTTAAATCCTGAGGAAATGATCATTAATCAGGAAGAATTTGATGATATTGAAATGAAAATGGGAGAACTATTAAGTGATTTAGAGAGAAAAGTACTCGTCTTATATCTCGACGGGAGAAGTTACCAAGAGATTTCTGATGAACTGAACCGACATGTGAAATCGATCGACAATGCCCTTCAGCGTGTGAAACGCAAGCTGGAGAAGTACTTGGAAATTCGTGAAATCAGTTTGTAATAGGAATTTATGCTATATTGACAGTATTTTTCTGACTATGATATGTTACTAAAGATAAGAACTAATGTCTATTTAGAAAAAGGTGTAATGACATGAGAAAAAAGATTACGTTAGCATGCAAGACATGCGGAAACCGTAATTATACGACAATGAAGAGCTCTGCATCAGCGGCTGAGCGATTAGAAGTAAAGAAATACTGCAGTACTTGCAATTCACATACAGCTCATCTTGAAACAAAATAGTTTTTGCGCTTTTAAATTGTGGAGGTCTTTTACATGCGTATTATGAAATTCTTTAAAGATGTTGGGAAAGAAATGAAAAAGGTAAGCTGGCCTAAAGGAAAAGAGTTAACGCGTTATACCATTACGGTAATTTCAACAGTTATCTTTTTTGTTATCTTTTTTGCCCTCCTTGACACAGGAATTTCTCAATTAATTCGTTTAATAGTTGAATAATGATCAGCAATACGTGCTATAATAGATCATAATATTACTTGCCAAAACCCGTTCAGCGGGTTTTTTATTGTGGCTTAAAATGAAAGTTATCATAGGCTTGCCGCCTATTTTTTGAAGCGTTATGGTAATTCACTAAAACCAAATGCGGGGAGGGAAGGACTGGACAGTCCTGAATAGAATGGAAAAGAATTGGTATGTTGTTCACACGTACTCTGGTTATGAGAATAAAGTAAAAGCCAACTTGGAAAAGCGTGTTGAATCAATGGGGATGCAGGATAAAATTTTCCGTGTAGTCGTACCCGAAGAAGAAGAAACGGATATCAAAAACGGCAAGAAAAAAGTCGTGAAAAAGAAAGTATTCCCTGGTTATGTGCTTGTTGAAATTGTAATGACAGACGACTCTTGGTATGTCGTACGCAACACGCCGGGCGTTACTGGATTCGTAGGATCTGCCGGGTCAGGTTCAAAACCGACGCCGCTTCTTCCGGGGGAAGCAGAAACCATTCTGAAGAGAATGGGCATGGATGAACGAAAAACTGATATTGACTTTGAACTGAAAGAGACAGTGAAAGTAATAGACGGACCTTTTGCTAACTTTACAGGATCAATTGAAGAGATTGATTATGATAAAAGCAAGGTCAAAGTTTTCGTTAATATGTTTGGCCGTGAAACGCCGGTTGAGCTGGAATTTACCCAAATCGATAAATTGTAATGTGAAAAAACTTGAAATTGCTATATATAAATGATAATATAGCAAAGGTACGTCTTGGACTTATCCAAGGCAACTAGCATGATATTTCGTCATTCATATAAAGAATGAAACCTTGAGTGGGAGGGTTTACCCTATTACCACATCACGGACTTAAGGAGGTGTGTCTCGTGGCTAAAAAAGTAGTTAAAGTTGTAAAATTGCAAATTCCTGCTGGAAAAGCTAACCCAGCACCACCAGTTGGACCTGCACTTGGTCAAGCCGGTGTTAACATCATGGGATTCTGTAAGGAGTTTAACGCTCGTACAGCTGACCAAGCTGGTTTAATCATTCCTGTTGAAATTTCGGTTTACGAAGACCGTTCATTTACATTTATTACAAAAACTCCACCTGCTGCAGTATTGCTTAAAAAAGCAGCTGGAATTGAGTCTGGTTCTGGTGAACCAAACCGTAATAAAGTGGCAACCGTTAAGCGCGATAAAGTACGCGAAATCGCTGAAACGAAAATGCCTGACTTAAACGCAGCAGACGTTGAAGCGGCAATGCGCATGGTTGAAGGTACTGCCCGCAGTATGGGTATTGTAATCGAGGATTAATTTGTTTCTTGTCGGGTTGCGAGTTTTAACAAGTTCGCAACCCTTATTCGTGGGAGGTTATTCCGCTATAACCACATAAGGAGGAAATTTTAAAATGGCTAAAAAAGGTAAAAAGTACGTTGGAGCTGCTAAGCTTGTAGACCGTTCTAAAGCTTACGACGTCTCTGAAGCAGTAGCTCTCGTTAAAAAAACAAACACAGCTAAATTCGACGCTACAGTTGAAGTGGCTTTCCGTTTAGGGGTTGACCCTCGTAAAAACGACCAGCAAATCCGTGGAGCAGTTGTGCTTCCAAACGGAACTGGTAAAACTCAGCGCGTTCTCGTTTTCGCAAAAGGCGAAAAAGCGAAAGAAGCTGAAGCTGCTGGTGCAGATTTCGTAGGCGATACTGACTACATCAACAAAATTCAACAAGGCTGGTTCGATTTCGATGTTATCGTAGCTACACCTGACATGATGGGTGAAGTTGGTAAAATCGGTCGTGTACTTGGACCAAAAGGTTTAATGCCGAACCCTAAAACTGGTACAGTTACTTTCGAAGTTGAAAAAGCTATCGGCGAAATCAAAGCTGGTAAAGTTGAATACCGCGTTGATAAAGCTGGAAACATTCATGTTCCTATCGGTAAAGTTTCTTTCGAGGATGAAAAACTTGTTGAGAACTTCACAACAATGTACGATACAATCCTTAAAGCTAAACCTGCTGCAGCTAAAGGCGTTTACGTGAAAAACGTTGCTGTAACTTCTACTATGGGACCTGGTGTCAAAGTAGACTCTTCAACTTTTAACGTAAAATAATATTGACATGACATCAACATTCTGATATTATTCAAAATGTTGTAAAATAGAATATCATTTATACCGTAGACAGTAGGGGCCTAACCGCTTAATTATCCTACCGAGGTGTATATTATCACAGCTATTACGTTACGTATGCTTGTATATACAGCCTCCATGTCTCATGGAGGCTTTTTATATGGAATCCGTCGTCTCAGTCGTGATCACCTAACGGTATAAGTGTTACACAAGAATCTACAGGAGGTGTAACCATGAGCAGCGCAATTGAAACAAAAAAAGTTGTTGTTGAAGAAATTGCTTCTAAACTGAAAGAAAGTAAATCAACGATCATCGTTGACTATCGCGGACTTAACGTTTCTGAAGTAACTGAACTTCGTAAACAGCTTCGCGAAGCTAACGTTGAGTTCAAAGTTTACAAAAATACGATGACTCGCCGTGCGGTTGAACAAGCTGAGCTTAATGGTTTGAATGATTTCTTAACTGGACCGAACGCGATCGCATTCAGCACTGAAGATGTTGTCGCTCCGGCTAAAGTTCTTAATGACTTCGCTAAAAATCACGAAGCTCTTGAAATCAAAGCTGGCGTTATCGAAGGTAAAGTTTCTACTGTTGAAGAAGTGAAAGCTCTTGCTGAACTTCCATCACGCGAAGGCTTGCTTTCTATGTTGCTTAGCGTACTTCAAGCTCCAGTTCGCAACCTTGCTCTTGCTGCAAAAGCTGTGGCAGAACAAAAGGAAGAACAAGGCGCTTAATCTAATCAGTTTTTCATAAATTAAAACAAAATGGAGGAATTACAAATGGCTTTAAATATCGAAGAAATCATTGCTTCCGTTAAAGAAGCAACTGTACTTGAATTGAACGACCTAGTAAAAGCAATCGAAGAAGAATTTGGCGTAACTGCTGCTGCTCCTGTAGCTGTAGCTGGTGGAGCTGCTGCTGGCGGAGCTGCTGAAGAGCAAAGCGAATTCGATCTTATCCTTGCTGGTGCAGGATCTCAAAAAATCAAAGTTATCAAAGTTGTACGTGAAATCACTGGTCTTGGCTTGAAAGAAGCTAAAGAACTTGTTGACAACACTCCAAAACCACTTAAAGAAGGTATTGCTAAAGAAGAAGCTGAAGAGCTTAAAGCTAAACTTGAAGAAGTTGGCGCTTCTGTAGAAGTTAAGTAATCTTCACTTACCTGTAGGGGAAGCTCGCTTTTATGAGGCGAGCTTTTTCTTTGCCATTCTTTAAGCCATGAAAAAAGGAGGTTCTAATAATGAGTGAGCACTATTATTCAGAAAAACCTTCAGTGAAAAGCAACAAGCAAACCTGGTCTTTTAGGCTTCGGAATAAAGATTTCACGTTTACCAGCGACAGCGGGGTTTTTTCTAAAAAAGAAGTTGATTTCGGCTCCCGCCTGCTGATTGATTCTTTTGAAGAGCCTGAGGTTGAGGGCGGCATTTTGGATGTAGGCTGCGGGTACGGCCCGATTGGTTTATCGCTCGCCAGCGACTTTAAAGACCGGACTATCCACATGATTGACGTTAATGAGAGAGCCGTAGAACTATCAAATGAAAATGCGGAACAAAACGGAATAACAAACGTTAAGATTTATCAAAGCGATTTGTTTTCAAACGTTGATTCTGCTCAAACATTTGCTTCTATTCTTACAAATCCCCCAATCCGAGCCGGAAAAAAAGTTGTCCATGCTATCTTTGAGAAAAGCGCTGAACACTTAAAAGCTTCAGGTGAATTGTGGATCGTCATACAGAAAAAGCAAGGCGCGCCTTCTGCCATTGAAAAGCTCGAGGAACTGTTCGGTGAAGTTTCCGTCGTTCAAAAAAAGAAAGGCTATTATATCATAAAAGCAAAAAAAGTTTGACTCGGTATTTTAACTATGTTAATATTGTAAAATGCCAATGTATATATTTTGCTTGATATGATGAATTGTCAATATCTATGTATAAATTATACAAGTATGGAAATGCTAATAAAATCGGTATTTGTTTTTGGATGTGGTTTTCTTAATTAGAAACCCTTTTTTCTTTTGTCTTGTAAAAGTATTTTCTTTCTTTGGAAGAAATGCTTATTACACATATAATACGCATGATTTGAGGGGTGAATCAGTTGACAGGTCAACTAGTTCAGTATGGACGACACCGCCAGCGCAGAAGCTATGCTCGCATTAGCGAAGTGTTAGAATTACCAAATCTCATTGAAATTCAAACCTCTTCTTATCAGTGGTTTCTTGATGAGGGTCTTAGAGAGATGTTTCAAGACATATCACCAATTGAGGATTTCACTGGTAACCTCTCTCTTGAGTTCATTGATTATAGTTTAGGTGAGCCTAAATATCCTGTAGAGGAATCAAAAGAACGTGATGTGACTTACTCAGCTCCGCTAAGAGTGAAGGTTCGTTTAATTAACAAAGAAACTGGAGAGGTAAAAGACCAAGATGTCTTCATGGGTGATTTCCCTATTATGACAGATACAGGTACTTTTATCATTAACGGTGCGGAACGTGTTATCGTTTCCCAGCTTGTTCGGTCTCCAAGTGTATATTTCAGTGGTAAAGTAGACAAAAACGGTAAAAAAGGTTTTACCGCAACTGTCATTCCAAACCGTGGCGCATGGTTAGAATACGAAACTGATGCGAAAGATGTTGTTTATGTCCGCATTGATCGCACACGTAAGTTGCCGGTTACGGTTCTTTTGCGTGCTCTCGGCTTCGGCTCTGATCAAGAGATTCTTGATCTCATAGGAGAAAACGAATACCTGCGAAATACGCTTGATAAAGATAACACAGAAAACAGCGACAAAGCGTTGCTGGAAATTTACGAGCGTCTCCGTCCTGGAGAGCCGCCTACAGTAGAAAATGCGAAAAGCTTGCTTGATTCTCGTTTCTTTGATCCGAAACGATACGATCTTGCCAATGTAGGACGCTATAAAATTAATAAAAAACTTCATATTAAGAATCGCCTCTTCAATCAGAGACTTGCTGAAACGCTTGTTGATCCTGAAACAGGAGAAATCCTTGCTGAAAAAGGCCAGATTCTTGATAGAAGAACGCTTGATAAAGTACTGCCATACTTAGAAAACGGAATCGGTTTTAGAAAGCTGTATCCGAATGGTGGCGTTGTTGAAGATGAAGTGACTCTTCAATCAATTAAAATCTTTGCTCCGACTGATCAAGAAGGAGAACAGGTTATTAATGTAATCGGCAATGCTTACATTGAAGAAGAGATTAAAAACATCACGCCTGCTGATATTATTTCTTCAATCAGCTACTTCTTCAACTTGCTGCACGGAGTAGGCGACACAGATGATATCGATCATCTTGGAAACCGCCGTTTACGTTCTGTAGGCGAGCTTCTTCAGAACCAATTCCGTATCGGTTTAAGCCGTATGGAGCGTGTGGTTCGTGAGAGAATGTCAATTCAAGATACGAATACAATTACGCCTCAGCAGCTGATCAATATTCGTCCTGTTATTGCGTCCATTAAAGAGTTCTTTGGAAGCTCACAGCTTTCTCAATTCATGGATCAGACGAACCCGCTTGCTGAATTAACGCACAAGCGTCGTCTGTCAGCATTAGGACCGGGCGGATTGACACGTGAGCGTGCCGGAATGGAAGTGCGTGACGTTCACTACTCCCACTATGGCCGTATGTGTCCGATTGAAACGCCTGAGGGCCCGAACATCGGTTTGATCAACTCACTATCATCTTATGCAAAAGTAAACCGTTTTGGCTTTATTGAAACGCCATATCGCCGCGTTGACCCTGAAACAGGGAAGGTAACGGGCAGAATCGATTACTTAACTGCTGATGAAGAGGATAACTATGTTGTCGCTCAAGCGAATGCTCGTCTTGATGACGAAGGCGCCTTTATTGATGACAGCATCGTAGCTCGTTTCCGCGGGGAGAACACTGTTGTTTCCAGAAACCGTGTAGACTACATGGATGTATCGCCTAAGCAGGTTGTATCTGCTGCGACAGCATGTATCCCGTTCTTAGAAAACGATGACTCCAACCGTGCCCTCATGGGAGCGAACATGCAGCGTCAGGCTGTGCCTTTGATGCAGCCGGAAGCGCCATTTGTTGGAACTGGTATGGAATACGTATCAGGAAAAGACTCTGGTGCCGCTGTTATTTGTAAACACCCTGGTATCGTTGAACGCGTAGAAGCGAAAAACGTTTGGGTTCGCCGTTATGAAGAAGTAGACGGTCAAAAAGTAAAAGGAAACCTGGATAAATACAGCCTGCTGAAATTTGTCCGCTCTAACCAAGGTACGTGCTACAACCAGCGTCCGATCGTAAGTGTCGGCGATGAAGTGGTAAAAGGAGAAATCCTTGCTGACGGTCCTTCTATGGAGCTTGGTGAACTTGCACTTGGCCGTAACGTAATGGTCGGCTTCATGACGTGGGATGGCTACAACTATGAGGATGCCATCATCATGAGTGAACGCCTAGTGAAGGATGATGTTTATACATCTATCCACATTGAAGAATACGAATCAGAAGCACGTGATACGAAACTTGGACCTGAAGAAATCACTCGCGATATTCCAAACGTCGGTGAAGATGCGCTTCGCAATCTTGATGACCGCGGAATCATCCGTATTGGGGCAGAAGTAAAAGACGGAGATCTTCTTGTTGGTAAAGTAACGCCTAAAGGCGTAACTGAACTGACTGCCGAAGAACGCCTTCTTCACGCCATCTTTGGCGAGAAAGCCCGCGAGGTTCGTGATACTTCTCTTCGTGTGCCTCATGGCGGCGGCGGAATTATCCATGACGTTAAAGTCTTCAACCGTGAAGACGGAGACGAACTTCCTCCAGGTGTTAACCAGTTAGTACGCGTATATATCGTTCAGAAACGTAAGATTTCTGAAGGGGATAAAATGGCCGGTCGTCATGGTAACAAAGGTGTTATCTCTAAGATTCTTCCTGAAGAGGATATGCCTTACCTTCCTGACGGCACACCGATTGATATCATGCTTAACCCGCTGGGCGTACCATCACGTATGAACATCGGGCAGGTATTGGAACTTCACATGGGTATGGCCGCTCGTTACCTTGGCATTCACATTGCATCTCCTGTATTTGACGGAGCGCGAGAAGAGGATGTCTGGGAAACACTTGAAGAAGCCGGCATGTCTCGTGACGCCAAAACAGTGCTTTACGACGGACGTACTGGAGAGCCGTTTGATAACCGTGTATCTGTAGGTATCATGTACATGATCAAACTAGCTCACATGGTTGACGATAAACTTCATGCACGCTCTACAGGCCCTTACTCACTTGTTACGCAGCAGCCTCTTGGCGGTAAAGCGCAATTTGGCGGACAGCGTTTTGGTGAGATGGAGGTTTGGGCACTTGAAGCTTACGGTGCGGCTTACACTCTTCAAGAAATTCTGACTGTTAAGTCTGATGACGTGGTTGGACGTGTGAAAACATACGAAGCCATCGTTAAAGGCGACAATGTTCCTGAACCAGGTGTTCCGGAATCATTCAAAGTATTAATCAAAGAACTTCAAAGCTTAGGTATGGATGTCAAAATCCTTTCTGGTGATGAAGAAGAAATAGAAATGAGAGATTTAGAAGACGAAGAAGATGCGAAACAAGCTGACGGCCTGGCATTATCAGGTGATGAAGAGCCGGAAGAAACAGCATCTGCAGACGTTGAACGCGATGTAGTAACAAAAGAATAATCTCTAGTTATAAAGGCAAGTGACATCGGTTAATCCGAAGAAAAAAGGGAGGTAGGCCCCTTGCTAGATGTGAACAATTTTGAGTATATGAACATCGGTCTTGCTTCACCAGATAAAATCCGTTCATGGTCTTTTGGTGAAGTGAAAAAGCCTGAAACGATAAACTATCGTACGTTAAAACCTGAAAAGGACGGTCTATTCTGCGAACGCATTTTCGGACCGACTAAGGACTGGGAATGTCATTGCGGGAAGTACAAGCGAGTTCGTTATAAAGGCGTAGTTTGTGACCGCTGCGGAGTCGAAGTAACACGGGCTAAAGTCCGTCGTGAGAGAATGGGGCACATTGAACTGGCTGCCCCAGTTTCCCACATTTGGTATTTCAAAGGTATTCCAAGCCGTATGGGTCTTGTGCTGGATATGTCACCTCGTGCTTTAGAAGAAGTCATTTACTTTGCTTCTTACGTTGTAACTGATCCGGCGAATACACCGCTTGAAAAGAAACAGCTTCTGTCTGAGAAAGAATATCGTGCTTATCTTGATAAATACGGTAATAAATTCCAGGCATCTATGGGTGCTGAAGCAATTCATAAACTTCTTCAAGATATCGATCTTGTAAAAGAAGTTGATATGTTAAAAGAAGAGCTGAAAACTTCACAAGGACAACGCCGTACTCGTGCGATCAAACGTCTTGAAGTTTTAGAAGCCTTCCGTAACTCAGGAAACAAGCCTTCTTGGATGATCCTTGATGTGCTTCCTGTTATTCCTCCGGAGCTTAGACCGATGGTTCAGCTAGATGGCGGACGTTTTGCGACTTCTGATTTGAATGACCTTTATCGTCGTGTCATCAACCGTAACAATCGTTTGAAACGCCTTTTGGACCTTGGTGCGCCTAGCATCATCGTTCAAAACGAAAAGCGTATGCTTCAAGAGGCTGTCGATGCCTTAATTGACAACGGCCGCCGCGGACGCCCTGTAACAGGCCCTGGTAACAGACCGTTAAAATCTCTTTCTCACATGCTGAAAGGGAAGCAAGGCCGTTTCCGTCAAAACCTTCTTGGTAAACGTGTCGATTACTCCGGACGTTCTGTAATCGTTGTTGGTCCTCATTTGAAAATGTACCAATGCGGATTACCGAAGGAAATGGCGCTTGAACTTTTCAAACCTTTCGTTATGAAAGAACTTGTTGAAAAAGGTCTTGCTCACAACATTAAGAGTGCGAAACGCAAAATTGAGCGCGTACAGCCTGAAGTTTGGGATGTGCTAGAATCAGTTATTAAGGAGCATCCGGTACTGCTGAACCGTGCCCCTACACTTCACAGATTAGGTATCCAGGCGTTTGAACCAACGCTTGTTGAAGGACGCGCAATCCGTCTTCACCCACTCGTATGTACAGCTTACAACGCTGACTTTGACGGTGACCAAATGGCGGTTCACGTACCATTATCTGCTGAAGCACAAGCTGAAGCACGTATCTTGATGCTTGCTGCTCAAAACATCTTGAACCCTAAAGATGGTAAACCGGTTGTAACACCGTCTCAGGATATGGTACTAGGTAACTATTACCTGACACTTGAGCGTGCCGGTGCTGTCGGTGAAGGTATGGTCTTCAAGAATACAGACGAAGCGCTTCTTGCTTATCAAAACGGATATGTTCACCTTCATACGAGAGTAGCTGTTGCAGCTAACTCACTTAAGAATGTGACATTTACCGAAGAACAGCGCTCAAAATTGTTAATTACAACTGTCGGTAAGCTTGTCTTCAATGAAATTCTTCCGGAATCATTCCCTTACATGAATGAACCAACGAAGAGCAACATTGAAGAGAAAACACCTGACCGTTTCTTCTTAGAAAAAGGTGCTGACGTTAAAGCTGTTATCGCACAGCAGCCAATCAATGCGCCGTTTAAAAAAGGCATTCTGGGTAAAATCATCGCGGAAATCTTTAAACGATTCCATATTACGGAAACGTCTAAAATGCTTGACCGCATGAAAAACCTAGGTTTCAAATATTCAACTAAAGCTGGTATTACAGTTGGGGTTTCTGACATCGTCGTACTTGATGATAAACAAGAAATTCTTGAGGAAGCGCAAAGCAAAGTTGACAACGTTATGAAGCAGTTCCGCCGCGGTCTTATCACTGAAGAAGAACGCTATGAGAGAGTCATCTCTATCTGGAGTGCTGCAAAAGACGTTATCCAAGGCAAACTGATGAAATCACTTGATGAACTCAACCCGATCTACATGATGAGTGACTCTGGTGCCCGTGGTAACGCATCTAACTTTACACAGCTTGCCGGAATGCGCGGCCTGATGGCCAACCCGGCTGGACGTATCATTGAGTTGCCGATCAAATCAAGTTTCCGTGAAGGTCTGACAGTATTGGAGTACTTTATCTCCACACACGGTGCGCGTAAAGGTCTTGCCGATACCGCTCTTAAAACTGCTGACTCAGGTTACCTTACACGCCGTCTCGTTGACGTTGCGCAGGATGTTATCATCCGTGAAACTGATTGCGGAACTGACCGAGGCATTCTTGCTAAGCCTCTTAAAGAAGGAACTGAAACAATTGAGCGCTTAGAAGAACGCTTAATCGGACGTTTTGCAAGAAAACAAGTGAAGCACCCTGAAACAGGTGAAGTGCTTGTGAATGAAAACGAACTGATCGATGAAGATAAAGCACTGGAGATTGTCGAAGCCGGCATTGAAGAAGTGTGGATCCGTTCTGCCTTCACATGTAATACGCCTCATGGTGTATGTAAACGATGCTATGGCCGAAATCTTGCAACTGGCTCCGATGTTGAAGTCGGTGAAGCTGTCGGAATCATTGCTGCCCAATCAATCGGTGAGCCTGGTACACAGTTAACAATGCGTACATTCCATACAGGCGGGGTTGCCGGAGACGATATCACACAGGGTCTTCCGCGTATCCAAGAGCTTTTCGAAGCGCGTAATCCGAAGGGTCAGGCAACAATTACAGAAATCGACGGTACAGTCGTTGAGATCAATGAAGTTCGTGATAAGCAACAGGAAATTGTGGTTCAAGGCGCAGTGGAAACACGTTCTTATACGGCACCTTACAACTCCCGCCTGAAAGTAGCGGAAGGAGATAAAATTACTCGAGGCCAAGTACTGACAGAAGGTTCAATCGATCCGAAAGAACTTCTTAAAGTGACTGACCTGACGACTGTTCAAGAGTATCTTCTCCATGAGGTTCAAAAGGTTTACCGTATGCAGGGTGTTGAAATCGGTGATAAACACGTAGAAGTAATGGTTCGCCAGATGCTTCGCAAAGTACGCGTAATTGATGCCGGTGACACTGATGTGCTTCCAGGTACATTGCTTGATATTCACCAATTTACTGAAGCAAACAAAAAGGTATTACTTGAAGGCAATCGACCTGCTACAGGCCGTCCTGTCTTACTCGGTATTACAAAAGCATCTCTTGAAACTGATTCATTCTTATCTGCTGCTTCCTTCCAGGAAACAACACGTGTCCTTACAGATGCAGCGATCAAAGGTAAGCGTGACGAGCTTCTCGGCTTGAAAGAGAATGTTATCATCGGTAAGCTTGTTCCAGCTGGTACAGGAATGATGAAATACCGTAAAGTAAAACCAGTATCAAATGTTCAGCCGACTGACGATATGGTCCCGGTTGAATAACTGATTTAATGCTGCTGAAAGACTGCAAAAACAGTCTTTCAGCAGATATATTTATGAAAAAGTCACTCTATGAGAAGAACGAAACTAAAAAATGTCATACCTTGTTGACATTCGTCTCCTAGAATGATAATATAACCAAGGTGCTCGAAATAAACCTGTTACTTTGGAGGATATGTTTATGTCTTATGATAAAGTATCACAGGCCAAATCAATTATTATTGGTACGAAGCAAACAGTGAAAGCTCTAAAGCGAAGTTCAGTAAAGGAAGTAGTCGTTGCAAAAGACGCAGATCCGATACTCACGTCAAGTGTTGTTTCACTTGCTGAAGATCAAGGTATCTCTGTCTCAATGGTTGAATCCATGAAAAAGCTCGGCAAAGCCTGCGGAATTGAGGTAGGAGCAGCCGCTGTTGCCATTATTTTATAACGTACTTTTGTTTTTGCGTAAGATTCCATCTTGTGTAAAGACATTGTTTTTTGCCTTTTGATGAACCACCTGGGTATGTGGGTTATAAAACGTAATGAAGGGAGGAAAAATTCATGCCTACAATTAATCAGCTAATTCGCAAAGGACGCGTGAGTAAAGTAGAAAACTCAAAGTCTCCTGCACTTAACAAAGGATACAACAGCTTTAAAAAAGAGCACACTAACGTATCTTCTCCACAAAAACGCGGGGTATGTACTCGTGTTGGTACAATGACACCGAAAAAACCGAACTCAGCACTTCGTAAATATGCTCGTGTTCGTTTGACTAACGGAATCGAGGTTACTGCTTACATTCCTGGTATCGGTCACAACCTGCAAGAGCACAGTGTTGTACTTATCCGCGGCGGACGTGTAAAAGACTTACCAGGGGTACGTTACCACATCGTTCGTGGTGCGCTTGATACTGCTGGAGTTGAAAACCGTGCACAAGGCCGTTCTAAATACGGTACGAAAAAACCTAAAGCAAAATAATATAAGAAAATACGCATAATTGATGAAGGGAGGATATTCAGATGCCACGTAAAGGTCCTGTAGCAAAAAGAGATGTTTTACCTGATCCGATTTACAACTCTAAGCTTGTATCTCGTTTAATCAACAAAATGATGATCGATGGTAAAAAAGGTAAGTCTCAAACAATCCTATACAAGTCATTCGATATCATTAAAGAACGTACTGGCAATGATGCAATGGAGGTTTTCGAACAAGCATTGAAAAACATCATGCCTGTACTTGAAGTAAAAGCACGCCGTGTAGGTGGTGCGAACTACCAAGTTCCTGTAGAAGTTCGTCCTGAACGTCGTACGACTCTTGGACTTCGCTGGTTAGTTAACTACGCTCGTCTTCGCGGAGAAAAAACGATGGAAGAGCGTTTAGCTAACGAAATCCTTGACGCAGCTAACAACACTGGTGCTGCTGTTAAGAAACGTGAAGACACTCATAAGATGGCTGAAGCAAACAAAGCATTTGCTCACTATCGCTGGTAGGATTTATAGATTAACAAAACACAATTTCCTAATAAGGAAGGAGAAATTACCCAATGGCAAGAGAGTTCTCCTTAGAAAAAACTCGTAATATCGGTATCATGGCTCACATCGATGCCGGTAAAACGACTACTACAGAACGTATCTTGTTCTATACTGGTCGTATCCACAAAATTGGTGAAACTCATGAAGGAGCTTCACAAATGGACTGGATGGAGCAGGAACAAGAACGTGGTATCACAATCACTTCCGCTGCGACAACTGCACAGTGGAAAGGATACCGCGTAAACATCATCGATACTCCAGGACACGTAGACTTCACAGTTGAAGTTGAACGTTCTCTTCGTGTACTTGATGGTGCTGTTGCTGTACTTGACGCGCAATCAGGCGTTGAGCCTCAAACAGAAACTGTTTGGCGTCAGGCAACAACTTATGGAGTACCGCGTATCGTTTTTGTTAACAAAATGGACAAAATCGGTGCAGACTTCCTTTACTCTGTAGGAACTTTAAGAGACCGTCTTCAAGCAAACGCTCATGCAATTCAATTGCCGATCGGTGCTGAAGATAACTTCGAAGGTATCATCGACCTTGTAGAAAACGTTGCGTATTTCTACGAAGATGACCTCGGAACTCGTTCTGATGCAAAAGAAATCCCTGAAGAGTACAAAGAGCAAGCTGAAGAGCTTCGCAACAGCCTTATTGAAGCTGTATGTGAGCTTGATGAAGAGCTTATGGATAAGTACCTTGAGGGTGAAGAAATCACAATTGACGAGTTAAAAGCAGGAATTCGTAAAGGTACTTTAAATGTTGAATTCTACCCTGTTCTTGTTGGTTCTGCCTTCAAAAACAAAGGTGTTCAACTAGTACTTGATGCTGTTCTTGACTACCTTCCTGCACCAACTGACGTTGCTGCAATCAAAGGTACACGTCCTGATACAAATGAAGAGATTGAGCGCCATTCTTCTGACGAAGAGCCATTCTCTGCATTAGCATTTAAAGTTATGACTGACCCTTACGTTGGTAAGTTGACGTTCTTCCGTGTGTACTCTGGAACACTTGATTCTGGTTCATACGTGAAAAACTCTACTAAAGGCAAACGTGAGCGTGTTGGACGTATTCTTCAAATGCACGCTAACAGCCGTGAAGAAATCTCTACTGTATACGCAGGGGATATCGCAGCTGCTGTAGGTCTAAAAGATACAACTACTGGAGATACTCTATGTGATGAGAAGGATCTTGTTATCCTTGAGTCAATGGAATTCCCAGAACCAGTTATCGACGTTGCTATTGAGCCTAAATCAAAAGCTGACCAAGATAAAATGGGTATCGCTTTAGCGAAACTTGCTGAAGAAGATCCTACATTCCGTACTCAAACAAACCCAGAAACTGGCCAAACGATCATCTCTGGTATGGGTGAACTTCACCTTGATATCATTGTTGACCGTATGAAACGCGAATTTAAAGTAGAAGCCAATGTTGGTGCTCCTCAAGTTGCGTACCGTGAAACATTCCGTACCGGTGCAAAAGTTGAAGGTAAATTCGTACGTCAGTCTGGTGGACGCGGTCAGTTCGGACACGTTTGGATCGAATTCGAACCAAACGAAGAAGGCGCTGGCTTTGAATTTGAAAATGCGATTGTCGGTGGGGTTGTTCCTCGTGAATACATCCCAGCTGTTCAAGCAGGTCTGGAAGATGCACTTGAAAATGGTGTACTAGCAGGCTTCCCGCTTATCGACATTAAAGCTAAACTTTTCGACGGTTCTTACCATGATGTTGACTCAAACGAAATGGCATTTAAAGTTGCTGCTTCTATGGCATTGAAAAATGCAGTCAGCAAATGTAACCCAGTTCTTCTTGAACCAATCATGAAAGTAGAAGTGGTTATTCCAGAAGAATACATGGGAGATATCATGGGTGATATCACTTCACGTCGCGGACGCGTAGAAGGTATGGAAGCACGCGGTAACGCTCAAGTTGTTCGTGCTATGGTTCCTCTTGCTGAAATGTTCGGTTACGCTACTGCACTTCGTTCTAATACGCAAGGTCGCGGTACGTTCACTATGCACATGGATCACTACGAAGAAGTGCCGAAGAGCGTCGCAGAAGAAATTATCAAAAAAAATAAAGGCGAATAATTGATTTTGCCGCTTAACTCAAGTATAACTACTATTGTAAGATGAGGAAGTGAAAGCTTTCTTTCACTTCCTATCACTCTATACATTACTAATTAAAAGCTCTTAAGGAGGATTTTAGAATGGCTAAAGAAAAATTCGACCGTTCCAAATCACATGCCAATATTGGTACAATTGGACACGTTGACCATGGTAAAACAACTTTAACTGCTGCTATCACAACAGTACTTCATAAGAAATCTGGTAAAGGTACAGCTATGGCGTACGATCAAATTGATGGTGCTCCAGAAGAACGCGAGCGCGGTATCACAATCTCTACTGCACACGTTGAGTACGAAACTGAAACTCGTCACTATGCACACGTTGACTGCCCAGGACACGCTGACTATGTTAAAAACATGATCACTGGTGCTGCGCAAATGGACGGAGCTATCCTTGTAGTATCTGCTGCTGATGGCCCAATGCCACAAACTCGTGAGCACATCCTTCTTTCTAAAAACGTTGGTGTACCATACATCGTTGTATTCTTAAACAAATGCGACATGGTAGACGACGAAGAGCTTCTTGAACTAGTTGAAATGGAAGTTCGCGATCTTCTTAGCGAATACGACTTCCCTGGTGATGATGTACCAGTTGTTAAAGGTTCTGCTCTTAAAGCTCTTGAAGGAGACGCTGAGTGGGAAGCTAAAATCTTCGAACTTATGGATGCGGTTGATGAGTACATCCCAACTCCAGAACGCGACACTGAAAAACCATTCATGATGCCAGTTGAGGACGTATTCTCAATCACTGGTCGTGGTACAGTTGCTACTGGCCGTGTAGAACGCGGACAAGTTAAAGTCGGTGACGAAGTTGAAATCATCGGTCTTCAAGAAGAGAACAAGAAAACAACTGTTACAGGTGTTGAAATGTTCCGTAAGCTTCTTGATTACGCTGAAGCTGGTGACAACATTGGTGCCCTTCTTCGCGGTGTATCTCGTGAAGAAATCCAACGTGGTCAAGTACTTGCTAAACCAGGTACAATCACTCCACACAGCAAATTCAAAGCTGAAGTTTACGTTCTTTCTAAAGAAGAGGGTGGACGTCATACTCCATTCTTCTCTAACTACCGTCCTCAGTTCTACTTCCGTACAACTGACGTAACTGGTATCATCCATCTTCCAGAAGGCGTAGAAATGGTTATGCCTGGAGATAACACTGAAATGAACGTTGAACTTATTTCTACAATCGCTATCGAAGAAGGAACTCGTTTCTCTATTCGTGAAGGCGGACGTACTGTTGGTTCAGGCGTTGTTTCTACAATCACTGAGTAATAGTATGATTTTAAACGAGACCCCTGCGGGTCTCGTTTTTTGTTTGCTTATCTTTTTCTTGTATAATAGGATCTATCATATTCGAGGGGTTAATATTTATGATTCCTGAAAAGAAATCAATCGCAATCATGAAAGAACTAAGCATTGGAAATACAAAGCAAATGCTGATGATAAATGGAGTTGACGTGAAAAATCCATTGCTGCTTTTTTTACATGGCGGGCCGGGAACGCCGCAAATTGGATATGTTAGACATTATCAAAAAGAGCTGGAACAGTATTTTACAGTAGTTCATTGGGATCAGAGAGGATCGGGGCTTTCTTATTCTAAGCGAATTTCGCATCACTCTATGACAATAAATCACTTCATTAAAGATACAATCCAAGTCACTCAATGGCTTTTAGCTCATTTTTCAAAATCAAAACTTTACCTAGCCGGTCATTCTTGGGGGTCAATACTGGCGCTTCATGTTTTGCAGCAGTGTCCTGATTTATTTTACGCGTATTATGGAATCAGCCAGGTTGTTAACCCTCATGATGAAGAATCAACTGCTTATCAACATATTCGTGAAATTTCTGAATCAAAAAAAGCCAGCTTATTATCTTTCCTCACACGTTTCATTGGTGCTCCGCCTTGGAAGCAGGATATCCAGCACCTTATCTATCGGTTTTGTGTCGAGTTAAGCAGGGGAGGCTTCACTCGCCGTCATCGTCAATATCTAGCTGTATTATTTCAAATGCTTACTGGCAATGAGTATGGAGTGCGGAACATGCACAGCTTCCTCAATGGATTGCGCTTCAGTAAAAAACATTTAACTGGTGAGTTGTACCGGTTTAATGCTTTTACATCAGTTCCTTCTATTAAAGTACCGTGTGTTTTCATTTCAGGGAAACATGACTTAATTGTTCCTGCTGAAATATCGAAACAGTATTATCAAGAGCTTGAGGCACCCGAAAAGCGCTGGTTTCAATTTGAGAACTCAGCTCACACCCCGCATATTGAGGAGCCGGCATTATTCGCGAACACATTAAGTCGACATGCACGACACCATTTATGATAGATCCTTGATAAATAAGAAAAACCCCTGTATAATAAAAAAAGTGTGCAAACCATGCATATTTTAAATAAGTCTTGCAACATGCGCCTATTTTCTGTATAATGGTGTATGTTGGTCTTTGACTGCGATGAAGTGAGAGGTTGCTGACACACCCGGCCGCTTTGCCATGGCAAGGTGTTCAGGTTTTTCTCACGGAGAACTGTCTAACGTGATGTAGGCGAAAAGGAGGGAAAATAATGGCAAAACAAAAAATTCGTATTCGTTTGAAAGCATATGATCATAGAATCCTTGATCAATCTGCAGAGAAGATTGTTGAAACGGCAAAACGTTCTGGTGCCAGCGTATCTGGTCCGATTCCGTTGCCAACTGAAAAATCAGTTTACACAATCCTTCGTGCGGTGCACAAATACAAAGATTCTCGTGAGCAATTTGAAATGCGTACACATAAACGTTTAATCGACATTGTGAACCCAACACCACAAACTGTTGATGCTCTTATGCGATTAGACTTACCATCTGGTGTCGATATCGAAATTAAACTTTAATTCTAAAATATAGAATGATCTTAATAGGAGGTGTGACGAATGACCAAAGGAATCTTAGGAAGAAAAATTGGTATGACGCAAGTATTCGCTGAGAATGGTGATCTTATTCCGGTAACTGTTATCGAGGCTGCTCCAAACGTTGTTCTTCAAAAGAAAACAGCTGAAAACGACGGTTACGAAGCAATCCAGCTTGGTTTTGACGACAAGCGTGAAAAGCTTTCTAACAAACCTGAAAAAGGGCACGTTGCAAAAGCGGAAACTGCTCCTAAGCGCTTCGTTAAAGAATTACGCGGAGTGGAAATGGATGCGTATGAAGTTGGTCAGGAAGTCAAGGTTGAAATTTTCTCTGCTGGAGAAATCGTAGATGTAACAGGAGTATCTAAAGGTAAAGGTTTCCAAGGTGCGATCAAGCGCCACGGACAATCTCGCGGACCTATGTCTCACGGTTCACGCTACCACCGTCGTCCTGGTTCAATGGGACCTGTAGATCCTAACCGTGTATTCAAAGGTAAATTATTACCTGGACGTATGGGCGGAGAGCAAATCACTGTTCAAAACCTTGAAATCGTAAAAGTTGATGCAGAACGCAATCTTCTTTTGATCAAAGGTAACGTACCTGGTGCGAAGAAATCTTTAATCACTGTTAAAAGTGCTGTTAAATCTAAATAATTCTCTTAGGAAAGGAGGAAATTGATTATGCCAAAAGTAGCATTATACAACCAAAACGGTTCTACTGCTGGTGACATCGAATTAAACGCTTCTGTATTTGGTATCGAACCAAATGAGAGTGTTGTATTCGACGCTATTCTTATGCAAAGAGCTTCCTTACGTCAAGGAACTCACAAAGTAAAAAATCGTTCTGAAGTACGCGGCGGAGGTCGTAAACCATGGCGTCAAAAAGGTACTGGACGTGCCCGTCAAGGTTCAATCCGTTCACCGCAATGGCGCGGAGGTGGTGTCGTATTCGGCCCAACACCACGCAGCTATTCTTATAAATTACCTAAAAAAGTTCGCCGCTTGGCAATCAAATCAGTATTGTCTTCTAAAGTGATCGACAACAACATCATCGTTCTTGAAGATCTTACTCTTGATACGGCTAAAACAAAAGAAATGGCAGCTATCCTTAAAGGATTATCTGTTGAGAAAAAAGCTTTAATCGTAACTGCGGATGCAAACGAGGCAGTAGCATTATCTGCTCGTAACATTCCTGGAGTTACTGTTGTTGAAGCTAACGGAATCAACGTTTTAGACGTTGTCAACCACGAGAAGCTTCTGATTACAAAAGCAGCGGTTGAAAAAGTAGAGGAGGTGCTTGCATAATGAAAGATCCTCGTGATGTTCTAAAGCGCCCCGTCATTACTGAACGTTCTGCCGATTTAATGACTGAAAAAAAATATACTTTTGAAGTTGATGTAAGAGCTAACAAAACAGAAGTGAAAGACGCGGTTGAAAGCATCTTTGGAGTGAAAGTTGACAAAGTCAACATCATGAACTACAAAGGCAAATCAAAACGTGTTGGACGCTACACTGGTATGACTAGCCGTCGCAGAAAAGCGATCGTAAAACTTACTGCAGACAGCAAAGAAATCGAAATTTTTGAAGCTTAATTATCTGTAAAAAGAAGGAGGGAAATTCAAAATGGCGATTAAAAAGTATAAACCGACCTCTAATGGACGTCGTGGCATGACAACTTCAGATTTTGCTGAAATCACGACTGACAAGCCGGAAAAATCCTTGCTTGCTCCCCTTCACAAAAAAGGCGGACGTAACAACCAAGGTAAATTGACTGTACGTCACCAAGGTGGCGGACATAAACGCCAATACCGTGTTATCGACTTCAAACGCGATAAAGATGGTATACCTGGACGCGTTGCTACAGTTGAATACGATCCAAACCGTTCAGCTAACATCGCTCTAATCAACTATGCAGACGGAGAAAAACGTTACATTCTTGCTCCTAAAGGAATTCAAGTAGGTACTGAAATCATGTCAGGTCCTGAAGCTGACATTAAAGTAGGTAATGCACTTCCACTTATCAACATCCCTGTTGGTACAGTTGTGCATAACATTGAATTAAAACCTGGTAAAGGCGGACAGCTTGTACGTTCAGCTGGTACATCTGCTCAGGTTCTTGGTAAAGAAGGTAAATACGTTCTTGTACGTCTTAACTCTGGTGAAGTTCGCATGATCCTTTCTGCTTGCCGTGCTTCTATCGGTCAAGTAGGTAACGAACAGCACGAACTTATCAACATTGGTAAAGCTGGACGTTCTCGCTGGAAAGGCATCCGTCCTACAGTTCGTGGTTCTGTAATGAACCCTAACGATCACCCACACGGTGGTGGTGAAGGACGTGCGCCAATCGGACGTAAATCACCAATGTCTCCATGGGGCAAACCAACTCTTGGATTCAAGACTCGTAAGAAAAAGAACAAATCCGATAAATTTATCGTACGTCGTCGTAAAAATAAATAACGGGGTTGTCTACGGTTCTTTTCGGACCGTAGTGCAATCACGAAGGGAGGTTCCAAAATGGCTCGCAGCTTAAAAAAAGGACCATTTGTCGATGGACACTTGATGACTAAAATCGAGAAATTAAATGAAACAGACAAGAAACAAGTCGTAAAAACTTGGTCTCGTCGTTCTACTATTTTCCCACAGTTTATTGGTCACACAATCGCAGTCTATGACGGACGTAAACACGTGCCTGTATTCATCTCTGAAGATATGGTAGGGCACAAGTTGGGTGAATTCGCTCCAACTCGTACGTACAAAGGTCATGCTAGTGATGACAAAAAAACAAGACGCTAAGAGAGGAGGCTTTTAAATGCAAGCTAAAGCTGTTGCAAGAACAGTCCGTATTGCTCCTCGTAAAGCACGTCTAGTAATGGACCTGATTCGAGGCAAGCAAGTAGGTGAGGCAGTATCAATCTTGAACCTTACACCAAGAGCTGCTTCTCCAATTATCGAGAAAGTATTAAAATCCGCTATTGCAAATGCTGAGCATAACTATGAAATGGACGCTAACAACCTGGTTATTTCTCAAGCATTCGTTGACGAAGGCCCTACGTTAAAAAGATTCCGCCCACGTGCTATGGGACGTGCGAGCCAAATCAACAAACGTACGAGCCACATTACAATCGTTGTATCAGAAAAGAAGGAGGGATAAGTAGTGGGTCAAAAGGTAAATCCAGTCGGTCTTCGTATCGGAGTCATTCGTGATTGGGAATCTAAGTGGTACGCTGGTAAAGATTACGCTGACTTCCTGCACGAAGATTTAAAAATTCGTGAATACATTAGCAAACGCCTTTCTGACGCTTCTGTTTCTAAAGTAGAAATCGAGCGTGCAGCAAACCGCGTTAACATTACGATCCACACAGCTAAGCCTGGTATGGTTATCGGTAAAGGCGGTTCTGAAGTCGAAGCACTTCGCAAAGCCCTTAACAGCCTTACTGGCAAGCGTGTACACATTAACATTCTTGAAATCAAAAGAGCAGATCTTGATGCACAGCTAGTTGCTGACAACATCGCTCGTCAATTAGAAAACCGTGTTTCTTTCCGCCGTGCGCAGAAACAACAAATCCAACGTACTATGCGTGCTGGAGCACAAGGTGTGAAAACAATGGTTTCTGGTCGTCTTGGCGGTGCAGATATCGCTCGTTCTGAATACTACAGTGAAGGAACTGTTCCATTGCACACATTACGTGCGGACATTGACTATGCAACATCTGAAGCTGATACTACTTACGGTAAGCTTGGTGTAAAAGTCTGGATCTATCGTGGAGAGGTTCTTCCTACTAAGAAGAAAACTGAGGAAGGAGGAAAATAATATGTTATTACCAAAACGCGTTAAATATCGCAGAGAGCATCGCGGAAAAATGCGTGGCCGTGCGAAAGGCGGTACTGAAGTACATTTCGGAGAATTCGGTATCCAAGCTCTAGAAGCTTCTTGGATTACTAACCGTCAAATCGAAGCTGCACGTATTGCGATGACTCGTTACATGAAACGTGGCGGTAAAGTTTGGATCAAAATTTTCCCTTCTAAACCTTACACTGCTAAACCACTTGAGGTACGTATGGGATCCGGTAAAGGGGCTCCAGAAGGTTGGGTAGCTGTTGTAAAACCGGGCAAAGTTTTATTTGAAATTTCTGGTGTGTCTGAAGAGGTTGCTCGTGAAGCGCTTCGCCTTGCATCTCACAAATTGCCAATTAAAACGAAGTTCGTAAAACGTGAAGAAATTGGTGGTGAATCAAATGAAAGCTAATGAAATTCGTGACCTTACCACTGCTGAAATTGAACAAAAAGTAAAGTCTCTTAAAGAAGAACTTTTCAATCTTCGCTTTCAATTAGCGACAGGACAACTTGAAAATACTGCTCGCATTCGTGAAGTGCGCAAAGCTATCGCGCGCATGAAAACTGTGATTCGTGAAAGAGAAATTGCTGCTAATAAATAATCACTGAGGGGAGGTCGTGAGCATGAGCGAACGTAACCAACGCAAAGTTTACCAAGGCCGTGTTGTTTCTGACAAAATGGATAAAACCATTACTGTTGTTGTTGAGACATACAAAAAACATACACTTTACGGTAAACGCGTAAAATACTCAAAAAAATTCAAAGCACATGATGAAAATAATCAAGCTAAAATCGGTGACATCGTTAAGATCATGGAAACTCGTCCATTGTCTGCAACTAAGCGTTTCCGTCTAGTTGAAGTTGTCGAAGAAGCTGTTATTATCTAATAAAGTTCGGAATTCTTTTTCCGAAGGGAGGTAACAAATAATGATTCAACAAGAGACTCGTTTAAAAGTAGCTGACAACTCTGGCGCACGTGAAGTACTTACTATTAAAGTTCTTGGTGGTTCTGGACGTAAAACAGCTAACATTGGTGATGTAATTGTTTGCACGGTTAAACAAGCAACACCAGGAGGCGTTGTCAAAAAAGGTGAAGTCGTAAAAGCTGTTATCGTTCGCACTAAAAGCGGAGCGCGCAGAAGTGACGGTTCATACATCAGCTTCGATGAGAATGCATGTGTTATCATCCGTGACGACAAGAGCCCACGCGGAACTCGTATCTTCGGACCAGTTGCTCGTGAATTGCGTGAAAACAACTTTATGAAAATTGTTTCTCTAGCTCCAGAAGTTATCTAATTGAAATAAATGCCTTACTCAAGGAGGTGCGATCAGGATGCATGTAAAAAAAGGCGATAAAGTTATGGTTATCTCTGGTAAAGATAAAGGCAAACAAGGAACAATCCTTGCTGCTTTCCCTAAAAAGGACCGCGTTTTAGTTGAAGGTGTTAACTTGGTAAAGAAACACTCTAAACCAACTCAAGCTAACCCTCAAGGCGGTATTTCTAATCAAGAGGCGCCAATTCATGTATCAAACGTTATGCCGCTCGATCCTAAAACAGGTGAAGTGACTCGCGTAGGATACAAAGTGGAAGATGGCAAAAAAGTTCGTGTAGCAAAAAAATCTGGGCAAGTTCTAGATAAATAGTATTAAAAGGAAGGGAGGTCTATCTCATGAACCGCCTTAAAGAAAAGTACAATAAAGAAATTGCACCTGCTTTAATGACTAAGTTCAATTATGATTCAGTCATGCAAGTGCCTAAAATCGAAAAAATCGTAATCAACATGGGTGTTGGTGACGCTGTTCAAAACGCCAAAGCAATCGACAGTGCTGTTGAAGAATTAACGTTTATCGCAGGTCAAAAACCTGTCGTTACTCGTGCGAAGAAATCAATTGCTGGATTCCGTCTTCGTGAGGGAATGCCTATCGGTGCGAAAGTAACTCTTCGCGGAGAGCGCATGTATGATTTCCTTGATAAACTTATTTCTGTATCTTTACCGCGTGTACGTGACTTCCGCGGGGTTTCTAAAAAATCTTTCGACGGTCGCGGTAACTACACACTTGGTATCAAAGAACAGTTAATCTTCCCTGAAATTGACTACGATAAAGTAACAAAGGTTCGCGGAATGGACATCGTTATCGTAACAACTGCTAATACTGACGAAGAAGCTCGTGAGCTATTAACTCAAGTAGGTATGCCGTTCCAGAAATAATCAATGAAAGGGAGGCGAAATCGTGGCTAAAAAGTCTATGATTGCGAAACAACAACGTACACCAAAGTTTAAAGTACAAGAGTACACACGCTGTGAACGCTGCGGACGTCCGCATTCAGTCATTCGTAAATTTAAACTTTGCCGTATTTGTTTCCGTGAGCTTGCATATAAAGGACAAATTCCTGGCGTGAAAAAAGCCAGCTGGTAATCCCCAAGAAAGGGAAGGAGGTAATTATATAATGGTTATGACAGATCCAATTGCAGATATGCTAACTCGTATTCGCAATGCAAACATGGTACGTCATGAGAAGCTTGAAATTCCTGCTTCTAAATTGAAAAGAGAAATTGCTGAAATTTTAAAGCGTGAAGGTTTCATTCGTGACGTTGAGTTCGTAGAAGACAGCAAACAAGGTATCATCCGCGTTTTCTTGAAATACGGACAAAACAACGAGCGCGTTATCACTGGTCTTAAAAGAATCAGCAAGCCTGGTTTGCGTGTTTATGCTAAATCTAATGAAGTACCTCGCGTACTTAACGGTCTTGGAATCGCGATTATTTCTACATCACAAGGTGTTTTAACGGACAAAGAAGCCCGTGCAAAACAAGCTGGTGGAGAAGTTCTAGCATACGTTTGGTAAGAAGTTTAACATGAATGGAGGTGTTTGGTATGTCTCGTGTAGGTAAGAAGCTACTTGAGATTCCTTCTGATGTTACAGTAACGTTAAATGATAACAACACTGTAGCTGTGAAAGGACCAAAAGGAGAATTAACTCGTACGTTTCACCCTGATATGGAGATTAAAGTAGAGGACAATGTGCTTACAGTCGCTCGTCCTTCTGATCAAAAAGAGCACCGTGCCCTGCATGGTACGACTCGCAGTCTGCTTGGCAACATGGTTGAAGGTGTATCTAAAGGATTTGAAAGAGGTTTGGAATTAGTCGGTGTCGGTTACCGTGCTTCTAAATCCGGAAATAAACTTGTTTTAAACGTTGGATACTCTCATCCTGTTGAGATCGTTCCTGAAGAAGGCATCGAAATCGAAGTTCCTTCTCAAACAAAAGTAGTTGTAAAAGGTACAGACAAAGAACGCGTAGGAGCTATTGCTGCTAACATCCGCGCTGTACGTTCTCCAGAGCCTTACAAAGGTAAAGGAATCCGCTACGAAGGTGAAGTTGTTCGCCGTAAAGAAGGTAAATCTGCTAAGTAAGATCGCTTAAAGTGAAGAAAGGAGTGACCTAGATGATTACGAAAACTAGCAAAAATGCTGCTCGTCTTAAAAGACACGCTCGTGTTCGCGCTAAACTTTCCGGTACTGCTGAAAGACCGCGCCTGAACGTTTTCCGTTCTAACAAGCACATTTACGCTCAAATCATCGATGATGTAAATGGTGTAACACTTGCTAGTGCATCTACTCTCGATAAAGACTTGAACGTTGAAAGCACTGGAGATACTTCTGCTGCTACTAAAGTTGGAGAATTAGTTGCAAAACGCGCTGCTGAAAAAGGCATTTCTGACGTAGTATTTGACCGTGGCGGATACTTATACCATGGACGTGTAAAAGCTTTGGCTGATGCCGCTCGTGAAGCTGGACTTAAATTTTAATAAAAGAAGGAGGGACACATGATTATGCGTCGTATTGACCCAAGCAAATTAGAGTTAGAAGAACGCTTAGTTACGGTTAACCGCGTAGCGAAAGTTGTTAAAGGTGGTCGTCGTTTCCGCTTCGCAGCTCTAGTCGTTGTCGGTGACAAAAACGGACACGTAGGATTCGGTACTGGTAAAGCACAAGAAGTACCAGAAGCGATCCGCAAAGCTGTTGAAGATGCGAAAAAGAATTTGATTGAAGTACCAATGGTTGGAACTACAATTCCACACGAAATCATCGGACGTTTCGGTGCAGGTAACATCTTGTTAAAACCTGCTTCTGAAGGTACTGGAGTTATCGCTGGAGGCCCTGTACGTGCGGTACTTGAGCTAGCTGGTGTAGCTGATATCCTTTCTAAGTCTTTAGGTTCTAACACACCGATCAACATGATTCGTGCAACACTTCAAGGTTTAAGTGAACTTAAACGTGCTGAAGACGTTGCGAAGCTTCGTGGAAAATCTGTAGAAGAACTGTTAGGATAAGGAGGGAACATTAATGGCTAAATTAGAAATTACCCTCAAACGAAGTGTAATCGGTCGCCCGGAAGACCAACGCGTTACTGTAAGAACACTTGGTTTAAAGAAAACAAACCAAACTGTTGTGCATGAAGACAACGCTGCGATCCGTGGTATGATTAATAAAGTATCTCATTTAGTTTCTGTTAAAGAACAATAAAAATATTTGATCGGATAAGGAGGTGTCCTAATGAAACTTCATGAATTAAAACCTTCAGAAGGTTCACGCAAAACGCGTAATCGCGTAGGTCGTGGTATTGGTTCTGGCAACGGTAAAACAGCTGGTAAAGGTCACAAAGGTCAAAACGCTCGTTCTGGCGGCGGTGTACGCCCTGGATTCGAGGGGGGACAAATGCCTTTATTCCAACGTCTTCCTAAACGCGGTTTCACTAACATCAACCGCAAGGAATACGCTGTAGTCAACCTAGACAAATTGAACGGTTTTGCAGAAGGAACGGAAGTCACTCCTGAACTTCTTCTAGAGACTGGTGTTATTAGCAAACTTAATGCAGGAGTAAAGATTCTTGGCAACGGTAAATTAGAGAAAAAATTAACTGTAAAAGCCAATAAATTCTCTGCTTCTGCGAAAGAAGCTGTTGAAGCTGCTGGCGGTACAGCTGAGGTGATCTAACTTGTTTAAAACAATCTCCAACTTTATGCGTGTGAGTGATATCAGGAATAAAATCATATTCACTTTACTCATGCTTATCGTCTTTCGCATAGGTGCGTTTATTCCTGTGCCTTACGTTAACGCTGAAGCGTTACAGGCACAGTCTCAAATGGGTGT
The DNA here is from genome assembly GCF_037963565.1 of Bacillus sp. PS95. NCBI lineage: Bacteria > Bacillati > Bacillota > Bacilli > Caryophanales > Bacillaceae > Bacillus > Bacillus sp. PS95. The sequence continues at coordinate 144,147 of NZ_CP150160.1, forward strand.
TTTTGATCTCCTTAATACATTTGGCGGCGGTGCGCTTTACCAATTTTCCATTTTCGCAATGGGAATTACTCCTTATATCACGGCTTCGATCATCATTCAGCTGCTTCAGATGGATGTGGTACCGAAGTTTACCGAGTGGTCTAAGCAAGGTGAAGTTGGCCGCCGTAAATTAGCTCAGTTCACAAGGTACTTTACGATTGTGCTTGGTTTCATCCAAGCATTAGGTATGTCATATGGATTTAACAATCTGGCAAACGGTATGCTGATCGAAAAATCCGGTGTATCGACATATCTTATCATTGCTTTAGTGCTCACTGGCGGAACTGCCTTTTTAATGTGGCTTGGGGAACAAATTACTTCTCATGGAGTAGGCAACGGAATATCGATCATTATCTTCGCGGGGATTGTGTCTAGTATTCCAAAAACAATTGGGCAAATATATGAGACTCAATTTGTCGGCAGCAACGATCAGTTGTTTATTCATATTGTGAAAGTCGCACTTCTTGTGATTGCGATTTTAGCAGTTATTGTTGGAGTTATTTTCATTCAGCAAGCCGTACGGAAAATTGCGATTCAATATGCTAAAGGCACAGGTCGTTCACCTGCTGGCGGAGGTCAGTCTACACACCTTCCATTGAAAGTGAATCCTGCAGGGGTTATTCCGGTAATCTTTGCGGTTGCGTTTTTGATAACGCCGCGGACGATCGCGTCATTCTTTGGAACAAACGATGTGACAAAGTGGATTCAAAACAACTTTGATAATACGCATCCGGTGGGTATGGCGATATATGTTGCGTTGATTATTGCCTTTACGTACTTTTATGCTTTTGTACAGGTAAACCCTGAACAAATGGCTGATAACCTTAAAAAACAGGGTGGCTATATCCCGGGGGTTCGTCCAGGGAAAATGACTCAAGATAGAATTACGAGCATTTTGTATCGACTTACGTTTGTGGGTTCTATATTCTTAGCCGTGATTTCCATTCTTCCTATCTTTTTCATTCAATTCGCTGGATTGCCTCAAAGTGCACAAATTGGCGGAACGTCTTTGTTAATTGTTGTCGGGGTAGCCTTGGAGACAATGAAACAACTAGAAAGCCAGTTGGTGAAACGAAACTACCGTGGATTTATGAAAAACTAGAGGAAATGGATTTATCCATTCCCTCTTAATAAAGAGAGGACGGGGGAAATCCGAATGAACTTAGTCTTAATGGGGCTTCCTGGTGCCGGTAAAGGCACACAGGGCGAACGAATTGTTGAGGATTATGGGATTCCTCATATCTCAACAGGAGATATGTTCCGTGCTGCTATGAAAGAAGAAACACCACTCGGACTCGAAGCAAAATCTTATATTGATAAGGGAGAGCTCGTACCTGACGAAGTCACAATCGGAATTGTAAAAGAGAGACTTGGCAAAGATGATTGTGAAAGAGGTTTTCTTCTGGACGGATTTCCGCGAACAGTCGCTCAAGCCGAAGCTCTTGAAGAAATTCTTGAGGAATACGGCAAGCCGATTGATTATGTCATTAACATTGAAGTCGACAAAGATGTTCTGATGGAACGTCTGACTGGACGCAGAATTTGCAGTGTTTGCGGCACAACCTATCATTTAGTCTTTAATCCGCCGAAAACGCCGGGTATTTGTGATAAAGACGGAGGCGAACTCTATCAACGGGCAGATGATAATGAGGAAACAGTCTCTAAACGGCTTGAGGTAAACATGAAGCAAACTCAGCCTTTACTCGATTTCTATTCAGAGAAAGGTTATCTTGCAAACGTGAATGGCCAGCAGGACATTCAAGACGTTTATGCAGATGTGAAGGATCTTCTTGGAGGATTAAAAAAATGATTATCTGTAAAACCCCACGTGAACTTGGTATCATGCGGGAAGCAGGGCGAATCGTGGCTTTAACTCATGAAGAGTTAAAAAAGCACATTAAACCAGGAATCTCGACAAAAGAATTGGATCAAATTGCCGAACGTTTTATTAAGAAGCAGGGTGCAATCCCATCTTTTAAGGGGTATAATGGGTTTCGCGGGAGCATTTGCGTATCAGTTAATGAAGAACTCGTTCACGGCATACCTGGCAGCAGGGTGCTGAAGGACGGTGACATCATCAGTATTGATATCGGTGCTAAATTAAATGGTTATCATGGTGACTCTGCATGGACATATCCGGTAGGAAACATCAGCGATGATGACAAAAAACTTCTGGAAGTGACAGAGGAGTCTTTATATAAAGGCTTGCAGGAAGCAAAACCAGGTGAACGTTTGTCGAATATTTCCCACGCAATACAAACGTATGTCGAAAATGAGCAGTTTTCAGTTGTTAGGGAGTATGTCGGACATGGTGTTGGTCAAGACTTGCATGAGGACCCGCAAATTCCTCATTACGGTCCGCCCAACAAAGGACCACGGCTTAAACCTGGCATGGTTCTCGCTATTGAACCTATGGTGAACGCTGGCAGCCGCTACGTGAAAACATTGGCTGATAACTGGACGGTTGTAACGGTAGATGGGAAAAAGTGTGCTCATTTTGAACATACGATTGCGATTACGGAAACGGGTTTTGATATACTGACGAGAGTCTAGATGATGAAAATAATTCCGAAGACAGATGTTTTTCAAGCTTGATAGGGCAGAAAGCTTGGGTGAACATTGGCAAGACCGAATTCATCTTGCTGCTTGTCGTTGGAATTTTAACCATCATCAATGTACTAACAGCAGACGGAGAAAAGCGTACATTTCATTCTCCTAAGAAAAAGAATATCAATCATTTAACCCTTTATGATTGCGTATCTCCGGAAGTTCAGAACAGTATAAACGAAACAGGGCGTGTGACAAACTTCTTTTGAAATTTGTCAGAAAGCAAGTTACTGATTTGAAGAAGGGAGAACACTTGAATGGCGAAAGACGATGTAATTGAAGTGGAAGGTACTATAGTCGAAACACTGCCAAACGCGATGTTCAAAGTTGAACTTGAAAATGGCCACACTGTTTTGGCTCATGTATCTGGTAAAATCCGCATGCACTTCATTCGCATTTTACCTGGAGACAAAGTTACGGTAGAATTATCTCCATATGACTTAACTCGTGGCAGGATTACGTACCGTTACAAATAAAGCACTCCGGAAACTGAAGGAGGTTGGAAACACATGAAAGTGAGACCATCAGTTAAACCAATCTGCGAAAAATGTAAAGTTATTCGCAGAAAAGGAAAAGTAATGGTGATCTGTGAAAATCCAAAGCATAAACAAAAACAAGGATAATTTATAAGGAGGTGCCCAGAGAATGGCTCGTATTGCTGGTGTAGATATCCCACGTGACAAACGTGTTGTTATTTCTTTAACATACATCTTCGGAATTGGCCGCACAACGGCTCAGCAAGTTTTAAAAGAAGCTGGAGTTTCAGAAGATACTCGTGTGCGCGATCTTACTGAAGAAGAACTTGGTAAAATCCGTGATATTATTGACAAACTGAAAGTAGAAGGTGACCTTCGCCGTGAAGTTTCTCTTAATATCAAACGTCTGATCGAAATCGGAAGCTACCGCGGAATCCGTCATCGCAGAGGATTACCTGTTCGCGGACAAAACTCTAAAAACAATGCGCGTACTCGTAAAGGTCCGCGTCGTACTGTAGCTAACAAGAAAAAATAAGTAAGGGAGGTTCTTAAACAATGGCTGCTGCTCGTAAATCTAACACGCGTAAACGTCGCGTGAAAAAGAATATTGAGTCTGGAATTGCTCATATTCGTTCAACTTTCAATAACACGATCGTTACGATCACTGACACTCATGGTAATGCTATTTCTTGGTCTAGTGCCGGAGCTTTAGGATTCAGAGGTTCTCGTAAATCTACTCCTTTTGCTGCGCAAATGGCTGCAGAAACAGCTGCTAAAGGTTCAATCGAACATGGTCTTAAAACTCTAGAGGTTACTGTTAAAGGACCTGGTTCAGGCCGTGAAGCTGCAATCCGTGCACTTCAAGCTGCTGGACTAGAAGTCACTGCTATCAGAGACGTAACTCCTGTTCCTCATAACGGATGCCGTCCACCAAAACGTCGCCGCGTGTAATTTGTTTGTATAGATTTTGTGTCCCTGTCAATAATGGGTTATGATACAGTTATTTATGAAACGAATGCACCGACTCGTTGCCTGAGCACATACGGGACTAAACAATGGGGAATTTCGGATGGAATCTCATATGATTCTATTCGAGGTTTCGACGTTTTGAAGGAGGGTTTTAAGTAATGATCGAGATTGAAAAACCAAAAATCGAAACGGTTGAAATCAGCGACGATGCCAAATTTGGTAAGTTTGTCGTAGAGCCACTTGAGCGTGGATATGGTACAACTCTGGGTAACTCCTTACGTCGTATCCTCTTATCCTCACTCCCTGGTGCCGCTGTAACATCAATCCAGATAGATGGTGTACTGCACGAATTCTCGACAATTGAAGGCGTTGTGGAAGATGTTACAACGATTATCTTACACATTAAAAAGCTTGCATTGAAAATCTACTCTGATGAAGAGAAGACGCTAGAAATTGATGTACAGGGTGAAGGAACTGTAACGGCAGCTGATATTACACACGATAGTGATGTAGAGATCTTAAATCCTGATCTTCATATCGCGACTCTTGGTGAGAATGCGAGTTTCCGAGTTCGCCTTACTGCTCAAAGAGGACGTGGGTATACGCCTGCTGACGCAAACAAGAGAGACGATCAGCCAATCGGCGTGATTCCGATCGATTCTATCTATACGCCAGTTTCTCGTGTATCTTATCAGGTAGAGAACACTCGTGTAGGCCAAGTTGCAAACTATGATAAACTTACACTTGATGTTTGGACTGATGGAAGCACTGGACCGAAAGAAGCAATTGCGCTTGGTTCAAAGATTTTAACTGAACACCTTAATATATTCGTTGGTTTAACTGACGAAGCTCAACATGCTGAAATCATGGTTGAAAAAGAAGAAGATCAAAAAGAGAAAGTTCTTGAAATGACAATTGAAGAATTGGATCTTTCTGTTCGTTCTTACAACTGCTTAAAGCGTGCGGGTATTAACACGGTTCAAGAGCTTGCGAACAAGACGGAAGAAGATATGATGAAAGTTCGAAATCTAGGACGCAAATCACTTGAAGAAGTGAAAGCGAAACTAGAAGAACTTGGACTCGGACTTCGCAAAGACGATTGACTAGTTTCCCTTGTGAACTAGGATTTTCGTGTGTTTATTATTCAGAAACAGCATTCCAATAAAGGAGGGGACATCACATGTCATACAGAAAACTAGGACGTACGAGTGCACAGCGTAAAGCTATGCTTCGTGATCTTACAACTGATTTGATCATCAACGAAAGAATCGAAACAACTGAAACACGTGCGAAAGAACTTCGCTCTGTAGTTGAAAAAATGATCACGCTTGGCAAACGCGGTGATCTTCACGCTCGCCGTCAAGCTGCTGCATACATCCGCAACGAGGTTGCAAACGAAGAAAATAATCAAGATGCACTTCAAAAATTATTCTCTGACATTGCAACTCGTTACGAGGAGCGCCAAGGTGGATACACACGTATTATGAAGCTTGGTCCTCGCCGTGGTGACGGAGCACCAATGGCAATTATCGAATTGGTTTAATCACATATTTTTGTGTATCTAAAGAAGGGCGGGACAGTTTCTAACTGGATCTATGCCCTTTTTTTAGATACTGCAACTTTTAATAGAGAGAAAAGCAGAGCATTAGCTGAGAGGAGGCCGGTTTTCCATGAATCAAAATCAGTTGATATCGGTAGAGGATATCGTATTTCGATATCGGAAGGACGCAGAAAGACGAGCACTAGACGGCGTCTCCCTGCAGGTGTATGAGGGTGAATGGCTTGCAATCGTAGGTCATAACGGTTCAGGGAAATCAACACTGGCCCGGGCATTGAATGGTTTAATTCTTCCTGAATCAGGCGACATTGAGGTTGCCGGGATTCAATTGACAGAGGAATCTGTTTGGGAAGTGCGTAAGAAGATAGGTATGGTCTTTCAAAATCCGGATAACCAATTTGTCGGAACGACTGTTCGCGATGATGTGGCTTTTGGTTTAGAAAACAATGGTGTACCGCGGGAAGAAATGATTGAGAGAGTAGACTGGGCAGTAAAACAGGTGAATATGCAAGATTTTCTCGATCAAGAGCCGCACCATCTCTCCGGAGGCCAAAAGCAGAGAGTTGCGATTGCGGGGGTTATTGCCGCACGTCCTGATATTATTATCTTAGATGAAGCAACATCCATGCTTGATCCGATCGGGCGAGAAGAGGTGCTTGAAACGGTAAGACATTTAAAAGAGCAGGGCATGGCGACTGTCATATCCATTACACATGACCTGAATGAGGCAGCAAAAGCAGACAGGATCATTGTCATGAATGGCGGTAAAAAATATGCTGAAGGGCCGCCTGAAGAGATTTTTAAATTGAATAAAGAACTTGTTCGAATTGGGCTTGATTTACCCTTCTCATTCCAGCTTAGCCAGCTTTTAAGAGAAAATGGACTGGCTTTGGAAGAAAACCATTTGACTCAGGAAGGGCTGGTGAAAGAGCTGTGGACATTACAATCAAAGATGTAGAGCATCGTTATCAGATGAAGACGCCGTTTGAGCGCCTAGCACTGTATGATATCAATGCATCGATTAAAGAAGGAAGCTACGTAGCCGTTATCGGGCATACAGGCTCTGGTAAGTCCACTCTTCTTCAGCACCTAAATGGTCTCCTGAAGCCGACGAAGGGACAGATATCACTAGGCAGCACTGTCATTCAGGCAGGGAAAAAGAATAAAGAACTGAAAAAACTTCGTAAAAAAGTCGGAATCGTTTTCCAATTTCCTGAGCATCAATTATTCGAAGAAACAGTTCTTAAAGATATTTCATTCGGACCGATGAACTTTGGTGTTAAAAAAGAAGATGCTGAACAAAAAGCGAGAGAGATGCTGCAGCTTGTAGGTTTATCAGAAGAGCTTTTGGACAGGTCACCCTTTGAATTAAGCGGGGGACAAATGCGCAGAGTTGCAATTGCCGGCGTACTTGCAATGGACCCTGAAGTGCTTGTTCTGGATGAACCGACTGCAGGATTGGACCCAAGAGGGCGAAAAGAGATTATGGACATGTTTTATGAGCTTCATCAACGTGGGAACCTGACGACGATCCTTGTGACACACAGCATGGAGGATGCAGCTGCATACGCTGATGAAATGATTGTTATGCATAAAGGAACGATACAAGCATCAGGCAGTCCGCGTGATCTGTTTTTAAAGGGTGAAGAGATGGCCGGCTGGGGGCTGGATCTTCCTGAAACAATAAAATTCCAAAGACACCTTGAAGCTGTACTGGGTGTGAGATTTAATGAGCCTATGCTCACAATCGAAGATGCCGCTGCTGAAATCCGTGCTCTTTTTCAGGGGGAGAAGACTTTATGATGGACAGCATGATTATCGGCAAGTATGTACCGGGGACTTCACTTGTGCACCGGCTTGACCCCAGAACAAAACTGATCACGATCTTTTTATTTGTCTGCATTGTATTCTTAGCCAATAATGTTCAGACATATGCGTTGCTTGGTTTATTTACAATTGGCGTCGTTTCTTTAACAAGAGTTCCTTTCTCTTTTTTAATGAAAGGGCTGAAGCCAATCATCTGGATTGTCCTTTTTACGTTCCTTCTTCACATCCTTATGACACATGAAGGACCGATTATCTTTCAAATAGGTTTTTTCAAAGTCTATGAGGGCGGTCTGGTTCAGGGGATATTCATTTCTCTTAGATTCGTCTATTTGATTTTAATCACAACCTTATTAACGCTTACGACCACACCGATTGAGATTACCGATGGAATGGAACAGCTGCTGAACCCATTGAAAAAATTAAAGCTTCCTGTTCATGAGCTGGCTCTTATGATGTCAATTTCTTTACGGTTTATTCCGACACTGATGGAGGAGACAGATAAGATCATGAAGGCTCAGATGGCGCGAGGCGTTGATTTTACAAGCGGGCCTGTCAAAGATAGAGTGAAGGCTATTGTCCCGCTTCTTGTCCCGCTCTTCGTCAGCGCATTTAAACGCGCCGAAGAGCTTGCGGTGGCAATGGAAGCAAGAGGCTATCAAGGCGGAGAAGGACGTACGAAATATAGAAAGCTTGTATGGACAGGAAAAGACACTTCTGTCATTGTCAGCTTAATTGTATTAGCTGCTTTGTTATTTTTCTTAAGGGCTTAGAGGTGCTGTATGAGACTGAAATGCACGATTTCTTATGACGGACATTTGTTTAACGGTTATCAGGTTCAGCCGGGCAAAAGAACGGTTCAGGATGAACTGGAGAAGGCTTTGGCTGTCCTGCATAAGTCAAAAGACAGAATTCCGGTCGTTTCGTCTGGAAGAACAGACAGCGGGGTTCACGCAGCCGGACAGGTGATTCATTTTGACACTCCACTGTCTATCCCGGCTGAGAGATGGCCATATGCCTTAAATGCACTGCTTCCGGACGATATCGCAGTCAAACAGGCAGAAATTGCGGATGATGGGTTCCATGCACGATTTAGCGCAGTCAAAAAAGAATATCGCTACTTTGTATACACGGAGAAACACCCGGACGTATTTAAACGGCATTACGCTTACCATTTTTCATATCGCCTTAATGTGCAGGACATGAGAGAAGCGGCAAAGCATCTTATAGGGACACATGATTTTACGAGCTTTTGCGCGGCTAAAACAGAAGTGCAGGACAAGGTAAGAACGATTTACGAACTTGATTGGACTGAGACGGCTGACGGCCTGCAAATGCGGATCACAGGCAGCGGTTTCTTATATAATATGGTCAGAATTATTGCGGGTACTTTGCTTGATGCAGGTATTGGAAAAATTTCTCCCGATGAGGTGAAATCCATGCTGGAAGCGAAGGATCGCGAAGCGGCAGGGCGCACAGCGCCGGGGCACGGGCTATATTTATGGAACGTTTACTATGACAACTAAACCAGGTGTATAATATTTTCTTGACAGAGTCTGCATAAAGTTATAAGATATCATATGGTATGTATTTCAACCCCACGATAAGCCCCGGAACTTATTGTGTTGTGAAATAGAACGTAATCGAAGTTTATTGAAAATGACAGATCATTTAGGAGGGAAATTCAATGCGTACAACACCTATGGCTAACGCAAGTACTATTGAACGCAAGTGGTTAGTTGTTGATGCTGCTGGCAAGACTTTAGGTCGTCTTTCTTCAGAAGTTGCAGCTATCCTTCGCGGAAAACACAAACCAACTTACACACCACACGTTGATACTGGAGATCATGTGATCATCATCAACGCTGAAAAAATCGAGTTAACTGGTAAAAAGTTAACTGACAAAATCTACTACCGTCACACTCAACATCCAGGCGGATTAAAATCAAGAACTGCTCTTGAAATGCGTACAAACTACCCTGAGAAAATGCTTGAGCTTGCTATCAAAGGCATGCTTCCAAAAGGTTCTCTAGGTCGTCAAATGTTCAAAAAATTGAACGTATACCGTGGTTCTGAGCATCCACACGAAGCACAAAAACCTGAAGTTTACGAACTTCGCGGTTAATTAAAAAGGAGGTTACCAATTTGGCACAGGTTCAATATTACGGTACTGGCCGTCGTAAAAGCTCTGTAGCGCGTGTGCGTTTAGTTCCAGGAGAAGGCCGTATCGTCGTTAATAATCGTGAAATCAGCGAACATATCCCATCTGCAGCTTTAATCGAAGATATCAAACAACCATTAACTTTGACTGAAACAGCTGGCACTTATGATGTTTTAGTAAACGTACATGGAGGCGGCCTATCTGGTCAAGCTGGAGCAATCCGTCACGGTATCGCTCGTGCTTTGCTTGAAGCAGATCCAGAATACCGTACAACTCTTAAACGTGCAGGTCTTCTGACTCGTGACGCTCGTATGAAAGAACGTAAAAAATACGGTCTTAAAGGCGCTCGTCGTGCACCTCAGTTCTCAAAACGTTAATTTTACGTTTTCAAAAAGCTCTCGACCTTGGGTTGGGAGCTTTTTTCTTTCAATAAAACGTGGCAGCTTCGCATAAAAATAACACTGAATGGACGCTTGACGGGGTTAAGCAAATTGTTTGTTTATAAACAGTCTGACTGTAATAATCATGATAGCTTTCATTCTTATTCAATTGGAAGTTCGGTCAATGTTTATTATCGTTATGTGATCAGCCCAGCTCCATCTAACCACTGTATCTCATCCGTTAAAGTTCACTGCTGATTCTTAACCCGGAGAAACAATAGCTCTCATTGCTAATGGCTTTATGTAACGAAGTAAAAGTAAATCTGATGATATAAATCACATATCTCCTTTGTGATTTTTTTGCGTTTTTATGAACTTTTTTCTAAATATGCAAAGGGAAAGCGATATCAATCTAGAAATATTTGTTATACTCTATACATTAAAGTAAGGAGAAGATTCATGAATGCGTTAGTAGCTCATAATAGTAAAGCTTGGGATAAAAAAGTAGAAACAGGCAATGAATGGACTGTTGCTGTTGAACAGCAGGTTATCGAACAAGCAAAAAAAGGCAATTGGGATATAAGGGTAACACCAATGAAAGATGTACCGAAGGATTGGTTTCAGCCTATCAAAGGTCTGAAAGTACTCTGTTTAGCATCAGGCGGCGGCCAGCAGGGTCCAGTTTTGGCAGCCGCAGGCGCGGATGTCACCGTATTAGATAACTCAGAAAAACAGCTGAATCAGGATAAAATGATTGCTGAGCGAGATGGTCTCACGATACACACTGTCAAAGGAAGCATGGACGATTTAAGTGTATTTAATGATGAATCATTTGATGTCATTGTACATCCTGTTGCCAATGTTTTTGTTGAGAATGTCCTCCCGGTATGGAAGGAAGCGTACCGTGTGTTGAAAAGGAACGGCATTCTAATCTCGGGTTTTGTCAATCCTGTTGTATTTCTGTTTGATACAGAATTAGAACAGCAAGGTGTTTTAAAAGTAAAACACTCCATTCCATACGCTGACCCAGAAGATCTTCCGAAACATAAAGTGAAAAAACTGATCGAAAATAATGAGGCTCTGGAATTCGGCCATTCCTTAGAAGACCAAATCAAAGGCCAGATTGATGCCGGTTTTATCGTTACTGGTTTTTATGAAGATAAAGGCGGGTTTGTATTAGACCAATATATCCATACATATTCTGCAACAAGAAGCGTGAAAGTATGAAAAGCAGCGACCTGTTAGAGGGGCTGCTTTTTTCATAACCAATTACAGAACGTTTGTTCCGCACCCTGCGGAAAGCTGATTTTTTATCGATTTTACACCTTCATTTGGGCGAATTTCCAACCGAATTCGGGCATTGTTTCATCATCCAAACCTCAAAATAATCGGTAAAAGGAGAGTGAATTTATATGGCAGAAGTACTGTCTTTTATGGATGTGAAACGCCAAAAGGATTTTGAATTAGAAAAGAACTTGCTCAAAGAACTCTCTCTGAGACAAATTATCCAGTCTGTTAAGGATTGTTTGGAACCATTGTTTCCATTTTTACATGATGAGCGAGATATTATTACCGAAGGCTGTATTGATTTTGCTATAGAAGCCTATTTGTTAGGCGGGCGTTTTGGGATATTCGGCTATTACGGAGAATCCATGCAGAGTATCAGTGCACGCTCTGCAAGAGAAGAAGAAGAGCTTCGTATGGAGTTTTTTGATTATCTCTATAATTGGATACACGAGCAATACGCAACATTTGATAAAAACACGGTTTATGAAGCGGCACGCAAGTTCATTAAAGATTGGTGGACAGCGGGGTTTGTTCAAAGAGAAAAACAGTGTAAGCTTCGCATGCGGTAATCATATTTCCCGGCCCTGTCCCATAGTTATGTAATAACGGACAAGCGGGAGGGGAAGGGATGAGGAAAAAGCTTAAATGGCTCAGTTTTTTGCTAGGCTTCATCGTATTACTATTTCTGTTCAAATATCAGTTCAGCAATAACGACTCTTGGAAGCCGTGGAGCCTGCCCTTGAGCGGTAAAATCATTTATCTAGATCCAGGTCATGGCGGGCCTGACGGCGGAGCAGTCGGCGGAAAGCTGTTAGAGAAGGATGTTACCCTGGAAGTGGCCTTTAGAGTCAGGGATTATCTTCAAGAACAAGGAGCGCTTGTTATCATGACCAGAGAAAGTGATACTGATCTCGCTCCAGAAGGAACAAAAGGCTATAGTCGACGAAAAGCTGAGGATCTAAGACAACGAGTCAAATTAATAAACCATTCAGAGGCGGAGCTCTATATCAGCATTCATCTTAATGCGATTCCGTCACAAAAATGGAGCGGAGCCCAAAGCTTTTATTACGGGAAATATGCGGAAAATGAGAAAGTCGCAAAATACATCCAGGATGAGCTGAGAAGAAATCTGGAAAACACAACCCGGAAAGCAAAGCGGATTCATGGTATCTACTTAATGCAAAACGTCACCAAACCGGGGGCGCTTATAGAAGTCGGATTTTTATCCAATCCAAACGAAGCAACGCTGCTCGGTAAACCGAAATATCAAGACAAGGTGGCATCTTCCATATATAAAGGCATTTTGCGATATTTCACAGAAAAAGGAGACCCTCCGGAGTAATGGAGGGTTTTCTTGTGGTTCTAAGCATAAGACACCCGCCATTTATGTATGATATAATAATAATTGTAAACGAATACACAAAAGGGTGAAGTTCGATGATAAGAGAAGATGAAGTAAGAAAACTAGTCGGAGAAATGCGCGAACCTTTTCTTCAAAGACCTCTGGGAGAATTGGATGCCGTTAAGGAAATTAAAATAAAGCCTGAAAAACGGCATATCAGTGTAAAAGTCGCTCTTGCAAAAACAGGAACTGCAGAACAAATGCAGATTCAGCAAGAGATCGTAAACGTATTAAAAGGGGCAGGAGCTGAGACAGTCGGCCTTCGATTTGAAGAGCTGCCTGAAGAAACGGTTGCTAAATTCCGGGCGCCGTCAGCTGAGAAAAAAACATTATTAAATATGGATAACCCGCCAGTCTTTCTTGCTGTAGCAAGTGGAAAAGGCGGCGTAGGCAAGTCAACTGTGTCAGTAAACCTAGCTATTTCTCTGGCTCGTCTAGGGAAAAAGGTTGGTTTAATTGATGCGGATATTTATGGCTTCAGTGTACCGGATATGATGGGTATCACTGTGCGTCCAACAATTGAAGGAGAGAAACTTCTTCCTGTTGAACGCTTTGGAGTAAAGGTCATGTCAATGGGCTTTTTCGTAGAAGAAAATGCCCCGGTCGTATGGAGAGGGCCGATGCTCGGCAAAATGCTGAATAACTTTTTCCATGAAGTAGAGTGGGGAGAAGTAGACTATATCGTTCTTGATCTTCCGCCTGGTACAGGGGACGTTGCTCTCGATGTACATACAATGCTTCCGAGCTGCAAAGAAATCATCGTATCTACGCCGCATCCGACAGCTGCTTTTGTCGCGGCCAGAGCGGGCTCTATGGCGATTAAAACCGATCATGAGGTCGTGGGTGTCATAGAGAACATGGCTTATTATGAAAGTGCAAAGACAGGGGAAAGAGAATATGTGTTTGGAAAAGGCGGAGGAGATAAACTGGCTGAGGAACTAAACGTGCCTTTGCTCGGCAGAATCCCATTGAAACAGCCCGATTGGGATAAGGACCAATTTGCTCCGTCTGTTTATGACGAAAATCATCCAATCGGAGAAATATATCAGGACATCGCAAAAAAAATAGATGCAAAAATGTCAGTGCAGGTATAAAAGGTGAACCGGGATTCCAGATCCCGGCTTTCCCTTTATTCACTTTCTTTGGCTGTGTCTTTTGCTGCTTTTTTCAGCTCATCTTCGAACTGCTTTTTGTAAAGCGGACTAGAAAGTGTTTCGTTGATAACCTCTTCTAAATAACTGCGGAATTCTTGGCTTTTTGCCAGCTGGCTGTACTTTTTATCCATGCCGGGATCCTGCATAACGCTCATCAGCATCTTCTGGTAATCTGGATCCTTCATCAGCTTTTTAATCACTTTTTCATGCTCTGTCTGAAGAGTTTTGGCAAAGCCCTCAGCAAAATCAGTGTCTTCAAAGATGTTTTTCCAAAATTCTTCACCTTTTTTAGATGTGAGTGTTTTTTCTATTGTTCCTTTAATTGCATCTTGGTCAATCACCAGCGCTTCATTCATGGCATCATCATTTAATAATTCCTTAATAGCTTTCTTTCCATCATCAGTTTTTAATATATCAACAACCATTTTTTTGGTCTGATCATAGTCCATATCCGCTGCTTGGTCTTTTGGAGCGCAAGCTGTTACAGATAATAACAAAAAACAGCTCATCAATAGCGTTTTGGCTTTTGACATGCTTAAGCTCCTTTCACATACTTGTCTTACCTTTAATATGATTCATCTGTTTGGAATTATACATAACAAAATATCGCTGTTCGCGATTTTTGAGGGGATGAATAAAGAAATGAAAAGCCGTGGTTTAGTTCGTTTTTTCTTTTCTATTTTAGCTGTCGGAGCGCTTATCACGAGTATTGTGGGTTTTGCTTTAAAATGGGGAGAATATAGAGGGCTGTTTCTTACATTTGAAGCGGGGCAGATTTTCTCTGTTTTATTTTGGTTTATCGGTGTAGGCATGATTTTCAGTGTGATCAGCCAAATGGGTTTTTTCGTGTTTTTAACAGTTCATCGGTTTGCGCTTGAGATATTAAGGTCCTCCTCTTTGTGGAATTTGCTGCAGTTGTTTTTCATCCTGTTTGTTGCTTTTGATTTAATGTACGTGCGTTTTTTATTTTTTGGAGAGAGCGGAGAATCGCTGGCTGGCTATGCGTGGTTACCGGTGTTTTTATTGATCTTTGGAGTGATTACAGCTTATATAAAGCAAAAGCAGTCCTCTAAGAAAACATTTGTGTCATCGTTATTTTTGATGGTTGTGATTACCGCATTAGAATGGTTCCCTGCATTAAGAGTAAATGATGAGGACTGGCTTTATTTAATGCTTTTTCCGTTAATGGCATGTAATGCCTTCCAATTGCTGATGCTGCCGAAGTTTGCAGCAAAGTAATTACTTTACCTCTGCGGATTTGGCATCAGAATTTGCGATGAGATCACCCACGGTTACATTTTTTAATCCTTTTTCTTTCAGCTGATGGATGATATCAGGCAATGCTTCTTCTGTTTGTTTTGCCGAATCGGAGGCATGTAAAAGAATAATGTCTCCACCGGAAACTTGCTTGGTCACATTGTCGATGATTTTTTCAACTCCAGGATTTGTCCAGTCTTGCGAGTTCACACTGTAATGAACGACTGTATAATTGTATTGCTTTGCGACCTTTAGAACATTCTTATTGAATTGGCCGGTAGGGGGTCTTAATAGCTGTATGTCTTTGACCCCTAACTTTTCAAAGGCTGTTTGCGCACGGTTCATGTCCTTTTTTATTTCGCTGCTCTCTAAATTGGCATAGTTTTTATAAGCGTAGCCCATGCTCCCAATTTGATGTCCATCCTTTACGATACGGGCCACTGTGTCGGGATGGCGTTCTGCCCAAGAAGCGGACAGGAAAAACGTTGCGTTTTTAATCCCGTTTGCTTTCAGAGTATTAAGTATCGGTTCTGCTCTCTCATCACCCCAGCTGATATCGAAAGTAAGTGAAATATCTTTAGAGTCTGTTTCTCCTTTATAAATGGCTTTAGGTCCGGTGTCAGTTGAAAACACGGGAAGCGGGACAGCTCTTTGGATATAAAAAAAGCTGGCAGCTGCAAATGCGGCGATAAGTATAATAATTAATTGTTTTACCCGTTTAATGTGCCACACATAGAAGTGATTCACTGATGATGCCTCCTTATCTTGTCCATCATTCTTGTTTTACATCTTATGAGCATGGACAATTGAATATAACCGATAAAATGTCTCTTCACATACAGCCTAAATTGGGTGTTGACCTTTTGATAATATCCGTGATATATTATTATTCGTCGCTGATAAACAGCTGACATCAACTAAAAGCTTCATTAAATACTTTGAAAAAAGTTGTTGACTTAAAAGAAGCTAAATGTTATAGTAATAAAGCTACTTCGTTAAGCGGCAGTAATGATCTTTGAAAACTAAACAAGACAAAACGTACCTGTTAAGTCAGTTTTTAAAAATCGCACAGCGATGTGCGTAGTCAGTCAAACTACTTTATCGGAGAGTTTGATCCTGGCTCAGGACGAACGCTGGCGGCGTGCCTAATACATGCAAGTCGAGCGGACAGATGGGAGCTTGCTCCCTGATGTTAGCGGCGGACGGGTGAGTAACACGTGGGTAACCTGCCTGTAAGACTGGGATAACTCCGGGAAACCGGGGCTAATACCGGATGGTTGTTTGAACCGCATGGTTCAAACATAAAAGGTGGCTTCGGCTACCACTTACAGATGGACCCGCGGCGCATTAGCTAGTTGGTGAGGTAACGGCTCACCAAGGCGACGATGCGTAGCCGACCTGAGAGGGTGATCGGCCACACTGGGACTGAGACACGGCCCAGACTCCTACGGGAGGCAGCAGTAGGGAATCTTCCGCAATGGACGAAAGTCTGACGGAGCAACGCCGCGTGAGTGATGAAGGTTTTCGGATCGTAAAGCTCTGTTGTTAGGGAAGAACAAGTACCGTTCGAATAGGGCGGTACCTTGACGGTACCTAACCAGAAAGCCACGGCTAACTACGTGCCAGCAGCCGCGGTAATACGTAGGTGGCAAGCGTTGTCCGGAATTATTGGGCGTAAAGGGCTCGCAGGCGGTTTCTTAAGTCTGATGTGAAAGCCCCCGGCTCAACCGGGGAGGGTCATTGGAAACTGGGGAACTTGAGTGCAGAAGAGGAGAGTGGAATTCCACGTGTAGCGGTGAAATGCGTAGAGATGTGGAGGAACACCAGTGGCGAAGGCGACTCTCTGGTCTGTAACTGACGCTGAGGAGCGAAAGCGTGGGGAGCGAACAGGATTAGATACCCTGGTAGTCCACGCCGTAAACGATGAGTGCTAAGTGTTAGGGGGTTTCCGCCCCTTAGTGCTGCAGCTAACGCATTAAGCACTCCGCCTGGGGAGTACGGTCGCAAGACTGAAACTCAAAGGAATTGACGGGGGCCCGCACAAGCGGTGGAGCATGTGGTTTAATTCGAAGCAACGCGAAGAACCTTACCAGGTCTTGACATCCTCTGACAATCCTAGAGATAGGACGTCCCCTTCGGGGGCAGAGTGACAGGTGGTGCATGGTTGTCGTCAGCTCGTGTCGTGAGATGTTGGGTTAAGTCCCGCAACGAGCGCAACCCTTGATCTTAGTTGCCAGCATTCAGTTGGGCACTCTAAGGTGACTGCCGGTGACAAACCGGAGGAAGGTGGGGATGACGTCAAATCATCATGCCCCTTATGACCTGGGCTACACACGTGCTACAATGGACAGAACAAAGGGCAGCGAAACCGCGAGGTTAAGCCAATCCCACAAATCTGTTCTCAGTTCGGATCGCAGTCTGCAACTCGACTGCGTGAAGCTGGAATCGCTAGTAATCGCGGATCAGCATGCCGCGGTGAATACGTTCCCGGGCCTTGTACACACCGCCCGTCACACCACGAGAGTTTGTAACACCCGAAGTCGGTGAGGTAACCTTTTAGGAGCCAGCCGCCGAAGGTGGGACAGATGATTGGGGTGAAGTCGTAACAAGGTAGCCGTATCGGAAGGTGCGGCTGGATCACCTCCTTTCTAAGGATATTATACGGAATATAAGACCTTGGGTCTTATAAACAGAACGTTCCCTGTCTTGTTTAGTTTTGAAGGATCATTCCTTCGAAACGTGTTCTTTGAAAACTAGATAACAGTAGACATCACATTCAATTAGTAACACAAGATATCACATAGTGATTCTTTTTAACGGTTAAGTTAGAAAGGGCGCACGGTGGATGCCTTGGCACTAGGAGCCGATGAAGGACGGGACGAACACCGATATGCTTCGGGGAGCTGTAAGCAAGCTTTGATCCGGAGATTTCCGAATGGGGAAACCCACCACTCGTAATGGAGTGGTATCCATATCTGAATTCATAGGATATGAGAAGGCAGACCCGGGGAACTGAAACATCTAAGTACCCGGAGGAAGAGAAAGCAAATGCGATTCCCTGAGTAGCGGCGAGCGAAACGGGATTAGCCCAAACCAAGAGGCTTGCCTCTTGGGGTTGTAGGACACTCTGTACGGAGTTACAAAAGAACGAGGTAGATGAAGAGGTCTGGAAAGGCCCGCCATAGGAGGTAACAGCCCTGTAGTCAAAACTTCGTTCTCTCCTGAGTGGATCCTGAGTAC
>NZ_CP150160.1:165000-902500 GCF_037963565.1 Bacillus sp. PS95
AACCATATTTTTGAATGATGTCACACCTGTTATCTAGTTTTGAGAGAACACTCTCAATTTGTTTGGTGGCGATAGCGAAGAGGTCACACCCGTTCCCATACCGAACACGGAAGTTAAGCTCTTCAGCGCCGATGGTAGTCGGGGGTTTCCCCCTGTGAGAGTAGGACGCCGCCAAGCAGATTTATTAATTCTACCATGTTTGTTTATGAAGCTTTATATTATTCCGCAGTAGCTCAGTGGTAGAGCTATCGGCTGTTAACCGATCGGTCGTAGGTTCGAATCCTACCTGCGGAGCCATTGCTTCCATAGCTCAGCAGGTAGAGCACTTCCATGGTAAGGAAGAGGTCAGCGGTTCGAGCCCGCTTGGAAGCTTATCTAAAATACGTTGATCTTATGCAGTTTCCGCGAAATATGGAACTGTTATTTTTTTGTCTAAATATGTGGGTGTCATACGGGTGGCAAATTAGAGAATCTCTCTAAAATGTCCCCGTTTTAAATATATTATTGATTGCATCAGCAACTAAAATATCTGATTCACGGTTAGCATGAGTGTAAATATTCAATGTGGTTTGGACGTTAGCATGGCCAAGCCTCTGAAAAATAGCTTTAATGTTTAATCCAGGTACTTTCCCAATTTGATTTATCAACATTGTTGCGTGTGAGGGTCTCATATCATGAAGACGTCCTGGCTTGATGTTGTGCCTCTTAGTGAATCTCTGCCACCAGGTATTAGGTGAGGTTGGATACTGCGGTTGTCCCATATCCCCAGCAAATAACAAAAGCTTATCTGTTCCTCTCCACAGTTCACCCAACAGTAATTTATTCTTCTTGATCTCCCGTAGCAAAATGGCTGCTTCTTGCATTACATCAGGCGGCATCGTAACTTTACGGAAAGAGTTACTTTTAGGATCTTTAAACCGATAACCTCTCTTCTTTGTATATTGTAAAGACTCATCAATTCTGACTTCATTAGTATCAAAAAATAAATCTGTTTCATCGATTGCTAATAGTTCTCCTCTACGAAATCCACCTGTAAAAGCAAATTTAATCATAACTCTGTTCCTCAATGGAGCGTGTTCATCTAATAGTATAAAGATTTCCTTTATTTCTTCTTCAGTATAAATTTCATATTCATTGTATTTTGTTTTGGCCGCTTTACATTCTCTGCAGGGTTTTCTTTTATAATCTTCCACTCAGCTGCTCTTCCTAAGATATCTCTAATGATTCAATATCTAGCATGAATGCTTGATGTTGAGACATCATTTTCTCGTTGGTATTCTTCTAAGAAATTTAATATGTGAATCGGCTGAATCTCGTCTAAGTACATGTCTCCAAAATAGGGTTGTATTTCTTTCCCCAAAATATATTCATAAGTTTCACGAGTTTTATCATCGAGATGATCCAGGGCATATTTTTTCTCCCAGTCCTCTATGAACATATTGAATGTTCGTTTGTGTGGTGTGATATAAGCGCCGGCTTCAACTTCTGTTTTGAATTTATACCATTCACTCACCAGGTAATTGCACAGCTTTTTAGTGGTTTTTAATAAAGCTGGATCCTCTATTCTAATTGTTTTGACCTTTCTTTTACGCCTGCTCTTTGTACCGATATCAACAACTAATCGAAATGACTTTTCGCCTCTTTTTTCAATTGTTGGCATATAAAATTTTCTCCCTTTCTTTATTCTTTTGAATCATGAATGATTGGTACTTAAAGCTGAATAACTTACGGAAGTACATATCCAATCTTTTTTCCGCAAAAGGATGTGTAACCTGAAAAAGATCAGATATGAATCAGATATGAGACTTGTAGATTCTCGCTTGGTTACCGGTAATTTGATGTTTTTCAGCATAAAGCTAGGTACAGCAAAGTGATACATAAATGCATTTGCTTGATTCTCCTGTAATTCTCTAAAGAGTGGGGGTAATTTTTATTGAACACCTACATGATTTATGTGATGGCACAGTTCATGGGAAAAGTCTTCCCACTGCTTTTTTTTAGATAATCGCGAATCAAGAATAATACAAGCCATTCCCAGCAGTTTTACTGCTACAGATGAACGGTTTTTGTAATGGACTATTATTTTTAACCTATCTGCAATTAGTTCCAAGTCCCATGTAACCGGATCAGCAATTCCAATACCTGTATATATTGTCTTGATTCGATCTTCAAGAAGTGATAATTGATACAAGATAAAGCCTCCTACTAACGTAACGCAAACTTATGTTCGTTTTTGTGTTGAAAAGAAAAGCTCCCTAAAGAGCTTAAATACTATATTTAGTTTATATCTAATTTAATAGTCTTCTCGTTTGTTATAGTTTTATATGATTCGCTATCATAAGTATCTCCCAGAACAAGAGTCAAAGAATTTATCTCTTCTGGATCCCCGTCATATATAACTCCTATTGTGTACTCATCTTTAGCGTTCCCGTAGATATCATGTGGTCCATTCTCCATAAGGTTATTTTTATCTACTTCTATTTGTTCCTTTGTGTTTGGGATGACCATAGAAATCCCTTTCCATTTTACAAGCGCATCTCCTGTATTTTCAGCTGTAACAGTTATTTGAATGTAACTTAAAGGTTCATCAAGCTGTTTGGCGACTTTCAGTTCATACATCTGCAGAGTGTCGCTAGGAATATTTGTGCGAGTTAACACTTTTATATCGTCTATTGTCACTTTAAGAGGTGAAATATCGATATGTTTATCTGGATTCTTTATTTTATTTAATTCAACAATCTCCCCAGTATCTTCTTTGTACTTTTGACCGGGTTTAGTTAAAGAACGGTTGTTTCCTGTTTGATATGTATCTTCCTGATTTTCGTCTGCTGTGTCCTCTTTATTGTTTGCCTCGTTTGACGAATCAGAAGAGCTGCAAGCAGTTAAGTATAAACTCATCATAAACAATAAAAGTAATAAGATTCTTTTTTTGGAAAGCTGCAAGTAATTGTCCCCCTCAATATGAATACACTCTTTGATGATTTAACTTTTCTTTATCTTTCATTTAACTCAATGAATGTTAAACAGTTTGTTTTACAGTGTGCATCAGCCATAAACCCTTGATATATCTATGTTTTTAGGGTGTGCAAAAAGTTTTATTTAACACTTAGGTTTCTTTTTATTAAACAAATGTTTTACCAGAAGAAGAATTATGAATAAAGAATAGCTCCTATTGTTCGTCGAACTCTTTTTTCAAAAGGTAATACAAGAGTTCTTTAGCTTGCTCTTTCGAAATCGTAGCATCACGGCCAGCAATTAAGGTCTCGGGATCATTTAAAATTTCATCGAGATCAATTTGTGCATGTGTGCCTTTTAGAAGAAAGTCAGTTGAAACTCCTAATATATTGCTTAATTTAGTAAGGGTTTTTAAATCAGGTTCAGCCTTACCAATCTCATACTTCCCATATCCTTGTCTCGTAATTCCTAAGAAATCCGCCATCTGTTGCTGGCTATATCCTTTGGAGGTACGGCATTTTTTTAAACGTTCTCCAAACATAGTAGGTTCCTCACTTTATTTGCCTTTGACAATTATTATATAGAAACAATTAGTTTCGTAAACAAAAGGAAACTAAAAGTTTCATAAAAGAGTTGAAAGAAACTATAGATTTCTTTTATTATTAACAGCGTAGAAACAAACAGTTTACAAAAAGGAGGTGATGATTTGAAAAAGACATCTGCTCTTACTCAATATTTAATTAAAGCTAGAAAAGACCGGAACCTTAGTCAGAAACAAGTTGCTGATCTTTCTAAGGCTGGAATCACCAGTCAATACTATGGTTTGATTGAGAGAGGTGAGAGACAACCATCACCTTCTGTAGCTATGAAACTTGCTCCGGTATTAGGTCTTGATTGGACTATTTTTTTGACAGGATATAAACCACAGGTTTCATAATCAGGACTCCGCTTAAATGGAGGTATTTACATTGAATCGAACTGCTCTAACCCCTCAAGAAGCCGCAGACTTTTGGGGGTTCATAAGGAAACAATTTATATCATGGTTAGAAATGGTCAGATTCCTCATTTCAAAGTTAGAAAGAAAATTTTCTTTCGTGTTGATTCTCTTAATGAGTGGATCAAAAAGCAGGAACAAAACAGCATGAAAGAGTTAGTATAACCGCTTCTAACTAAAGTTTACCAATTGAAAGGAAGAAATTTGGTAGATAAAGGAGAGGTTTAAAGTGAAATTTGGTAGAGCACCGAAAGCACTAAAAAGCGCTCGTAAAGAGGCGGAACTTACACAACAGCAGTTATCTATGGACGATGAATTATTTCTTTCACTGTATCTCATCAGGAATGCGGCCGCCACAAAGTACAGCCGGAGGTGGCCCAGTATTTTGCTGAGAAACATAATGATCCCGGCCTGCCCTTGAAGCTGCTTCTGATTATACAGGCTGGGGACCTTTAATCTTGGATGGGGAAACAGCTGATTTGCACAGGGTGAACCTTCTTGTTCAATCCAAGATACAAATGACAGAAGCCCTAGACGCACTACAAAATTCAGTCGAACATATTTCAGTCAATACTAAAACTTTGTCAGATACAAAAATGATTGAGAAATCGATTCAGGAATGTTTAGACGTCATAACAGCTTTAACTCAGCTAATCGTTGTTCTATGTAAGGAATACTCAATTTCATGGGTGAAGATGTGGGGCAAGCATAAAATGAAGCTTTTAACGAGGGGGTTAATCAAAGGTGCTTCTTGAGGACAACGAACAATTTCAAGGCTTTAAGGCTGGAATTATCTTTGAGCGTGAAGGCAAAATGGTTGATTTGGAAGGCGCAATCAAGCTTTCTAACGACAAACTAATTGGTGGATGGGCAGAAGTTTACCGTGAAGACAATCCAGTATTTATAAAATATAAATCATTTTTAAATTAAATACACATTGCGGACAAAAATTTTAGCGGTGGCTATAAATAAAGTGTCCTTTTCTATTTCAAAAAGGAGGTACTTTGTGACTGCAGCAGGCAACTGTCATTTTTGCCTGAAGTTAATGAAAAAGAAGTTCGGAATATTGTTATTAAAGAACTGAAAACGTATAGATCACTAAAAATTCAAGCGGAGAATAGGAAAGAGCAAAAGGAAAAGGGAGTCGTTGGGTTATTCCTCCAGCTGCGGAAAAGCACCGAATATAACGATCTGAAAGTTAAGCAAATTGATAGAGCTTTAGAGAATTGCCTGGATGAACTTCAATTACAGATCGTGAGGATGAAATACCTCTCACCCAAGCAAAGAACAGATACTGATATTTATATGGAGCTTGGCATTAAATCGGATAAATTTTATATGTTAAAGAAGCATGCTATCAACGCTATTGCAACAGCTCTTGGAATAATCTAAGGGCTGTTTTTTTGTGCCCTTAGACGTCAACTCTGTATTAAGATCTACAATTGCGAGTGATCATTAGTAGGATAATAGCCGAGGCTTTTTACACTGGTGTACTTAATTGTTGCGCGTTAAAATTGCAATAAATTGAAAGGGGGGATGGAATAATGAATCTAAATCAAATTGGATTCAAAGGGGTTTAATCATGAAAACGAATGATAAGAAGAAAGAAGTTCAACAAAAGTATAGAGAAGAAATTAAAAAGAAGAAACAAGGGCAAGAAGATGACAAAAATTATTCTAAAGAAGCAATTATTGTTGTAACCATAATTGTGGTGTTTATCTTTTTGACCTATACGCTTCAAGGATTTTAACAAAATGTTCCCTTTTTCCCCCTGTACTTTCTACCTAAAAGTGTTTAATATTGGAAATAGGTAATATTACCAATTAAGAAAAGAGGGAGAGATGATGAATAACTTAAATTGGTGGAAAATACTTTTACTAACCTTTCTTTGTTCCTTGATTTTTTCTGTCGTCTTTGTCACTGTTCAACGGATTGATTTAATTCTCAATCCACCGGAAGTACCTGTTAAATCGATTGAAAAAATA
The DNA here is from genome assembly GCF_037963565.1 of Bacillus sp. PS95. NCBI lineage: Bacteria > Bacillati > Bacillota > Bacilli > Caryophanales > Bacillaceae > Bacillus > Bacillus sp. PS95. Next base: position 170,935 of record NZ_CP150160.1, read on the forward strand.
AAATGATTCATTTGGGGGAAAAGGGAATGAAAAAAATATTCTTTGTTGGTGCGATTGTTGCAGGGTTCTTTGTGTCTAGTGTTGGTATTAATTCTGTAAGTGCTGAAGAAATCGACCCGATAGGTGGTTTTTCAATGCTCAATTTGTCATACGATAGAAACAAGAAAACGAACGTAAATAACAGTCCAAAAAGGAGATACCTACGGACGCTGATCTTTTGTACATGGGAATTTGTACAGCTGATTAGTGGCCGTTTTTTTATGGCCAAACCAGGAGACGCACCTTTCCTTTATCAAGTGTGCACTCGGATGTATCGAATGACTATGAAGGTCGTTAGCTTCACAGGAGGAGCGGCTGGAGTCTATGCAGTATTGCGCGCGATAGTCACGGGGAACGCAAGCGGTGAGATCCCGCTTGCAAGGAAAGTCTTTAAACCGGCTCTCCATTTTCTTTGCTTACCTCCAGGGAAATCGGCGGGCCACAAATTAATAAAAGCGAATAGCGTAAGGCGGTGCTTATTCGGCAAGGAGTAATGAAAGATGAAGATGAGAGACGTTTTATCTGCTGACACGAAATAGCAGCTTAAAAAAGTGTTAAGTCCCTCAACAAAGGCAGATGAACCTTTGACAAGGCAGGATTGGGAAGAAATCATGGGAACGAGACGTGACACCTTCAGACGTGTAGGAGGTAGAATTCGACGAGCATAGTACAAAATAAAGTACCCTTGTTATTCTGTAAAAAAATTGAAGGTGACTACGATATAATAATGGGGGGTGATAGTATGAGGAAGTTTTATAAATCTAAGTATGTAATTGAATATTTAGAGTCAATTGAAATTGAAGGAAAGAAGGTGAAAAAGGTTTATTATGAGAATTTTTCCACTAGAGAAAAATATAAGGAGCAGGTAAGGTCTAATTTGGGTAAAAAAGAGATTGAAGTTTCCATCGGGATTTTAGAAGATTCTATTCATATAAATAAAGACACAAATATTTGGCATACATCTTATTTTGCATTATATGGTGTTATCTTAACTGTTTTTTTTACCGCATTAAATAACTTTACGTCTGGGAGGAGTATGGCCCAAGAAAATTTTATTCTTGTTAGTGTACTATTTTTTATTTTTCTCTTGTTTGCGTTATTCCTACTTTTTAGAGGGATTTATTTTAGTAATGTAAGTAAGAGTTATGGTTATAAACGAATCTTGGAAGAATGTCTTACTGAAATTGAAACAGCTGAACTTGAAAAAACTGAGAAAAAAGCTGCTAATAGAGAATTAGAACCCAAAGCACTCAATATTAGATGAGTGCTTTTTTATTTGGAGGCGAAACAATATGGATATTAGATCTATACCAGTAGAAAAGATTAACCCCGCTCCCTACAATCCTCGGATTGATCTTCAGCCAGGCGATCCCGATTATGAAAGAATAAAAGCATCTATTGAACGGTTCGGTAATGTCGAGCCGCTTGTTTGGAACGAAAGAACAGGAAACCTTGTAGGTGGCCATCAGCGGTTCAAAATACATATGGAGAATAACCCTGCAGAGCTTACTGTTTCGGTGGTAAATCTCGATGATAACGAGGAAAAAGCCTTAAATATTGCACTAAACAAAACAGGCGGCGATTGGGATGAGTACAAGCTCGAACAAGTTTTAAGAGAGCTGGAAGAGAATAATTTTGACCTGTCCTTCACCGGCTTTTCAGAAGGCGAACTAGAAAGTATTTTAGAAGATCTGACAGAACATGCAGGGAACGGCGGGAAAGTTACCGATAATCATGAGATTAATCTCGATGATTACGAGGAGGACCAATTTGAACATACCTGTCCTAAATGCGGGTTCTCTTTCAATGAGTAGGTGGGCAATAATGAACAGTTATAGATGGTATCTGTCTGATCTGAAAAATGTTGAGCAGAACGGATTGAAGGTTTTTAGTGCGTTTTCATGTGGTGGCGGTTCCTCCATGGGTTACAAGCTTGCTGGATATAACCTTCTCGGAAACTGTGAAATTGATCCGCAAATGATGAAAATCTATAGAAAGAATCACAATCCTAAATACTCGTTTTTAATGGATATCAGGAAATTCAACAAATTGGACGATCTGCCGGAGGAATTATTCGATTTGGATATTTTCGATGGTTCCCCTCCATGCAGCGTTTTTTCAATGGCTGGTGATCGTGAGGATGCTTGGGGAAAGGAAAAAGCTTTCAGAGAGGGACAGGCTAAGCAGTCGCTCGATGATTTATTTTTTGATTACCTGGATGCAGTTGAAAGACTGAAGCCGAAAACCTTTGTAGCCGAGAACGTGAAAGGCATGATCATTGGCAAAGCGAAAGGGTATGTGAAGCTTGTAATAGAAAGAGCGAAAGAAATCGGGTATGACGTTCAGGTGTTTTTGTTGAATGCTGCCACAATGGGAGTCCCGCAAAGAAGAGAGCGGGTCTTTTTTATTGGCCGGAGAAAAGATCTGAACTTACCTCAGTTAAAGCTCTCGTTTAATGAGCGGCCTATCCCTTATAAAGAGTTTAGGAGTGGGCGTGGATCCAGATTGAAAGAGACATCAAAATTGTATCGGAGATGGGTGAAGAGAAAACCATCAGATAGCAACATAGGTGATATAACGAAAAGGACAGAAGGGAAAGAATCTAATTTCAATACGATTTTAGTGAAAAACAGCCTGGTGCCGCCTACACTTGCAAGCGGTTCTGTCTTTGTTCGTTATGACGAGCCTTATTATATCTCTGAACGAGACATTATATTGATGCAGTCTTTTCCTCTCGATTATGATTTTATGGACGCTTCAGTGCAGTATGTTTGTGGTATGAGCGTGCCGCCTTTAATGATGAAGGGGATAGCGAAGCAGATTCATAAACAGTGGTTTAAAAATGTATAAATTACAAATAAATGGAAATTAATGAAGTGAGGAGGTGATAAAGCTATGAATAACTCTTATCCAACTGATATTAATTTATCTTGGTCACAGTACAGACCATTGCCAGACGATGTTACTCTTGATGCTGATTTTAGCCATGTAGATCATCCAGTAAATTTTATAAAGGATAATCAAGATGCTACTTATTGGTTTAGTAATAGAGGTTTTGGCACAGTAACAATTTTATTTACTAAACAAGAACCGATATCTATAGTTAAAATTAAAACAGGTTTTGGTTCTAAAAAAATTGGAGATTTTAAAATTAGAGCAAAAGTAGAACCTAGTCATGCTCAATGGGAAAATATCGGTGATACGACTGTTGAAGTTCTTCCGACTACTCCGGATAATCCACAAACAGTACATATACCTGTAGCATATGGAAGTTATAGGCTACTGCAAATTGTTTGTGTTGGAGTACCATTAATTCATACTCTTGAGCTTGAGTAAAAAGTATTGATCTGAAAGACTGCCACTGAACCAAAAGGCAGTCTTTTTTGCTGTCAAAAAAAGAGGGTGATGCTAACACCCTCCCTTTTCAAAACAGAGATAGACTCCCTGTCAAAGAGCGTGATCAAGACGCGGCCGCGTTGTGGGAAAATATCACGCTCTCATCTCATATTGTAATGGAGGACAGGGAGGATGGCAATAGAAAATAGAAACGTATGTTCCCTTTCTGGTGATGAAAAAGAAAATCTCCTTCTCCTGCATAGTGCCGAGTTGTTAGAGAACATCAGTCAATCAAAAGAGAAATACCGAAAAATTATTCAAGCAGGTATCGCCCAGTGGGTCAAAGACTTCCAAAGTGGCCATATCAAGGTGAATACTGTGGACGATTTGAAAAAGCTCATAGAGCTTGATATAGAGCTTCAGAAAGATGAAGATTTGTACTAATTAATCACATAGCAAAACGCCATAAAAGCTTCTTATGGCGTCTGCAGTTTACAGGGAGGTGATTCAAAAGGCTTTGGATTTACTCTAAGATTAGTAAAGGAATGTAGCACCAACAATGATCAACAGGATGAATAAGACTACGATCAATACGAAGCTGCTTCCGTATCCGCCGCCAGAGTATCCACCAGAATATCCGCTGTAGAATCCCATGATATCGCCTCCTTTAGTAGAGATAGTATAAGGTATGCCAAACAATAACTTTCGACATAGATGTAAGTCTAAATAAGAAAAAATGAATATTTTGTCTAAAGGTGTAACAGCAGACACATCAGAAAAATTTATATAAAACAAACACAAACTTAATTATGAGGTCCGGAGGTGGGTGAGATGTAATGCCGAGACCACGAGATCCTAAACGAGATGAAGCCTTCCGTCTGTGGGAAGAAAGCGGCGGAACCCGTGTTCCACGTTCACCAACTGATACTCGATCCTCCGCGGTCGGTGGGGGCTTGAACGATGGGAAAAGATTTTGAACGTACCGCGGGAATCAGGTGACACCGATGAGATCCGCCGATTGCGCTGAGTCCGCCTTAATTAATTCCTTAGTTTCCGTAAATTCACTGAGTTCTTCGATGATATGCAACACATGTCTGAACTCATAGAAACCTTGGAGAATATGAAGCCGGCTCACTTGGCATATACCTTGCGAGCCGCTTTAAATGAACCGCTTCAGATAATAGATAATGTCATTCTGAATAACAGAAGATATCGAAAAGTAAGCGAGCTGAAGGCGAATTGGCAGGGGTGGAAGAAGCTTGAGACAGAAATAGCATCACAAGAGAAAGCTGATAAGGCTCTTTCAGATGCAAAAGCCTATGTTCAAGAAAACTTTACTAATCAAAAACTGACCGTTCTTACAGGAACAAACGCAATTCAGGATTTTGTACCCTATAAGAATAAAAAGGACGCTTAAAGCTAAAAACCTGCCCTCAGTGAACAAACTGGGGGTATTTTTTTATGCAAAAAAAGAAAGCCTATTAAATCAGGCTTTTGCGAGTTTTCTAGTTAACATACTGTGAATTCTTAAAAAGTGTTATCTGAAAAAGTTTTTTATAGCCTCTAAACGTATGTTATGACCACATTCTTCACAAGTATATTTTCCATTCATGTTTTCTTTAACTTGCTTATATTTCAATGTGCCTTCATATACTCTAAATTTTTTCCTGCAACTTATACAAATTACTTCGTAATAAAAAATCACAAATCCCTCCTTTTCTTAAAATTAATATATACAACAAAGGACTTAATTTTAATTTTTATTTGAACTTTGGGCGAACTATTCAAGATGCAATGAAGCATCACTAAAAAGGCCCTGTCTCTTAATGAGGGGGCCTTTTTGTTTTTATCTCCATCTCCAGTTTATTTCGTTATCTTCTTCGTAGATTCCTGGTAAAGAAATCCCTACTTTTTTTTGCTCATCATCGATGATAAACCAATTATCATCATCTAGTAGAGCATCATCAAACTTCTCAATTGCAGAGGGATCATCTTCATCCACCACTGCTCTGAAAAAATCTTTGAATTTTTCCATATTCTCATTAGGTTTGATTTTTCCATAAGCCCAAGGCCCTTCTATTGTTGCTCCATCTATTTCACCTAAGCATTCATTTTGATAATAAAGAAACATACTCCTCACTCCTTAGGAAACATTTTGAAGTATTCTTTTGGTATCTCACCTTTAACAAAATACTCCGTATCTCTACTAGTCCATTTTAGAGCTTTTTTCTTCCAATTTTCTGTTTGTCTCGTGTCATTTTTAATAAGTCTCTCAATTTGTTTTGGATTCAGGATAGCAACTCCTTTTAGTTCTCCAGAACGTATGGCTTTTCGTAGAGCTGATATATTTAATTCAATAGTATATTCCCCGTAACCTTTTGCTATCTTTTTGTTAATTGTAAAACTGGTATATGGACTATTGGATTTTCCACCTTTCCTATACCCTCCTAAAATATGTTCCGTAACAGTTACCTGACGGCCTTGATACATTCCACTTTTGTTTGCGGGGACAAGGTTCCCGGTCTCAGGTGAAATATGAGATTTACCGATACCATTTGGTCTTTTTGTTGCATAAGGGAAATCTTCTCCTCTGAATAAGTTGGAAGGATTACCTGCACCAGAATTTATTTTTAATGCTTTACCTGCACCAATCATTCCTATTGGAGCAATTGAGGCAAGCGCACTGTTTAAGCTGTTTTCACGTCTCTCCTCAGAAATTTTATTCCCGAACATATCTCGACCGGTTATTGCTTCACTAAAACCATTCGCTGACGCAAGACCGTAGAGTCCTTTACTGGAGTTTTGAAGGGCGGGGAATGTCTTAGGTGTTTTATAGATATCGAGCGCTTTGTCTGCCCTATAGATGGCTTTGCTCGTTGAGTAGACAGCCTTTCCGCCTTTAGCTAATTTTCCAGCCCAGCCAACTATAGGGATGTAGCCGGCCGCAGCCATTGCGCCTGCTGCCACTCGTTGCCCCTCAGTTAATTTTTCCCCGGTGACTGGATCGACACCATCCGCAGCTCTCTTATAATCATAATATCCGGAGACTTCCCCCGTAAAATTACAAACGACATCCCAGGTCTTTTCATACCATGGCCTATTTGCGAGTTCTTCCTGTTCTTTCGCAATTCTTCTTTGTTCGGCCTGCTGATCTTTGAAGGAAATATAATCAGTAGATTGTTTTTTTACATCCTCGGTCATCTTATGAATTTCACTGTCCCTATAAGCTTTTGCATTATAGTAAATAGGGGAGGCGCTTTTGCCTTTTGATGTAGCGTTCATGAGTGCTTGGTAATCAGCTTGAATCAATTGTTCATTTGCTTCTGAGAGCGCATATTCAGATGTTAAATTTTCATCGATATCATAATTTTTTTTGATAGTCTTGGTACGTTTGTTGTCGGTTGAAGAGAGTTCGTCTTTAAAAGTTTCTGTGGAGAATAAATCTAGCGGTAGTATGTCGTTGATGTCATTTAGAATGTCCTTCATTGCTTTTTTCTGTTCTGACATGATGGATTTTGATTTAGGTATAAGCGTTAGCCAGCTCGTGTTCTAAAAAAGATTCTTCTATGTAGGCATCCGATAAGCTTGCGTCTTCCAGAATGCCAGTAACACTCGTGAGAAATGCGATTTTCATGTCAATCAAATCAATCCACTGGTCAGCGATCCCTGCTTGATCTTCATAAAATGCCTTTATGTTATTGGCGCCTTTACCTGAAAACTCACTGTCATCAAGATCAGCCACTGATTTGAAGGCTTTCTTTAATTTGACCATTTGACTCCTTGTATCTTTGTATTCCTTTGCGCGGTTATCAGCTTCGGAAAGTAATGTTTTGGCTTCAAATACTTTCATGATCATATCCTTTCATTTAAAAAGCTTCAACAAAATTTTACCATAAGAAAAAGTAGAAGCAGAATGTAATGTCATTTAAAAAAAGCGAAATGATCAATTTGATGTGTGTCATTTAACCTATTATTTGAATCAGATTATCATCGATATTTATAATCTCAAATCAGCATTTGCCTAGGTTCAATTGTTATGTTTCATCATATGTTATGTGTAATAAACCCAAAAATTCCAATGGAGGAGTGCTATTTATGTACTACAATCAGGTTCCTATGCTAACTCATTGGAGGCATATGCATGATTGGGAGTCTTTTGTTGATGCACAAGTGACTCGGCAGGAAGCGGATATGACAGGAATCTGGCGAGGCAACGATGGAGGCGTGTACTACATCCGGCATGATGACCCCCATGTCTGGTGGGCAGGCTTCAGCGACAACGGTAGGGGGCAACACTGGACACACGTGTTTCATGGAATGCGGATGTTTGATGAAACTGGATCAGAGGTGATCTCTGGAAATTGGGCCGATGTACCGCGTGGAACGAACAGGGGCAGTGGCACCTTAGTCGTCGCCCGTAGTGGAGACCGGTTGACTAAGGTATCCGGTGGAATTGGCGCGACTACATGGCAACGAATTCGGTATTAAATGTAGTGGACTTATGCTGTAACGAATAAAAATTCCAATAGAGGAGAGCTACTTATGTACTACAATCAGGTACCTATATTAACTCATTGGAGGCAACCTGCGTACGATTTGACAGGAACCTGGCGAGGCGACGATGGAGGCATTTACTACATCCGCCATCTCGATAACAATAAGGTCTGGTGGGTAGGATTAAGCGACAACGGCAGTGGTCATAATTGGACCAATGTGTTAGAAGGGGAAGTGAGTTACGATTGGAGTGGAGCGGTGGAATTGAGCGGACATTGGTATGATGTACCGCGTGGAACGAACAGGGGCAGCGGCATCTTGGGCTTTTCGGTACGATTGGGCGATCTCGTCAAAACATACCAAAGCAGTGGATTCAGCGCTAATAGATTGAGGAAAATATCATAGTTGTTTGGGGCACCTGAAAACGGGTGCTTTTTACGTTTAAGCTAATGGGTCGATAGTAGAACTGAGGTTGCTCTTAGGAAACCGTATTGTAGTATGAACATTAACTTATAAATGTTCTAAATCAAATTAAAAGAATAAACAAGAAATGATAGTAATAACCTTAAACATACTTCACAGTTGCACGGATATCCTCTTCATTCTTTCCTGTCTTCTTTTTCAAATCATTCAAAACGATTCTTTCCATTAAAGTAGAACATAATATAAAACGCCAGGGTTCCTCTGGCGCCTAAACGGGAAAGCTTATAATTTTTTAAGTGGATATCGTTTGAATGTTATGCTCTTCAAAAATTCGTTTTGCTACAAAGGTTGCATTCAGCACTCTTAGAAAGCCGGTATAAGGCGTACAGTGAAATATTGATTCAACTATCTCACCTGGTGAAAGCCCAACATTGAGTGCTGCATATATATGAACATGTAGTTGTGGTTCACAGCCACCTTGTGTAGTGAGTGCTGCAATTGTAATTAATTATGGTCTGAAATATTTAACGTGGGAAGAAGGATTACCAAGAACATTGAGAGTTGTTAGATGGAAGCCATGTTATTAATAGATGTTTTTTTATTTTGCACTAATTTTTAATTTTAATGAATTATTTAATTCGTTTAATTTTAGGTGTCCGCTACCCAGGGTGGCAGAAAGGTGGCAAACACGATTATTCGCCACCTTTCTAAATTTGTCTAAACCGTATTGACATTTATCAAAACCCTGCTATAATTACCTTTGTCCTAAGAAACCGGATATAAACTTTCAAGTTGCTCTTCCGTGGTAAGGAAGAGGTCAGCGGTTCGATTACGCTTGGAAGCTTTATTAAATGTATTATTACCAAGGTTTCTCAATAAGGAGAAAGCTTTTTTTATTGCGAGATGCGGAAGTAGTTCAGTGGTAGAACACCACCTTGCCAAGGTGGGGGTCGCGGGTTCGAATCCCGTCTTCCGCTCCATTTATCCCAACGGGATATTGTAAATTGAATTGCGCCCGTAGCTCAATTGGATAGAGCGTTTGACTACGGATCAAAAGGTTAGGGGTTCGACTCCTCTCGGGCGCGCCATATCTTTTAATAGAATAGATGGGAAATCGGGAAGTAGCTCAGCTTGGTAGAGCACATGGTTTGGGACCATGGGGTCGCAGGTTCGAATCCTGTCTTCCCGACCATTTTTTATGGGGCCTTAGCTCAGCTGGGAGAGCGCCTGCTTTGCACGCAGGAGGTCAGCGGTTCGATCCCGCTAGGCTCCACCAAAAGTTTTTAAAAAGTTGTTGACTTTGAAGAAGTGACGTTGTATACTAATAAAGTTGCTTTAACAAAGCGAACAAACAAAATGATCTTTGAAAACTAAACAAGACAAAACGTACCTGTTAATTCAGTTTTTAAAAAATCGCACAGCGATGTGCGTAGTCAGTCAAACTACTTTATCGGAGAGTTTGATCCTGGCTCAGGACGAACGCTGGCGGCGTGCCTAATACATGCAAGTCGAGCGGACAGATGGGAGCTTGCTCCCTGATGTTAGCGGCGGACGGGTGAGTAACACGTGGGTAACCTGCCTGTAAGACTGGGATAACTCCGGGAAACCGGGGCTAATACCGGATGGTTGTTTGAACCGCATGGTTCAAACATAAAAGGTGGCTTCGGCTACCACTTACAGATGGACCCGCGGCGCATTAGCTAGTTGGTGAGGTAACGGCTCACCAAGGCGACGATGCGTAGCCGACCTGAGAGGGTGATCGGCCACACTGGGACTGAGACACGGCCCAGACTCCTACGGGAGGCAGCAGTAGGGAATCTTCCGCAATGGACGAAAGTCTGACGGAGCAACGCCGCGTGAGTGATGAAGGTTTTCGGATCGTAAAGCTCTGTTGTTAGGGAAGAACAAGTACCGTTCGAATAGGGCGGTACCTTGACGGTACCTAACCAGAAAGCCACGGCTAACTACGTGCCAGCAGCCGCGGTAATACGTAGGTGGCAAGCGTTGTCCGGAATTATTGGGCGTAAAGGGCTCGCAGGCGGTTTCTTAAGTCTGATGTGAAAGCCCCCGGCTCAACCGGGGAGGGTCATTGGAAACTGGGGAACTTGAGTGCAGAAGAGGAGAGTGGAATTCCACGTGTAGCGGTGAAATGCGTAGAGATGTGGAGGAACACCAGTGGCGAAGGCGACTCTCTGGTCTGTAACTGACGCTGAGGAGCGAAAGCGTGGGGAGCGAACAGGATTAGATACCCTGGTAGTCCACGCCGTAAACGATGAGTGCTAAGTGTTAGGGGGTTTCCGCCCCTTAGTGCTGCAGCTAACGCATTAAGCACTCCGCCTGGGGAGTACGGTCGCAAGACTGAAACTCAAAGGAATTGACGGGGGCCCGCACAAGCGGTGGAGCATGTGGTTTAATTCGAAGCAACGCGAAGAACCTTACCAGGTCTTGACATCCTCTGACAATCCTAGAGATAGGACGTCCCCTTCGGGGGCAGAGTGACAGGTGGTGCATGGTTGTCGTCAGCTCGTGTCGTGAGATGTTGGGTTAAGTCCCGCAACGAGCGCAACCCTTGATCTTAGTTGCCAGCATTCAGTTGGGCACTCTAAGGTGACTGCCGGTGACAAACCGGAGGAAGGTGGGGATGACGTCAAATCATCATGCCCCTTATGACCTGGGCTACACACGTGCTACAATGGACAGAACAAAGGGCAGCGAAACCGCGAGGTTAAGCCAATCCCACAAATCTGTTCTCAGTTCGGATCGCAGTCTGCAACTCGACTGCGTGAAGCTGGAATCGCTAGTAATCGCGGATCAGCATGCCGCGGTGAATACGTTCCCGGGCCTTGTACACACCGCCCGTCACACCACGAGAGTTTGTAACACCCGAAGTCGGTGAGGTAACCTTTTAGGAGCCAGCCGCCGAAGGTGGGACAGATGATTGGGGTGAAGTCGTAACAAGGTAGCCGTATCGGAAGGTGCGGCTGGATCACCTCCTTTCTAAGGATATTATACGGAATATAAGACCTTGGGTCTTATAAACAGAACGTTCCCTGTCTTGTTTAGTTTTGAAGGATCATTCCTTCGAAACGTGTTCTTTGAAAACTAGATAACAGTAGACATCACATTCAATTAGTAACACAAGATATCACATAGTGATTCTTTTTAACGGTTAAGTTAGAAAGGGCGCACGGTGGATGCCTTGGCACTAGGAGCCGATGAAGGACGGGACGAACACCGATATGCTTCGGGGAGCTGTAAGCAAGCTTTGATCCGGAGATTTCCGAATGGGGAAACCCACCACTCGTAATGGAGTGGTATCCATATCTGAATTCATAGGATATGAGAAGGCAGACCCGGGGAACTGAAACATCTAAGTACCCGGAGGAAGAGAAAGCAAATGCGATTCCCTGAGTAGCGGCGAGCGAAACGGGATTAGCCCAAACCAAGAGGCTTGCCTCTTGGGGTTGTAGGACACTCTGTACGGAGTTACAAAAGAACGAGGTAGATGAAGAGGTCTGGAAAGGCCCGCCATAGGAGGTAACAGCCCTGTAGTCAAAACTTCGTTCTCTCCTGAGTGGATCCTGAGTACGGCGGAACACGTGAAATTCCGTCGGAATCCGGGAGGACCATCTCCCAAGGCTAAATACTCCCTAGTGACCGATAGTGAACCAGTACCGTGAGGGAAAGGTGAAAAGCACCCCGGAAGGGGAGTGAAAGAGATCCTGAAACCGTGTGCCTACAAGTAGTCAGAGCCCGTTAACGGGTGATGGCGTGCCTTTTGTAGAATGAACCGGCGAGTTACGATCCCGTGCAAGGTTAAGCAGAAGATGCGGAGCCGCAGCGAAAGCGAGTCTGAATAGGGCGCATGAGTACGTGGTCGTAGACCCGAAACCAGGTGATCTACCCATGTCCAGGGTGAAGTTCAGGTAACACTGAATGGAGGCCCGAACCCACGCACGTTGAAAAGTGCGGGGATGAGGTGTGGGTAGGGGTGAAATGCCAATCGAACCTGGAGATAGCTGGTTCTCTCCGAAATAGCTTTAGGGCTAGCCTCAAGGTAAGAGTCTTGGAGGTAGAGCACTGATTGGACTAGGGGCCCCTACCGGGTTACCGAATTCAGTCAAACTCCGAATGCCAATGACTTATCCTTGGGAGTCAGACTGCGAGTGATAAGATCCGTAGTCGAAAGGGAAACAGCCCAGACCGCCAGCTAAGGTCCCAAAGTATACGTTAAGTGGAAAAGGATGTGGAGTTGCTTAGACAACCAGGATGTTGGCTTAGAAGCAGCCACCATTTAAAGAGTGCGTAATAGCTCACTGGTCGAGTGACTCTGCGCCGAAAATGTACCGGGGCTAAACGTATCACCGAAGCTGCGGACTGTTCTTCGAACAGTGGTAGGAGAGCGTTCTAAGGGCTGTGAAGCCAGACCGGAAGGACTGGTGGAGCGCTTAGAAGTGAGAATGCCGGTATGAGTAGCGAAAGAGGGGTGAGAATCCCCTCCACCGAATGCCTAAGGTTTCCTGAGGAAGGCTCGTCCGCTCAGGGTTAGTCGGGACCTAAGCCGAGGCCGAAAGGCGTAGGCGATGGACAACAGGTTGATATTCCTGTACCACCTCCTCACCATTTGAGCAATGGGGGGACGCAGGAGGATAGGGTAAGCGCGGTATTGGATATCCGCGTCCAAGCAGTTAGGCTGGGAAATAGGCAAATCCGTTTCCCATAAGGCTGAGCTGTGATGGCGAGCGAAATATAGTAGCGAAGTTCCTGATTCCACACTGCCAAGAAAAGCCTCTAGCGAGGTGAGAGGTGCCCGTACCGCAAACCGACACAGGTAGGCGAGGAGAGAATCCTAAGGTGATCGAGAGAACTCTCGTTAAGGAACTCGGCAAAATGACCCCGTAACTTCGGGAGAAGGGGTGCTCTGTTAGGGTGCAAGCCCGAGAGAGCCGCAGTGAATAGGCCCAGGCGACTGTTTAGCAAAAACACAGGTCTCTGCGAAGCCGTAAGGCGAAGTATAGGGGCTGACGCCTGCCCGGTGCTGGAAGGTTAAGAGGAGCGCTTAGCGTAAGCGAAGGTGCGAATTGAAGCCCCAGTAAACGGCGGCCGTAACTATAACGGTCCTAAGGTAGCGAAATTCCTTGTCGGGTAAGTTCCGACCCGCACGAAAGGCGCAACGATCTGGGCACTGTCTCAACGAGAGACTCGGTGAAATTATAGTACCTGTGAAGATGCAGGTTACCCGCGACAGGACGGAAAGACCCCGTGGAGCTTTACTGCAGCCTGATATTGAATGTTGGTACAGCTTGTACAGGATAGGTAGGAGCCTTGGAAACCGGAGCGCCAGCTTCGGTGGAGGCATCGGTGGGATACTACCCTGGCTGTATTGACCTTCTAACCCGCCGCCCTTATCGGGCGGGGAGACAGTGTCAGGTGGGCAGTTTGACTGGGGCGGTCGCCTCCTAAAAGGTAACGGAGGCGCCCAAAGGTTCCCTCAGAATGGTTGGAAATCATTCGCAGAGTGTAAAGGCACAAGGGAGCTTGACTGCGAGACCTACAAGTCGAGCAGGGACGAAAGTCGGGCTTAGTGATCCGGTGGTTCCGCATGGAAGGGCCATCGCTCAACGGATAAAAGCTACCCCGGGGATAACAGGCTTATCTCCCCCAAGAGTCCACATCGACGGGGAGGTTTGGCACCTCGATGTCGGCTCATCGCATCCTGGGGCTGTAGTCGGTCCCAAGGGTTGGGCTGTTCGCCCATTAAAGCGGTACGCGAGCTGGGTTCAGAACGTCGTGAGACAGTTCGGTCCCTATCCGTCGCGGGCGCAGGAAATTTGAGAGGAGCTGTCCTTAGTACGAGAGGACCGGGATGGACGCACCGCTGGTGTACCAGTTGTTCTGCCAAGGGCATCGCTGGGTAGCTATGTGCGGACGGGATAAGTGCTGAAAGCATCTAAGCATGAAGCCCCCCTCAAGATGAGATTTCCCATTCCGCAAGGAAGTAAGATCCCTGAAAGATGATCAGGTTGATAGGTCTGAGGTGGAAGTGTGGCGACACATGGAGCTGACAGATACTAATCGATCGAGGACTTAACCATATTTTTGAATGATGTCACACCTGTTATCTAGTTTTGAGAGAACACTCTCAATTTGTTTGGTGGCGATAGCGAAGAGGTCACACCCGTTCCCATACCGAACACGGAAGTTAAGCTCTTCAGCGCCGATGGTAGTCGGGGGTTTCCCCCTGTGAGAGTAGGACGCCGCCAAGCAATTGCACGTTAGTGTAATTTTTTTAAAAAAGTTGTTGACTTTGAAGAAGTGACGTTGTATACTAATAAAGTTGCTTTAACAAAGCAAACAAACAAAATGATCTTTGAAAACTAAACAAGACAAAACGTACCTGTTAATTCAGTTTTTAAAAAATCGCACAGCGATGTGCGTAGTCAGTCAAACTACTTTATCGGAGAGTTTGATCCTGGCTCAGGACGAACGCTGGCGGCGTGCCTAATACATGCAAGTCGAGCGGACAGATGGGAGCTTGCTCCCTGATGTTAGCGGCGGACGGGTGAGTAACACGTGGGTAACCTGCCTGTAAGACTGGGATAACTCCGGGAAACCGGGGCTAATACCGGATGGTTGTTTGAACCGCATGGTTCAAACATAAAAGGTGGCTTCGGCTACCACTTACAGATGGACCCGCGGCGCATTAGCTAGTTGGTGAGGTAACGGCTCACCAAGGCGACGATGCGTAGCCGACCTGAGAGGGTGATCGGCCACACTGGGACTGAGACACGGCCCAGACTCCTACGGGAGGCAGCAGTAGGGAATCTTCCGCAATGGACGAAAGTCTGACGGAGCAACGCCGCGTGAGTGATGAAGGTTTTCGGATCGTAAAGCTCTGTTGTTAGGGAAGAACAAGTACCGTTCGAATAGGGCGGTACCTTGACGGTACCTAACCAGAAAGCCACGGCTAACTACGTGCCAGCAGCCGCGGTAATACGTAGGTGGCAAGCGTTGTCCGGAATTATTGGGCGTAAAGGGCTCGCAGGCGGTTTCTTAAGTCTGATGTGAAAGCCCCCGGCTCAACCGGGGAGGGTCATTGGAAACTGGGGAACTTGAGTGCAGAAGAGGAGAGTGGAATTCCACGTGTAGCGGTGAAATGCGTAGAGATGTGGAGGAACACCAGTGGCGAAGGCGACTCTCTGGTCTGTAACTGACGCTGAGGAGCGAAAGCGTGGGGAGCGAACAGGATTAGATACCCTGGTAGTCCACGCCGTAAACGATGAGTGCTAAGTGTTAGGGGGTTTCCGCCCCTTAGTGCTGCAGCTAACGCATTAAGCACTCCGCCTGGGGAGTACGGTCGCAAGACTGAAACTCAAAGGAATTGACGGGGGCCCGCACAAGCGGTGGAGCATGTGGTTTAATTCGAAGCAACGCGAAGAACCTTACCAGGTCTTGACATCCTCTGACAATCCTAGAGATAGGACGTCCCCTTCGGGGGCAGAGTGACAGGTGGTGCATGGTTGTCGTCAGCTCGTGTCGTGAGATGTTGGGTTAAGTCCCGCAACGAGCGCAACCCTTGATCTTAGTTGCCAGCATTCAGTTGGGCACTCTAAGGTGACTGCCGGTGACAAACCGGAGGAAGGTGGGGATGACGTCAAATCATCATGCCCCTTATGACCTGGGCTACACACGTGCTACAATGGACAGAACAAAGGGCAGCGAAACCGCGAGGTTAAGCCAATCCCACAAATCTGTTCTCAGTTCGGATCGCAGTCTGCAACTCGACTGCGTGAAGCTGGAATCGCTAGTAATCGCGGATCAGCATGCCGCGGTGAATACGTTCCCGGGCCTTGTACACACCGCCCGTCACACCACGAGAGTTTGTAACACCCGAAGTCGGTGAGGTAACCTTTTAGGAGCCAGCCGCCGAAGGTGGGACAGATGATTGGGGTGAAGTCGTAACAAGGTAGCCGTATCGGAAGGTGCGGCTGGATCACCTCCTTTCTAAGGATATTATACGGAATATAAGACCTTGGGTCTTATAAACAGAACGTTCCCTGTCTTGTTTAGTTTTGAAGGATCATTCCTTCGAAACGTGTTCTTTGAAAACTAGATAACAGTAGACATCACATTCAATTAGTAACACAAGATATCACATAGTGATTCTTTTTAACGGTTAAGTTAGAAAGGGCGCACGGTGGATGCCTTGGCACTAGGAGCCGATGAAGGACGGGACGAACACCGATATGCTTCGGGGAGCTGTAAGCAAGCTTTGATCCGGAGATTTCCGAATGGGGAAACCCACCACTCGTAATGGAGTGGTATCCATATCTGAATTCATAGGATATGAGAAGGCAGACCCGGGGAACTGAAACATCTAAGTACCCGGAGGAAGAGAAAGCAAATGCGATTCCCTGAGTAGCGGCGAGCGAAACGGGATTAGCCCAAACCAAGAGGCTTGCCTCTTGGGGTTGTAGGACACTCTGTACGGAGTTACAAAAGAACGAGGTAGATGAAGAGGTCTGGAAAGGCCCGCCATAGGAGGTAACAGCCCTGTAGTCAAAACTTCGTTCTCTCCTGAGTGGATCCTGAGTACGGCGGAACACGTGAAATTCCGTCGGAATCCGGGAGGACCATCTCCCAAGGCTAAATACTCCCTAGTGACCGATAGTGAACCAGTACCGTGAGGGAAAGGTGAAAAGCACCCCGGAAGGGGAGTGAAAGAGATCCTGAAACCGTGTGCCTACAAGTAGTCAGAGCCCGTTAACGGGTGATGGCGTGCCTTTTGTAGAATGAACCGGCGAGTTACGATCCCGTGCAAGGTTAAGCAGAAGATGCGGAGCCGCAGCGAAAGCGAGTCTGAATAGGGCGCATGAGTACGTGGTCGTAGACCCGAAACCAGGTGATCTACCCATGTCCAGGGTGAAGTTCAGGTAACACTGAATGGAGGCCCGAACCCACGCACGTTGAAAAGTGCGGGGATGAGGTGTGGGTAGGGGTGAAATGCCAATCGAACCTGGAGATAGCTGGTTCTCTCCGAAATAGCTTTAGGGCTAGCCTCAAGGTAAGAGTCTTGGAGGTAGAGCACTGATTGGACTAGGGGCCCCTACCGGGTTACCGAATTCAGTCAAACTCCGAATGCCAATGACTTATCCTTGGGAGTCAGACTGCGAGTGATAAGATCCGTAGTCGAAAGGGAAACAGCCCAGACCGCCAGCTAAGGTCCCAAAGTATACGTTAAGTGGAAAAGGATGTGGAGTTGCTTAGACAACCAGGATGTTGGCTTAGAAGCAGCCACCATTTAAAGAGTGCGTAATAGCTCACTGGTCGAGTGACTCTGCGCCGAAAATGTACCGGGGCTAAACGTATCACCGAAGCTGCGGACTGTTCTTCGAACAGTGGTAGGAGAGCGTTCTAAGGGCTGTGAAGCCAGACCGGAAGGACTGGTGGAGCGCTTAGAAGTGAGAATGCCGGTATGAGTAGCGAAAGAGGGGTGAGAATCCCCTCCACCGAATGCCTAAGGTTTCCTGAGGAAGGCTCGTCCGCTCAGGGTTAGTCGGGACCTAAGCCGAGGCCGAAAGGCGTAGGCGATGGACAACAGGTTGATATTCCTGTACCACCTCCTCACCATTTGAGCAATGGGGGGACGCAGGAGGATAGGGTAAGCGCGGTATTGGATATCCGCGTCCAAGCAGTTAGGCTGGGAAATAGGCAAATCCGTTTCCCATAAGGCTGAGCTGTGATGGCGAGCGAAATATAGTAGCGAAGTTCCTGATTCCACACTGCCAAGAAAAGCCTCTAGCGAGGTGAGAGGTGCCCGTACCGCAAACCGACACAGGTAGGCGAGGAGAGAATCCTAAGGTGATCGAGAGAACTCTCGTTAAGGAACTCGGCAAAATGACCCCGTAACTTCGGGAGAAGGGGTGCTCTGTTAGGGTGCAAGCCCGAGAGAGCCGCAGTGAATAGGCCCAGGCGACTGTTTAGCAAAAACACAGGTCTCTGCGAAGCCGTAAGGCGAAGTATAGGGGCTGACGCCTGCCCGGTGCTGGAAGGTTAAGAGGAGCGCTTAGCGTAAGCGAAGGTGCGAATTGAAGCCCCAGTAAACGGCGGCCGTAACTATAACGGTCCTAAGGTAGCGAAATTCCTTGTCGGGTAAGTTCCGACCCGCACGAAAGGCGCAACGATCTGGGCACTGTCTCAACGAGAGACTCGGTGAAATTATAGTACCTGTGAAGATGCAGGTTACCCGCGACAGGACGGAAAGACCCCGTGGAGCTTTACTGCAGCCTGATATTGAATGTTGGTACAGCTTGTACAGGATAGGTAGGAGCCTTGGAAACCGGAGCGCCAGCTTCGGTGGAGGCATCGGTGGGATACTACCCTGGCTGTATTGACCTTCTAACCCGCCGCCCTTATCGGGCGGGGAGACAGTGTCAGGTGGGCAGTTTGACTGGGGCGGTCGCCTCCTAAAAGGTAACGGAGGCGCCCAAAGGTTCCCTCAGAATGGTTGGAAATCATTCGCAGAGTGTAAAGGCACAAGGGAGCTTGACTGCGAGACCTACAAGTCGAGCAGGGACGAAAGTCGGGCTTAGTGATCCGGTGGTTCCGCATGGAAGGGCCATCGCTCAACGGATAAAAGCTACCCCGGGGATAACAGGCTTATCTCCCCCAAGAGTCCACATCGACGGGGAGGTTTGGCACCTCGATGTCGGCTCATCGCATCCTGGGGCTGTAGTCGGTCCCAAGGGTTGGGCTGTTCGCCCATTAAAGCGGTACGCGAGCTGGGTTCAGAACGTCGTGAGACAGTTCGGTCCCTATCCGTCGCGGGCGCAGGAAATTTGAGAGGAGCTGTCCTTAGTACGAGAGGACCGGGATGGACGCACCGCTGGTGTACCAGTTGTTCTGCCAAGGGCATCGCTGGGTAGCTATGTGCGGACGGGATAAGTGCTGAAAGCATCTAAGCATGAAGCCCCCCTCAAGATGAGATTTCCCATTCCGCAAGGAAGTAAGATCCCTGAAAGATGATCAGGTTGATAGGTCTGAGGTGGAAGTGTGGCGACACATGGAGCTGACAGATACTAATCGATCGAGGACTTAACCATATTTTTGAATGATGTCACACCTGTTATCTAGTTTTGAGAGAACACTCTCAATTTGTTTGGTGGCGATAGCGAAGAGGTCACACCCGTTCCCATACCGAACACGGAAGTTAAGCTCTTCAGCGCCGATGGTAGTCGGGGGTTTCCCCCTGTGAGAGTAGGACGCCGCCAAGCAAGCTTAAACCCAGCTCATTGAGCTGGGTTTTTTATTTTATATCTGTGCCGATTTGCTTTCATCAGTATCCATTTTATAAAGCTTCTGCTTTTTAAGTTTTCTAATACTTTTGAATCCAATACAATCACCCAGCATGATCAACATGAGAGTCATAAATAATCAAAATGC
The DNA here is from genome assembly GCF_037963565.1 of Bacillus sp. PS95. Classification (NCBI taxonomy): domain Bacteria; kingdom Bacillati; phylum Bacillota; class Bacilli; order Caryophanales; family Bacillaceae; genus Bacillus; species Bacillus sp. PS95. The sequence goes on from NZ_CP150160.1 coordinate 190,669, forward strand.
AGTTTGTACGGGAGACTCATCCAGACTCCATCCGTCTGCAATTGGCAGGATAGTGCCGCCAATCCATTGGCAGCGAGCAGCATGCCTGTCGTTTGTTCTGTTTTCCCATGATAAAATTGATTGGTGACAATTAAGATAATGGCGAACATGCCGGCCATAAATAAGTCCTAAGAAAAAACTAAGAATAATCCCTGCAAAAGCTGTTTTATTGATTGCCAAAATACAGAGTTAAATGAGGCCGCTCATATTTATCAGCCTGAGATAATGATGATAGGTTATTTTTTCGGAAACCGGCTCGGGTTGCCAAATGAGAGAAAAGATATTACTGTCATTAAAACGATTCTTGGTTTCATCCGGATATGATAAAATGTCTCAGACTATATTTGAGCCATTTTTTTCTTCAGCAATCATCTTGCGTAATTGATAAAAATTTATTATGATACTCTTTGTATGACAACTCCTTGCCTCAATACAATATACTCAACGTTTCCCCGTTTTCTCCGGTCGTTTTTCTTTTCATTTTCTCCCGTAAAATAAAAAAAGCTCCCAATACAATAGATATGGTGCGGATTTATTTTTTACTAAAAAGGAGTCGTTATATTTGAATAATAGTTTTACATTAAAACAGCAATGGTTCGGGAATATCCGAAAAGACATTCTTGCTGGCATTTTAGTTGCGTTAGCGTTAATACCTGAAGCGATTGGCTTTTCTATTATAGCCGGTGTGGATCCGATGGTCGGTCTTTATGCGTCATTTTGCATAGCCATTATTATTTCTATTTTTGGCGGCAGACCTGGCATGATTTCAGCTGCGACAGGCTCAATGGCAGTTGTTATGGTGTCGCTGGTTGCTGATCATGGGCTTCAGTATTTATTTGCAGCTACGATTTTGACTGGCATTATTCAAGTGATTTTAGGTATCAGTAAAATTGCAAGATTAATGAAATTCATCCCGCGTTCTGTGATGATCGGGTTTGTGAATGCGCTGGCAATCCTTATCTTCTCTGCGCAGCTTCCCCAGTTTGAAGGTGCTTCTTGGAGCATGTATGCGATGCTTGCCGGGTCGTTGGTTATTATTTATGTGCTGCCAAGGTTTACGACTGCTGTTCCGTCTCCGCTTGTGGCGATTATTGTGATGACAATTATTGCGGTCACTTTCCATGTGGATGTGCGGACGGTTGGTGATATGGGCAATATTTCTAGTTCATTGCCTCATTTCTTAATCCCTGATGTTCCGTTTACCTTTGAAACACTGCAAATTATTTTTCCTTATTCAATTGCTTTAGCGTTTGTCGGGTTGCTTGAATCTTTGCTGACAGCACAGATTATTGATGAAATGACGGATACGGATAGTGATAAAAATAAAGAGAGCCGCGGACAGGGAATTGCGAATATCGTGACTGGATTCTTTGGCGGAATGGCAGGCTGCGCTATGATCGGACAATCTGTCATTAATACAAAAGCGGGCGGTCGCGGACGTTTGTCAGCATTTGTTGCCGGTGCTTTTCTGATGTTTTTAATTGCGGTGTTAAGTCATGTCGTGGTGAAAATCCCAATGGCGGCGTTAGTGGCTGTAATGGTTATGGTGTCTGTCGGCACTTTTGATTGGTCTTCTTTAAAAGGTCTCAAAAAAGCGCCGCTCACGGACTCGATTGTCACGGTTGTGACTGTGGTTACGGTTGTTGTGACGGATGACTTATCTAAGGGTGTATTTGTCGGTGTTCTTTTAAGTGCCGTGTTCTTTGTGGCAAAAATCTCGAAGCTGAAAATCGTTTCTCATGCAGAGGATCAAAAGCTTAGAACGTATCAAGTGAAGGGGCAAATCTTTTTTGCGTCAGTGACGGATCTTGCAAATGCGTTTATATATCAAGAGGATATTGAGCGGGTTGTGATTGACTTAACTGAAGCTCACGTATGGGACGATTCTGGTGCGGCCGCACTTGATAAGATTGTTGCGAAGTTTAAGGAACAAGGCATTGAAGCTGAGTTAAAAGGTTTGAATAAAGCGAGTAAATCTCTAATGAAACAAATGGCATAAAATAGAGAAGCCCAGATGAATGAGACCTGGGCTTTTTTATATAACATACACTTAAGCAGCATTGATATAATAGAGAGAAGAGAAATTTTAAATAGGGGACTTGCATATGATGCTTCAAAAGCTGAACCGTGTATTGGGAAGAGTTATGCCGCTGTTAACGCCGACTAGTGTGGTGTTGGGCGTGCTGCTGTCTCAGTTTTTAAATGGGTATGAATGGGCTGTGCCTTGGATCTTTGCTTTTATTACGTTTGCAGGCAGTTTGAGCGCGAACTTTCAATCTTTGAGACATGCATTGTCTCACCCTCTCCCTATGATTCTTGCACTATTCGTTCTTCATATTTTCATGCCGCTTTTTGCTTGGGGCAGCGGCCATCTTATATTTAAAGGTGATCCTTTGACGATTACCGGTTTAACATTGGCTGTTGTGATTCCTACGGGGATTACAAGCTTGATTTGGGCAGCGATGTACAAAGGGAATGTCGGTTTGACACTTTCGATTATTTTAGTTGATACTGTGCTGTCACCGCTAATCGTACCGCTGAGTCTTTCATTGCTGGCCGGCGCTCAGGTTCACATGGATGTGTGGGGAATGATGAAAGGTCTGATTGTAATGGTCGTGATTCCTTCTTTTTTGGGCATGCTGTTTAATCAGATGTCATCTCCAGAAAGAACTGCGTTTGTGAGCAGTGCGCTGTCGCCTTTTTCAAAGCTTTGCTTGATGGCAGTGATTGCGATTAACAGTTCAGCGATTGCTCCTTATTTCAAATCCATTGATTTGAGATTTGCAGGAATAGCTGTAACGGTATTCTTTATCGCGTTAACAGGTTATGCCGCTGCTTGGCTGATCGGAAAAATGATGAAAAGGCGGCAAGAGGAAATAGTCTCTCTTATATTTACGGGAGGCATGAGGAATATTAGTGCCGGCGCAGTTCTTGCCGTTACGTTCTTCCCGTCTCAGGTTGCCGTTCCTGTTGTGATCGGCATGCTGTTTCAGCAGATATTGGCTGCTTTGTTTGGCTATATGCTGAATCGTTTTGAATTAAAACCAATGTTGCAGAAAGCATAAAAAAACCGCTCATAGGGTTGAGCGGTTTTTTCCGTATAGCCATTCGAGCGCGTTGATGAACTGTTTGCAGAAATACTTGCGGTGGTGCACCGCTCCTTTTTCAATTGAAAGACACAACTGGTCTTCAGTGAAGCCTTTTTCTTTTAGACTTTGATGTACTTGCTTTGTTTTTTTCAGCATATGTCGCTGAATGGATTGTTTTTCACGGCCTTCTTCACTCCCGATAGACATGAAAACACGTGCAGTGCCGGGCTTTAAAGAAGATATATGAATGGTTTCCGCTGCGTTCTCGTACCAGTATGAACCTGATATAGAGCCTATTTTCCCGAACATTGACGGATATTTTAATATGGCGAACATTGAGATGAGGCCGCCTAATGAGGCACCGATCATTCCTCTTGACTGCGGTTCCCTGGTGACGTTCCAGTTTTCTTCGATTAGCGGAATGAACTGGTTCGTTATATCAGACAGATAGTGATATCCCATTCCGCCGAAGTCCGTGAACCGATCACTGAGTGATGCAGCCGGCCAAGGGGTGTATTCATCAAGCCGGTTTTCGGGTTCGATACCGATCAGCACGAGTTCAGGGAGCCTTTGCTGTTGATATGCGCTTTCTAATAATTCGATTTGGTTTTGGAACAAAGAACTGCCATCCTGCACGTAAACAGCAGGAAATTCCCGGCTGTCTGTGCTGTAGGAAGGAGGGAGGTACAGCGTGAACCTCCTGTTGCCGGCTTTGTGTTCTGAAAGAGATCCTTTCAAGCATTCTCCCCCTTTTTTTGCTTGAAAAGCAGATATAAGAAATAAGGAACTCCGAGGATCGCCAAAATGATGCCTGCGGGCACTTCTGCGGGCTGAAAAAACAGTTTTCCGGCAAAGTCTGCGCTTATCACAAGAAGCATCCCGATTAAACCGCTCAGTGGCAGGATATAGCGATGTTCGACGCCAGCCAGTCTCCGTGAGATATGGGGAGCAATTAAGCCGACAAACGCCATACTTCCCGCTACGGAGACACAGGCGCTGATGATTGCTACACAGGCTACGAGCAGGATGGTTTTTTCTTTATTTGATGAAATGCCGAGGCTTCTGACTGTGTCTTCATCAAAACGGATGGTGTCGAGCAGGCGGGATTTGCCGATAAGAATCGGTATAAACAGCAGCATCCATGGGAGAACGGCTGTGATATACGTCCAGTTGGCAGACCAGATGCTTCCGTTTTTCCACACCATGGCCATTTGATAGTCTTGCGGGTCCATTTTTAAAGATAAAAACAAAGACAGGGCGCTGAATCCTGAATTGATCGCAATCCCTACCAGAATAATTCTTCCTGAATCTAAATTGCCTCTGTGCCATGCAAATATGTAAATCAGGATCGCCGCGATGAGCCCGCCTATCAATCCAAAGAGCGGCATTCCCATCGCTGCAGCTATGGATGTCACTTCCTTCTGGCCTTGGAATAAGAGCATAAACGCTACAATGCCAGCTCCTGCCCCTGCGTTGATTCCGAGAATTCCAGGGTCAGCAAGCCCGTTTCTCGTGATGGCCTGGATAACAGCGCCTGCAATGCCAAGACCGAGTCCAATAATAGCAGCCATGACAACCCGCGGCAGTCTTAAATCGAACAGCAAAATTTCATACTGCGGATTCGGGTCGATTTGAAAAAGAGTGGAGAGCAGCTCAGCAGGACGAACAGAAAATGATCCGCTCGTTAAGCTGAAATAACTGACAACAAGAATCAAAGCGATGAACAATGCATATTTTTTAGCCATTTTGCTCCCCTCCTTTTCGTTTAATTAAATAAAGGAAGAAAGGTACGCCGATAATGGATGTTACGACCTCAATCGGTGTTTCAAACGGATAGTTGATAAATCTGCTTGCGAGATCACACAAGGTTAAAAAGATTCCGCCCAAAATACAGGAACACGGAATCAGCCTGCTGTAATCAGAGCCGACGAGAAATCTCGTGATATGCGGAACAACCAACCCGACAAACGCAATTTTTCCGGCCAGCGCTACGGCACTGCCGGTTAAAATGATGACGGAAAGCATAGCCATGATTTTAATGGTTTTTTTCTTTTGCCCTAGGCTTTTAGAAATGTCGTCCCCTAATGATACAGCGGTTACCTTTTTGCTGAGAGAAATGGCCATTATAATGCCAATCAGGAAAAACGGAGCGGCAAGCTTCAGGAAATCCGGACTCATTTGATGAAGTCTGGCACTGTACCAGAAACTGAGATCCTGAGAAATTTGAAAATAAATCGACATGGCCGCTGATAAGCTGCTGAGCAGCATGCTTGTGACTGTGCCGATGATGGCGAGCTGCACGGGGGTAAATCCGTTTGGCATCATGGCGGCAAGGCCGAATACTAACACCGCTCCTAACGCTGAGCCGATAAAAGAGTATATCATCATTTCAATCGAAGATGATTGCGGGAGCAGAACCATGCAAAGCGTAATGATAAACGCTGAACCATCTGAAACACCCATAATGGAAGGCGAAGCTAAATAATTGCGCGTAATGCCCTGCATAAGCGCTCCAGAAACAGCAAGGGCTGCCCCTATGAGCAGAGCGCCGGCAGCCCTTGGAATCCGGGAATGCCATATAATTTGATGGTCTGTGTTTCCCGGATCGAAATGAATAAGAGATGTAAAAACAATATCTGTGCTAAGATGCTTTGCCCCATAAAGGATTGAAAGTAAAAGTGACATCGCTATAGCAAATGGAGAAGTAATCAATATGATACGTGTCCACTGTTTTGAATACATACAAAAACCTACTCTGAATTAGTTTTGTGTCAATTTTTCAGCAGCCGCTTTCAGGAAACGGACTTTGCTCCAAGCTGTGCCGCCTTGTGCGAGAGGGTCCACTGAGTTGACATACACATGGTCTTCTTTGACTGCTTTAAGGCTTTTCCAGATTGGATTTTTCTCTAAATCTTTTAAGGCATCAGGTTTGTCTGCATTTTCATCATCAGAAAATTGGACGAAAATATGGTCCGGGTTCATTTCACTTAATTTTTCTAATGAAATCAGCTCTTGCGCTTTTGCAGCTTTTACTTCGTTCGGCGCCTTAAGGCCTAAATCACCGTATAGTGTGGAGTTGAAATACACCTGTTCAGGGTAAATGTAAATGTTGCCTTGTCTGATTCTGATGACAAGCGCTTTTGAATCTTTCGCTTTATCGTTGATTTTTGTTTTTGTTTCTTTTAGATCCTGTTCATAGTCTGCAATAATTTTCTTTGCTTTTTTCTCTTTTCCAGTCAGCTGGGCAAGAAGCATCATGTTTTCCTTCCAGTTTGAAGAGATATGAGAAACTGGGATCGTCGTGCCTGCTGTGCTGATTTTTTGCAGCGTTTTTTCCGGAAACTTTGTTGAAGCAAGGATAACATCTGGCTTCATTTCAAGAATCTTTTCAATATTTGGCTCCATTTTTTCTCCGGTTGGTTCGGCTTTATCAGTGATGTCTTTGAACATATCAGGGAATTTGCCGGAGAATGAAATTGCGCCTTGCGGATGAACGTCAAGCAATTTCGCGTCTTCCATTGATTCAACGCTTCCCGTAATGGCAATTTTGTTTGTCGGTACAGTTACTTCATATGTTTTATCAAGGTATTCAATTTTCTTCTTCTCAGATGCTGTGCCGCTTGCCTTGCTGGCAGTTGATTCATTTTTGCTGCCGCAAGCTGCCGCTGTCAGCGCGAGAAGCAAGATTAATAAGGTAAGAGATATCTTTTTCATCTATAGAGCCTCCTGTTCAATTGATAACTATTATCAATTGGAATTATAGAGAATGAACAGATATAACACCATGGACAAATTCCTGATTTATCATGGACAATCTCCGGATAGTAAAGAAACAGTTTGCTGAACGATGCGTTCGTGCCCGCAAGCTGAGTATTCATTCCACGGATCAAGGGATAGAAGATAAACACGGTTATTCCGTACCGCGCTTAGGTTTTGCCATGCTTCTGTCTGCTGTAATTGCTGGTAGTAAGCTATGGTCTCCGGCTCTTTAAAAAGAAAAAGCATCATACAGTCAGCTTGGTAATTTGCGATATTTTCTAACGAAATCGCTTGTTCTGAAGGTGTGTCAGCCGTTGTTGCCGAGCTGAATCCTAAATCCCCAAAGAAAACTTCGCGGACACTTCGGTTATGTGCCAGATAGAAGTTTTGCTTATGCAGCCTCAAAAAGAGAAAACGCAGCCCTTGAACGTGCTGAAGTGTTTTTTTGGCGGCTGTTGTCTGCTGGTCATAATCCGCTAGCCACTTTTCTGCTTCGGACTCTTCCTTTAAAAATGAGGCAGTTTGCAGAAAGTGGGTTCTCCAGCTTTCTTCTGAAGGAAGGTACATGACTTCTGCGATGCGATTCAGGCGATCTTGTTCTTCTGGAGAAATAGAATCCATGCTGACAATCACATCTGGTTCTGCCTGTGATAACGTGTACAGGTTTTCTTCCCACTTTTCATTAAACCGGTATGCACTAAGCTGGACGGGTATATCTGTCGAATAATGCTGATAGTAGTAAGACGTCCATTTCGGATGCAGAGCGGCCGCAAAAGGTATGTGGTGAAGAGGGATGAGATGGCCCATTGTGCCCCTTCCGTATGCGGCGATTTTCTTTCGGCGTTTTTTCATATAGCTTGTAGGTGAACAGCCTGTATATTTTTTAAAGATTCTGCTGAAATAAAATTCATCTTGATAACCGGTTTGGTGTGCGATTTCTTTCAATTTGCAGTTTGATTTTGCCATGAGCCGTTTTGCCTTTGTGATTCGTGTTTTCGTAATAAATTCTGTTACGCTTTGTCCTGTCCATTTTTTAAAGCTTTCACTGTAGTGTTTGGCACTGATTCCTGCCATTTGCGACAGTTGGGCAAGCGTGATTTTTGTATCGGCATGGGTTTCGATATAGTGTTTTGTTTTTTCGATTGCTGAATGTGTATCCGTTTGATCAGATAAACTGGCAGTAAAGAGGTCATAAATCAGGCTTTGTACTTCAATCCCACATTTTAGCTGAGAAAGCTGAGACGATTCATTCCATAGTGCGGCAAGCTCTTGAAGCCGGACTGCAAGATTTTCGATATGTGAAACATTCATAAGCTTCAGGTTGGCTAATTCCGATTTTGTGCATGGTGTGAAAATATCTTGCCCGGTTTCCTTGATATAGCTTTGAAGCCTGATTATACAGGCATCTATATGTCCATCGGCTGCTGGCGTAAAGCCAAAGGTCTCGTTAGGCGGACAAACATAAAGTGTCTTTTTTTGCAGAGGATTGGTGTTTGTTCCGATCGAAATATATCCGTTTCCTTTTAAATGAAAAATCAGCACGAATGAATCGGCTAATTGCTGTTCTGAGAAGAGATCACTTGTCTTTTTTAGATATTCAATTTGTACTGGTTGATAAATCACTGCATTTTGCACGAGTAGACCACCTTTTCAGAGGCTTTCAATTGATAATCATTTTCAATGAAAATTGTACCAAATAAATGAAAGTTTTCCTATATAAAGCGGGTGGGTTTTTAGCATGAAAAAAACCCTTACTTATGTGTAAAAGTAAGGGTCTTTCGTTCAATAAGAATATGTTACACGTGTAACATATGATGCTTCCGTTCTAATAAATGAGATACTTTTTTCTTGTTTTGCTGAATTGTTGGAGTGTTGTTTCATAGCTGTTTATGATGTCCTCAACCGAAGTTCCATTTTCAATTTTTGTTCTGATCCAGCCGTTGCCTGCCAGTTTATCAAATGAACCTGTTGACAGGAACTCAAAATCCTCAGGATAGAGATCGTGTATGGTTTTAATGACTGAAAGACCCGTTTTAACGGCTTCAAACTTATCTCTGTCTGTCACATAGAGCTGCACACCGTGGCAAAGCTTTCCTTGATGTTTAGAAAACGTCGGTGTGAAGGATGCTGCCCTAAATGTAACGCCCGGCAAATGGAGGCTGTTTAATGTTTCTTCAAGTTCTGTGCTTTTGATAAAGGGAGCTCCGATCAATTCGAATGGCTTTGTTGTCCCTCGCCCTTCGGATATATTTGTTCCTTCAATCAGCCCGGTTGCAGGATAAACAAATGTGCTTTCCACCGTCGGCATGTTAGGCGAAGGGAGGACGAAAGGCAATCGGGTATCGTCAAAATCCATTTTTCGTTTCCAGTGTTTCATTTTTACCACTGTAAGATCAGCATCAATACTAAATTCTTTGTTGAACAGTGAAGCCAATTCGCCTATCGTCATCCCATGCTTCAATGGAATGGGATACAATCCGACAAATGAGGCGTATTCAGGTTCTAAGATTGGTCCTTCAATATGATTCCCGCCTTGAGGATTCGGACGGTCCAGCACCATAAATGGAATGCCGTTTTCTTTAGCGGCTTCCATTGCGTATGCCATTGTATAAATGTACGTGTAGAAACGGGTCCCGACATCCTGAATGTCAAACATTAGAATATCGACATTTTTCAGCATTTCTGGAGTCGGTTTTTTCGTTTTTCCGTAGAGGCTGTATACGGGAACCCCGGTTTTTTCGTCAATGTAAGAGCCTACCTCGTCTCCAGCCTGGGCGTCACCGCGGACGCCGTGTTCAGGGCCGAATAAAGCTGTCAGTTTGATATCAGGGTTCTCGTAAAGAATATCGACACTGCTTTTCAGAGATGCGTTTACTCCGGTTGGATTGGTGATCAGTCCGATGCGTTTTCCCTTGAGCTGTTTTTTATAGTCTGGCAAGAGCGTGTCTATCCCAGTCTGGACTTTAGGTTTTTTAGCCGTTTGATTCTTTGAATCGGGTGAAGCAGAGGCAGCGGTTATCGTTCCGAACATCATGAGCCCTGTCAGAAAAGCGAATATTGTTTTTCTCATGTGTCCCTCCTTATTAAAGCGGTCTTCCCGTTTTGATATTTAATCCGTAGCCAAATGGGTAAAGGGTGTTCCCTGGTTTCGTGACTGACGGAATGTCAACTGGAAGTGTGCCTTTAGGTTTTGCCTGGCCGAATATCGCCATCACTCCGGCCGGAATATTAGGTTGAAGATAACGGCCATTTGCGTATCCTTTAAAGCCATAGACTGCAATCAGTGCCTTTGCTTCTTCGAAATTAGCTGCATCATAGGGGTTGCGCAGGCTCATTAAGACAAATGGTTTGTTGTGCTGCAGTGCGGCTTTCATGACAGCTCTCGGAAACACGGTGGCCCATTTGCTTGAATCTGATATTGTGTCGTCGATGACACCGTCGTTGACGACAGGGTCATTTTTGACGACATAGGAGCCGGTAATGATATAATCAGCCTCTTTTACTTGTTTTTCATGCTCGGCCTTAAATACTTGGTTGGCAAAGTTCATTTTGCTGAGGGATACGGGTTTGATTTTCTTTCGCTTGATGAGATCGTGAATGGTTTGTTCGATTGAATCCGTTTGTTCTTCGTAAGGTGCCACAATTAAGATGTGGCTGCCTTTTTTAGGCTTGAACGGCAAAGTGTGCTGTTCATTTTTTAATACGGTCACTGCTTTTTCAGCTATTTTTTTCTCTGCTTTCAGGTGTTGCTTGCTTCCTACGATTTTTTTGGCTTTGGCTATTTTTTCTTTTGTACTGTCGCTGTTTCGTGCTGGATACATGCCGCGTTTTATTTTCAGGGAAATGATTCTTTCAACTGATTTGTTGATTTGTTGTTCAGGAATATCCCCGTTTTTCACGGCTTCTTTCAAAGCTTGAATAACACGTGCGAATTTCTGTTCTTCTTTCATTGAAGTGACTGAGGCTGGCATTAATGCAATATCGACACCAGCTTTTACGGCCATGACCACAGCCTCTTCCTGTCCGAAATGATCTGCAATTGCCTTCATATTGAGCGCATCGGTAACGATGACCCCATTAAAGCCCATTTCCTGACGAAGAAGACCTGTCATCACTTTTTGCGAAAGTGTAGCTGGAACCAGAATGTCCGATCCATCGAGTTTGCTTTTGTATGTGGTGTCGTCGAAGGCAGGGAATTGAACATGGGCTGTCATCACCATATCAGCACCAGCATCAATTGCTTTTTGAAAAGGATAAAGTTCGACCTCACGAAGCCGTTCTTGGCCATGGGAAACGAGCGGCAGTCCATAATGGCTGTCAACGTCCGTGTCTCCATGTCCCGGGAAATGTTTGAGGGCAGACGCGATATCCTGCCGCTGCAACCCTTTCATCGTGTATAAACCGAGACGTGATGTCAGTTCTCGATTGGAGCTGAATGACCGTACGCCGATTACAGGATTATCGGGATTATTGTTAATGTCCACGACAGGGCTGAAATCTGTATTGATGCCTAAGGCAGAGAGCTCTTTCCCGATAATGCTGCCGGTCTGATACGCATTGATTCTGCTTCTGGCTGCGCCCAGCGCCATATTCCCTGGGAAATTAGTGCCCTCCCCTAACCTCGTTACAATGCCGCCTTCCTGATCAATACTCAGCATGAGCGGGATTTTTGGACTTGCCTTTTGGTAATCGTCTGTCAGTTGGACAGTTTGTTTTGTTGTTTTTACATTTTCTGCAAAAAGGATGATGCCTCCGAATTGATATTTCTTGACGAGGCTGGCGACTTCATCATTCATTTCTGTAAGGGCTTGCGGAGAGGACTCGCCTTCCTTTTGCCAATTTCTAAAATCAGGCATCAGCATCTGGCCGAGTTTTTCATCTAACGACATACGATTGACAATCTGATTGGCATCGATTGCACGTTTGGATGCAGAGGCTTCTGTCTGTCTGGCCCCGAAAAAGCATGAAAGAAAGAGAACGGCTGAAAGGATAAGCGGAAAGACAGGTCTCATAGAAACTTCCTCCTATCGTCTAATCATTCACTCCATCGCTTCATAAATCGCAGTTATGACATTTCCATAACTGCCTGTTGCAAATTGATCACCCTCAAAGACGTTTGGATTTTCTTCCGGATCAATAACTGGTGTATGCTTTTTATTTGTTAACAATGCGATGCCTAAATTGTATGCTGGATCAATAATTGTAACTGTCCCCGTCCAGCCGGTATGCCCGTAAGCATTTTTGCTGGCATGAGGGCCAAACATCCATTCCATGCTTTTACTTCCGTTCCGCCTCCAGCCAAGAGCGAATGTCGGGTCTGTTACTGAAGGTGCTGTAAACAGGTCGGCTGTTTTCTGATCAAATAAAGAAATGTTTCGGTATGAACCTTTGTTTAACATGACTTGCAGCAGTATGGCCATATCATCTGCATTTGAGAACAATCCGGCATGCCCAGACACGCCATCCATTGAGTAAAACGCTTTTTCGTCATGCACCTCTCCTTGCAGCGTGTTTGTGCGGATGTTAGGGAATTGAATAACGCCGTCACGTGTATTGCCCATTCGTTCAGTAGCTGCGAACTGTTTCGGTTTAAAGCCCTTTTGCAGCGGATTGTACAAGGTATGCTTCAGCCTGAGCGGTTTGTAGAGCTCTTGCTCCGTGTAGACATCAAGCGGTTTGCCAGTGAGTTTTTCGACAATACACCCAAGTAGCATATATCCAATGTCACTGTATACGTGTTTTGTCCCGGTTTGATAATCGAGCGGAATTTTCGTCAAATATTCAATCGTTTTGTCCCGTTCTTGGGAATAGTACTTGCCGGCTTTTTCCGGCGTGTAAAAGTAAAAGCTTGATGGGAGCCCTGATTGGTGCTGGAGGACATCAATGACACGTATCTTGTCTTTTCCTTTTATGAGGTTACCCGGCTGATCCTTGAAACCCGGCAAATATGCAGAAACTTTTTCATAGACGTCAAGTTTTCCTTGGCTGACTAAGCGCTGCAATGCAAAATTTGTTGCGTACATTTTTGTATTTGAGGCTAAGTCAAACATCGTGCGGGTTTTCATTTTGGCCGGACGGCGCAGCAGTTCTGATCCTTCGTACTTTTTACTGTAGCCGTATGCTGCTTTTTTTATGATGCGTCCATCCTTCACCACCACAAGAACGGCGCCTGGAAATCCTGCTGCAATATCCCGTTCTATCATCTGATCTACCTTCCTTAGCTTCTTCGTCGAGAATTGTGCAGTTTCTGCATTTATGATTTTCGGCTCAATCAAGTTGTCTGCTGTTTGTGCGAAGGTTTCATTTGGCGCAAATATCGATAGGGTTAAAATGGCACTGAATATGAACAGTGTCTTTGTTTTCACAGGCTAGCCCCTTTCTGTGCTTCTATCCCGTTTACTATCCCTAAAACAGAAACAATTTAATCGAACTGAGAAGCCATTTCATCTTTATATCCGAATGCATAGGTCAATAAAAAACCGGCCGCGTAGGAAATAAAGAGCCCAACGATATACAGGATGATTTGCGAAGGCAGGACTAGAAAAGAAAGCGGCAGTCCGGAGACACCAATCGCAATGGTGGCTACTTGAAAATAAGCTTGAAAGGCGCCGCCGATTCCAGCTCCTAAACATGCTGTTAAAAACGGACGGCCAAGCGGCAGCGTGACTCCGAAAATAAGCGGTTCACCAATGCCGAGCAGTCCCGATGGAAGCCCGCCGGCGATTGCTTTCCTCAGTGTTGTTTTTTTCGTCTTCACGAAAACGGCAAAGGCCGCGCCTACCTGTCCTGCACCTCCCATAGCCAAAATAGGGAGCAGAGGATCATTGCCAATTGAATTGATCAGTTCCATGTGCACAGGCGTCAAGCCTTGATGCAGTCCGGTTACGACGAGAGGAAGGAAGGTTGCGCCCAGAATAAAGCCTGCAGCGATGCCGCCGATGTCCAGGATGGACAGAAGGCCGGATGTAATGGCATCAGAAATGAATCCGCCTAAAGGCATAAATACGACATACGTTACGATTCCGGTGATTAACAGTGAAACGGTGGGTGTGACAATGATATCGAGTGATTGAGGGATAAAACGGCGAATAAATTGTTCGGTGTAAGCAATGAATATGGCTGCGAAAAGGACGCCGATCAGACCTCCCCTGCCCGGGAGAAGCTCTTCTCCAAATAAACTGATTTTTGCGATCTCCGGATTGATAATCAAGATCCCGGCCAAAGCCCCAAGTGCGGGTGTCCCGCCAAATTCTTTCGAAGCGTTAATACCGACGAGAATGCCGAGATAAGTGAACAGCCCTGATCCGATGACTGTCAGGATAATCGCAATTTGTGAGTCTGCAGAGAGCCAGCCTGCTTGAATAATTGCTTTGGTAATCCCAGTAATTAAACCGGAAGCGACTAGAGCGGGAATAAGAGGGATAAAAATGCTGGCAATTTTACGTAAGAAAAGTTTAAAAGGAGTGGCATTTTTCCGATTGATATCGGCTTTCTTTTTGGCGGCTGCTTCTTTGACATCGGCACCTTCTTCTGCTGACACGAGCTTTGAGAAAGCAGCTGTAACATGATTGACGACTCCTGTGCCGAGGATAATTTGTAAGGTTTCAGCTTCAACGACCCCCAATACGCCGTCAAGCTTTCTTAAAGCCTGAGCATCCGCTTTGCTTTCATCGTAAGGCGTAATGCGCAGGCGTGTCATGCAATGCGTATATGAAGAAATATTGGATTTTCCTCCGCATAGCTCAAGGATTTTCTGTGCGAGATGATGGTAGTTATTTTCTTTGCTCATTAAAACCCCTCCCCTTCAAGATGCCTTATTTTATTCTCATAGATTGTATGGCTGCTCTCGTTTTATCGATATAACCGGTTGTCGTTTCATACTGCTCAGCCGCCATGCCTAAAAACAAAACATCAATTATAAAAAGCTGGGCGAGGCGGGAGGAAGTGGCTGCACTTCGAATCAAGGCTTCATTGGAATGGGCTGTATACAAAGGGACATCAGCCAGTGCGGAGACGGATGTCTGACTGAATTGTGTGAGGCTGATCGTTGTGATGCCTTTTTCCTTAGCCATGGCAAACAGTTCAATGATTTCCTGTGTCTCTCCTGAAAACGAAATGGCGAATACGATGTCGTCTTTATCTGCATTTGCGATTAAAGATGCCACAAGATGAGTGTCTGTAAACGCGGTTGCTTGTTTATGAATGCGAAGCCACTTTTGCTGGGCGTCCTTGGCGACAATGCCGGAAGCCCCGAGGCCGATAAAATGCACGGTATGAGCTTTGAGAAGCAGAGAAACCGCTCGCTCAAGCTCTTTGTAGTCCATCAGGTCTGAAGTATCCTGAATGGCTTGAATGGCATTGCCGGCCGTTTTTTCGGAAATGGAGGGCAGCGGCTCGTGGGGAACAATATCCCGGTAGCCCTGAAAAGTAGGCTTTGCCAGATCGCCCGCTACTCTCATTTTTAAATCTTGAAATCCTTTTAAACCGAGTGATTTGCAGAGCCTGATGACGGCAGCGTCACTTGAATTGGCTAAGGCGCTGATTTCGTTGACCGTGCTTTCGATTGCTTTGTGGGGATGGGCTAGGATATAATCTGCAAGTTTGCGCTCGGATGGAGGGAGCTTATGCTTCATTGATTGGATGATCGCTAAACCGCCTGTGGCCATTCTAGTTCTCTCCTTATCATGGATGGTAATGTTCGATTGCTTTGTCAATGAAACCGTTTGCTTCATCGAGTAATGTCTTTGCTTGTTTCTGATCTGTGCTTGTTTTGAGCATGACGATTGCTGTTTTAACGTGATGATCGGCTTGTTCCAGAGTGTATCTGGCTGTGTCGTATGAAGCGTTTGTAAGGCTTTGGATGATGCTGATGGCGCGTTCTTTTAGTTTTTTGTTGCTGACGTTGACGTCTACCATCAAGTTTTCGTAAACCTTGCCGATTTTGACCATTACAGCGGTAGATATCATGTTTAGAATCATTTTATGAGCGGTTGCGGCTTTCATACGTGTTGATCCTGTAATGGCCTCAGGTCCGACGACAACCTCAATGCTGTGATCCGCATCCTTGCTGATGGCGGAATTTTCATTGCAAGTAAGGGCGATGGTGTGTGCTCCGACTTTGCGGGCGTATCTTAGGGCGCCTGCGGCGTAGGGTGTGCGGCCGCTTGCTGCGATGGCAATGACGGTGTCATTTGAAGTGAGCTGTATGTTTCTTAAATCTTCAGCTCCTGCTTCTTCACTGTCTTCAATGCCCTCTGCTGCCTGTAAAAAGGCTTCGGGGCCTCCAGCCATGATTCCGATGACCTGATCTGGGCTTACGCTGTAGGTGGGAGGACATTCAACAGCATCCATGACGCCGAGTCTGCCGCTTGTGCCGGCGCCTGTATATATGAGCCGGCCTCCATTTTGAAACGATTCATATGCGCAGTCTACAGCTGTTTTGATGTCGGGGAGAACCTCCTGAACGGCTGCAGCGACTTTCATATCTTCGTTGTTGATCATTTTAAGGATGCCGAGAGTGTTTGCTTTGTGGATTTCAACTGTTTGGCTATTGCGTGATTCCGTTGTGAGACGGTGAAGGTTTAATGGTTCTGACATGAGGATGCCCCCTGTTTTAAAATGATATATCTCAATATTCAGTATATTCATTTCTGTTATGATATTTCAACTATGTTTTTAAATTTTTGAAATTTTATTTCACTTAAGACTATAAGAAATGATGAAGGATCAACTGTTCTCCAAGCGGCCCGATTCTTCGCCGTCCTTTATCAAGGAACCCGCTTTTCATATAAAGGTGTTTTGCGCGTATGTTCAGATGATTGACGGCCAAGATGATTTCGTCGCACCATGGAAAATATCCGCTCACAAAAGCGGGAAGCAAAAGCATGGCTTTTTTCGCATAGCCTTTTCCGTGATGCACAGCGTTTAAAGACAGGGAGCTGAGCAGTAAAGCAAATGGATTGTTAGAATAGGAAGCAAGCGTTTCTTTTGATGCATGTAAAATGAAAAAACCGACTGGAAGGTCGTCTTTTAAGATGACAACCGGGTATCGGTCCTGTATGCCCAGAGCCTGAGACAGCACCTCTTTCGGGAGGGAGGTAAAGCGTTTGTCATCGTTGGTGAGCGTGAATGATTGGAGCTCGGGCAAGTGTTCAGGCTTATAGAAGGATAAAGAAATGTCTTGAGTCATGGGGTGGCCTCCTTACAATATGTCGTTAAGCTCGTTTTCCGAAATGACGCGGTAGCCCGCTTGTTTTAACAGTGCGGCGGTTACTCCGCTGCCGGTGATTTTTTTGCCAGAGAATGTGCCGTTATAGATAAAACCGCTTCCGCAAGATGGACTGTTTTCTTTTAATATGACGGCAGAAGCGTTGATTTCTTTTGCGTAAGCCAATGTTTTCGCGGCGCCTTCCATATATAGTTCTGTGACGTCTTCTCCTGAAGCTGTCACGATTTTCGCTGTTCCATTGAGGACATCCTCGCCAGTGCCTCCTATGATTTCTGCGGGTTCGCGTGGGGTAGAGAAGCCGCCGAGAAGTTCAGGGCAAGCCATGACTGCTTTCTTTTCATCGACTAGTTTTCTGATTTTCTCCGACGCTGCGTGAGAGCCGTTATATCTGCATTCAATGCCTCCAAGGCAAGAACTGACTAGTATCATATTGGTTTCTCCTCTCTTGCTTTGCTTGTCTCTATCATAAAATAAATGGCTTTAGTTGGGAGGCTTTTTCAGTTAAAAAAGGAGTTAAAAAGTTTGAAAATAAAAAATTTAATTTTTCTCTTTACAAACAGGGGGTGACCTGTATATAATAACTTTTGTCAGCTCGACGAGAACACAACGGCCCGTTGGTCAAGCGGTTAAGACACCGCCCTTTCACGGCGGTAACACGGGTTCGAATCCCGTACGGGTCACCATTTGGAGGATTAGCTCAGCTGGGAGAGCATCTGCCTTACAAGCAGAGGGTCGGCGGTTCGAGCCCGTCATCCTCCACCATCTTGCCGGTGTAGCTCAATTGGTAGAGCAACTGACTTGTAATCAGTAGGTTGGGGGTTCAAGTCCTCTTGCCGGCACTGTTTTTTCAAAATTTTATGTGGAGGGGTAGCGAAGTGGCTAAACGCGGCGGACTGTAAATCCGCTCCCTCAGGGTTCGGCAGTTCGAATCTGCCCCCCTCCACCATTATTGGGCTATAGCCAAGCGGTAAGGCAACGGACTTTGACTCCGTCATGCGTTGGTTCGAATCCAGCTAGCCCAGTCACAGACACCTTTGATCAAAAGGTGTCTTTTTTCTTTTCGGAAAAATCATTCCAACTTCTAACTGTTCAGTCTGTATAATAATTTTAAAAATATGTTAAGGTAGTTTATTCACGAATTACCATCTACACCCTGCCAAAAATTTGATAAACTTATTTTATAAAAAAATTGAAACCTTTTGAAACGAAGCTCGTATACATACAGACCGGTGAAGGCAGAGGTTAGATAAATATGGAAATGATGATTAAAAAAAGAATTAAACAAGTCAAAAAAGGCGACCAGAATGCATTTGCGGACATCGTAGATATTTATAAAGATAAAATTTATCAGCTTTGCTACCGTATGCTTGGCAATGTGCATGAGGCGGAGGATATTGCACAGGAAGCTTTCATCAGAGCGTACGTTAATATCGACAGTTTTGATATTAACCGGAAATTTTCAACTTGGCTTTATCGAATCGCGACCAATTTGACCATTGACCGCATTCGCAAAAAGAAGCCGGATTATTACCTCGATGCAGAGGTGGCTGGTACGGAAGGCTTGACCATGTATTCTCAAATCGCCGCAGATGGTGTTTTGCCTGAAGATGCAGTTGTGTCGCTGGAGCTCTCAAACACGATACAGCAGAAAATTTTAAAGCTTCCTGACAAATACAGAACAGTCATCGTATTAAAGTATATTGACGAACTCTCATTAATTGAAATCGGGGAGATTCTAAATATTCCTGTGGGGACTGTGAAAACGCGGATTCACAGAGGCAGAGAGGCTCTTAGAAAACAATTAAGGGATCTTTAAGTGGGGTGATGAAATGAGCTGTCCTGAACAAATTGTGCAGCTTATGCATATGCATCTTGATGGAGATATCCTTCCAAAAGATGAACACGTATTAAATAAACATCTGGAGACATGCGAGAAATGCAGAAAGCATTTTTACGAGATGGAGAAATCCATAGCGCTCGTACGGAGCACATCGCATGTCGAAGCCCCCGCGGATTTTACCGCTAATGTCATGGCAAAATTGCCTAAGGAGAAGAAAAGAGCTTCTGTAAAAAGATGGTTCAGATCCCATCCCGTTATCGCAGCTGCTGCGGTATTCATCATTTTGATGGGCGGGGGTTTTTTTAACAGCTGGCATAATGACCACAATTTCAGCGTGTCCAAGCAGCCGAATCTTGTGGTTCATAACCATACTGTGACCGTGCCAGAAGGTGAGACGGTCAAAGGTGATGTCACTGTTAAAAACGGCAAGCTGATTATTAAAGGCAAAATAGACGGGGATGTAACCGTCGTAAACGGCGAAAAGTATATGGCCTCTGCTGGACAAGTCACCGGTCAGATTGAAGAAATCAATCAATTATTCGATTGGACATGGTACAAGATGAAGTCTGCGGGGAAAAGTGTACTCGATGCATTCAGTCCGAAGGGAGAAGAGTAAAGCGCGTTAGCCGCTTTGCTCTTTTTTTGCGGGCTGAGAGGGCTGGCACATTTCACTTGCTAAATCGAAATGTGGTATAATGGGCTCGCTATGTAAAGTACATATGCGTAACACGTAAAACACAAAATACGAAATGACTGAAATCTTGGAGGACGAGGAAATGGCTTTTGAGGATATCCCTTTTTTGCAGTACCTCGGCAATGCCGTTGATATTCTCCTTGTTTGGTATGTGATATATAAATTGATTATGGTGATACGCGGCACGAAAGCGGTTCAGCTGTTAAAAGGAATTGTAGTCATCGTGCTTGTTCGTATGGCCAGCCAATATTTGGGCCTCAGCACACTTCAATGGCTGATGGACCAAGCGATAACATGGGGATTTTTAGCAATTATTATTATTTTTCAGCCTGAGCTGAGAAGAGCGCTTGAACAGTTAGGCCGCGGCCGCTTTTTTTCGAGGAGCGGCACGCCTGTTGAAGAAGCGCAGCAGAAAACGATTGAGGCCATTACAAAAGCAATCAATTATATGGCGAAACGCCGTATAGGCGCCCTGCTGACCATTGAGCGGGATACTGGAATGGGGGATTATATTGAGACTGGCATACCACTAAATGCCAAAGTCAGCTCTGAGCTGCTGATCAATATTTTTATCCCAAACACCCCGCTTCATGACGGTGCGGTGATTATGAAAAATAATGAAATTGCCGCGGCCGCCTGTTATCTGCCGCTTTCTGAGAGCCCGTTTATTTCAAAAGAACTGGGCACGCGGCACAGAGCGGCTGTCGGTATCAGTGAAGTAACAGACAGTTTGACGATTATTGTGTCTGAAGAGACCGGCGGCGTCAGTGTGGCAAAGAACGGCGACCTTCACAGAGAGCTTACAGAAGAAGCGCTGAAAGAAATGCTTGAAGCCGAGTTTAAGAAAAACACCAGAGACACTTCTTCTAACCGCTGGTATTGGAGGGGCAAGAAAAATGGATAAATTCTTAAACAACCGCTGGGCTGTGAAAATCATTGCTCTGCTTTTCGCGCTCTTGCTTTATGTGGCGGTTAACAGCAACCAAGCACCGACTCCCAAAAAACCGGGTGAATCTTTCTTTCCGACATCAACAACTGATGAAGCAACTCTGACTGATATTCCGGTTAAAGCGTATTATGATGATGAAAATTACGTCGTGACGGGTGTTCCGCAAACGGTTAATGTCACGATAAAAGGCTCGACAAGCGCCGTGAAAAAGGCTCGGCAGACCAAAAACTTTGAAATATATGCTGATATGGAACATTTGAAAACCGGCACACATAAGGTTGAGCTTAAGGCCAAAAACGTGTCGGATGGGCTGACAATCTCAATTAATCCGTCTGTTACGACAGTGACCATTCAGGAACGGACGACCAAAAGTTTTCCCGTAGAAGTGGAGTACTACAACAAAAGCAAGATGAAAAAAGGCTATTCTCCGGAGCAGCCGATTGTCAGTCCGAAAAATGTGCAGATTACCGGATCGAAAAATGTCATCGATAATATTTCTCTTGTAAAAGCTTCAGTGAATTTGGAAAACGCAGATGAAACGATTGAAAAGGAAGCGAAAGTGACTGTCTATGATAAAGACGGAAACGCGCTTCCTGTCGACGTGGAGCCCTCGGTCATCAAGATTACGGTTCCGGTGACAAGCCCGAGTAAAAAAGTGCCCTTTAAAATTGAACGGACAGGAAGCCTTCCTGACGGTGTCAGCATAGCGAATATTGAATCCAGCCCCAGTGAGGTAACGGTTTACGGCTCACAGGATGTGTTGGATTCTCTTGAATTTATTGACGGCGTCAGCTTAGATTTAAGTAAAATTAACAAGGATTCCGATATCGAGGCAGATATTCCGCTTCCTGACGGTGTCAAAAAAATCTCACCGTCAAAGGTGACTTTGCATATAGAAGTCGACAGTGAAGCGGATCAGAAGTTCGAGAATGTCCCTATCAAGACTGTAGGGCTGAGCAGCTCACAAAACATTGAATTTCTTGATCCTGAATCACAAGCGATAGATGTAACGGCTAAAGGCTCTCCCACGAATATAAATAAACTGAAAAAATCAGATATTGAATTGTATGTGAATGTTTCAGATTTAGAGGACGGGGAGCATAGCGTGAAGCTTGAAGTGAACGGGCCACAGAATGTAACTTGGTCCTTGGGGCGGAAAAACGCCAAAATCAAGCTGACGTCTAAGAAAAGCAATACATCAACGAATGATAACAGCAGCAATACATCAGGGAACCAGGATGACACAGATAAACAAACAAATGATCAAAAGAACAATCAGCAAGAAGATACAAAGAACACTGATAAAAACAACAACGATCAAAACCAAGACGAAAATAAAGATCAAAACCAAGATCAGGATGAGGATGAATCCACTGCGAATTCACAATCCTCATCGGAATAAAAAAGGAGCGATTATAAAATGGGCAAGTATTTTGGAACAGACGGTGTAAGAGGTGTCGCCAATAGTGAGCTTACACCTGAGCTGGCCTTTAAAGTCGGACGTTTCGGCGGTTATGTGCTGACAAAAGACAAACAACGTCCAAAGGTGCTGATAGGCCGCGATACACGCATCTCCGGCCATATGCTGGAGGGAGCCCTTGTCGCCGGACTTTTATCCATTGGCGCAGAAGTCATGCGCCTGGGTGTCATTTCTACACCAGGTGTATCTTATTTGACAAAAGCGATGGATGCAGAGGCGGGCGTCATGATTTCCGCTTCTCATAACCCGGTGCAGGATAACGGCATCAAATTCTTTGGGGGAGATGGATTTAAGCTTTCTGATGAACAAGAGGCTGAAATTGAGCGCCTGATGGACGAACCTGAGGATAAGCTGCCAAGACCTGTCGGAGCAGACCTTGGACTTGTAAACGATTATTTTGAAGGCGGACAAAAATATCTGCAATTCTTAAAACAGACAGCTGATGAAGATTTCACAGGCATTCATGTGGCATTGGACTGTGCCCATGGCGCAACGTCATCCTTGGCGACACACCTGTTTGCTGATTTAGATGCAGATGTTTCTACAATGGGGACTTCCCCGAACGGATTAAACATTAATGACGGCGTCGGTTCGACTCATCCCGAAGCGCTCAGCGCGTTTGTCAAAGAGAAAAACGCGGATCTCGGTCTTGCGTTCGACGGTGACGGCGACCGCCTGATTGCTGTAGATGAAAAAGGAAATATTGTAGACGGCGACCAAATCATGTACATATGCTCAAAACACCTGAAATCAGAGGGCCGTTTAAAGGATGATACTTTGGTTTCAACCGTGATGAGCAACCTCGGCTTCTATAAGGCGCTCGAAAAAGAAGGCATCAAAAGCGTACAGACAGCTGTCGGCGACCGCTACGTAGTAGAAGCAATGAAAAAAGACGGCTACAACGTCGGCGGAGAGCAGTCAGGACATCTTATTTTCCTTGATTACAACACGACAGGGGACGGATTATTGTCTGCTATTATGCTGATGAACACTTTGAAAGCCACAGGCAAGCCGCTGTCAGAGCTTGCAGCTGAAATGCAGAAGTTCCCGCAGCTGTTAGTCAATGTGAGAGTGACTGATAAATATAAAGTTGAAGAAAATGAAACAGTAAAAGCAGTTATTTCTGAAGTTGAAAAAGAAATGAACGGCGACGGCCGGATTTTGGTGCGCCCTTCAGGAACTGAACCGCTCGTCCGTGTCATGGCTGAAGCGAAGACGAAAGAGCTGTGCGATGAGTATGTCAATCGCATTGTTGAAGTCGTCCGGTCAGAAATGGGATTAGAGTAACGAAGTCTATTATCAGAGAGTGAACAAGACAAGCGAGGTTTACATAAGATAATTGTGAGACATACGGCAAAGTTGTTTAAAAAACAATTGACCGTTTATGCCACATGTTGTAAAATCAAGCTTGTCTTGTTCTTATTTTCTCAATAGGAAAAGAAGACGGGATTATTGCTTTACCTATAATTATAGCGCCCGAACTAAGCGCCCGGAAAAAGGCTTAGTTGACGAGGATGGAGGTTATCGAATTTTCGGCGGATGCCTCCCGGCTGAGTGTGCAGATCACAGCCGTAAGGATTTCTTCAAACCAAGGGGGTGACTCCTTGAACAAAGAGAAATCACATGATCTTCCAAAAAACATGTAGGAGGGGACGATTGAAAGTCCCCTTGAAATTTGACTTTCTTCGTCTCCTTTTACAATCTTAGGAGGAAGAAAAATATGTGTGGAATCGTAGGTTATATCGGTCAGCTTGATGCGAAGGAAATTTTATTAAAAGGGTTAGAGAAGCTTGAGTATCGCGGTTATGACTCTGCTGGTATTGCTGTTGCCAACGAACAGGGAATCCATGTGTTCAAAGAAAAAGGACGCATTGCAGATCTTCGTGAAGTTGTGGATGCCAATGTAGAAGCGAAAGCCGGAATTGGGCATACTCGCTGGGCTACACACGGCGAACCAAGCTATCTGAACGCTCACCCGCATCAAAGCGCACTGGGACGCTTTACACTTGTTCATAACGGCGTGATCGAGAACTATGTTCAGCTGAAGCAAGAGTATTTGCAAGATGTAGAGCTCAAAAGTGACACCGATACAGAAGTAGTCGTTCAAGTAATCGAGCAATTCGTCAATGGAGGACTTGAGACAGAAGAAGCGTTCCGCAAAACACTTACACTGTTAAAAGGCTCTTATGCAATTGCTTTATTCGATAACGACAACAGAGAAACGATTTTTGTAGCGAAAAACAAAAGCCCTCTATTAGTAGGTCTTGGAGATACATTCAACGTCGTAGCATCTGATGCAATGGCGATGCTTCAAGTAACCAACGAATACGTAGAGCTGATGGATAAAGAAATGGTTATCGTCACTGATGACCAAGTTGTCATCAAAAACCTTGATGGTGACGTGATTACACGTGCGTCTTATATTGCTGAGCTTGATGCCAGTGATATCGAAAAAGGCACGTACCCTCACTACATGTTGAAAGAAACGGATGAGCAGCCTGTTGTTATGCGCAAAATCATCCAAACGTATCAAGATGAAAACGGCAAGCTGTCTGTGCCTGGCGATATCGCTGCCGCTGTAGCGGAAGCGGACCGCATCTATATCATTGGCTGCGGAACAAGCTACCATGCAGGACTTGTCGGTAAACAATATATTGAAATGTGGGCAAACGTGCCGGTTGAAGTGCATGTAGCGAGTGAATTCTCCTACAACATGCCGCTTCTGTCTAAGAAACCGCTCTTCATTTTCCTTTCTCAAAGCGGAGAAACAGCAGACAGCCGCGCGGTTCTCGTTCAAGTCAAAGCACTCGGACACAAAGCCCTGACAATCACAAACGTACCTGGATCAACGCTTTCTCGTGAAGCTGACTATACATTGCTGCTTCATGCAGGCCCTGAGATCGCTGTTGCGTCAACGAAAGCATACACTGCACAAATTGCAGTTCTTGCGGTTCTTGCTTCTGTGGCTGCTGACAAAAACGGCATCGATATCGGATTTGACCTCGTCAAAGAACTCGGTATCGCTGCAAACGCAATGGAAGCTCTATGCGACCAGAAAGACGAAATGGAAATGATCGCCCGTGAATACCTGACTGTATCCAGAAACGCTTTCTTCATCGGACGCGGCCTTGACTACTTCGTATGTGTCGAAGGCGCACTGAAGCTGAAAGAGATTTCTTACATCCAGGCAGAAGGTTTTGCCGGCGGTGAGCTAAAGCACGGAACGATTGCCTTGATCGAACAAGGAACACCAGTATTCGCACTGGCAACTCAAGAGCACGTAAACCTAAGCATCCGCGGAAACGTCAAAGAAGTTGCCGCTCGCGGAGCAAACACATGCATCATCTCACTGAAAGGCCTAGACGATGCGGATGACAGATTCGTACTGCCGGAAGTAAACCCAGCGCTTGCTCCGTTGGTATCTGTTGTTCCATTGCAGCTGATCGCTTACTATGCTGCACTGCATCGCGGCTGTGATGTTGATAAACCGCGTAACCTTGCGAAGAGTGTTACTGTGGAGTAATAAATGTTTAACCCCTTTGGATAAGATTGTCTAAAGGGGTGTTTTTATGTCCAAAAGAGAAAGAACGTCTACAGTGGAAAAATGGATTAAAGAAGGTGATGGTACAGGACTCGACTATCTATCGGCCATGGCTATAGATTTAAGATGTTTCCACATTAGGTCGGTTAACGAGGTTAAAAGTCATTAAGACTTGGAGAGAAACTGCTTTTGCCTAACTGAGTTTTCTAATGTTAATACAGATATAAGAGAGCAGTTCCTCATTAAGATACGCTTTTGATAGCAGTTGGAATTTAGCATGCTAGAAATCCGAAAATCGAAGAGCCTATTGGAATGATAACGTGTTTTTTTATTGTCAATTAATAAAGGCAAAAGAATTCTAGAAGTCGCACTTACAATGTACTTGTGAGATTAGGTTTTAAAGTTCATCCTTTTTTTATTGAGTACATTCCGGTTTAAGTTGAAATGATTCAGTAAAGGACACGCCATAAATAAAAGGTAGCGTATGACTCCCATTTTTTCCATGAAAACGATATTTCTAAGATTTCATCTTTCGTAGGCTTTCGATTCATATTACGTAATATTTTTATCGAACGAATTAGACCCACATCATCGATTGGAAAAGCTGTCGGGAACCTAAGGCAGCGCATTAGAACATAATTGGCTGTCCAAGGACCGATTCCTCGTATTTTAATTAAGTTTTTTTCAGCATCTTTAAAGTTCATTTTCATTAATTTTTTCCTCGATAATTCTCCACTTGCCATTAATCTGGCTATTCCAATGATATATTCACTTTTTTTCACCGTCATTTTAATATCTGCCAGGTCGGTAGGGGTTAACCGTGCAATTCGCTCGTACGGTGGGAACACCCAATACTTTTTACCATTCCATTCAATAGAATCGCCAAATGCTTCTACAAATTGCTTCTTTAAGGAGTACGCGAAGGCTAAGTTAATTTGTTGCCCTAAAACTCCCCAACATAAAGCTTCAAATAAATCGGGAATGCCGATCACTCGCAACCCATAAAATTTTCGGGCAGGCATTTTAAGTAATGGATCTGCTTTTGCCATTTCATAAAATGGAGTTAAATCGTTATCAAGATCAAACCATTCATGAATATATTTTACAATCTCTTCCCGTTTCCACTGCTCAACAGGTCTAGAATCGTTTAGGAATTGAACAATCATTTGTTTATTATTGATTACGCTTACCTGCACTAAGGACCGAATTTTCCCAATGGCTATAACTTTTGTAATGATATTGTTCTCTATTTCATACATGCATTCATTTTTTTCCCTGGTTAGGTAGCCTAGGTTCGCATTCATGTCGAATATTTCAGGTAATGTAATGACGATAACATCATTGACTTCATGCCATGCCACTTTTTCTTTCTCCTTATCTTAAATAATTATAAGAAAACTCACGCTGGTTGAAATTAGTTTATCACATAATCATCTTTACTCATTTTGTTATCTTGCTATTACATTCTAACCACCTTATTTTTTTCTATTTATGAGGTTATAGTGTAGTTATCAAGAATGCTAAACGGGAGTAGATAAAAATGGCCCAAGATATAAAAAACGCGTGTCGAAAATTTAAATTGGGATTCAATTCAAACTGAATTAGATGAGCATTGTAAGGAGAGGTGAGATAAATGCCGGATAGTATCAATAACGGACATAAAGAGAGCCATGAGCATAGAATTTCGAATGATGCAGAAATGATAACAGATGAAAAGTGGCAAGCAATTATAAATAATGATGCAGCGTATAATAATCAATTTTTCTACGCTGTAAAGTCGACAGGGGTATTCTGTAAACCATCCTGTAAATCTCGTGTTCCGAAAAAAGAAAATGTATGTATTTTTCCAAACGCAGAACAAGCTCTCCGCGCAAATTTTCGCCCTTGTAAACGATGCAAGCCCACTAATGAAAAAATGCCTGATAGCGAATGGGTTGATTTAATTACTGAATACATTGATAAAAATTTCACAGAAAAATTAACGCTAGAATCGTTAGCAGATATTTGTCATGGGAGTCCGTATCATATGCATCGAACATTTAAAAAGATTAAAGGTATTACGCTGGTTGAGTATATACAACAAGTTAGAGTACACACGGCTAAAAAGTATTTGATTCAGACAAATAAAGCGATTGGAGATATCGCTATATGTGTGGGTATAGCTAACGCGCCTTATTTTATTACTTTATTTAAAAAGAAAACTGGACAGACACCAGCACAATTTCGTCAAATGAGTAAAATGGAGGAAACGTACAATGGAAACAAATAAACCAACCCTTTATTGGTCTTTACTAATGTTCAAGAATTGGAATTTTTATATTGCTTCAACTTTAAAGGGGCTTGTGTTTGTAGGTTCACAGAACAAACCAATCGAGGAATTGTTCGAATGGGCTAGGAAACGCTTTCCGGGAAGTCTTCTTGTTGAAGATGATGATAAGCTTGAACCCTATGCCGTTGAAATCACTCAATATCTAGAAGGAAAGCGGAAAAACTTTACTGTTCCAGTTGAGTACGCCGGTACGCAATTTCAGCTAGCCGTCTGGAATGCACTTTGTGAAATTCCTTATGGACAGACGAAATCCTATTCCGACATTGCAAATGATATAAATAAACCAGCAGCTGTTCGTGCTGTAGGTGCGGCTATTGGGGCTAATCCGGTATTAATTACTGTACCGTGCCATCGTGTAATAGGAAAGAATGGCTCATTAACTGGCTTTCGGGGCGGATTCGAAATGAAGACACTGCTCCTCGATCTGGAAAAGCGAGCTTCATCTGAAATGGATGTTCCTCATTGAAAGTGAATCATCTATAATGGGTTGGATTCTTTTAGAGGAAAGTAAAGACCAGTTTACTGATAAACTTGACAACTTTTAAAATTTAGCATATCTTATACGTAACTTAATAATCGATGCAGATGTTTATTTTTCCTTTTAAAATATGTAGGCCTTTAGCATTCTTTTCATATTTAATTTTAAATATTGATAGGATGAAAAAGTATCCTAATAAAAAAGGAAGAACATGAGTCGATTTATTTGATAATCAGGACTATATTAAAGGAAATGAAAACATAGCATAAAGTAAAGACCAATAATAAGGTAGCACTTCAAAAAACTTCGCTGAAGTTAGTTGAAGTGAAGCCGACAATTTTCAGGATTCAATGATCTAACATAATCATTGAAATTTTGAAGTTGTCGGCTTTTTTGTTGGAAAAAAATAGAGATAAATAAAAATTGAAATAAATAATAGACAAATATGATCTGATTGAAAGGTCTTTTGACCAATAATGAGTTTTAAAAAAGGGAGAATTTAGAATGTTAGTTTCGCTGAGTTTGTCATCATTATTAACATTATTTTTTATTATGCTTATGACTTCTGGGATTAGTGGACTATTGTTTTTACATCCGCGAGTACCCTTGAGTTTTGTTCGCATTCATATTGGGATCTTGGCTTTACCACTTTTGGTTTCCTTACTGATTCTTGCCAATAGTGGTGTGAGTGGAAATGTTGGCCCTTGGCACTTAGATTCCTTAGCTTGTTTAATGACTTTCTTTGTTCTTGCAATTGGATTCATCATTCAGCGTTTTTCTGTACGTTACTTAATGGGGGATCGATCTTATCGAAAATATTTTACGCTTTTTACTTTCACAACAGGAGCTGCTTCAATGACATGGTTAAGTGGTGATCTCCGTTTGATGGTTCTATTTTGGGGAGCAACTCTTGTTGGTTTAACCTTACTTATAAGGTTAAACAGTGCTTGGCAAGTGGCTAGTGAAGCAGCCAAAATTTCTGGCCGGTTATTTTTGTTAAGTTGGTTTTCTTTGTTTTTTGCGATGATGTGGCTTTTTCATGCCACAGGTCAATGGCAGTTATTATTGGTTGTAACAAATGAAAGTTTAGCTGGGCTGGGAGAATGGGAGAGAACAGGGATTCAGCTATTGATTGTACTGGCGGTGATCATTCCTGCAGCTCAATGGCCGTTCCAAAGATGGTTGGTTGAGTCTATTGTTGCTCCAACCCCAGTTTCTGCAATTATGCATGCAGGTTTAGTAAATGCTGGAGGAATAATACTAACTCGATTTTCACCTCTATTTCATGGTGGTATCGCTTCGATTATCTTACTTCTGCTTGCTGGCATTTCTGTATTGATTGGAACTGGAATTAGTTTAGTCCAGGTTGATTATAAACGCCAGTTAGTAGGCTCCACGATTGGACAAATGGGGTTTATGCTCATTCAGTGTGCATTAGGCGCCTATATAGCAGCCATTATTCATCTTATTTTACATGGTTTATTCAAAGCTACGTTGTTTCTACAAGCTGGTTCAGCAGTAGGGCGTCATGAAGTATCGGCTCGCACTAATGAAAGAACATCCTATTTATGGGCCATGGCTGGTCGGATTTTATCCTTAGTTATAGGTGTTGCTTTTTGGCTCACTGCTCCTGGGGACGGGTATCACTTAATCAGTGCGCTGATCTTAGGGTGGTCATTGTCCGTTTCTTGGACTCAGCTTGTCGCTTTTGGAGAGGGCCGAATTGGCCGAATTGCCGGCTTAACTGTTTTAGGAGGAGCAGCCCTCGTATATTTTATCATTCATCACCTTTTCTATAAGTGGCTGCATACAACCATTTTTCAAAGTGTTCAACCTCCAATGTCAGCTGTCATGATTGTCGTATGTCTCTTACTATTTGGCAGTGCTTTAGGTACGTGGGTTGCTCGTCATCGTTCTTCCGTTTTTTTCGCGGTACTCTATCTTTGGTTAGTTCGATTAGGTGAAGCAAAACCAAAGTCAGTAGAGAGTCACCCAGACTACCTTAAACAATATATTTCATAAGGAGCTAATCTGAGATGGGCATTACATCCGTATTAACGAAAGATAATGTAAAAAAGATAGATACAGATATTGATGTTCAAGAAAGGGATCTTAACGTTTTCATTACATCTGCCAGCCGAGTGATTGCGCCACTTTGGCCTATTTCTACATTTGCTGCACGTAATCCGTGGATGGGACTTGAAAACCAACCTTTTGATCAGGTTGCAAGTTGGTTGAAAAACACTCGCGATGTTGATATATACCCTAGTGCGTCTATGATCCGTTCAGCAAAGAATAAAGGTGAGATTGATGAAGATTTTGTGGAAATGGGGCTGCAGCGTTGGCTTGATTCACATTCCTATCACATCCCACGGGACGTGGCAGAGCGATTTTGTCATGCTGCATTAAAGTTAGATCCCCTGCCTTCCGACCTTTTATCATCACATGAGCTGGAGAAATTAGTAGGTGAATGTAGTGGATTGAATCATATCGAGAATGTGTTTATGCAGCCACTAAGTTCGCATATAGAGAATCAAGATGGTGAAAGGCTAGTCAATATACTAGATCATCATGTCATTAAGTGGAGTAAATTATATCTTGATGACTCTCAAGCAGGCTGGACAATGCCTAATCGTGAGGAAGGTTTCTATCGTGCTTGGCAGCATCTCATTCAATATGATCCAGCACTTAGCAAAAAGCAGCGAGATAGGGTAAAGGGTTGGCCGAAAGAGGCACATTTGGGTTTACAAGAAGCTTTATTCGCACTAGAAATCCCAGAGTCAGAAATCCAGACTTATCTTGAAGGTCATTTACTTTCATTACCTGGATGGGCAGGGATGATGCTTTGGCGCTCCCAGCAATCGAGCCACGAACATGCACTCCTAACAGAATACTTAGCGGTTCGAATATCCATGGAGTGGGCTCTTATAAAGCCATACTTACCTTTGAATGAACGATCTAAGAAAACAATTTCAATTGCTCCCCTTATAGCAGCTTGGATTCATTGGGGTGGGCTTACATTAGAAGAATGGTCACAGATGACGGCCATTGAACAAAACGAATATTTATCATTTGCCTACAGCTTTGATGAGAAACTTCGCAAGAAACTTTGGTTAGAAGCTTGGGAACAAACGTACACTGATCGATTAAGCCAGAAGATTATCTCGAAACAACGTGAAACCGGCCGTAAAAAATCTGCATTAGCTCAATTAGCATTCTGCATCGATGTACGATCAGAACCTTTTCGTCGTCAACTAGAAAAAGAAGGCCCGTTTGAAACGATTGGTATTGCTGGTTTCTTCGGGGTGCCGATTGCAACTTGTGAACTTGGCAGTAAACACAGTCATGCTTCCTTGCCGATCATACAAAAACCGCAAAATAAAATAAAAGAGTTCGCAGATGAGGATGTATTCAAAAAATACAATCAACGGAAGCAAGCAATTCATTCTTTAAGCCATACCTTTAAAACGATGAAGCAGAATGCGCTTTCGAGCTTACTACTGCCTGAGCTAAGCGGACCTTGGCTTACTCTGCAAATGGCAGCCCGTAGCTTTGTGCCAAGAAAGGCGGGTCGTTTCATTCGTAATCTCCGTGAGGCTTGGTTGCGCAAACCTGATACAAAACTCTCGCTTCATCATGATGCTACAGAGGCAGAAATACCTGTGGGTTTTACTGATGAAGAAAAAGTGAACTATGCTCGCCAAGCATTAAAAATGATGGGGTTAACAGAGAACATCGCACCATTGGTCGTGATTTGCGGGCATGGCAGTCAAAGTACTAATAATCCTTATTCTGCAGCCCTTGATTGTGGTGCCTGCGGTGGAGCGGCCGGTGGATTCAATGCAAGAGTTTTAGCTGCTTTATGTAATCTATCAGAGGTACGAGAAGTTCTTTTAACTGAAGGAATTAAAATCCCTGAGGATACGGTTTTTGCGGCAGCTGAACATAATACAACGGTGGATGAATTACATTGGCTTTATGTACCAGAGCTTTCCGAAGCTGCACAAGAAGCATTTGAACAAATTGAAGCCGTTATGCCGAAAGTGAGACATCATGTAAACGCAGAACGTCTAGCCCAATTACCGAATTTCCAATCGAAGCTAAAAAATCCGAAGGCTGAGGCAAACCGATTTGCGGAAGATTGGAGTGAGATACGTCCGGAATGGGGACTGGCTCGTAATGCCGCCTTTATTATCGGTAAACGTGAACTAACTCAGGATTGTGATTTGGAAGGCAGAGCCTTTCTCCATAATTATGATTGGAAGCAGGATGAAAGCGGTGAACTCCTAGCAAATATTATTGCAGGACCTGGAACTGTAGCCCAATGGATTAATTTACAATATTACGCATCAACGGTAGCACCTCATTATTATGGCAGCGGAAATAAAGCAACTCAAACCGTTACTGCAGGTCTCGGCGTTATGCAGGGGAATGCAAGCGACTTGTTAGCCGGACTGCCTTGGCAATCCGTCATGGAATCAGATCACGAGGCCTATCATTCTCCTCTTCGTTTATTGATACTCATCCAAGCACCTAGAGAATATGTAGAACGGTTATTAAATCATGACTCAGCATTTCTGCAAAAAGTTCAAAATGGATGGGTCCGACTGGCTAATATTGATCCAGAAGGATGTTGGGAAAGCTGGTAATGATGAATCTAAACATTTATCAAATGGATTTGTTATTCAAAATAAAAATGATAAACATAAGGAAGAGGTGTGCTGTATGAATGTAAACCAAAATAAAAAAGTATTATTTTTGACGGATATTGAAAACGGTTTGGAGCCTATTTTACAAGAAGCGACTAACACTTCTGCAGAGAATATGTTGACTATACAAAGCTATGGTGCCGGTATTTCACATCCTTATGGAGAAATCATGAGGTCTGTTATTTTTGCGATTTACCAGGAAGATGTTGAGGAGATTTTTGTAGTAGGAACAAAAGATAAGAAGACTTCCGCAGGTAATGGACTAACTCAACTTGAAACAATGAAAGATAAAATACAAACATTGGATTATCTCTTTCAAAATTGCAAGCCTGAATTTTTAGGTGGTACGGTCGATGAATGGCTAAATGAAAATAGCAGTGACACCATTGAAAAAAGTGTTGATATGATTCGACATCATCCCCTAGTGCCGTCATATGTTAAAGTTAGAGGTTTATTCGTTCATCATAAGGATGGAAAACCCTCAATCGTGGAGGTTCCTGATGTTAAAACAGTTCAAGCCTTACCTGATCATTGCTTGTCATGATGAAATGCAGGTTTAACTTCTAAACGCATCCATATATGGAGAAAGCAGTTCTAAGGAGATTGTATGAGCGCTAATTTAACTGATTTTGTCACGAAAACAATAGAGGACATGAACTCGTTTGATCGTGAAAATATGGAATGTATGAAAAAACTAATTAGAAAAGCAATTGATTTTTATCATCTAAAGTCTTATGAAGAAGTTGAGGAAACCCATTCAGGAAATGTTCGATTTTTGCATGTCCACTCTATGATGGAAGAAAATATGTTATCCAAAATGATAGTGGTCACAAGAAACGGTAAAACTGATTTGGATATTGAAGGTGTATATGAAGGATATGTTGTAAGAGAATATTAATGAGACGAAATCACAAATAGAATATGCCAATTTTTTTGCTCAGGAGATGTATTAGATATGAAAAAGTCTAAGGGTTCTATTGAATCAGAGATCAGTAAGTCCATCACTCAATGGGAGAAGGATTATCTTGGACGGGGGTCTGTATCTGTTAAGACTGATATACTGCGGGACATGATCATCGTCAATTTAAAAGGGATTTTAACACCAGCCGAATATGTAGTTTGTGGATCAAAAGAGGGTATGTTATCTATCAAACAAACTCGTTCGGAGTTAGTC
Organism: Bacillus sp. PS95; assembly: GCF_037963565.1. Lineage (NCBI taxonomy): Bacteria > Bacillati > Bacillota > Bacilli > Caryophanales > Bacillaceae > Bacillus > Bacillus sp. PS95. The sequence continues at coordinate 224,978 of NZ_CP150160.1, forward strand.
GAATCAGGTATAGAAGGCCTTAAGGATATTATCTTAAAAATAACCGGAGAAAAAGTGAAAAGTTTTCATACTGATTTAAGCTCCCGGACAGGTGAACGAGTGATGGTATTTAAATTATGTAATGATCTAGAGAAAAATCTTTAATGTAAATGTTTTATGATCACTGATATTCAAGCCAGCAGAGGGCTGAAGGCATTATGGTTATTCATAAGTTGTAATATTTTTTATTCATAACCTAAGCGGACATAAAGAGATGTCAATTCATAGTACACTGACTTGTTATTCCTGTCGAAAGATCTAACATCCGCTGTTGTTATGAGCGGATGTTTTTTTACATCTATTTTAAATACATGAATTTGATGCTGGTGATTAGTCACTTGAACAATATTAAATTCATTTTAATTGAAAACATCCTTGTCACCTGCCGGGTTTCCCCAAGTGTTTAGTGACATGATTATGAGACCAATTTCGTAAAGCTTGATGATAAATTTAAGAGGTGAACAAAATTGATATGCTGTCTTCAGTTTCATTTCACGGAATTAGCTTTAATTAAATATATCCAAAAAACGGATTGACATATCGGAATATAACGATATAATAATCCATATGGAACCAATTGAAGTATTCAAAGCCTTATCAAATGAATCAAGGCTGCAAATTTTACAATGGCTGAAGGAGCCCGATCGTCATTTTGCACCCCATGAAGGGATTGATATGAACACAATCGGGGTATGTGTCAGTCAAATAACAGACAAATTGAAAATGACGCAATCGACAGCTTCTCAATATCTTACCATCCTTTTAAGAGCCGGCTTGATTAAGGCGGAGCGTATTGGAAAGTACACATATTACAAAAGAGATGAAGAAGCCATTGGGAAACTTGCTGACTTTCTTAAAACAGAGATATAAAAATAAACATCAAAAGATGTTTATTTTTACACCATACATATCGACATATTACGATGTGTTTATTTTTTATAATAACATATCGATAATTCGTGATATGTTTATTAATAATTAAGGAGTGAATGTTTTATGTCTAACACTTGGAAAATTTATATTTTAGCCATTGTCAGCTTTTTAGTTGGAACCTCAGAGTACATCATTTCCGGAATTTTGGATCAAATTGCTCATACTCTCGGGATCACTTTAGCTGCCGCGGGCCAGCTTATTACCATTTTCTCACTTGTATATGCTCTTTCTACACCCGTACTTATGGCGTTGACAGCAAGTATGGATAGACGCAAATTGATGATGTATGCCCTAGGTTTGTTTGTGTTCGGTAATGTCCTGGCTTTTGTACTGCCTGGTTATGGATGGTTTATTGCAGCGCGGATCATTATGGCGATGGGAGCAGGTGTGGTGGTTGTCACCGCATTAACGATTGCCGCTAAGATTGCATCGGAAGGGAAGCAGGGAAGTGCCATTGCTACGGTCGTGATGGGATTTACCGCTTCTTTAATCATTGGTGTTCCGCTTGGAAGAATGATAGCAGTAGCATTAGGCTGGAAGTCTGTATTTGGAGCAATTGCTTTGTTGGGATTGATCGCAATGGTCGTTATTTTCTTTACTCTTCCGCATACTGAAGGGGATAAGCCTGTGCCTTTGCTTCAACAGCTTGCTCTTTTCAAAAAACGGAAAGTGGCTATGGGATTATCAATCACTTTCTTCTGGCTCGGGGGATATTCTGTTGCTTACACTTATTTGTCACCGTATCTCTTGAACATCTCAGGTATAAATGGCAAGTTGCTTAGCGGTGTTTTGCTTATATTTGGAATTGCCAGTTTAGTTGGATCAAAGTTTGGGGGATTTAGCACCGATAAATGGGGAGTGCCCTTTACACTCGTTGGCGGGATGACGTTGCATATCGTCACACTGATTCTTCTGTCACTTGTTACTCATTCCTATATCGGAGTGTTGGTGATTCTCATATTATGGTCGTTTGCCGCATGGTCCACCGGTCCGACACAGCAATTTCACCTGGCTACAATAGAACCGGAAATGTCTGGTGTTTTGCTTAGCATGAATCAGTCAATGATGCAATTCGCCATGGCGGTCGGCGCAGGAATAGGAGGGGTTTTTGTGGAAAACGTATCATTGGCCTCGATTACCTGGGTTGGTGCGTTAGGGGTTATGATTGCCATTATTGCATCATTGCTGATTTTCAATTCGCAACCGAAACAAGCGCTAAAAGATATCAATCAATAATTTCGAAAGATCTAACATCCGCTCGTTATACAAGCGGGTGTTTTTTTATAGGCTCAAGTAGAAGGCACACTGAAGCTGAAAGGGATTTTTGCCGACGGAGAGCAGAAGCACAGCAAGTTATAATATACTAGGAAGGGAAATAACGGTATGGCAGAAGGGTTCTAGCGCTTCTCGCCTGTAAGATCATTACTTTGAGGATGTGTCATCGTGAATCAAAAGACGTACATTGAAATGAGCAGGACATCGCAGTACATCAACAAAATGAGAGAGTATTCAGTGCTAATTGATGGGGCTGAGATGGGAACTATCAAAGATGGAGGAAGGCTGCGAATTGATTTACCGCCTGGTGAGCATGTTATTCAAGTGAAGATTGCTTGGTGTACAAGCCCAACTTTGAGGTTTACTTTAGCGGAAGGAGAAGTGTTGAAGTTTAGATGCGGAAGTCCGCTTCGAGGTTGGAAGTTGCTTTTGGCACTTTTTTCTGTTTTGGGCCGTCCTGAAAATTATCTGTTTATCGAGCAGGAAGAAGAGAAAAAGCTTTGTGGTGACTTTGTTGTGTGAATAAATAGGAATAAATAGATTAAATACCCCTGAATTATGTTTTGTGAAAGATTGATATAAGCGGTAGCCTTCTCAATGTCGTTCTCGGTTGGAGAAGGCTGCGTATAAGAAATTCTCGGACTTTGCGGATAGACCTTCCGATTTCAGGATTAATGTCTTCTGGGTGGATGAGTCCGATTTCATCATAGTATCGCAGTGTTTTTGTTGATACTTTGCATATCTTTGAAAATTCGCCGATCGATAGCCGAGTGATCACCTCTATGCTCCAAATGTACACCTTTCCGTAAGGGCAAAGTTAAATGTGAAAATAAAACTGTTCCAAAGTTAATCAGTTATTTATTTTCATACCGTATCCTTTCAGTATCACGGTGAAAGGAGCATCATATGAAAACATTATGGAAAGTCCTGAAAATTGTTTTTGTCAGCTTGGCTGCTTTGGTTTTGCTTGTATGCGTCTCGGTATTTATTTATCACCATTTCCAGCTAAATAAGGAGGCGGCACTGCTGAAAGGTAAAGGCACAGTAGTCGATGTTGACGGGAAAAAGATGAATGTGTATCAAGAGGGAAGCGGGAAGGATACGTTTGTGTTTATGTCCGGTTCGGGGATTGCTGCGCCTGCTTATGAAATGAAGGGGCTGTACAGCAAGTTTTCAAAAGAAAATAAGATTGCTGTTGTAGATCGGGCAGGTTATGGATACAGTGAAGTGTCTCACGATGACAGAGATATTGATACAGTATTGGAACAGACGAGGAAAGCGCTTATGAAAAGCGGAAATAAGCCTCCTTATATTTTAATGCCTCATTCGATATCCGGGATTGAAGCGATGTATTGGGCACAGAAATATCCTAAGGAAATCAAGGCCATTATTGCGATGGATATTGGATTGCCCCAGCAGTACGTCACGTATAAATTGAGCGGAGTTGACAGATTGAAAGTGAGAGGGTTCCACCTGTTAACCTCGATTGGTTTTCATCGGTTTATGCCTTCCGCTGTATATAATCCTGAGGTGATTCGGCAGTCGTTTTTAACTGATGAAGAAAAAGAAATCTATAAAGCCATTAACTTTAAGCAATTTTTTAATGCAGATATGGAGCATGAGCTTTTACAGTCTTACCAAAACGGCAGCAAATCTGTGAATCTGCCGGCGCCAAAGGAAACTCCCGTCTTGATTTTAGATGCGGTCTCTGACCAAAATAGACATTCAAAGTATGCTATACAAAACCGAAAAGACTATGAAGCGTTTGCGGCTCAATTCAATACTGCCGATATAAAGGAACTGAGGGGAACACACAGTATTTATTTATATCAGCCTGATCAAATATATAAACTTTCCATGGAGTTTATGAGAAAGGTTCGCTAGGATGAAGGGTTATCGTATTTTAATCGTTGAGGACGATGTGATGATTGGTGATTTGCTGCAAAAGATTTTGCAGCGTGAGGGATATCGTGTGATATGGAAAACAGATGGAGCGGATGTGCTTTCGGTGATTCAGAAGGTGGATTTGGTCATTATGGATGTGATGCTGCCGGGTGAAGACGGGTATCAAATGTCTGCAAAAATCAAAAAGCTGGGGCTGGGCATTCCGGTTATTTTTCTCTCAGCCCGCAATGACATGGACAGCAAGCTTCAAGGTTTGCAGATCGGCGAGGATTATATGGTAAAGCCCTTTGATCCGAGAGAGCTGCTATTAAGAATGCGGAATATGCTTGAGCATCATTATGGGACCTTTACGCAAATCAAACATTTGTATATTGATGCGGTAACGAAAAAAGTGTTCAATGAAAGCCTGCATGATGAGGTATTATTTACTGCGATTGAGCGGAAAATTTTCTTTTATTTATATGAAAATAGAGACAGTATCCTGACAAAGGAACATTTCTTTGAATATCTATGGCAACTCGAAGATAGAAACCCGAATATTGTCAATGTGCATATTAAAAAAATTAGAGCTAAAATCAATGATCAAGCGGGTGAGATGATTGAAAATATATATGGAGAAGGGTATCGGCTGAATACCGTTGTGAAGAAATGAAGCTTAAGACAAAATATCAGTTGTTATTGTTTACGGCCGTCATTAGTGTTCCAATGCTATTGCTGGCGGTAAGTGTTTTGATGTCGGTGATTTATGACAGCATGTTTAAACCGATGAATCATGGTATGCCCTTTCACAGGTCGTTTGCGTACCCGGCAATGATCGTTGTATTTTTGATATCACTCTTATTGTTAGCTTTTTTATTTTCAAAGTCGATTCATTCTCTGTTGCATAAAATCAATCTATTAAATCAAACCATTCGGCATTTGGCGAGTGATCAAAGGGTGCCCGATAAAATTGAAGTGAAGCGTGCTGATGAAATCGGGGAACTGATCAAGTCGGTCAATTTGTTAATTGAACGGACGACATATCGTGAACTGGAGCTGAGACAGCAAGAGGAAATCAAAAAGGAGCTTTTGCAAAAACTGCGGCATGACATTAATACACCTTTAACGGCTCTCAGGCTGCAGTTATTTTATTTGGAAGACCAATGTCATGGTCAGGCTGTATTCGAATCATTGTATCAGCAAATCGAATATATCTCGGAATTAACCAATGAATTCAATCTATATTCCGCTGAGACGCTGGAAAGCTCTTATATTGTAAATGAAGAAGTGCGTCTAAACGAGCTATTAGAAACAGCGGTGAAAAAGTGGGATTATTTATACAGTATGAGTGGGATTGAGCTGCACTATAAGGCGGCAGATCAAGATGTGATATGGATGAGCAACGCGTTATGGATGCAAAGGCTGTTTGATAATATTTTTCAAATTACGTTAAAGCATTCAAAAGCTGAAAAGATGGAAGTCACGATTGAACATGACAATGTTTTTATTCGTGATGACGGTATTGGATTTGATCGGAATGAGAGCAGTGAGGGACTTGGGTTAAAGATTATTGAGGATACATGCAGGCTGCTTGCGATTACTTATGAGCTGCATACAAATGATAGCGGAACGGGGTTCTTGTTTTCAAAAGAGTGACCCCGCTGATGTTTTTCTTTCTCCTATAAAATTTATATAATAGGGAGAAAGAAATGGGGTGAACAGCATATGTTTAAAAAAATCATCAAAACGATTAAGTACCTCTCAAGCAGTTCTAGTGACCGATATCGCAGACACCGGCATTACAGCAGCAGCCGGCGCAGACATTATCGCAGCTACAGCAGCTCGGGCAAAAGAAGACACTACGACCGTTATGGCGGCAGTCATCGTTACAAACGCCGGAGCTACAGCAGCAGTTAATCCAAAAAAGTTCTTGTTCCGCTTTTGGGACAAGGGTTTTTTTATGTGACCGATTGAATGGCCCGGTTTAGATCCTCGCGAATGGAAGCGGTGTGCTGATACTCTTCCTCAATGCCCAATAATCTTTTCAGCAGCAGGGTTACTTCCTTTGTCAGTGTTAATTCCTCCAGCCAAGTGCCGTTTTTCTTCTTTTTTCCTTTATATTGAGAGTACAGCAGGAATAACAGCGTTTCTCCGAGATCGAAGAAGTCATCCTGTTTTCGTACCTTTATTTCCTCCATTTCTTCAGGAGTCAATTGTTTGGCAAGGCCGAAATCGAGGAGGCAGAGCCTGCCGTCATTGATGATGATATTAGGCGTCCTGATGTCGCTGTGGAAGATAAGGCGATCATGCAGGTATTCTATAATCTCAAGCAGCTGCGAAATCAGTTGTAACGCCATAAGCTCTGTGAACGGCTGTTTTCGAAAAAATAATAATTCTTCTATATTCTCTCCCTCAATGAACTGCATGACATAATAAGCCTGTCCGTCTATGATGAACTCATCTATGAAGCCCGGAATTTGCGGGTGGTGAATGCTTTTGAGAAGTTTTATTTCCTGCTGGAACCGGACTTTTTCTTTTTCCTTTTTCGCTTTTGTCGGCCGAAGCTGTTTTAAGACATAAGGTGTTTGAGTTAGGATATCGGTGCACAAATAAACCAAACCGTAGCCTCCCATACCGAGGCACTCTTCGATTTTGTATTGATGATTTAAGATAACGCCGTTCTTTAGAGGGCGGTCAAAAAGCAGTTTTTTTAGAAGCTTTAATGCCATGTCTGCACTTCCCTTGGTTGTACTGACTATAGTTTACCTTCTAGACTGAGAATAAAAAAGAGCCGGATAACCGGCTCGGTATAAGTTAAAACTGCTTTGTCACGTCGTATTCATAATCTATTTTTGTTTTTACGTTGCTCATCGCCGATCTGGCTGTCGCTAATGTATTATATTTAAAACTCCATACCTTTGCCACACTGAGTTGATCTGACAAAGAGATATCATAAGACCCTGAAGTCGAGCTGTTTACAAGAGCACGGCGCCATTCGTTGTTTTCGCTCGTCATGATCAGGTGGCGTGTATTTCCCTGGCTTGGTGTTTGAGTGGCGGTTGTCTGAACTCTGGTTACAATGGCATCACGCGGTATCCCAGATTGGTTTGTTAAATCAACCTTGATCACGCTGGAGTCAGAACCTGAGGGGCTAAGGCTTGTATTTCCTTTATTTTCAGCAACGCCGCTGAATTGGAACGTTCCGCTGCCTGATTTGATTCGGTCTTCAATTGAAAGCGTAAAGTACATGTTTCCAGTATAGGTGCCTCGTGACACTTTCACATAAAAGGTATCTGTCGTGTTTTGGGCGTCTGCATTTGCATAAATAAAAGAAGAAAACGTATTAGGGTTAATGACTTCTGTCCCTTGAGAAACAGGTATTCTATTCTTATCATAAATTTCAATTTTCATCCCTGTATACGCGCTCTGGTATGTACTCCTCACGTATACTTTTTCTCCCTTATTAGCCGTAAAAGTGAAATAGGCTTCATCTTGACCAGCTTCCAGTATTGTTGTATCGATATTTTTATATTTCCAATAACCGATCGGCATTGCGGTATCAAATGAATTGTTTCCTGTGATAGCAGTGACTCCAACAGCTGATGCCGAATACGTAAAGGTGAATAAGACAGACAGCATAACAGCGAATGGAATAAGCCATTTTTTCACCATGCAAACAACCTCCTTTTATTTCCATCATACATAATAACGATTTAGGTGTAAATAAATGTTTTTTGAGGTTAATATATACATTATCTTTGCCGATAAAAAAGAATAAGAGAGAATACTCGGGAGGGAATTCAATGCGTCTGAATCGGCAATTTATCCGCACTCAGCTGATGGCACAGAACATATTGAGCAAGAATGCGCCTGCCAAACGGGAGAATGCGACTGAAAATCCAGCGGCAGTTCTGGAAAAGGCATACAGCAGGCTTAAGTCACAATCTTCAACTGGGGGAATCAATCAGTTCAATTATTCTAAAACCAGCGTGTCGGGAAACAGCGGGGCGTTCAGCAAAGTGTATCAATCAGCGAATGATCGAACAGTGACAGACACAGGGGAAGAAACAGTGATTCAATCCCAAAACCCCTATGAATCTGAGAGTGATATCAGAATCAAAATACTAGATGAAAAATACAGCAGGATGAATGCGATTAATAAAACAAAGTCTGATCCATTAGGCTATATTAAGGATAAGTACCAAAATTCAAAGTCTCCTTATTTCAGAAGTGATCTGTCAGCTGCAGAAAGACAGGCCGCTTACGATAATGAAACAGAATGGTTATTCAAAGGGAAGGCGCAAAACTATAACCTTCAGGATGCTGCGTTTCGGAATGTCACATTTCATGGGGAAGTGGAAGCTGAGAATGAAAAGGTGTATCAGCGGGGACAGGTTAACCAGCAGCTGCAAGTGCTGTTGAATCGAAACCATATTTATATTCCAGAGGGGACAGAGCTGACGTTTACAATCACACCGATTGACTATCAGGTGCGGGTGAGCGGGACAGACGATCAGGATCTGATCAAGCAAATTGAGCAAGTGCTGCAATCTGGAGACAACAGCAAAGAACTATTTTTGCACATCATGAAAAGCCAAAGCAGTGATTCAGCACAATTTTCCGAAGAGGCCTATCAAAAGTATCAGGCTGCTCGTGAGATGTACGAAGTTACAGGCTACCATTTAAAGGATTTAGAAGTGATTGATGGGCGGTATGTCAGGCCTGATGGACGTGACTTATTAGACGTCTATAAAGAAGAACTTGAAAAAGATCCAGTGCAGAAACAAACGGCTTCTTATGCTATATCTTACTATCGTTCAGAGCTCAGTAAAATCGCGGAAGCCGGGTATAATGCCATTCCGGAATTCATCCTATCAATTGATTACAGCAATGGATCTCTGAGAGATGTGGGACAAAGGAAGAGCTATGGGACCGGAGATACCGGGTGGCTTGAAGCATTAAAGCGTCAAACGGGTGTGAATTATTAGGTAAGCTGTTCATGTAGAACAGCTTATTTTTTATGAGAATCTAAGGGGTGTATTAATTTCAATATTCAAATAATTTTATTATTTTTATATAAAAGATTTTAAAAGAAGTGAACGATTCAAAACTCTGAACAAAGGTGTTTACCTGAAAAAAACAATTGTATTTTCCAGAGAAATTTATTATGATGAAATAAGTAATTTAGGAGATTATATAACAATTTTAAGTTTGAATTTTCTGATTGTTATCGCTGATTCATGTGAAGGCAAGCAGGTCTGCTGTTTTCTCATTTATGTTAGGAGGAGGAAGAGGAGTGGCAAATAAAGAATTAAAGAGGGGCCTGGGCGCGCGCCATATTCAGATGATCGCCTTGGGCGGTACAATCGGTGTTGGCTTGTTTATGGGTTCTGCCAGCACGATTTCATGGACTGGCCCATCTGTCCTTCTGGCTTATGCAATATGCGGAATTTTTATCTTTTTTATTATGCGTGCGATGGGTGAAATGCTGTATGTCGAGCCGAGCACAGGCTCTTTTGCGACGTTCGGCCATCAATATATTCATCCGATGGCAGGTTATATAACAGCATGGAGCAACTGGTTCCAGTGGATTATCGTCGGCATGTCAGAAATTATCGCTGTCGGTTCTTATATGAAGTATTGGTTCCCGGATTTGCCTGCTTGGATACCTGGTATCGTGGCAATGGTGATTCTTGGTGCGGCGAATTTAATTTCTGTTAAGTCGTTTGGGGAATTTGAGTTTTGGTTTGCGATGATTAAAATCGTGACGATTATCTTGATGATTATTGCGGGAATCGGAATTATTTTCTTCGGTTTTGGCAATGGCGGAGATGCGATCGGTTTGTCGAACCTGTGGTCTCACGGGGGCTTCTTTGCAGGAGGTTTCTCAGGTTTCTTCTTTGCACTGTCTCTTGTCATTGCGGCCTATCAAGGAGTTGAGCTGATCGGGATTACAGCGGGTGAAGCAAAGGATCCGCAAAACACGCTAAGAAATGCGATTCAAAGTATTATCTGGCGTATTTTGATTTTCTACATTGGCGCTATTTTTGTGATCGTGACGGTGTATCCTTGGGATGAGCTCAACTCACTCGGAAGTCCGTTTGTGTCTACGTTCTCGAAAATCGGGATTACGGCAGCGGCCGGCATTATTAACTTTGTCGTGATTACTGCGGCAATGTCCGGCTGTAACAGCGGTATTTTCAGCGCGGGCCGCATGCTGTATACACTGGGTGTCAATGGACAAGCACCGAAATTCTTTAAGAAGATTTCACGCAATGGTGTGCCGCTGTATGGCACAATTGCGGTGCTGATCGGTTTGGCTGTCGGTGTTGTACTGAACTATATCGCGCCGCCGAAGATCTTTGTCTATGTATACAGCGCAAGCGTGCTCCCAGGGATGATTCCTTGGTTTATCATTTTGATCAGCCATATCGGATTCAGAAAAGCGAAGGGTGCTGCATTAGATAAACATCCATTCAAAATGCCGTTTGCTCCTTTTACTAACTATTTGACGATTGCTTTCTTGCTGATGGTTCTGGTTGGCATGTGGTTTAACGATGATACTCGTATCTCTCTGATTGTAGGCGTAATTTTCTTAGCGCTTGTGGTCATTAGTTATTATGTGTTTGGGATTGGCAAACGCACGCAGGCCAATTTGACAAAAAGCGAACAAGCAGCTGAATAACGATAAAAAAGAGACATTCACGGATGTCTCTTTTTTTATTTTTCGCGTATGGATTTTCCCTATTTTAGCAAGCTATAGGGTAAAGATAGCAGAAGGAAAGGTGTTCATAAAATGGATGTTACACTCGGTTATTTGCGCGAATCACTTTCGAATCATCTAGAAAATGAAGTCTGCCAGCGTATTTGCAAGAAGATGCTGGCGAAGCGTTATGCAAATGAAGAGGAATTTGTAAAAGACTTAGATGATAATGAAATGTCTTTTTTGAACCATGTATTAGAAAAAGAAATTAAGTATGCCCAGAATGAACAGGATCAAAAACGGGCCAAGGAATTAAACGAGGTGTATGAATTACTGCTTTGAGAAAGGCGGGTAAGAAATGGGAGCAATTGAACGAAGCGGATATACATTTCAGCCGGAGTTTAGCGTTGTCCGTCAAAACGGAGCCATCCATGTGTACCATCAAGGAGAATTTGTGGAAGAAATCGAATTTGAATTTAACGGGGAATATCCCGATCATGATTTGATTGAAGAGCTTGTGAATCATTATTGTTTTGAGCATGAGATTTAGAGCCCTGCCGTGCAGGGCTCTTTTATTTAGGATGTGATCAGGCCATACTTTTTAAGGATATCCACGGTGATGTTTTTGGCTTTTGTGCCGGAATCATCGACATTGGTGACAAAGACATAAGAGCCATGCTCTGTTTTGATGAATCCGACAAACCATCCTAATCCCATATCTGTCAGGCGAGTTCCGGTTTTCCCGTAGAGCGTGTAATGATCGCCTTCCTCTTGAATCATCATGCGCTTGACGGTTTTCATTACCGGCTTGTCAAATGGAAGCTCCTCGTTAGCCAGTTTCTCCAAAAAAGTTTCTTGTTCCAGCGGAGATATTGTGAGCGAGCTTTGCAGCCAAAACTGGTCGATTCCCCCGCTGATATCCTCGTTGCCGTAAGATAGAGTATGAAGCCATGTTTTCATTCTTTCCTCGCCGATATCTCTCGCTAATGCCTGATAATACCAGATTGCGGATTCGCGCATGGCCGAGCCAAGCGTATGGTCGCGGTTCCATGATTCGAATTCACGCTTGACCCCGTCCCATCGTTTAACATCGTATTCATCTCTTACAGCTTTGACCTGCAAACCGATTAAAGCGTTCACGACTTTAAAGGTGGATTGCGGAGTTTGTCTTTGATTTGCCCGTTTTCTGTTATAGACAAATGTCTGATCCTTTTGTAAATCGTGAAGAATGAAGGTTCCATCCGTATCCATGAATTCGTCATCGACATTCATTCTGCTGACATTCAAGTGTTTTTCATGAGCAGATGATGCTGCGTGGACGGAGAAGCCGCCGATTCCTGCAATACTCAGCACAAGCACAACATATATCCATTTTTTCATTTTGTTCTCCCCTTTGTTTTGATTAACTACCTTTTCTCTCTTTCGTTTGTTCTTCCTTTAAAAAATAATCAAAAAGCGCTTAAATTTGGTTTTGTAAACAAATACTGTTACTGGGTTTATAGTCGGAAGATAACGTGAAAATAGAGGGTAAAAAGGAAGGCAGGGTAAGCGGATGAATGAGCAGATTCCACATGACAAAAGTCTCGATAACAGTCTGACACTGCTGAAGGAAGGGTATTTATTTATTAAAAACAGAACAGAGCGCTACAATTCAGATCTGTTTCAGGCCCGTTTGTTGGGAAAAAACTTTATTTGCATGACTGGCGCTGAGGCGGCGAAGGTGTTTTATGATACGGATCGATTCCAGCGGCAGAACGCTTTGCCTAAGCGGGTGCAGAAATCGCTGTTTGGTGTTAATGCGATTCAGGGAATGGATGGCAGCGCGCATATCCATCGGAAGATGCTTTTTCTATCATTAATGACACCGCCGCATCAAAAACGTTTGGCTGAGTTGATGACAGAGGAGTGGAGAGCAGCAGTCACAAGATGGGAGAAGGCAGATGAGGTTGTGTTATTTGAAGAAGCAAAAGAAATCCTGTGCCGGGTAGCGTGCTATTGGGCAGGTGTTCCGTTGAAGGAAACGGAAGTCAAAGAGAGAGCGGATGACTTCATTGACATGGTCGACGCGTTCGGTGCTGTGGGACCGCGGCATTGGAAGGGAAGAAGAGCAAGGCCGCGTGCGGAAGAGTGGATTGAAGTCATGATTGAAGATGCTCGTGCCGGCTTGCTGAAAACGACTCCCGGAACAGCGCTGCATGAAATGGCTTTTCACACACAAGAAGATGGAAGCCAGCTGGATTCCCGCATGGCAGCCATTGAGCTGATTAATGTACTGCGGCCTATTGTCGCCATTTCTTACTTTCTGGTGTTTTCAGCTTTGGCGCTTCATGAGCATCCGAAGTATAAGGAATGGCTGCGGTCTGGAAACAGCCGGGAAAGAGAAATGTTTGTGCAGGAGGTCCGCAGATATTATCCGTTCGGCCCGTTTTTAGGGGCGCTTGTCAAAAAAGATTTTGTATGGAATAACTGTGAGTTTAAAAAGGGCACATCGGTGCTGCTTGATTTATATGGAACGAACCACGACCCTCGTCTATGGGATCATCCCGATGAATTCCGGCCGGAACGATTTGCGGAGCGGGAAGAAAATCCGTTTGATATGATTCCTCAAGGCGGGGGGCACGTCGAGAAAGGCCACCGCTGTCCAGGGGAAGGCATTACAATTGAAGTCATGAAAGCGAGCCTGGATTTCCTCGTCCATCAGATTGAATACGATGTTCCGGAACAATCACTGCATTACAGTCTCGCCAGAATGCCGTCATTGCCTGAAAGCGGCTTTGTAATGAGCGGAATTAGACGAAAAAGGTAAATTAAAAAGCTCTCTTCCTTTATCGAAGAGAGCTTTTTGATTACTTCTTTTTTTCATCGTAGTATTGGACGGGATACATGGAGCCTTCTGAAACCATTTTGTTGTCCTCGATATCTTGCGGGTCAGGGTGGCCGGCTTTATCAACTGGGAACGTTTCCATGTCTGGCTGTTTTGTTATTTTCATCTTCATGCTGTGAATGAATTCTCTTGCCTTTTGGCGATTTGACGGGTCTTTTAATAGATAAGAAGTGATGCCGACAGTTGAAACAGCGAGACCTGAAAGTAACAGCTTTTGTTTCATGGTGATACTCCTTTCTATTTTAAGAATAGTGTTTCCTGTATCATTCCCGTTTTGGAAATAGCTAAACCTATTGTGTTTTTATCATTGGAATTCACAGTAAATTCCATTTAAGAAGAAACTAGTGACTTCATTCCTGTATTGGAAGGTAATATACATTGACTTATTATCGTTTCAGTCAAAATTCGATAAATATTGACAAAGTAAAGTAATCAGAATAATAATATAATTAGTAAGAGAATGTCATCATACATGAAAGGTGTTTACGATATGAATCAATTGCATCGAAGAATGGGAACGTTTTCCCTCATGATGGTCGGGCTCGGGTCGATGATCGGTTCAGGCTGGCTGTTCGGGGCTTGGCGTGCGGCTCAAATAGCAGGACCAGCTGCTATTATTTCATGGGTTATTGGAATGGTCGTCATTTTATTTATTGCTCTTTCTTATAGTGAACTAGGTTCTATGTTCCCTGAAGCGGGGGGAATGGTAAAATATACGCAATATTCACACGGTTCGTTTATCGGTTTTATTGCGGGCTGGGCCAACTGGATTGCGATTGTGTCCGTCATTCCGGTTGAAGCGGTGGCCTCCGTTCAATATATGAGTTCTTGGCCATGGGAATGGGCGAAATGGACAAGCGGTTTGGTGAAGAATGGAACGCTGACTGGGGAAGGACTAGCATTTGCCTCTGTATTGCTTCTCATTTATTTTCTGCTGAACTATTGGACAGTCAATCTATTTTCGAAAGCGAATTCATTAATTACGATTTTTAAAATTATTATTCCGGGTCTTACGATTGGAGCTTTGCTGTTTGTCGGATTCCACGGAGAAAACTTTACTGGCGGTCAAAGCATTGCGCCGAATGGCTGGGCAAGTGTGCTGACGGCGGTTGCCACTTCTGGTATCGTTTTTGCGTTTAACGGTTTCCAAAGCCCGATTAATATGGCGGGTGAAGCAAAAAATCCGGGGAAATCAATCCCGATTGCGGTTGTTGGCTCTCTTTTCGTTGCGACAGTGATTTATGTCCTGCTGCAGATCGCCTTCATTGGAGCTGTGAATCCTTCTGATATTGCTCACGGCTGGAGCCATCTGAATTTTAATTCTCCTTTTGCTGATCTGGCGATTGCGCTGAATATTAACTGGCTAGTTATTGTGTTATATGCAGATGCATTTGTATCACCGTCTGGAACGGGGATTACGTATACGGCGACAACGTCCCGAATGATTTACGGAATGGAAAAAAACAAATACATGCCGAGTATATTCGGGAAGCTTCATCCGATTTACGGCGTTCCGCGACAAGCAATGTTCTTTAACTTGATTGTGTCGTTCATCTTTTTGTTCCTGTTCAGAGGGTGGGGCGTATTAGCGGAAATTATTTCCGTTGCTACGTTAATTTCTTATATCACCGGCCCGATCACAGTTATGACATTGAGACGGACGGGGAAAGACCTGTACAGGCCTCTTCGTTTAAAAGGCTTAAACGTGATTGCGCCGCTTGGATTTATCTTTGCGTCACTGGTGCTGTATTGGGCGCGCTGGCCGTTAACAGGGCAGGTTCTGTTTATTATCCTGATCGGTCTTCCGATTTATTTCTATTATCAGGCGAAGGCGAAATGGAAAGGGTTTGGCCGGAACTTTAAAGCCGGCGTCTGGATGGTGTTTTATCTGCTGGCCATGATGGTCATTTCTTATTTGGGCAGTGATAAATTCGGCGGCCTGAATGTCATTCATTATGGCTGGGATATGGTTCTGATTGCGATGGTATCACTTGTATTCTATGTGTGGGCGCTGAAGAGCGGCTACCAGACAGAATACTTAAAGGATGCGAAAGAGATAAATTCTCAGCTGCTTAATGGACAGTCAGAAGCTGCTGCCGGAAAAGAATAAAATAAATAAGAAAACCTTGCGATAGTTGTCGCAAGGTTTTTTGCTTTTAATAACCCTTTTTTACTTTGTGGAAAAGATCAGGATAGTTGGTGAACACTCCTGTTACGCCCCAATCAAGCAGGCGATGCATATCAGCTTCATTATTGACTGTGTAAGGATGAAGCAGGAGGCCGTGGCTGCGGATCATACGGACGTTTTCTTGATTTAAAGCTTTATAATCCGGGCCCGCACCGACAGCGTATGTTTTGATTTCTTCCAGGGCAGCATCTGTCATTGACGCCATTTGTTTGGCTTCCAGCAATTGAACGGTCGGCAGGTTTGGCTGTAATTGATGGACTTTTACCAGGCTTTCTTTGCTGAACGATTGAATGATCACCTGGCCTGGCTTAGAATGCTTCCCTAGTAATTTATGTTTCTGCAAAGAAGCGATCAGTTTTTCTTCCATACCTGGGTAGGTGTCAGGCGATTTTGTTTCAATGTAGTAGTTCGCGTGCTTTCCGAAACGGTCTAATACCTCTTCTAATGTAGGAACTTTAAGGCTGACGTACTGCGGCTTTGCTTTTTCCGGATAGGCTTCATTAAACCAAGAACCGGCGTCAAGCTTCTTAATGTCTGCGAGCGTATGGTCTTTCACCCAGCCCGTTCCGTTTGTGGTGCGGTCCAGTTTTTCGTCATGCATGACAATCAATTTCCCGTCTTTTGTCATTTGCAGATCCAATTCAATATAATCAGCCTTCATTTTCTGAGCGGTTTCGTAAGACAGAATCGTGTGCTCAGGCACATATCCAGAAGCCCCTCTGTGCGCGACGGTCAGGATACGGTCAGGTGACAGCAGGTTTCCTTTTGACGCTGCCGACACTGGCGTTACCATAAATAAGAGTAAGCCCAGCGACAGAACAAACAAGGCCAGTATTTTATTTTTTCTCATGATTTCTCCTCCTTATAGATAAGCACTACCTGTCTTTCATATTAAAAAACGGATGTAAACGGCGTGTTGGAAAACTATTAATCTTTTATGTGTCTTTCTTAAACATGCTCTGCCCGTTTTCCTGTATTCCACGTCAAAGCCAAGAAGACGATGGCAAGAATGCAGGATGAGATCAGCATGATAAAGCCGCCGTTCCAGTTAAAACGGTCCACGACAAAGCCCATAATGGCGTTTGCGAAGGCGGATCCGCCGATGTATCCGAAAAATCCGGTCAAACCGGCTGCAGTTCCGGCTGCTTTTTTCGGTGCTAGATCGATCGCTTGCAGGCCGATCAGCATAACAGGTCCGTAGATTAAGAAGCCAATGCTGATCAGGGCAATATTGTCTACGAGCGGATTGCCGGCCGGATTCAGCCAGTACACCAATACGGCAATGAAAACACCCGCCATAAACAAAACGCCTGCCGGTGCCCGGCGGCTTTTGAAGAATCGGTCACTGATCCAGCCGCACAAGATCGTTCCCGGTATGCCTGCGTATTCGTAAAGAAAATACGACCAGCGTGAGTCTTCAGGAGAAAAGCCTTTGGCTTCTGTTAAGTAAGTAGGCGCCCAGTCAACCACGCCGTATCGCACGAAATAAACAAATACATTGGCAAAAGCGATGTACCAAAGAAATTTGTTGTTCAACACATATTGAAAAAGAATTTCTTTTGTTGTTAATTCTTTTTCCTGATTTTTAAAAGCGTGTTTTGGATAGTCATTCCGATACTCTTCAATTGGCGGGAGTCCGCAGGATTGAGGCGTATCACGAACCAATAAAACAATTAAAAATGAAATGATAATGGCGATGATGGCAGGGAAGAAAAACACGCTTTTCCAAGTGACGAACATCGCGATCCCAAGAGTGACAAGCGGAGCAAGAATACCGCCGCCTATGTTATGGGCGACATTCCAGATTGACATTTTTGTGCCGCGTTCACTTATGGAGAACCAATGGGCCATCGTCCTGCCGCATGGCGGCCAGCCCATTCCTTGAAACCATCCATTGATAAACATAAAAATAAACATGATGGTGACGCTCGAAGTCACCCAAGGCATTGAAACGAATAGAATATTAACGATTGCTGATAAAAATAGGCCTGTTGCCAGAAAATATCTCGGATTACAGCGGTCTGACACCATTCCCATGATGAATTTGCTGAAGCCGTACGCAATGGACACAGCGGCCAGCACCAAACCCAGTTCTGTTTTCGAAAATCCCTGTTCCTGCAGATAAGGAATGGCAAAGGCAAAGTTTTTCCGCAGCAGGTAGTAGCCTGCGTAGCCAATGAAAATACCAATGAATACTTGCAGCCTGAGCCGTTTGTATGCCGCATCCATCTTTGAATCATCCAGTCTCTCAATATGAGGAGCCGGTTTAAATATATTAAGCATTAATAATTATCCCCCTTTGCTGTTTGTGCTGGATGTGTGGCGTGCCTCCTTTCCCAAAAAATAAATAGAGCCAGAAAACACCCCTTGTCAAAAGGGGTTGGATTCCTGGCTCTCCTCATCTCCATCCAAGCTATTAACTTATCATGATAGCGCTTTCTTAAATTATCATAGTCCGGAGCGAATGTAAACGGGTAATTTTCAAATTGGGCCTTAGGGAAGTAAATATTATCCTTTTACTAAATGCAATTATATTTTTTTACTAGTAACATAAAAATCTGGAGGGAGGCTGTTTAAAGGTGGATGAATTAGATATCGCATTCTTTATTTTACCGTTAGGAATTATGCTGCTATCGATTGTCGGGACCTGTATTTGTAAAAACCCGTATCTGATGCCAATGCTTAGTTTGGTGATTTCTCTTGTGCTCACCTTTACCATTTTTAATCAATCATTTTTGGGATGGGCTGTTGTCTATAGCTTGGTTTCTCTGGCTTTATCCTATATCACATTGATTGTGGTAAGGAAAAGGAAGGAATCAGGAAATTAAAAAGACCTCACTTTCTAACATATCGTTGACTAAAGCAACTATATGTGATTATAATTGCTTTAGTCAACGATATTAGAAAGTGGGGATTGATTTGAAAACAAGAGAATCATCTGTCGGGTTAAAATTCAGAAAGTTCAATCGATTTTATACAAACGTCCTTGGTTTCCTTAATGAGCACATTTACGACAGCCCGTTTTCCTTAACAGAAACACGGATTTTATTTGAGATTTATAATACGCCTAATTGTACGGCAAAAGCTCTTCAGGATAAGCTGGGGCTTGACCGGGGATATGTCAGCAGGATTGTGAAGCAGTTTGAAAAAGAAGATTTGATTTATAAACAGAGGAGCAAAGATGACGCCCGCCACCATTACATTTTTGTCACAGAAACAGGAAAAACGATTTATAAAAAGCTGGAGGAGAAAGCCAACGAACAAGTAGAACTGATGCTGAAGGAAATCAACCAAAAGGAGCAGCACAAGCTTGCCGAGGCGATGGCAGAGATTGAAGCGATCCTTTCACAGTCGCTTTCTGCCAGAGCATCAGAGATATCGATTAGAGATTATTTTCTTTCGGAGGATCTTCAACTCCTTATTGAGAAACAAAGACAATTTTACGCGGAGGCTCACGGTTGGGATGACACGTTTTTAGCTTATCTTCAGGAGACATTTGACGCTGACATCGAAAAAATATGGATTGCGGAAAGCGGCGGGAAATTTGCCGGCTCTGTCGGGTTGGTCAAGCACGATGAAAAGACAGTCCAGCTCAGATGGTTTCTGGTTGATGCGGATTTTCGGGGCAGGGGGCTCGGCACGCAATTGCTGGAGCATCTGATTGCATACTGCCAAGACATGAAGTTTGACCGCATTTTCCTTTGGACGGTGAGCACCATGGCTGAGGCTCGTCCGCTCTATGAAAAATTTGGATTCAGGATAAGTGAAGTAAAACAAGAAGCGCCATTATGGGGACAGCAGCTGACAGAAGAACGGTGGGATTTGGAGCTGTCATGAAAAGACTGCATTATGCGTGGATCATCGTCTCCGTCACCTTTTTGATCTTATTGGCGGTTCAGGGGGTGCGGCTGTCGTTTGGTGCGTTTGTGGAGCCGTGGGAACGGCAATTTTCAATGGATAGAAGCACCATCTCGCTGATTTCGACGATGAGTTTTATTGTTTATGGCATATCACAGCCTGTGATCGGTCGGCTTGTGGACAAATGGGGTGCCCGGGCTGTTTTGGCATGGAGTGCGTTACTGACAGGAGTCAGCATTTTCTTAACATACCTTGTGACTTCGCCTTGGCAGCTGTTTTTGCTTTATGGGCTGGGTGTCTCGCTTGGAGTGGGAGGAGCGTCGAATGTGGCGGCAAGTGTATTGGTCGTCAATTGGTTCAGCAAAAAGCGGGGACTAGCCTTTGGGATCATGGAAGCAGGCTTTGGCGCGGGGCAAATGCTTCTCGTTCCCGGCTCACTCATGTTGATCCATTGGTTTAGCTGGAAGCTGACGGTTGTGGTGTTGGGACTGCTGTTAATCGTGATTGTCTTTCCGGCTGCGCTGCTGATGCTTCGGAACAATCCTTCAGAAAAGAATACAGAGCCGATAGGCGGACTGGCTGCATCAGAAAAAGAAACAGCACCCAAAACAACAGCTCTTTCAGTGGCCGGGATGTTTCGTATGAGGCAATTCTGGTTCTTGATTTTTCCGTTTTTGATCTGTGGATTTACGACCGTGGGGCTGATGGATACCCATTTGATTCCGTTTTCTCATGATCATGGCTTTTCAACGACAGTCACGAGTGCTGCTGTCAGTCTGCTGGCAGGCTTTAATATTGCTGGCATCTTGCTGTCCGGAATTGTAGCGGACCGGTGGAGCAGCCGGAAAATCCTGTGCTTTTTATATGCGGTGCGGGCGCTGTCGATCGTGATTCTTATTTACAGCCACGAGCCCTACTTGCTTTTAGCCTTTGCGATTCTGTTTGGATTAGTGGACTTTGCAACGGTAGCACCGACTCAAATGCTCGCCACCCAGTACTTTCAAAACTACTCGATCGGCCTCATGATTGGCTGGCTGTCACTCGCCCATCAGATCGGATCGGCACTAGGTGCGTATGTGCCCGGCGTCATCTATACGGTAACGGGTGAGTATACACTGGCTTTTTATTTGTCGATTGGAATGCTCGTGCTTGCGAGCGTAATGAATATGATGCTGAGGGAGCCAGCTGCGGTTACGCGTGACAGTGCGGCTGTGGTAGAGAAGTGATGAGAGCAGAGGATAAGCATCTCTGATTTGGGATTATTCAGAGATGCTTTTTTTGTATTTTTGTTCTAATACGAAGTCGATCATACCGACTATGCGGGCGTTTTCGGATTTTTGTTTGAAGCGTTCTGAACGATTATAAGCGTAAAACCTCAAACATCTATTGGGAAGTTGAGACTATTTAACATATTTTTATAATAGTTGATTTGTAACGCAGCGTGAGATGTCTGTCGTCTACCCATAAACTGTAATTTAGACATTAAGCATCCATTTTACATCCATTCTCCATCAGCTTCGCTTTCGGTTTCAGCTCTGAAATGTAGAGGCCTAAAAGTGTAAGCGCGCCTCCTAGAAGAGCGATCCATGTCATGTTTTCGTGCAGAATCAGGACAGAAGCGGCGATCGTGATAACCGGGACCATGTAAATATACGCACTGGATTTGACGGCTCCGAGCACGCCAACTGAATAATTCCAAGTGGCGAAGCACAGGGCAGAAGCGCCAATCCCTAAGAAAAGCATGTTGAGTATATTTGAAGCAGATGAAAATCGGCTTAGGTCAAAATGGAAGTCGAACAAAAATAAAGCGGGAACCATAAACAATAAACCATACAAAAATACTCTCTGTGTCAGCTCGATGATGTGGTATTCGTAGGCGCTTAATTTTTTCATGAATATCGAGTATCCGCCAAACACGAGAGCAGCCCCGGCTGCCATGATGTCTCCGAGCGGATTTAGACGCAGTACCACATTGCCGTTAAACGTAATCAATAAAAGCCCGATCAGTGCCGAGATAAATCCAATCAAAAAAGTCAGACGCAATTTTTCGCCTTCGAGCAGAAAATGGGCCAAAACCGCAGTGATCATCGGTATAATGGACACGATCATGCCGACATTGGAGGCGTATGTATAGGTGAGAGCTATATTTTCTAATAGAAAGTATAAGGTTACGCCAAATAAACCAGCTCCGGCAAACAACAGCTCCTGCCGCCAATTTCTGAACGGAATCATGTTGGGACGGACGAGGATAAGAGCGATAAAGCCCATCAAAAACCGATAAAATAATATTTCCATTGGAGAGAAGTCAGCCAGCAGAACTTTTGTCGAAATAAAGGTCGTCCCCCAAATCAGAATGGTCACAATGGCTGCGATATGCCCCGAAGTTTCTCTTTGTATGTTCATCTGTGAAGCTCCTTTTCAAAAATCTTCATGTATTGCTTCGGCGTCAGCCCCACCTGCCGTTTAAAAAACTTCGTCATATGGCTCTGATCGCTGAATCCTGTCTGAAATGCCGCATCAATCGGCCTTACCCCTTGTTCAAGGAGTTTTTTGGCTTGATTAATCCGGATTGTTTCCATGTAGCTATTAGGGGTAATGCCTTTTTGTTTTGTAAATGAACGCAATAAATGATACTTGCTCCAGCCTGTTAATTCACTCAAATCATTGAGTGTAACATTTTCGGCATAATGCTCTTCTAAAAATTCACAAACCATTTTGACTTCGTCTGATGGTTCTGGAACGCTGCTAAGGAACGTGACATCTGAATAATGGCGGATCAGCTCCTCTAATAGATGAAGAAACAGCTCCTCCTTACGCAAAGCTTGTTTTTCCTCGGATATCAAAATATGCAATTCCTGCAGGCTGGCTGTCAGCTCATGGCGGAATAACACATGCTGGGAGAAATAAGGGAGATGCCCGGAGCCAGTAATCTCTTTCACCGCCTTCTCCATGATATCCGGCATGACATTGATACACCGATAATCAAGCGTCCGGCCGTCAATCTGTTCACAGCTATGCGTGTCACGGGGGTTAAAGAGGAGAAGATCACCTGGATTGATGATATATTCTTGATCCTGACAGGCCAGATACCGTTGCCCTTTTTCAATAAATCCAATCACATAATAATCGTGAAAGTGGTTCGGGAACTTCTGCATAATTCCCTTGAAGCGGTAGGCTTCTATATGAAGGTGTGGGTCAAGCTGCAGTGTGCGGGTTTCGTTTTGCATGGGATGCCTCCTGTCGGTGTGGTGGTCTTGGATTAAGTGTAGCATGATTTTGGGGGATTTCTTGTATGATGTTGCTGTTTAGGAATAGAGAAAGCAGACCGTTATTTGTCTGCTTTCGTTTAAGAATTTAAAAGATTTTAACCCTCAATAATAATTTTATCTTTTTTAATAAAAATTTATTTTTCAAATATTTCAGTTATAATGGTTTGGAACAGATAGGAGGGGCAAAGATGTATCAATCAAAGAAGGTTTTATTGTTAGGTTCAGGTGAATTAGGTAAAGAGGTAGTGATTGAAGCCCAGCGTCTTGGGGTACAGACGGTGGCAGTTGACAGTTACGAGCATGCTCCGGCGATGCAGGTCGCGCATAACAGTTATGTCGTTGATATGCTGGACCCAGAGCAGATCAGAACCATCATTGAGAAAGAAAATCCGGATTTGATTGTGCCTGAGGTTGAGGCGATTGCGACGGATGAATTGCTGAAGCTTGAAGAGGAAGGATTTCACGTTATCCCGAATGCCCGTGCGGCCAAGCTGACGATGGATCGGGAAGGCATCAGACGACTTGCGGCGGAAACGCTTGGACTTGCGACAGCTGGCTATGAATTTGCGAATACATATGATGAATTTATACAAGCGGCAGCTCAGATCGGTTTTCCTTGTGTCGTTAAACCATTGATGAGTTCTTCTGGAAAAGGCCAAAGTGTGTGCCGCTCTGAAGCGGATTTAGAGAGCTGCTGGGAGACGGCGATGGAAGGCGGACGGGTGAAAAACGGCCGCGTGATCGTTGAGGAGTTTATCCCTTTCGAATCAGAAATCACACTCTTAACCGTACGTGCGGTTAACGGTACGGCATTTTGTGAGCCGATCGGTCATGTGCAAAAGGACGGGGATTATATCGAATCGTGGCAGCCGCATGATATGACAGAGCAGCAAATAGAAGAAGCGAAGCATATTGCGAAAACGATCACGGATGAGCTTGGCGGATACGGCCTGTTTGGTGTTGAGCTGTTCCTTGCGAAAGATAGGGTATATTTCAGTGAGGTATCTCCTCGTCCGCATGATACGGGTCTTGTCACGCTGGTGACGCAAAATTTGTCAGAATTTGCGCTGCATGTCCGGGCGATTCTCGGCTTTCCGATTACAGAAATCACACAGCTTTCTCCTGGCGCCAGCAGGCCCCTCAAAGCGCCGGAAGAATTAGCGGATTACACTGTTGAAGGATTGGAAAACGCACTGGCAGTCCCAAAGACTCAAGTGCGCGTCTTTGGAAAGCCGATAACAAAAGCCGGACGTCGTATGGCAGTTGCGCTTTCTGCTGCTGATTCAGTTGAAACGGCAAGAGAGAATGCAAAGAAAGCGTTGGACCAGCTAATTTTAAAATAGAGTTTGAACAGGTCTTGTCATGGGACAAGGCCTGTTTTTTTCTTTCTCCGTAAAAGTTTTATCATAAGAATCAGAAACCTGATTATAATGTAAAAGTCTTCCATCGATACGGGTGGTTGACACTAAAGGAGGGAGATGACAAAATGAAATTAGTTCCAAGATTCAGAAAACAATGGTTCGCTTACTTAACGGTTTTGTGTTTGGCTTTGGCAGCAGCGGTTTCTTTTGGCGTACCGGCAAAAGCGGCAGAGAACCCGCAAACTTCTGTATCGAATACTGGTAAAGAAGCTGATGCCCCGAAAAACCAAACGTCAAAAGCAGAACAGGTTTCCGCCCCTTATGAGGGAACCGGAAAAGCAAGTAAATCGTTATACGGCGGCCAAACGGAACTGGAGAAAAATATTCAAACCTTACAGCCTTCGAGCATTATCGGAACTGATGAACGCACCAGAATCTCCAGCACGACATCTTTTCCATATAGAGCAACCGTTCAACTGTCAATCAAGTATCCCAACACTTCAAGCACTTATGGATGTACCGGATTTTTAGTCAATCCAAATACAGTCGTCACGGCTGGACATTGTGTGTACAGCCAGGATCATGGATGGGCTTCGACGATAACTGCCGCGCCGGGCCGCAATGGTTCGTCATATCCGTACGGTACTTATTCAGGCACGATGTTTTACTCCGTCAAAGGATGGACGGAAAGCAAAGACACTAATTATGATTACGGAGCTATTAAATTAAACGGTTCTCCTGGAAACACGGTTGGCTGGTACGGCTACCGGACTACAAACAGCAGCAGTCCCGTGGGCCTTTCCTCGTCAGTGACAGGATTCCCGTGTGACAAAACCTTTGGCACGATGTGGTCTGATACAAAGCCGATTCGCTCCGCTGAAACGTATAAGCTGACCTATACAACCGATACGTACGGCTGCCAAAGCGGCTCGCCTGTTTATCGAAACTACAGTGATACAGGGCAGACAGCTATTGCCATTCACACGAACGGAGGATCGTCATATAACTTGGGAACAAGGGTGACGAACGATGTATTCAACAATATTCAATATTGGGCAAATCAATAAATACAGCAAATTAGCCATATTCATGTCTATTTTGTTTTTATGCGGGTGCAGTTCGCAGACGCATTCTTCTCAAAAAGAAACGACTATTCCTGTCACTCTTCATGTGGAGGATGCTAAGGGGCTGCCGGTCGAAGGGGTTCAAGTGACGATTGTCAAAGCGCCCTCTTCAGATGAGGAGCCGAGTACAGAGATTGGCGAGATACTCGGTAAAACAGACAAAAACGGAGATATCAAATGGGATACCGGCAGAAAAGGCGATTACTCAGTCGCGTTGACGAAGGGTGAAACATCAGTAACCCATCACATCTCGTTAACAGAGGATATGAAAGATCATGCCATTCCATTAGTCTTCAAAGAATAGCAGTTTCCTTGATTTTAAGGGAACTGCCTTTTTTATTTATTGCAGGAAACCAAACTATATACTGGAAATTTATTATGTGAGATAATAAGAAATAGGTATTTTTTCTTACGAGACAAAAGGGGCGTTATCCTTTATATCAATCATACCCGGAGGAAAAAGAAGAAGATGATACAAGATTCAATGCAGTTTGCCGCGGTTGAAAGTGGTCTGCGCTTTTACCAGGCATATGATCAAAGCCTTTCTTTGTGGCCGATTGAGTCGGAAGCATTCTATGTTTCTACTCGTTTTGGAAAAACACATATCATTGCAAGTGGGCCAAAGGACGCACCTTCGCTCATTTTGCTTCACGGAGGCCTTTTCAGCTCTGCGATGTGGTATCCGAATATCGCAGCGTGGAGCAGTCAATTTCGTACATATGCGGTCGATATAATAGGAGACAAAAATAAAAGTATACCATCATCAGCCATGGAAACGAGAGCTGATTTTGCAGAATGGATGAAAGATGTCTTTGATTCTCTTGGACTTGAGACGGCACACCTGGCCGGCCTTTCGCTTGGCGGGTCCCATATCGTGAATTTCTTACTCCGCGCGCCTGAAAGAGTAGAGCGGGCGGTTGTTATGAGTCCCGCTGAAGCGTTTATTTCATTTCATCCGGATGTCTATAAATACGCTGCAGAGCTTACAGGGGCAAGAGGAGCTGAATCATATATCAAGTGGATCACAGGCGACAGTTATGATCTGCATCCTTTACTGCAAAGACAAATTGTGGCGGGCGTGGAATGGCAGGATGAGCAAAGGAGCCTGAAGCCGACAGAAAACGGCTTTCCGTACGTGTTCACAGACCAGGAATTGAAATCGATACAAGTCCCGGTACTGCTGATGTTCGGTGAGCACGAGGCCATGTACCATCAGCAAATGGCCTTTGAGCGGGCTTCGGTATTGGTGCCGGGAATTCAGGCTGAAATCGTAAAGAACGCCGGACATCTGTTATCTCTGGAGCAGTCAGAGTACGTCAATCAACGCGTCTTGTCCTTTTTATGCGGGGGAATAAAATAGTAAGGAACATGAAAAGATTGGCATTCATTTTTCAAAAGGTAACAAATGTTGTATAATAATAGAATTTGAATGCTGCTTTTTTTGTGAGCATTCTATGTTATCATGCTTATTGGAGAAAAATTTTTCCTGTAACGCTATTCGATCACTATCGTCAAATAATATAGATGGTTTTACAATTGGAGGTTTGGTTACACTGTGAATTACATCCCCTGTATGATTACGATAGGAAACTTCATTTGCGGATTGCTGGCGATTCATTCCTTGCTATATCACAACATTCATTCAGCAGTGCTTTTTATTTTTACAGGCATGTTCCTTGATTTCTTTGACGGGATGGCTGCTCGTAAGCTGAATGCCGTTTCTGATATGGGGAGAGAACTGGATTCGTTTGCCGATCTGGTTACGTTTGGGGTGGCTCCTTCTATGCTTGCTTACAGTGTCGCGTTGTATACCCTGCCATTTATCGGGATCTTATGCGCATTGACGTACAGCATTTGCGGAATGCTTCGCCTCTCTAAATTTAACATTGAACAAAGCAAGCTCCCGACGTTTATCGGTATGCCGATTCCGTTTGCGGGCATGTGTCTCGTTATTTTAAGCTTCACCTATAACCCGATCCTTCTGGCAATCGGCACTTGCGGACTCTCATATTTGATGGTGAGTAAAATAAAATTCCCTCATTTTAAAAAACATGCGGCAGAAAACCTGGAGTCTGGGAGATGGAATTAGTTCAGCAGCTCATAGCGGATTACGGTTATCTCGCTATTTTTTTGATGCTGGTATTAGGAATTGTAGGATTGCCGATTCCAGATGAAGTGATGATGACCGTTGTTGGCTATTTCACGCATACCGATGTATTGAATTATGAGCTTTCGATATTGATTAGTTTTGTCGGGGCTTTGTTAGGTATGCTGATCAGCTACATGATTGGCAGAAAAGCCGGACGCCCGTTTATTGACAAGTACGGCAAGTGGGTCGGCTTAAAAGAAAAAAGAATGATGAAAGTGGAAAAATGGATGAAGAAATACGGTCCATATTCTCTTATTTTAGGTTATTTTATTCCCGGCGTCAGACATGTGACGTGCTACTTTTCGGGGATCGGCAAAATGGATCTGAAAACGTATGTTGCGTTTGCTGCAATCGGCGCCTTTTTATGGTGCTTTGTTTTTATTACAATCGGAAGGGTTATAGGGATTATTCATGTTTAATACGGCTGTAAAGATTCTGTATCGATCATTGATAGAGCTGACGAATCATCGTTTGTCATCCTATCTGATTAAAGGATTTTGCGAGTCGAAAATCAGCAAACCGGTCATTCCGCTTTTCTCAAAACATTTTCGGCTGAATTGGGATGATGTGGACGGTACGGCTGCTGATTACGGATCGCTGTCCGAATTGTTCATTCGACAAATAAATCTGGAGCGGCGCCCTGTGTCAAAAGAGGCGCATGCGGTGGTCAGCCCTGTTGATGGTGTAGTTCAGACGGTAGGAATCATCAACCCGAATCAAACCTTTACGGTGAAGGGAAAAGATTACTCATTCGCTGAGCTGACCGGCTGTAAAAGCGCAGACCATCAATACAATGGCGGTTACTTCGTCGTGCTGTATCTAAGCCCGAGGCATTATCACCGTTTCCATTCTCCGATCAGCTGCAGGTATCAAAAGCTGGCCGAGCTTGGAAATCGCTCATACCCGGTAAATCAACTAGGCTTAAAATACGGGAAAGATGTGCTGTCGAAAAATTACCGGTTTGTGTACGAGCTGAATAGCGGCAGCCGAAATCTCCTGATGATTCCTGTCGGCGCGATGAATATTAATTCTATCGTGCAGACGAATACCCGTACTGAATTGGAGATCGGCGAAGAGCTGGGATACTTTTCATTTGGCTCAACGGTCATTTTGATTTTTGAAAAAGACGCGTTCCAGCCGTCCGCCCATTTAGCAGAAGGCCAAGAAGTCCAAGTCGGAGAACTGATAGGTTATGAAGAGTAAAAAGAGGAGCTTGCATAAACGCAGCGCCTCTTTTTTTGAAGAAAGGTGAGACTTATGGAGAAACAAATCATCAGCTGGATTACAGATTATCAGAACACCGGAGATGAAGCCGTCCTGCGGCAAGTGCGAGAAGTGTGCTGGCCGATCGTTGAAGCGGTTTTGCAAGAGAAGGAAATAGATGATGAACAAGCGAACAATTTGCGCGAAAAAGGAATCGAGCGGTTTCCATTCATCATCAGCAAATACCAAGCGGATGTGCAGCTTCCGGTTGAGACATTTTTACGAAATACGTATCGGTTTTACTTTCATCAGGTGATGAGAGAATCCAGCTAAAGCTTCTTTCAACAGAGAAGCTTTTTTTTGTTGGTGAAAAAAGGAATCTTTTTCTATATCTATCTCGTAATGACTAGAGAACCTAGCAGAAAAGGAGAGATAGAATTGAAACGAATGATAGTGAGAATGACTCTGCCGCTGCTGATTGTCTGTCTGGCGTTTTCTTCTTTTTCAGTCTCGGCACGTGCTGCTTCTGAAGAAAAATATTGGGATTCATGGATTGAACGACATGCACAGCCACTGGATGCTTCCAATGCTTCAAACAAAGACCTTCACTTTCTGAAGAAGGTGCTGAAAGGAAAACGAATCGTTCAGTTAGGGGAAACGACACACGGCGCTGGTGAAATCAACGCCACAAAGGTCAGAATGATCAAATATCTCCACGAAGAGCTGGGATACGATGTATTGGCATTTGAGTCTGGCTTTCCTGATACAAATGCATCCTACCTTAATATGGACCAATTAACCCCTAAAAGCACGATGAAAAACTCCATTTACGCTGTATGGCACACAGAAGATGTCGTTGAATTGTTTGATTACATGAAAGAGCAAAAAGAGAAAGGCGATCCGCTGATCCTTACCGGTTTTGATATTCAAAGCATGAAGAATTCATTCAATGATGCTGCGACTCATTGGGTAAAAGCGGTGGACCCTGAGAAAGCAGAGTTGCTCTCCCAATCAGAAAATGATTTTTCAACATTAGTGACAGACAGCAATACGTTTGATGAATTTTCGCAAAAGAAGGAAAAGCTTGTGAAAATCTATCAGAAGCTGATCAAGTTCACTAAAACACATGCTTCAGAGCTAAAAGAAAACCTTCCAAAAGAGCCGAAAGCTTATGAGATGTTTATGCATTCTCTTCAGCTGAGAATTGACGTAATGGAAACATATATGCTGGAAGAAATGAAAGAAAAACTAGAGGAGTATCCGGAGAATATTGAGAATTTTTCATTCTTTATGAGAGACCGCATGATGGCTGAACAATTTCAGTGGGTAGCCGACACCCTTTATCCGAAAAAGAAAATCATTGTCTGGGGCCACTATTACCATCTACGCAAACAGAATACGAAGATGATAAAGGACTGGGTACAGCTAAACGGCCCTAACATGGGTGATTATTTGCCGGAGCGGCTGAAAAAACAAACATATACGATTGGCATTTATGCTTACTCAGGTGCGAGTCTTGATAGCTCCGATAATAAGACTGTTAAGCCGGTTACAAGCCCGCCGCCGTCTGGGAGCATTGAAGCTTTGCTGAAAGCGGCGGACCGACCGGCTGTTTTTGTTGATTTTCTCCATACAAAAAACAAGAAAGGCACTTCGTGGATGTATACCCCGCGGACTGCGCTCTATTGGGGTACATGGAAGAGCAGATGATCCTGAAGGAACAATATGATGGTGTCATTTGGCTGGAGCATATCACGCCGTCAGTCATTATCAAGTGAGCGGTGTCCCCTGTGGTAAACAGGGGATTTTTACATATCGCAAAAATAATCAAAACATATAATCCGTGATCCATTATTCTAAAACAGAAAGGAGATTGGAGCGTGCAATGTATTATGAAAAAGCTGTCCAGAAAACAATCAATTGGATTGAATCACATTTACATGAGCAAATATCAAACGAGGATATTGTTAACGTTTCAAGCTTTTCAAAATTCCATTTTCATCGGATTTTTCAAAAAGAAGTCGGCATGTCGGTTGCTTCTTATATTCGGTTAAGA
The DNA here is from genome assembly GCF_037963565.1 of Bacillus sp. PS95. NCBI lineage: Bacteria > Bacillati > Bacillota > Bacilli > Caryophanales > Bacillaceae > Bacillus > Bacillus sp. PS95. The sequence continues at coordinate 255,904 of NZ_CP150160.1, forward strand.
CGTCTTGCGAATGCGGCGGCAGCTTTGCTTTATACAGATCATCGTATTATCGATATTGCTTTGTATTATCAGTTTGAATCTCAAGAAGCATTTACGAGGACGTTCAAAAAGATGTATCACATGCCGCCAGGAGCATACCGAACATTTATGAAACGCTTTACTTCAAAAAAGGAGGAATCTTACATGGAGAAAAAAATGAAAGGCTGGGTATTGAGCGGGAGCCATCCGTTCCAATTCGAAATGGGGATTGACCGGGAAAATGTACATCAGGGAAAAGCTTCAGGGTATTTAAAGTCAACGATGGTGCAGGATATCGGTGAATTTGCGACGATGATGCAGCAATTCAAAGCAGATCGCTATCTAGGAAAAAGGCTTCGTCTATCAAGTTTTATCAAAACAAAGGGGGTGCAGCATTTTGCCTCACTTTGGATGCGGGTTGACAGTGCTGCTGATGATGTTCTCCAATTTGATAATATGAGCAACAGACCTATTACCGGAACAACCAATTGGAATCATTATGCTATCGTTTTAGATGTCCCAGAAAATAGCGCTGTGATATCTTTTGGCGTTCAATTATCTGGGCCGGGTCAGGTGTGGATGGATCATGTTGTTTTTGAAGAGGTAGATGAGAGCGTTCCTTCAACAAACCTTGAAATGCCGGGAGAACTTTTAGATGAACCGGTAAATTTATCTTTTGAAGAGGAACTACAAAAATAGTTTTCAGACAACTACTTTTACTAGTAAGTTAATGGAAAATACTATTTGTTTTTAATAAACCCTTGTGCTGCTTAGGTTTGTAAGAGCTTGGTTATTTTTATCAGTCTGGGCGGATCTGTTCATCTTTGCGGCATTTTCCTGTATGATATAGTAAGAGTGTGCATAGCAACTAACTATAATTGAACAGGGTGTTTAAAACATGGAAAAACAATACAGAGTATTACTTTACTATAAATATGTTCCGATTGAAGATCCAGAGGCGTTTAGAGAGCAGCATCTGGCTTTTTGTAAGGAGCTTGGTTTGTTAGGCCGTATCCTTGTTTCTTCTGAAGGAATTAACGGTACGGTATCAGGTACGGTTGAACAGACTGAAAAATATATGGAAACGATGAAAGCTGATCCTCGTTTTGCGGACATGGTATTTAAAATTGATGAAGCAGAAGGCCATGCCTTCAAAAAAATCTTCGTCCGCCATAAAAAAGAGCTTGTAACGCTTCGTCTTGAAGATGATGTCGATCCGAACGAAACAACAGGCCAGCATTTGAAGCCTGCAGAATTTTATGAGAAGATGCAGGATCCAAACACAATTGTCATCGACGCGCGTAATGATTACGAGTATGACCTTGGCCATTTCAGAGGTGCGGTCCGTCCTGACATCGAAGCCTTCCGCGAATTACCTGAATGGATCGAAGAACACAAAGATATGCTTGAAGGCAAAAAGATTTTAACGTACTGTACAGGCGGCGTACGCTGTGAAAAGTTCTCAGGATGGCTGGTGAAGCAAGGCTTTGAAGATGTAGCACAGCTTGACGGCGGAATCGTGACATACGGAAAAGATCCAGAGGTGCAAGGCAAGCTTTGGGACGGCCAGTGTTACGTATTTGATGAAAGAATCAGCGTGCCTGTCAACCGTGTCGAGCATGTGATTGTCGGCAAGGACTACTTTACAGGAGAACCGTGTGAGCGTTATGTGAACTGCGCAAATCCATCTTGCAATAAAAAAATGATATGCACACCGGAAAATGAGTATAAATATATGCGCAGCTGCAGCCACGAATGCCGCACGAACCCAAGAAACCTGTATGTGAAAGAGCATAATATGACAGAAGAAGAAGTAAACGCAAGACTGGCAGCGATTGAAACAGAAGATCACGCTGCTGCTGAATAAAAAAAGAACACCTCGTATTGAGGTGTTCTTTTTTTCTATATGCTTTCAGTTTGGCTGTTTGCGGAAACCCATTCTTTTTGGCGGAAGGCCTTTTCCCATTTTGATACCACGATACAGGCGATCGCATGTCCCGGTACGTTCACGCCCGTTCTCGCCATGTCCATGACGCGGTCAACACCCGCGATAATGGCAACGCCTTCAGCCGGCAGTCCTACAGCATTGGCAGTCGCCAGAAGAACTACAAGCGATCCTGAGGGTACAGCTGCAATGCCTTTACTGGTCATCACAAGCACAAGCATCATGAGCAGCTGCTGGGACAATGTCATGTCTACTTGAAAGGCCTGTGCGAGAAAGATACAAGAAACCGATAAATATAAGCTGGAGCCGTCACAGTTCAATGACAAGCCGGAGGGAACGACAAATGATACCACTCGTTTGGGACAGCCGTATTTCTCCATTCTATCCATCAGCTGAGGGAGAATGGTTTCAGTGCTGGTGGTGGAAAATGCAATTAAAAACAGATCCCATATCATTTTCAATACTTCGAAATACTTAATCTGAAAGATGAGACCGACAAGCGGAAAGAGGACAAAGAGGATCAGGAACAGGCCAAGGAATACGGTGCCAACCAGCTTAAACATAGGGAGGAGGAGTTCAATGCCATATTGGCCCACAGAAGCTGCCATCAGGGCTAACACGCCGATAGGAGCAGTGACCATGACGATTTGCGTGAGCTTGAACATAATCTGAGCTGTAGATTCAAAAAACTTCATTACTGGTTCAGAAGCTTTGCCGATACCAGCTGCGGCGACACCAAATAAAATGGCGAAGAAAATAACGGCAAGCAAATCATTTCTGGCCATGACATCAATAATGTTTGTAGGGATAATATCCAAAACCATTTGCTTGAAATCAACAACTTTGTCTGTGTAGCCGGAAAGTTCATGAATATCTTTTTTTGCCAAATGGGAGAGGTCAAGCCCGACACCTGGTTTTAAGACATTCGCTAATAAAAGTCCAAGCCCTAATACCAACGTTGTAATCACTTCGAACCAAATGATCGTCTTGATGCCGAGACTGCCCATTTTTTTCATGCTTCCGCTTCCTGCGGCTCCAATGACAATGGTAGAAAATACAATCGGCACAACAATCATTTTAATCAGGCGGATAAATCCATCTCCAACAGGCCTCAGTGCCATCCCGAAATCAGGAAAAAAGTGGCCGATCACCGCGCCGACAGCCAAAGCGATTAAAATTTGAAACGCGATTAATTTTTTCAAATGAATCCCCCTTTAGAACGATAGAATGTAGGCATATTCATATCATTCGTGATTCAAATGCAAACACCTTTTTTCAAGTTATTTTATTTTGACAGCGCTTTCATTATGTTGGCGAAAAAGTCTCCCGCAGCAGGGGGGACTTTTTTACTTCATTTGAATGTGCTTTAGATCTTCTTCAGAGGTATTTGTGAAAATAACTGGTGTTATGGCTGAAGCGGCATGCTGCTTGATGTAATCGAGATCAAAGGTGAGAAGCAGTTCGCCTTGTTTGACGGCTTGTCCGCTTGTGACATGTGCTTCAAAGCCTTCCCCATTCAGTTTGACGGTATCAACGCCGACATGAATCAGGATTTCAGTACCGCCGGCGCTCATAAAGCCGATGGCGTGTTTTGTCGGAAAAATCGAGACGATCTCGCCGTCCGCAGGTGCAACGACTTTTCCTTCTGATGGTATAATCGCAAATCCTTCGCCCATCATTTTTTCTGAAAAGACTTGATCAGGCACATCCCCTAAAGAGACTGTTTCTCCTTTAATCGGATAAATAAAGGTCTCACCGAAATCGGGCTTCTGCGGTTTGTCAGTTACCGTGTCCAGCGCGGCGGCGGTGGCAGGGACGCCTCCGGCCATGATTGTTTTGATGTCGTCTTTTAAGGCATCGGACTTGGTTCCGAATATTGCTTGGAAGTTGTTGTTGACCTCCAGCACACCTACTGCACCAAGCCGTTTTAATTCATCCTTGCTGACTTGGCTTGGCTGATGGACGGTCACACGAAGCCTTGTGATACATGCATCCAGGTTAGCGATATTTTGCTGTCCGCCCAAGGCCTGCAGCACGTGAAAGGCAAGCTGGTCTTTTGCAACTGGAGCTTTCTCCTCATTCTGACCGTCTTCATCTGTCTCACGGCCGGGCGTTTTCAAATTCCATTTCAGAATCGCAAATCGGAACAAATAATAATAAATGAAAGCAAACACGATCCCGACAGGAATGACAACCCAGCCGTTTGTAGACAGTCCGTAGTTCAAGACGTAGTCAATTCCGCCGCCTGAGAACGTATAGCCGTGGCGGACATGGAATAAATCACAAACGACAAAGATGACGCCGGCAAGAATAGAGTTAATCAAATAGAGCACGGGCGCAACGAACAAGAAAGAAAACTCAACCGGCTCTGTAATTCCGGTCAGCATAGATGTGAGCGCCGCAGAAATCATCACGCCGGAGATCATTTTTTTCTTTTCCGGACGCGCGGTATGGATAATGGCAAGAGCAACTGCCGGCAGACAGAAAATCATGTAAGGGAAATCCCCCATCATAAAGCGCCCGGCTGTCGGGTCTCCCGCGAAAAACCTTGTCAGGTCTCCGGTTACGGTGTTGCCTGTTGATGGGTCTGTGTATTCTCCCATCATAAAATAGAAAGGCGTATAAAAAATATGATGCAGGCCAAAAGGAATCAGCAAACGATAGATCGTTGCATAAAAGAACAGGCCGACTGTTGAATCGGCAATTAAACTGCTGGCTGCGTTAATTCCGTTTTGGATCAGCGGCCAAACGAATGAGAAAATGACGCCGATCACCAATGAACTGACGGAAGTAATAATCGGGACAAAGCGTTTTCCAGAGAAAAATCCAAGGACCGGATGCAGCTCGATTGATGAAAATCGCTTATATAAATAGGCGGCGAGAAGCCCGATGATGATTCCTCCGAAAACCCCCATATCAATCAGGTGCTCGGCTCCTTCATACGGAGGCTGAAGGCCGAGTAATTTTCCCATATTGTCGAGGGTGACGGTTAAAATTAAGTATCCGATGACAGCGGCAAGTCCGGCTACACCTTCTCCGCCGGCTAATCCGATCGCGACCCCTACGGCGAAAATCAGCGGGAGATTATCGAATACAACGCCGCCTGCATCCTTTATAATAGGGATGTTCAGTAAATCCTTGTCTCCGAAACGGAGCAAAAGACCTGCTGCCGGCAGGACGGCAACCGGAGTCATCAACGCGCGGCCAAGCTGCTGCAGAATTTGAAATGCCTTTTTAAACATGACAGTCTCCTTTTATTGTTTTATGAGCATGGTGCACTCTTTAATTTTTGAGCTGCTTTATAATCGGCGATAACGGTTACATGATTGTGTTTTTGAAGAATGGAGGCTGGTACTTCTGTCGTGACAGGACCTTCAGCCATCTTTTGAATGGCGTCTGCTTTTTCCTCGCCGCTTGCTAAAAGCACAATATGTTTGCTGAATTCCATGATGGTTTTAATGCCCATTGAAATCGCGAGTCTCGGCACCAGCACCGGATCACCGCCGAAGAATCTGGCATTTGCCTGTATCGTGCTTTCCGAGAGCTTCACAACACGTGTCCGGTCTTCAAAATCAGATCCCGGTTCATTAAAACCGATATGGCCATTGGCGCCGATGCCGAGAATTTGGACATCAATGCCTCCCGCCTGGCGGATGAGATCCTCGTATACTTTGCATTCCGCCTCAAGCTGCGGGTTGTCTCCTTGCGGGATATGAATATGATCAGGCTGCATATTGATATGCTGAAATAGATGCTCATGCATAAAGTGGTTATAACTTTGCGGATGAGATGGAGAGAGACCAGCGTATTCATCCAAATTAAATGTAGTAACCTTTGAAAAATCAATTTCGCCTGCCTGATAGTCTGAAATCAACTGCTTATACAAGCCGACCGGTGTGCTTCCTGTTGCCAGGCCGAGAACGGTATCTTTCTTAGCTTGTATTTGTTCTTTAATAATGGCAGCGCTTAACTTACAGAGTTCTTCGTAGTGCTCGGCGATTAGAATCTTCATGTGACACCCCCTCAAAGAGATAGACAAGCACCATATTTGTTATGACCAATTTATGATACTTGTCATTACGAATTTAGCACCGCCCTTATCAAACTGTCAATATTAATTTCTGAAAATTTGTTATAAAAGAAGGATACAAATCTTTCATATTGGGATGGCAAATGGTATTATGGTCTCAATGAAAAAGAACGGATTGCATACAGAATGGGGAGAATGAAATGACAGCTTTATATTCTGTGATCAAGTTTAAAATCATTGAGTTGATTAAATCGGGCAAATATCAGGCGAATGATCAGCTGCCGACGGAGAGTGAGTTTTGCGAACAATATGATGTCAGCAGAACAACTGTGAGACTGGCCCTTCAGCAGCTGGAGCTTGAGGGATATATTAAAAGAATTCAAGGAAAAGGGACATTTGTATCGGCGGCAAAAATACAAACGCCGATTCCGCATAAGATTACGAGCTTTGCAGAACAAATGAGAGGCCTTCGTTCTGAATCAAAAGTGCTTGAGCTTGTGGTGATTCCTGCCGATCACTCCATTGCCGAGCTTTTGAAAATGAAAGAGAATGAACCTGTCAACAAGCTTGTCAGAGTCAGATACGCCGAGGGGGAACCTTTGCAGTATCATACCTCATATATTCCCTGGAAGGCGGCACCGGGGCTGGCGCAGGAGGAATGCACCGGCTCGCTGTTTGAGTTGTTAAGGACAAAATACAATATTGAAATCAGCAGGGGCACGGAATCGATCGAACCGATTTTAACCGATGAAACGATCAGCGGCCACTTATTAACCAATGTCGGAGCGCCTGCGTTTTTATCAGAATCCCTTACCTATGATAAAAATGAAGAAGTGGTGGAATATGCGCAAATTATTACCCGGGGAGACCGAACGAAATTCACCGTAGAACAGTCATATCATTCATAAAGCAATGTGTTTTAAGAAGGGAATGGTGGTTCTATGTTTTTATTTACGAATGGAAAAGTGCTGTGGGGAGCAGTGATTGCTGCATTCATCCTTTCAATTGTATTTTACCCTTTTCTGCCGACGCAGATGCCGATTCATTATGATGTTGCGAACAGTCCGGATCTGACGGTTAACAAGCTGGCGGGGACTGTGATGCTGCCTATTTTGATGGTGGTGTTTGCATGGGCGTGGAAGATCAATTGGCAATTTGTATTCGCAGTGTATATTTTGCTGATTTGCCACATTGTCGTCCTTTGTTTAGCGGTCTAAATCAAACAGCCAGAATAAAACTGGCTGTTTTTCTTTAATTTCAGCTTCATCTGACAATGAATGTGGTGTATAATAGCTGATGATCCTAAAGAATATTCTGAAATTTATCGGTGTGGAGCGGCGTATCATGAAAGGAAGGGCTGTATGTTTTTTGCAGCCTTAAAAAGACTGAATATTTAAACAATTATATGAAAGGTGTGCTGATTAGATTGAATAAGCTTATTGAACGAGAAAAAACTGTATATTATAAGGAAAAGCCCGACCCGTCTTCCTTGGGGTTTGGACAATATTTTACAGATTATATGTTTGTGATGGACTACGAAGAGGGAATTGGATGGCATCATCCAAGAATTGCACCGTACGCACCGCTTACGCTCGATCCGTCTTCATCTGTTTTTCATTACGGCCAGGCTGTTTTTGAAGGATTAAAAGCATACAGAACAGAGGATGGCAGGGTGCTCCTGTTCCGTCCGGATCAAAATATCAAACGGCTGAACAGATCGTGTGAGCGCATGAGCATGCCCCCTTTAGACGAAGAGCTGGTGCTTGAGGCATTGACACAATTAGTTGAGCTGGAGAAAGATTGGGTTCCAAAGAAAAAAGGAACGTCACTGTATATTCGTCCTTTTGTCATTGCCACAGAACCGAGTCTCGGTGTGAAGGCATCCAGGAGCTATACATTTATGATCGTGCTTTCGCCTGTCGGCTCCTATTATGGCGACGATCAGCTGAAGCCGGTTAGAATCTATGTCGAAGATGAGTATGTGCGGGCGGTCAACGGAGGAGTCGGGTTTGCAAAAACGGCTGGAAACTATGCCGCCAGTCTTCAGGCACAGCGGAAAGCGAATGAACTGGGCTATGACCAGGTACTGTGGCTGGACGCCATCGAAAAGAAATATGTGGAAGAAGTGGGAAGCATGAACATCTTTTTCGTCATAAACGGGGAAGCTGTCACACCTGCTTTAAGCGGAAGCATTTTAAGCGGGGTGACACGCGCGTCTGCGATTGAATTGATTCGAAGCTGGGGCATTCCGGTTCGTGAAGAGAGAATATCGATTGATGAGGTGTATGCGGCCTCTGCACGCGGAGAATTGACAGAGGTCTTCGGCACAGGCACGGCAGCCGTCGTTACGCCTGTCGGTGAACTCAACATTCATGGAAAAACGGTGATTGTAGGAGACGGGCAAATCGGGGACCTCTCGAAAAAGCTGTATGAAACGATAACAGATATTCAGCTTGGCAAGGTGAAAGGGCCGTTTAACTGGACAGTGGAAGTGTGAAAATCGAAAAAGAACCTGCCTGAAGGCAGGTTCTTTTTATTTTGAATAAGTCATATCAGCAGCCGGCTCGCTTTTGCGGTTTTTTACATAATATATTGCATAGCAAATGGCCATAAATGGAACGCCGCAATAGAGTGCGATTCTTTGATTCGGATCAAAGGCAATGCCAACAACGGAAGCCAGGCATAACAGGAACGCTGCAATCGGCACGAACGGATACAAAGGGGTTCTGTATTTCAAATCAGTAACCTTGTTTCCCGCTTCGATATAACGTTTTCTGAACATGAATTGAGAAGCAGCGATTCCCATCCACACGACAACGACGGCAAAACCGGAAATCGACACGAGCACAACGTATACAGTGTCTGGCGCAAATACGCTGGACAGCAACGACAGAATGCCGCCGATCATGCTGAACACCAGCGCGTTAAAAGGGGTTCCTTTTGACGTCAGCTTTGCAAATGTCGGATGAAGCGTTTTTTCTTTTGATAAAGACCACAGCATCCGGGAAGAAGCGTAGAGTCCGGAATTAGCCGCTGACAGGATCGCTGTCAGGATAACAAAGTTCATGATATCGGCTGCGTATGGTACACCAACTCTGTCAAAAACAGCGACAAACGGGCTTTTGATGACACCTGCATCTTGAATCGGAATCAGCCCTGACAGCACAAAAATTGTTCCGACAAAGAAGAGTGAGAGACGCCAGACCGTTGTTTTAATCGCTTTTGGTATCGTCTTGTCAGGATCAACGCTTTCACCGGCTGCGATTCCGATTAGTTCCGTTCCCGAAAAGGCAAAATTAACGGACAGCATCGTCATCAAAATCGGGACAAATCCATTTGGAAAAAGCCCGCCTTCCGCGGTGAAGTTGGACAGCATCGGTGCGGCTTCTCCGCCTTTGATCGGGATGATGCCGAACATGGCAGAGCCGCCTAAAAGAATAAATAATACAATGGCTAATACTTTGATGCTGGAAAACCAAAATTCTGATTCAGCGAAAAACTTGACCGAAAATGCGTTAAGCAAGAAAATGAACAGCGCAAAGACGGCACTCCACATCCAAACCGATGTATGGGGGAACCAGCGCTGCATTAACAGGCCGGCTGCTGTGAATTCTGATCCCAATGCCACGGTCCATGTCAGCCAGTACAGCCAAGCAACCGTAAATCCGGTGCCCGGCCCTATGTATTTGGCTGCATAGGTGTGAAAGGCGCCGGTCACAGGCATGGCGACTGACAGCTCACCGAGGCATAGCATGACCAGATAGACGATGCCGGCCCCGACTAAGTAGGCGAGTATCGTTCCGGCCGGGCCTGCTTGCTGAATGGTATAACCTGAGCTTAAAAACAGCCCGGTTCCGATGACACCTCCCAAGGAAAGCATAAAGAGGTGCCGGCTTTTCATACTTCTCTGAAAGGTTGTCTCATTCTTGTTGTGGGCAGAGTTCATCTTTTTCCAACTTTCTATCAGCGATTTATTTCCTCCTAATAAAAAATCTCATGTCAGAAAGTGACACGAGACTCCGGCGAACCGGCTTTAAGTTAGAATATACAAACTATTCCGATAAGTCAAGTTGTTTTTAAAGAGCGGGCCCAAGCCGCAATTTCTTGAATATTTTCGGGTTTTGTCCGGCAGCAGCCGCCAATCAGCCTCGCTCCTTTTTCATGCCAGGTGCGGGCGCTCGCCCCGTAAGATTCTGCGCATGCTGCGCCGTTCCACGTTTTTGTTTCCGGATCATATTGCTCACCTGAATTCGGGTAGACAATGATCGGTTTTGACGTGTTCTTTTTTAACTCCTCTATCAAGGAAGGGATATGCTGAAGCGGCGTGCAGTTGATGCCGAGTGCTGCAATTTGGTGGTGTTCATCAAGCCATGATGCGCAATCAGATGCAGGTGTTCCGTCACTGATATGCAGGCCGTCTTTAGCACTGAAGCTGATCCATGCATACGTTTCAGGAAATTCCTTCAACAGCCGAACAATCGCTTTGGCTTCAGTCAGACACGGAATCGTTTCGCATGCCAATACATCAGCTCCGGCTTCAATCAGCGCCTTCATCCGGGGGCGATGAAATTCAATCAGTTCATCTTCTGATATTGCGTAGTTGCCGCGATACTCAGACCCGTCTGCAAGATAAGCGCCATAAGGGCCTATAGAAGCCGCAATGATGGGTTTTGGCCGATTCAAACTGTTCTCTTTAAGCGACCAAAATTCATCACGTGCTTCAGCTGCGATGCTGACGGACAACTCGATGAGCCGGCGTGCTTCCGCTTCGCTCAGCCCGCGTGCGGCAAAGCCTTCAAATGTAGACTGATAGCTGGCGGTGATTGCACAATCGGCACCTGCCGCAAAATAATCAGTATGAACTTGTTTAATCAGCTCCGGCTCTTCCATCAGGATTTTTGCTGACCACAGACTGTCGTTCAAATCACAGCCCTTGCGTTCAAGCTCGGTCGCCATGGCGCCGTCTAGAACAATAAGCGGGTATGTATCTAGTATGTGTTGGATAGGATTCATAGAATGTACCTTTCTTTCAGATTTTTTTGAAAAAGATATGAAAATCGTAATGGAGGCTTACGTGTTTGTCAATAAACGCAAAAAGAGAAAGGTGTTCAGCCCATATGTCTGAACACCCTTTTCTTATGATATTTGTTTGTTGTGCGTGTCAGTCTTTGTGTCTGAAACCGGCCAGCACTCAATGCCATTGTGGTTTTTGAGCACATCTTTATAAAAGACCGGATCCTTGCCTGCTTTTTTCTGGCGTGTATAGTCTTTCAGCGCCGTAAAAACAACCTTTGATAGTAAGAAAATAGCGATTAAATTCACGACGACCATCAAACCCATGAACAAATCAGCAAGATCCCAGACGAGCTGGACTTTGGCAACACAGCCAAACACGATCATTGCCAGCACGCCGATACGGTAGACAAAAATCAGTTTTTTGCTTTTGTTCAAAAAGCCGATATTGGTTTCGCCATAATAATAGTTTCCGATTAAAGCACAGAATCCGAATAACAAAATCAGAATGGCGAGAAAGCCTGATGCCCATGATCCGACATGGGAGCTGAGGGAGGCTTGTGTCAAGGCGATTCCGCTCAGACCCGGAGTATGATAGGCATCCGAAAACAGGATGATAAAGGCGGTGCTTGTACAAATGACCAGTGTATCTGTCAGTACACCAAAAGCTTGGATCAGCCCCTGTTTGACGGGATGGCTTGTTGTGGCGGTGGCAGCGGCATTCGGTGCGCTTCCCATTCCCGCTTCGTTTGAAAAGATTCCCCGTCTGACGCCTTGCATGAGTGCCGCGCCCAAAGCCCCGCCGGCGGCCTGGTCAAAGCCAAACGCATTTTTCACGATTAGCGCAAGCACACTTGGCAGCTGCGTAATGTTGGTGAAAATGACGAAAAACGCAACTCCGATATACAGGACAGCCAATACGACGACAATGGATTCAGCCAGCTTTGCAATGCGCTTGACTCCGCCAAAAATAATCGTGCCGAATACAGCAATTAAAATGAGTCCCAATGTCAGGCGGTTTGTGCCAAACGCGTTTTCAAAGGCAAGGCTGACTGTATTGGATTGAACCGAGTTGAAGACGATACCGAACGATAAGGTGATTAACACAGCGAACAGCGCGCCCATCCACCTTTTGTTCAGCCCTTTTTCCATGTAATACGCCGGCCCGCCGCGGAAGCCGTTTACATCTTTTACTTTATAAATCTGAGCCAGTGTGCTTTCCACAAAGCTGGATGCTGATCCGATAATGGCGATAATCCACATCCAGAAGATTGCACCGGGCCCGCCGAGTGCAATGGCGATGGCAATGCCCGTAATATTTCCCGTTCCGACACGGGCCGCCATGCTGATGCAAAAGGCTTGAAACGGAGAAATGCTGTTTTTTGACCGGGAAGCAGCACCTTCTCTTAATACCCTGACCATTTCTTTCAGCATGCGAACCTGTAAAAACTTAAGCCTGAACGTAAAATAGATTCCCAGAGAAAGGAGCAAAACAATTAATAGCTTTGACCACAAAAGATCATTTGCAATACCGACGATATGTTCCAGGATTTGCTGCATACAATCACCTCTTTTTTCATATTTAAAAAATGCTGAGCTCCCATTCCTGCGCCATATGCTTCAGCAGCATACCGCCAGTGAGGCTGTTGCCGTATTCATCAATGGCAGGCCCGTAAATGCCGATGCCGCATCCGGATTGAAAAGGCTGTTCTCTTCTGGCGCTTGGAGGCACCAGCGCCATGATGCCACCGGAGACGCCGCTTTTGGCCGGCACGCCGACAAACGCCGCATATTTGCCTGAAGCGTTGTACATGCCGCACGTCAGCATTAATGCCTTGGCTAATTTTGCCACATCTTTTGGAATCACCTGCTCGCGTCGAATCGGATGATACCCGTCATGAGCAAGGATCAGGCCGATCAACGCAATATCTTCTGTGGTGCTCTCCATAGCGCATTGCTTCAAGTACACCTCAAGTGTTTCTTCTACTTCAGCTTCTAAAAAGTTTGTTTCTTTTAAATAGTAGGCCAGCGCTCTGTTGCGGTGGGCGGTTTCCCATTCAGAACGGAATACTTCCTCATGAATTCTCGGCCGTTTTCCTATCAAAGTTTCCATCACCGAGTAAAGAAACTCGAGCTTTTCGTATGCCGATTCTCCGGGAAGGATCGAAGCGATGGTGAGGGCACCCGCGTTGATCATGGGATTGAAGGGCTTTCCCGGCTTGTTGATTTCGAGCCGAATGATTGAATTAAAGGCGTCACCTGTCGGCTCGACATCTACGCGGTCAAGCACATAGGGAATGCCGCGGCTCATGCAGGCGGCAATAAAGCTAATCACTTTTGAAATGCTTTGCAGGGTAAAAGAGACGTTCCAGTCGCCGGCGTGTATCATCGTTCCATCAGGCTCCAATACACAGATGCCGAGCTGTGAATCATTGACTTTTCCTAATGCGGGGATATAGTTTGCGCTTTGTCCATTGGCGGCAAAAGGGCGATAGTATTCAACCCAATCATGAAGCTGTAACGCCGGATTTATGTCTTTCTGGTGCTCTTTTATCAATTCTTTCATCGAATTCCTCCTCACTGATTTTTTTCTTAAAGGACTGAGGTGTATCAAAACGAAGGCTAAAGGGGCGTTAAACGCTTTCATAATAGCGGAAGGTATAATTACTGTATAATGGAGACTACAGAATCATACAAAATACGACAAAAACATTTTGAAAATAAGCAGTAAGATTTATAAAAACCTCATGTTCTGGGTCAAAAGCAATTTGCAGGTTTTCTCCCGATTCCCCAAAATAAAAAGCGAGGATGTGATCAACATAAAACTTGAACGGTTTATTGAAAAAGACGGATATATACTGGCTCTCATGCTGATTACGGTGCCGCTGGCCGGTGAACTGAAATTTTATCCCCTCAATGAAGAATTCCGGGTCAGCTTTGGGGCACCGGTTTTTTTCTTCTTTTTATCATTGTTGCGGCATGTGCCCGCTGTGCTGCCGGGTTTTCTGACTGGAGCGGCTGTTTTCATTTTCCGCGTCTTTCTGGAATTATGGGGCGGAGGACACAATGGACTGACTCCGATTCTGTATGATCAAGCGTCTGGCTTTTTCTTTTATATGACTTACGCCTGTCTGTTTTCCATATTAAAGGCCAATCGTTTCCGTGAACGGCCGATTATGCTCGGTTTCATTGGGTTTATGATTGAAGTTGTGTCAGATTGTGTCGAGCTGGCTGTGCAATTTCTCATTTTTCATACGGTTGTCACGCCTGAGAAAAACACTGACATTGCGGTGATTGCGATTTCTCACACATTTATTGTGATGAGCTTTTATAGTGTGCTGAAGCTATATGAAACACAATCGAGAGAAAAACAGACAAGGCAGCAGCACGAGCACATGCTGATGATCGTTTCCAATTTATATGAAGAAACGGTGCACCTAAAAAAGACATTGAAAACGACAGAGAAAGTGACAAACGATTCGTATCAGCTCTATCGGGAAATGAAGGGCAAGGATGTTCAGCTGAGCGGCAGAATCCTGAGACTGGCCGGAGAGATTCATGAAGTGAAAAAGGACAACCAGCGGATATTCGCAGGGCTTTCAAAACTGATTTCGAATGAGAGTTTGAGAGATTATATGAGGGCTTCTGATTTGCTGCAGCTCGTGATTCGAATGAATGAAAAGTACGCTGAAGCACTAGGGAAGCAGATTGATTTTTACTGCTCGATCGAGGGAGAGCATGACGAATATCACGTATTTATCGTGCTTTCGATCATTAATAATCTAACAGCAAATGCGGTAGAGGCTATGGATGAAGAGGGAATGGTCAGCCTGAGGCTCCGTAAGCCAAATGAGAGTATGGTAGAATTCCAGGTGGAAGACAATGGCCCCGGGATTTCCGAGAAAATCGGAGACATTGTGTTTGACCCGGGCTTTACTTCAAAATATGACGAATTTGGCACGCCTTCTACGGGTATCGGACTTTCCTACGTAAAGGAAATCGTGACAGAGCTAGAAGGGGATATCACGTTTGATAATCAGCAGCGGGGAGTGGTGTTTGCCATCAGGCTGCCTGTCCGGCATTTGATTCAGAAAGGGTGAACCAAAAGCTATGCGTTTTTTTATTGCAGATGATGACCGTGCGATGCGGTCAATTTTAAGGCAGATCATTGAGGACGAAGATCTCGGGGAAGCTGCTGGTGAAGCAGACGACGGAAGCCAAGTGGAAGGGCATATGCTGCAATTTAAGCAGATTGATATTTTATTAATCGATCTGTTAATGCCCGGAAGAGACGGCATTGAGACGATTCGTCAGATCCAGAATACGTACTCCGGCAAAATCGTAATGATCTCTCAAGTGGAGGCGAAGGAAATGGTCGGGGAAGCGTACTCGCTCGGCATCGAATATTTTATCCATAAGCCGATTAACCGCATTGAAATTGTCACGGTTCTCCAAAAGGTGAAGGAGCGGATCGAGCTTGAACACTCGATTGGAGCCATTCAGCATTCTCTAAGCCGGCTTGTCAATCGGACTGAACGGAAAGCGCGTCCCCAGCAGAAGAGTGACAGCGGTTTAAAAGAGGCAGGAACATTCCTGTTGTCCGAGCTGGGCATGATGGGAGAAGGCGGCGCACATGATCTCATGGCGGTCCTGCAGTATTTAGCAGAACACGAGCAATCCGAGCCGCACGAAAAACAAAGCCCTTCGCTAAAACAAATATTCACCCAAGTAGCGGTACGGAAGCTGGGGACAGGAGCCTCACAGACGGAAGTCAATCGCGAAATGAAAGCCTCGGAGCAGCGTATCCGCAGAGCGATTATCCATTCGCTGCACCATTTTGCTTCATTGGGCACAACTGATTTTTCGAATCCAAAATTTGAAACCTATGCATCGAAATTCTTTGATTTTCCGGTTGTCAGCCAGAAAATGAAAGAACTCCAATCCAAGGATGCAAAACCCCTTGCACCTGCTAGAATAAATATGAAAAAATTCATCCACGTGTTTTTTTTGGAAGCAAAGCTTTTGCATGAGACGATGAAACAAAGAAGGATATAAACCAAACAGCCGGCTGACCAGGCTGTTTTTTTGCTGCGCAGAATCCCGGCCGGACAGTGATTTACCGCTTTTTTATAAAATATCAGAAAATAAAGATATTGACTTATTGTTTATTTGTCATACGATTAAACAAAAGGATATATGGGGAAGGAGCGGATGTGAAAGAAAAATTAATAAAAGCGCTTACAGATAGAGGCTGTATACACAAATAACAGGAGGTTATGTTGATGAGCCGTATCAGAAAAGCACCCGCTGGAATTTTAGGTTTTCCGGTTGCTCCTTTTAACACACAAGGAAAACTGGAGGAAGAAGCTCTTTTTCAAAACATTGAGTTTTTGCTGAATGAGGGCTTGGAAGCGATATTTATCGCTTGTGGGTCTGGTGAATTCCAATCTCTCAGCCAGAAGGAATATGAGCAAATGGTGGAAGTCGCAGTCTCGGCAGCCGGAGGAAAGGTGCCGGTCTACACGGGGGTGGGCGGCAACCTCAGCACAGCGCTTGATTGGGCGCAGCTGTCGGAGAAAAAAGGCGCCGACGGCTACTTGATCCTGCCTCCGTATTTGGTGCATGGCGAACAGGAGGGGCTGTACCAGTATGCGAAAACGATTATTGAAAGCACTGACTTGAACGCGATTCTTTATCAGCGCGATAACGCCGTTCTCTCTGTTGAACAGATCAAACGTCTGACCGAATGTGAACAGCTTGTCGGTGTCAAAGACGGGGTAGGAAATATGGATTTGAATATCAACCTCGTCTATACGATCGGCGACCGCTTGGGATGGCTCAACGGAATGCCGATGGCTGAAGTGACGATGCCGGCTTATCTGCCGATCGGGTTCCACTCTTACTCTTCAGCGATTTCAAATTATATCCCGCATATTTCGCGAATGTTCTATGATGCATTGAAAAATGGAAATGACGAGCTTGTGAAGGAACTCTATCGGCATGTGATTCTGCCGATCAACGACATTCGCAAACAACGAAAAGGCTACGCCGTATCCTTGATTAAAGCCGGTATGGAAATCATGGGTTTGAATGTAAGGAATACAGCCAGACCGCCTGTCGGCCCGGTTGAAAAAGATCATTATCAGCAATTGGAAGCAATTTTGAAGCAGGCGGCTGACCGTTTTCCGAAAAAAGCCGCGACGGTTTGACCAGAAAAAACACGAAAGGGGCAATGGGCATGTCTGTGATCACGGAACAAAACACGTACCTCAACTTTATTAACGGAGAGTGGGTTAAGTCTCAATCAGGCGATATGGTCAAGGTCGAAAACCCTGCCGATGTGAATGATATTGTCGGATATGTACAGAATTCAACAGCTGAAGATGTGGAACGTGCCGTCGCCGCCGCCAATGAAGCCAAAACGGCTTGGAGAAAGCTGACGGGTGCCGAGCGCGGCCAATACTTATACAAAACAGCGGATATCATGGAGCAGCGCTTGGAGGAAATCGCCGCCTGTGCAACGCGTGAAATGGGTAAAACATTGCCGGAAGCGAAGGGAGAAACAGCCCGGGGGATTGCCATTCTGCGCTATTACGCCGGAGAGGGCATGCGAAAAACGGGTGACGTCATTCCGTCTACTGACAAAGACGCGCTCATGTTTACCACCCGTGTTCCGCTCGGTGTGGTCGGCGTGATTTCTCCGTGGAACTTCCCAGTGGCGATTCCGATTTGGAAAATGGCGCCGGCATTGGTATACGGCAATACCGTTGTCATCAAACCGGCGACAGAAACAGCTGTGACATGCGCAAAGATCATTGCCTGCTTTGAGGAAGCGGGGCTCCCGGCAGGGGTCATCAATTTGGTGACAGGCCCGGGTTCTGTTGTCGGGCAGGGGCTTGCTGAGCATGACGGTGTAAACGCCGTTACGTTTACCGGTTCAAATCAAGTCGGAAAAATCATCGGGCAAGCCGCTTTAGCGAGGGGAGCTAAGTACCAGCTTGAGATGGGCGGCAAAAACCCTGTTATCGTAGCTGATGACGCTGACCTTGAAGCTGCGGCCGAAGCTGTCATAACGGGGGCCTTCCGTTCAACCGGCCAGAAATGCACCGCGACAAGCCGTGTCATCGTACAAAGCGGAATTTACGAGCGCTTTAAAGAAAACCTGCTCCACCGCACAAAAGATATTACAATCGGAGACAGCTTAAAAGAGGATGTCTGGATGGGACCGATTGCCAGCAAGAATCAGCTTGATAACTGCCTGTCATACATTGAGAAAGGCAAACAGGAGGGGGCTTCCCTTTTAATAGGAGGAGAAAAGCTGGAGAACGGAAAGTATCAAAACGGCTATTATGTTCAGCCTGCCATCTTTGACAATGTGACATCTGAGATGACAATTGCCCAGGAGGAAATTTTCGGTCCGGTGATCGCCTTGATCAAGGTGGACTCGATGGAGGAGGCGCTGAACATCGCCAATGATGTGAAGTTCGGTTTAAGTGCATCCATTTTCACGGAAAACATCGGCCTAATGCTTTCTTTCATTGATGAAATCGATGCCGGACTGGTTAGGATCAATGCAGAAAGCGCAGGTGTTGAGCTGCAGGCGCCTTTTGGCGGCATGAAGCAGTCGAGCTCCCACTCCCGAGAACAGGGTGAGGCAGCGAAGGACTTTTTCACAGCGATTAAAACCGTTTTTGTGAAGCCGTAATGGTGCTGGAAAGAGGCATGCGTCTCTTTCCCGGCTTTATCACAGCCAGCATATGATTCTCTACTTTGAAAAGGAGAAGATACTATGAAAAAAGACTTTGCGAATGTTACACCGGCGGGCAAAAAAACGTCCGTGCGCTGGTTCATCGTGTTTATGCTGTTTCTTGTGACCTCTATTAACTACGCGGATCGAGCGACGCTTTCCATCACCGGAGATTCCGTCCAGCATGATTTGGGATTGGACTCGGTCGCCATGGGATATGTCTTTTCTGCCTTTGGCTGGGCCTATGTCATCGGACAGCTTCCGGGCGGCTGGCTGCTGGACCGTTTTGGTTCAAAGACTATCATTGCGTTAAGCATCTTTTTCTGGTCGTTTTTTACGCTGCTGCAAGGGGCGATTGGCTTTTTCTCCGCCGGCACAGCGATTATCCTGCTGTTTGCACAGCGTTTTCTGGTTGGTTTATCAGAAGCGCCTTCATTTCCCGGAAACGGCAGAGTTGTTGCCTCATGGTTTCCAAGCTCCGAGCGCGGGACAGCTTCAGCCTTTTTTAATTCAGCACAATACTTCGCAATCGTCATTTTTTCTCCTTTAATGGGCTGGCTTACCCACTCTTTCGGCTGGCATTCCGTCTTCGTTGTTATGGGTATTGCGGGCATTCTTCTGGCTGTCATCTGGCTAAAAACGGTGTATGAACCGAAAAAACACCCAAAGGTTAATGAAGCTGAGCTTGCGTACATCGAACAGGGCGGCGGGCTGATTTCCATGGATGACAGTAAAAGCAAACAAGAAACAGAATCGAAATGGCCGTATATCAAACAGCTGTTAACGAACCGCATGCTGATTGGCGTGTACATCGCGCAATACTGTATTACGACTCTCACCTATTTCTTTCTCACATGGTTTCCGGTATATTTGGTTCAGGCCCGCGGCATGTCTATTCTTGAAGCTGGGTTTGTCGCTTCCCTGCCGGCGCTGTGCGGATTTGCCGGCGGCGTGCTTGGGGGCATTGTGTCAGACATCTTGCTCAAAAAAGGCCGTTCACTTACCTTTGCTAGAAAAGTGCCAATCATTGCCGGCATGCTGCTGTCTTGCAGTATGATTGTCTGTAACTACACAGATTCAGCATGGCTCGTCGTTGTCATTATGTCGCTCGCGTTTTTCGGAAAAGGCTTCGGCGCATTGGGTTGGGCTGTCGTGTCGGACACGTCTCCGAAAGAATGTGCAGGATTAAGCGGCGGTTTGTTCAACACTTTCGGGAATATTGCCTCAATTACAACACCGATTATTATCGGATACATTGTCAATGCCACTGGATCTTTCAATGGCGCGCTTGTGTTTGTCGGCGCTAACGCGATTGCGGCGATCCTCAGCTATTTGCTGCTGGTCGGGCCGATCAAACGGGTCGTGTTAAAGAAACAAGAACAAGACCCCGATCAATCGTTGCCTGTCTAATATTTATGAAAGCGCTTTATAAAGGGAGGAAAATGCATGAGTTCACCGATACAAGAGCAGGTTCAAAAAGAAAAAAGATCGAATATTCCCTCAATTTCTGAAATGAAGGTGATTCCTGTTGCGGGACATGACAGCATGCTGCTGAATCTAAGCGGAGCACACAGCCCGTTTTTTACCCGGAATATCGTAATCTTAACAGACAGCAGCGGAAATCAGGGAGTCGGCGAGGTGCCTGGCGGAGAGCATATTCGCCGCACACTGGAGCTGTCAGAGCCGCTTGTTGTCGGAAAATCTATCGGTGCGTACCAGGCGATATTGCAAACGGTCAGAAAGCAGTTTGGCGATCAGGACAGGGGAGGGCGAGGAAACCAGACGTTTGATTTGCGCACCACTGTGCACGCCGTCACCGCACTGGAAGCGGCTTTGTTGGATTTGCTTGGAAAGTTTCTTCAGGAACCGGTCGCGGCTTTGCTGGGCGAAGGGAAGCAGCGTGATGAAGTAAAAATGCTCGGTTACCTCTTTTACATCGGCGACCGAAATCGGACGACCTTGCCGTATCAAAGCGATGAGCAGTCAGATTGTGCGTGGTTCCGTCTGCGCCATGAGGAAGCGCTGACGCCGGAGGCCATTGTGCGTCTTGCCGAATCCGCACAGGAGCGCTATGGCTTTCAGGATTTCAAATTGAAAGGCGGGGTGCTGCGGGGAGAAGAGGAAATCGAAGCTGTTACCGCATTATCGAAACGTTTTCCAGAGGCAAGGATCACTCTTGATCCGAACGGGGCATGGTCATTAGAGGAAGCTATTGCATTATGCAAAGGAAAGCAAGATGTGCTCGCGTATGCGGAAGATCCATGCGGGGATGAGAATGGCTACTCCGCTCGTGAAGTAATGGCTGAATTCCGCCGCGCGACAGGGCTTCCGACTGCGACAAATATGATTGCGACTGACTGGCGGGAAATGGGTCACGCGATTCAGCTCCACGCGGTCGATATACCGCTGGCTGATCCGCATTTTTGGACGATGCAAGGGTCGGTGCGGGTTGCGCAAATGTGCCATGATTGGGGTTTGACATGGGGCTCGCACTCCAACAACCACTTTGATATTTCCCTTGCGATGTTTACCCATGTGGCAGCAGCGGCTCCGGGGCGGATCACGGCGATTGATACCCATTGGATCTGGCAGGACGGGCAGCGATTAACGAAACAGCCTTTTGAGATTTCTTCTGGCTGTGTCAAGGTGCCGGATAAGCCTGGACTAGGCGTCGATATTGATATGGAACAAGTGGAAAAAGCGCATGAGATCTATCGGAAAATGAATTTAGGCGCACGGAATGACGCGATCCCAATGCAGTTCCTGATCAGCAACTGGGAATTTGACCGGAAGCGCCCGTGTCTTGTGCGATAAGTTTGATTGTAAATATTGTCATATCCGCTATTTTGTCTTACAATTGAACAACTGAAGGGAGAGTTGTTCGTGTACGAAGGTTTAGAGGATTTGAAAGTCGATACAGTCAATCGGAAAACATTAGCCAAGCAGGTCATCGAACGGATTGTCCATTTATTATCGAGCGGACAGTTGAGGGCCGGAGACAAATTGCCGACAGAAATGGAACTGATGGACATTTTGCATGTCAGCAGGCCGGTGCTACGGGAAGCACTCAGTTCACTTGAAACGCTGGGCGTCATTACGAGAAAAACACGAGGGGGCACATATTTCAACGATAAAATCGGCATGCAGCCATTTTCCGTCATGCTTGCTTTGGCCACTGATAATCTTCCGGCTATCATTGAAGCGCGGATGGCGCTAGAACTCGGGCTCGTGACAATTGCCGCGGAAAAAATCAATGAGGAAGAGCTTCAGCGTTTGCAGAAGACGATCGACGATATTGCCAACAGCACTGACAATCATTATGGTGAAGCGGATAAAGAGTTCCATCGAATTATTGCGTTAAGCGCCAATAACCCCGTCGTTGAAGGGATGATTCAGTCCCTGCTGATCACCCATGCGAAAATTGACAGCCAAATTCCGTACAGGGAGAGAGATGTAACGGTCGAATATCACAAAAAAATCTACGACGCCCTTGCCAAAAGAGATCCGTACAAAGCACATTACCACATGTATGAGCATCTGAAATTTGTCCGTGACAAAATTCTAAAAGGAATGGATGAAAAATAATGGTGAGCAACCGCAGTTGAAACGTAAGAGCTGCGGTTTTTTTAAACCAATTTAGAAAACGCTTACTAAAATATGAGGAGTGATTTTCATATGGCGATGAACCTCAGGAAGAACCAAGCCCCCCTTTACATCAAAGTGCATGAAATAGATAACACCGCGATTATTGTAAATGATGGAGGGCTGCCAAAGGGCACTGTTTTCTCATGCGGGCTCGTACTTGAAGAGGATGTTCCTCAAGGCCATAAGGTGGCCCTCACCGATCTCAATCAAGGGGACGAGATCGTGCGTTACGGAGAGGTGATCGGATTTGCTGATGAGACGATCAAACGCGGGAGCTGGATACGGGAAGCCCTCGTGAGAATGCCCGCTCCTCCGGCGTTAGACGATCTTCCTCTCGCAAACAGGGTGCCGCAGCCGCGGCCGTCTCTTGAAGGCTATACGTTTGAAGGATATCGAAATGCGGATGGCAGTGCGGGGACAAAAAATATTCTCGGCATCACGACAAGTGTTCAATGTGTTGTTGGCGTTTTGGATTATGCAGTCAAACGAATAAAAGAAGAGCTGCTGCCGAAATACCCAAATGTCGATGACGTTGTGCCGCTGCATCATCAATACGGATGCGGCGTGGCGATCAATGCGCCCGACGCTGTCATTCCGATCCGCACGATTCAAAATCTTGCGAAGCATCCGAACTTCGGCGGAGAAGTAATGGTCATCGGATTGGGATGTGAAAAGCTCCTCCCGGAAAGAATTGCCTCCGAAAATGATGATGACATTCTATCGCTCCAGGATCACCGAGGTTTTGCGGCGATGATCCAATCCATTTTGGAAATGGCGGAGGAACGGTTAATCAGGCTGAACAGCAGAACCCGGGTGTCATGCCCTGTTTCGGATCTGGTAATCGGCCTGCAATGCGGCGGCAGTGATGCGTTTTCCGGCGTGACGGCGAACCCTGCCGTGGGGTATGCGGCTGATTTATTGGTTCGCGCAGGTGCAACGGTTTTGTTTTCTGAAGTGACAGAGGTGCGGGATGCCATTCATTTATTAACGCCGCGGACTGTCAGTGAAGAGGTCGGACAATCGCTGATCAAAGAGATGAAGTGGTATGACAGCTATCTTCGGCGGGGAGACGCAGACCGTAGCGCAAACCCGTCACCAGGCAATAAAAAAGGCGGATTATCCAATGTGGTGGAAAAAGCGTTAGGTTCGGTAGCGAAATCAGGCACAAGCCCCATCTCCGGCGTGCTCGGCCCTGGTGAAAGAGCAAAGCAAAAAGGCCTGCTGTTCGCGGCGACACCGGCAAGCGATTTTGTGTGCGGCACCCTGCAGCTGGCTGCGGGCATGAATCTGCAGGTGTTTACGACAGGAAGGGGAACACCATACGGCCTGGCTGCTGCGCCGGTGCTGAAAGTATCGACGCGGCATTCCTTATCAGAGCATTGGGCTGATTTAATCGATATCAATGCCGGCCAAATCGCGACAGGAGAGGCCAGTATCGAAGACGTAGGCTGGGAAATCTTCAGAACGATTTTGGATGTGGCAAGCGGCCGAAAACAAACGTGGGCAGACCGTTGGGGCCTTCATAATGATTTGTGCTTGTTTAATCCTGCTCCAGTGACTTGATTCATTTTTTTATAGCGATTAGATGGAATATGATGTAAAATACAATTAACGTATAGGAAACGGAGGGGTTACAGCATGGCATTCATTAGATTCCGAGTGACACGAATTCAATAGTGAGCAACTCTCGCCTGAATGCGGGAGAATCGGGATGAATCCGCCTATGTATGAGCCCTTATATGGTTATTAAAAAAGAGGGTGGCGATGCCTGCCTTCTTTTTTCTGCCCCCAAACATCCCCTCTCTCTCCTTCAGGGCGGAGCATGAGAAAGGGGAAATGGGATGACAAACCTTACCGAAAAACAGATGATCACGGAGATTGTCGGGCTTGCACGCAGCCAAGGTTTGACGGTTCATTCTGAGAACGCGCAATTGAATGAAACCGGAATGGACTTTCAAGTTGTATTTGCCAAGGACGACACAGGTATGCCATGGGTGCTGCGAAAACCGCGGCGAAGTGATGTTGTGGAAAGAGCATCTGCAGAAGGCATAACGCTTGCCTTTCTCCGCGCGAATCTGACTGCTGATGTGCCGGATTGGAGAATTCATACACCGGAATTGATCGCTTACCCCATGTTAAAAGGAACGCCGGCTGCTGGAATTGACTTGGAACAAAAGCAATATGTATGGAATATGGATCATCAGCCGCCGTCAGACGACTTTGTCCGCACACTTGCCGACATACTGGCTAAATTACATGGCACGGATCAAATATCTGCTGGGCAATCCGGAATAGAAGTGATAAGGCCAGAAGATTTCAGGCAAATGACAGCAGACTCTATGGTTGATGTGAAGAATAAGCTTGGTGTATCTACGACGCTTTGGGAAAGATGGCAAAAGTGGATAGATGATGATGCATACTGGCCTTGTTTTTCTGCACTGATACACGGCGATCTCCACCCGCCGCATATTCTTATCGACCAAAATGAACGTGTCACAGGACTTCTGGATTGGACAGAAGCGAAGGTTGCCGATCCAGCCAAGGATTTTGTTCTTTATCAAACCATTTTCGGGGAAAAAGAAACTGCCCGTTTACTTGAATACTATGATCAAGCAGGCGGCCGGATATGGGCAAAAATGCAGGAACACATTTCAGAGATGCAGGCGGCGTATCCGGTGGAAATCGCCAAGCTAGCTCTGCAAACACAGCAGGAGGAACACATCAATATGGCGCTGGAAGCACTTGGTGTAACATCGGATTAAGAATTGACTTCGTTTCATGAACCGAGTATTATAAACTCTACAAATAATAGAACGGATTAACAATCGTGAGGAAGAGCAAGTACGCATCAGAATGGAGGTTCAGAGAGTCGGTGGCAGGTGTGAACCGATCCTCCCCTGATGCCGAATGGGCTTCTGAATTGCTTTGCTGAACGGATAGTAGGCGATGCCGGGTTTCTCTCCCCGTTACCAAGAGAGGAGTATCGAAACATAGGTTTTCTGTACTTAGAGTGAACGGCTGTATAGCTGTTAATAAAGGTGGTACCGCGAGACCCTCGTCCTTTTCATAGGACGGGGGTTTTTGTGTTTCTTAAAGGAGGTGACGGCCAATGGACGATGGCTGGTGGTGGCATAGCAGATGAGTTAGAAAGGAGGATATCAAATGGTCATTGCAACTGATGATCTTGAGGTCGCATGTCCTAAATGTGAAAGAGCGGGAGAAATCGAAGGAACACCTTGCCCGGCCTGCAGCGGAAAAGGTGTTATTCTGACTGCTCAAGGATATACGCTTCTGGATTTTATCCAAAAGCATTTGAATAAGTAAAGGAGAAAAGCTGAGCTGAGATGAGAGCAGAAGAGCAGAGTAAGATTCGTGAGGCCGCAGCAGGTACGATTTTTTTGCTGATCGGAACAGTTTGTTTTGCGTCTAAATCGATTTGGATAAAATGGGCATACCAAATGGGTGCTGAGCCAGATGCCGTGCTGCTATACAGGCAGCTGCTGGCTGTTCCGCTGTTTTGGCTGATTTTTTTAATATACCGACCTCCAATGCCAGACGGTAAGAAAAAAGGAGACCTATGGAAGGCTTGTGGCGCGGGAGTGTTTTGTTTTTTTCTGTCTCCCTTGCTTGATTTTATCGGGCTGAACCATGTATCCGCAATGGTTGAACGTATATTGCTGATGAGCTATCCGTTGTTTGTGTTTGGATTCACCGCGTGTCGTGACCGGAAAATGTCCTCAATTCAGGACCTTTTCGCAGTTCTGGCGGTCATGTTTGGGCTTTTCTTGGCGCTGGGCGGCTGGAATGCTGAACTTTTCCAGGCGAATATGATTGGAGCTGTATTCATTTTGTTATCTTCGGCGGTCTATGCTGGTTATCTTGTCCTTTCCGGGCATCTCGTCCATCAAATCGGAGGGATCCGTCTCAATGCATACGGGATGACAGCTGCTGGAGCTGCCATGATGCTTTACACAGGGATCAAATCGGCGGCTGGCATGAATACGCCAATGGCAGCATATCCGCTTTCTATGTATGGTTTGTTCGCGGTAATTGCAGTCGTTACCACAGTGATTCCATTTGTGCTAATGCTTGAGGGCATAAAACGAATCGGGGCACAGCGAGCCGCCGCCATTTCAATGGCAGGGCCTATCCTGACGATTTTCTATGGAGCTTTATTTTTCGGTGAACGACTCGGGCTCATTCAAGTCATTGGATGCGCTGCCGTATTCTTTGTCATTACGGGCATGGAATACAGGAAGCTGAAAATAGGAAAAAAAGAATAATTTTTATAAAACACACACGTTTTTCAATTACAATAAGTGTAATTACGTGTGTGTTTTTTGATTTTGTAAAGGTTAGGTGAGAAGATGCAGCGCATATTGCTTGTAGAAGACGACCACTCAATCAGTGAAATGGTGGATCATTATTTAACAAAAGAAGGCTTTGGAATTGTGCATGCTTTCGACGGAGAAGAGGGCATCCGGCTGTTTCAGCAGGATTCATACGATTTGGTCCTCCTTGATATCATGCTCCCGAAGCTGAACGGCATGGATTTTCTGAAAATCATCCGGGAAAAAAGCAATATACCGGTCTTAATGATTTCGGCAAAAGACGGAGATGTGGATAAGGCATTGGGACTGGGTTTTGGGGCGGATGATTATATCGCCAAACCGTTTTCGATGATTGAGCTGAAAGCCGCGATACGGCGGGCGACGCAATATTCGGCAGAGGAGCCGGCTGTGAATAAGGTGATCCGGATTCACCAGCTTGCGATAGATATAGACAATGTTTCCGTTTTGAAAAACGGAGAGCCGCTCCAGCTGACGTCAACAGAATGGCAGCTGCTGTGCTTATTTGCATCAAATCCTAAAAAAGTGTTTACGAAAGAACAAATCTACCGTTCCGTTTGGAATGAAGAGTACTTTGATGATCAGAACATCATTAACGTACACATGCGGCGGCTCAGAGAAAAGATTGAGGATGACCCCTCCTCCCCTCAATATATTAAAACGCTATGGGGCATCGGTTATAAATTAGGAGAGTTTTAGAATGACAGTGCTATGGGTGGCCGCTGTCATCGCGCTGGCGTGTCTGAATGTGATTCAATTCATAATGAAAAAGAAGCGGGACGGGAATCTGGCTTACACGGCTGACCAGCTTAGCTACATGCTCAGCCGGGATTCGGCAGGACAAATTTTGCTTCCTACAGACGATCATGCGCTCAAAGACTTGCTTGTTAACATTAATCTTATCGTTGAGAATCGTCAGCAGATCAGCGCCCAATTTGCCAAAACAGAGCAATCCATGAAGCGGATGCTGACCAATATGTCTCACGACCTGAAAACGCCGTTAACGGTCATTCTCGGTTATATCGAAGCCATTCAAAGTGACCCGAACATGCCGGACGAAGAGCGGGAAAGATTGCTGGGGAAGCTCCGCCAGAAAACAAATGAACTCATTCAGATGATCAACTCCTTTTTTGATTTAGCGAAATTAGAATCTGAAGATAAAGAGATCCCGATTACCAAAGTACATATGAACGACATATGCAAACGAAATATCCTGCACTATTATGACGCTGTTCAGTCAAAAGGTTTTCAAGCAGCCATCGATATCCCGGATACGCCGGTGTATGCGCAGGCGAATGAAGAGGCTCTGGACAGAATCCTGCAAAACCTATTGTCCAATGCGATTCAATATGGCGCGGCCGGCAAGTTAATCGGGCTGACGCTGTCTTATGATGAGAGGAACATCGCCATCACCGTATGGGATCGCGGAAAAGGGATTAGTGAAACCGATCAGCAGCGGGTGTTTGAGAGGCTGTACACACTTGAAGAATCCAGAAATAAAGCATTTCAAGGAAGCGGCCTGGGTTTAACCATCACAAAACGGCTTACAGAAAAAATGGGAGGCACCATATCCGTCCAAAGCAAGCCGTACGAACGGACTGCATTTACGATCACCTTGAAACGCATGACATATTAATCGTAAGAATTTCTTAAGGTTTGAGAAATAAAAATGACAGGGCTCGCCGCTACAATAGAAAACAGGAAAAGAGAGGGAAGGAGAAACAAAGTTGACTTATATCGTACAAACAAACGGGCTGACCAAAACGTATCAGGGCAAAGAGGTCGTATCCAATGTCAGCATGCATATTAAAAAAGGTGAAATCTATGGCTTTCTCGGCCCGAACGGCGCGGGGAAAACAACCATTATGAAAATGCTAACGAGCCTTGTCAAACCGACAAGCGGTGAAATCATCATTCTTGGGAACAAGTTCACCCACACGTCATATGAGGTGCTGGGGAACATCGGCAGCATGATTGAATATCCGATTTTTTATGAAAACCTGACAGCTGAAGAAAATTTAGATCTGCATTGTGAATATATGGGATACCACAATAAAAAAGCCATACAAGAAGTGCTGGATATGGTGAATTTAAAACAAATCGACAAAAAACCCGTCAAAACCTTTTCCCTCGGGATGAAGCAGCGCCTTGGAATTGCGCGTGCCATCCTCACGAAGCCGGACCTGCTCATTTTGGATGAGCCGGTGAATGGTCTTGACCCTATCGGCATTAAAAAGATCAGGCAATTGTTTCAAGTGCTGAGCAAAGAGTACGGGATGACACTGCTGATCTCAAGCCACCTGCTGGGTGAAATCGAACAAATCGCAGACACAATCGGCGTCATTCGGGACGGCAGGCTGCTTGAAGAGGTATCAATGGAGGATGTCAGGGGCCAGAACACTGAATACATCGAGCTTGTTACATCGAATCAGACAAAGGCCTGCTTTGTGCTTGAGAAAGAGCTGCAATTAACCAACTTTAAAATTTTAAATGAGAAAACAATCCGAATTTACGAAGCCGAAGCCTCACAGCCTGCTATATCCAAAGCGCTGATTTTAAATGATGTAGACATTGAATCAATGAACAAAAAGTATACGTCGCTGGAGGATTATTTTATCAAATTGATCAACGGCAATAGCATCAGTGCGTAAAGGAGGAGAGACACGTTGATGAATTTGATCAGAATCGAATTAAGAAAAATGAAAATGGGCTGGTATATCAGAGGTGCCCTCATTGCCAACGTGATCATTATGGGCTTTATGTGGCTGATCAGTTATTCCGAAAAAGCCGATGGCGGGGTTTCGTTCCAAAGTACGGATGAAGCATTCCTCATCATCGGCACCTTCGTCAGAGCGGTATTTATCGTATTTGGCGCTGTGCTGATCGTAAAATTGGTGATTTCGGAATATAAAAACAAAACCATTCTTGTGATGTTCACGTACCCGATCAGCCGTAAAAAGCTGCTCACCGCTAAGCTTATGATCGCGGGCGGACTGACGTTTATCACGATTTTACTTTCAAATATACTCATAGCCGCCGGTTTCTTTTGGCTGAACTCGATCTACCATTTCATACCGGGAGAGCTTACTTCCGAGATCATTTCTCAACAGGCGGTCAAAATGGCAGTTTTCGCTTTTGGCGCCGCTGGAACCAGTTTAGTTCCCATCTTTTTTGGGATGCGTAGACACTCGGTTCCGGCGACCATCATTTCATCTGTAGTAATTGTGATGCTCATCAGCTCAACAAGTCCGGGCTTCTCGATTTCATCTGTTGTGTATATCCCGTTATCGTTAGCGGCATTCGGATTGTTCTTTTCCTACATGGCGATCAGGAATGCGGACAAGCAGGATGCGTAAACAAAGGCGCCCAATATGTATAAAAGGCCGATGCTGTCAGCACCGGCCTTTCCATTATGAGTCTGTTCTTGTTTCAAGATAATGCTTCTTGCCAATCTCTTTGCTCATCATATAGAAATGGAAGCAATATTCACCGATTGCCATGAGGATTGCGCCGAATAAAGCCGCCAACGCAACTTCACCGCCAGTCATCCCCAGGGAAAGCGGCATGCCCATCAGCCAGATCACAAGAAAGGCCAAGCCAAAATCAGCCAAAGTTGCAATCATATTATTCCATCTCGGCAATACATAAAGATCGCCCAGCAAATAAGAAATAACCCCTAACACAATCGTCATTAGCAGCGTATCACCAAACGTGAAACCAAAGCCCAGACCAAGCACCAGATACAACACAATAATCGTCATAATACCTTTAATAGCGAGCGCTTTCACATGTGTCATTACAATTCCTCCTTTTGTCATTTGATTTGTTATGTATAATTCCTCAAATGTAAAAAGTTAAACCTTATTTCTTTTCGGAGGCGGGTGCAAATCTGCTGGGGAGGGGTCGATGATGTGAATCAGGAATTGAGGCTGCGGCGCCTCGACAGCGGAAACGTGAAGCTTGTACCGCACCGGACGCTGCTTTGACGCCCAACAGCCCATTATGTTTGCTGTTTTAGATGAATAAATTTAAAAACTTCTCCTGTCCCTCCGTCATCACTTCTGAAGTAATGAAATATGATGAAAAGAGATCAAGGGGAGGTGACGTGATGGCGGTCGTGAGAGCAACGAGTGCGGATGTCGATTTGATGGCAAGGCTGCTCAGAGCGGAAGCGGAAGGCGAAGGCAAGCAGGGGATGCTGCTTGTCGGCAACGTTGGAATTAATCGGCTGCGGGCGAATTGCTCAGATTTTAAAGGCCTCCGCACCATCAGGCAGATGATTTATCAGCCACACGCGTTTGAGGCTGTGACTCATGGATATTTTTATCAAAGGGCGCGAGATAGCGAGCGTGCTCTTGCACGGCGGTCGATTAACGGTGAAAGACGCTGGCCGGCAAAATTTAGTTTGTGGTACTTCAGGCCGGAGGGAGACTGTCCAGCCCAGTGGTATAACCAGCCGTTTGTGGCAAGGTTTAAGTCACACTGCTTTTATCAGCCGACGGCGGAGACGTGTGAAAATGTATATAACACATTTTAGAGACAGGACACCGTTCAAGTTGAACGGTGTTTTTCTTTGAAAAGATGCAATGGAAAATATTCCTGTGAGATAATCGAAGAAAAAAGAGCTGACGGAGATGACAGAATGGCGACAATTGACCTGCAAAAGAAAAGTGTAAAGATCGTACTGGAGAAAAAGCAGTTAACGAAGGTGACGGCTCGTGTTGGACTGGTTCTTGATATTACGGGATCGATGAGACCGCTCTACAAAAACGGGACGGTTCAAAATGTGGTGGAGCGGATTTTGGCAGTGGCTGATCAGTTTGATGATAACGGTTTGCTGGATGTATGGGTGTATGATAATGAATTTTCCCGATTAAAGCCAGTTTCAGAAAAGGATTTTTCGGGCTATGTCGATCGTGAAATTTTAAATAATGACCGCTTGCATAAATTCGGCAGAAATGATGAGCCGCCAGTCATGAAGGACGTGCTGCGCAAATATGTTACGGAGGAACCGAGCTCGTATCCTGCTTTCATTGTTTTTATCAATGACGGGGGCTGTAAAAAGTCAATCAAACCGATAATTGAAGCTTCTTCTGATAAACCGGTGTTCTGGCAGTTTGTCGGCATCGGAAACGGAAACTTTGATTTTCTCAATAAACTGGATACGTTAGGAGGGCGTGTCATTGATAACACGAACTTCCTGCATATCGAAGAGATTGACCGCATTTCTGATGATGAGCTTTATGATGCTCTGCTTGCTGAATTTCCATTTTGGCTGAAAGAAGCGAAGGAAAAAGGAATTGTAAGAGATCAAGAGCCACCTGCTGAAAAGCCGAAAAAGAAGGGCTTTTTCAGCAGATTGTTTTCGAAATAACTGATAAGGCACTGAGTCATTCAGCGAAATGGCTCGGTGTTTTTGTTTTTTTAAGATCATGTGAAGAAAAATAGTCCGAATGGGCGGCTTGCAAACGACAGGATATGCAGAAAACGCGTCATTCAGCCAGCTTTCGGCATGTTTCAGCGGCAGGTTTGTGAGGGAAGACCTGTTTTTAATGTTCAGCGCTTACAATCGGTTCACACTTCTTCACAGTCGTTTAACAATGATTTCCTATAATGGAGACGATCAATGAGAAGAGAGGGGATCTTGAATGGCATACGACAGTCGTTTTGATGAATGGGTACAGAAACTGAAAGAGGAAAGCTTTCAAAACAATACGTTTGACCGCCGTAAATTTATTCAAGGAGCGGGGAAGATTGCAGGACTTTCTCTTGGATTAACGATTGCCCAGTCGGTTGGGGCTTTTGAAGTAAATGCTGCGCCTAAATTCTCAAGCTATCCGTTTACATTAGGGGTAGCGTCAGGTGATCCGCTTTCTGACAGTGTCGTGCTCTGGACGCGCCTGGCACCAGATCCGCTGAACGGCGGAGGAATGCCGAAGCAAGCGGTGCCTGTCAAATGGGAGGTCGCAAAGGATGAGCATTTCCGCAAAATCGTAAGAAAAGGCACTGAAATGGCTAAACCGAGTCTTGCCCATTCCGTTCATGTGGAAGCGGACGGGCTTGAGCCAAACAAAGTGTACTATTATCGTTTCAAAACCGGCCATGAACTAAGCCCTGTCGGAAAAACAAAAACACTGCCTGCCCCTGGCGCCAATGTGTCGCAAATGACCTTTGCATTTGCTTCCTGCCAGCAATATGAGCACGGATATTATACGGCCTACAAGCATATGGCAAAGGAAAAGCTTGATCTTGTCTTCCATCTCGGTGATTACATATATGAATACGGCCCAAATGAATATGTATCAAAAACAGGCAATGTCCGCACGCACAACAGCGCGGAAATCATTACGCTGCAAGACTATCGGAACCGTCACGCTCAATACCGTTCTGACGCCAATCTTAAAGCTGCACATGCGGCATTCCCTTGGGTTGTAACTTGGGATGACCATGAAGTTGAAAACAACTATGCCAATAAAATACCGGAAAAAGGACAGTCGGTTGAAGCATTCGTGCTCCGCCGCGCGGCAGCATACCAGGCATACTATGAACATATGCCGCTCCGCATTTCCTCTTTGCCGAATGGCCCAGATATGCAGCTGTACCGGCACTTTACGTACGGAAACCTGGCGTCCTTCAATGTGCTTGATACCCGCCAGTACAGGGACGACCAAGCCAATAACGACGGCAATAAGCCGCCTTCTGATGAATCGCGCAATCCGAATCGGACCCTGCTTGGAAAAGAACAGGAGCAGTGGCTCTTCAACAATTTGGGCAGTTCGACAGCCCACTGGAATGTGCTGGCGCAGCAGATTTTCTTTGCCAAGTGGAATTTCGGGACAAGCGCAAGCCCGATCTACAGCATGGATTCGTGGGACGGCTACCCGGCTCAGCGCGAACGGGTTATCAATTTCATTAAAAGCAAAAATCTGAATAATGTTGTCGTACTGACAGGTGATGTACACGCAAGCTGGGCATCGAATTTGCATGTCGATTTCGAGAAGACAAGTTCAAAAATATTCGGAGCCGAATTTGTTGGAACCTCGATCACTTCCGGAGGGAACGGCGCCGATAAGCGGGCGGATACGGACCAAATTTTAAAAGAAAATCCGCACATCAAGTTCTTTAACGACTATCGCGGATATGTCCGCTGTACAGTGACGCCTCACCAGTGGAAAGCCGATTATCGGGTCATGCCGTTTGTGACCGAGCCGGGCGCAGCCATTTCCACGCGGGCTTCATTCGTTTACCAGAAAGACCAAACTGGGTTGAGAAAGGTATCATCCACAACAATCCAAGGCGGGGTGAAGCAATCCGATGAGGTCGAAGAGGATCGTTTCTTTGCGCACAACAAAGCCCACGAAAAACAAATGATTAAGAAGCGGGCAAAAATCACGAATTAAGGAGTGGAAATTATGTTTTCAAACATTGGAATACCGGGCTTGATTCTGATCTTCGTCATCGCCCTCATTATTTTTGGCCCTTCCAAGCTGCCGGAAATTGGGCGTGCCGCCGGACGGACACTGCTGGAATTTAAAAGCGCCACAAAATCACTTGTGTCTGGTGATGAAAAAGAAGAGAAATCAGCTGAGCTGACAGCGGTAAAGCAGGACAAAAACGCGGGCTGAATGCTGATGAGGCAGACACCGGGTCTGCCTCTTTTTTTATGAAAGGGAGGGCTTTTTTGAATGGATAAAAAAGAAACCCATCTGATCGGGCATTTAGAAGAGCTTCGCCGCCGGATTATCGTCACCCTTGCGGCATTTTTTCTATTTCTCATCACGGCTTTTTTGTTCGTACAGGACATTTATGACTGGCTGATCAGGGATTTGGATGGAAAGCTGGCTGTGCTTGGACCGAGTGAAATCCTCTGGGTGTATATGATGCTTTCCGGCATTTGTGCCATTGCGGCTTCTATCCCTGTTGCCGCGTACCAGCTGTGGCGTTTCGTTGCACCGGCGCTGACGAAAACGGAGCGCAAGGTGACGCTCATGTACATACCAGGTTTATTTGCATTGTTTTTGGCGGGCATCTCCTTCGGATACTTTGTCTTGTTTCCGATCGTGCTCAGCTTTTTGACTCATTTATCCTCCGGCCACTTTGAAACGATGTTTACGGCTGACCGCTACTTTAGGTTTATGGTGAATTTGAGCCTGCCGTTCGGCTTCTTGTTTGAGATGCCCTTGGTGGTGATGTTTTTAACAAGGCTGGGCATCTTAAATCCTTACAGACTGGCCAAAGCGAGAAAGCTGTCCTATTTTCTGCTGATTGTCGTGTCCATATTGATTACACCGCCTGATTTTATTTCTGATTTTCTCGTGATGATCCCGCTTCTTGTCCTGTTTGAAGTGAGTGTCACCCTATCGGCGTTTGTCTACAAAAAGAGGCTGAGGGAAGAAACAGCGGCGGCCGCTTAGTGCAGCGTACCGCCCGGTGACTTCACATCCTCATCATATTGTGCGGCCGTAACAGCGGCGATTCTCAATGCCCGGACAATCGTGTCCAGGCTGAGGCTCGGCGCTGTTTTGTCGATTGTTTGCTCCGGAATGTAAGGAATATGAATAAAACCGCCGCGAATGTGCGGGGATGTCCGGCTAATGTGATCCATTAACCCGTAGAACAAATAGTTGCATACAAAGGTCCCCGCTGTGTAGGAAACCGCAGCTGGAATGCCGTGTTCCTTCATCTTAGCAGTTATTCGTTTCACGGGAAGCCCTGTCCAGTAAGCGGCGGGCCCATCTGGAGAAATCTCTTCATCAATCGGCTGATGTCCTTCGTTATCGGGGATTCGCGCATCTGCAAGATTGATCGCCACCCGTTCCGGTGTAACCTGCATCCGTCCTCCTGCTTGGCCGACACAAATTACGATATCCGGCTGATGTGTTTGAATGGCTTGGCGCAGAGTGTCCAGAGCGGATCTAAAGACGGTTGGAATTTGTTCCGCTGTAATAATGGCTTCTTCTGTCTCGAAGCCATTAAGCCGTTTCGCTGCTTCCCATGATGGATTGACGGTTTCTTTGTCAAAAGGGTCAAAGCCAGTGATCAGCACTTTTTTTCTCATGCTCCCATCTCCTTTTTCTTTTATTCTATTGTTTATTTATGGGTTTTTCATCAAAATAATGTAAAGGAGTGAATCATAATGGAGCATTTGCCGCAGCAGTATCGTCATTTATTCCCAATCTTGCAGACGCATACGATGCTTGCCAGCTGTTCTCAGAGCGCATTGGCAGAGCCTGTATCAAGGGCGATCCAGGATTATCATGACAGCCTGCTGTATAAAGGGACGAACTGGAAAGAAGCGATTGAAAAAACAGAGTTTGCGAGAAACGAGTTTGCAAAGCTGATCGGGGCTGAACCGGATGAAGTGGCGATTGTGCCGTCAGTTTCTGATGCACTGGTTTCTGTAGCATCGTCCTTAACTGCATTTGGAAAGAAGCACGTTGTATATACAGATATGGATTTTCCGGCGGTGCCTCATGTTTGGCAGGCACACTCCGATTATACCGTATCCGTCATTCCATCAATAGACGGCGTGCTGCCGCTTGAACAATATGAAACGCATATTTCGGATGAAACAGTACTGACGTGTGTTCCTCACGTTCATTATCGTGACGGCTATGTTCAGGATATAAAAGCGATTGCCGAGATTTCTCAGAGAAAGGGCTCTTTATTGTTTGTAGATGCTTATCAATCAGCCGGGCATATTCCCATTGATGTGAAGGAATGGGGCGTAGATATGCTGGCAGCAGGCACCCGGAAGTATTTGCTCGGCATACCGGGTGTGGCGTTTCTTTATGTGAGAAAGGAGCTGGCTGACGCACTGAAACCGAAAGCATCAGCTTGGTTCGGCAGAGAGAACG
This sequence comes from Bacillus sp. PS95, assembly GCF_037963565.1. NCBI lineage: Bacteria > Bacillati > Bacillota > Bacilli > Caryophanales > Bacillaceae > Bacillus > Bacillus sp. PS95. The sequence continues at coordinate 292,508 of NZ_CP150160.1, forward strand.
GATTTGATGGGGCTTATGCGAAAGGCGCGCGTCGTTTTCAAACGGGCACCCCAGCTTTTATCAGCGTATACGCAGCTGCAGCGGCTTTATCGCTGCTGAATCATATTGGGGTTTCTCATATCAGGGATCATGTGAAAACGATCTGTGCCGATGCAGTTCAATATGCCGCTGAAAAAGGCCTGCAGCTGGCGGCGGCACAAGGTGGGGGTCAGCCGGGCATGGTTGCGATCCGGGATGAGCGGGCATCGGAAACGGCGGCGTTGCTGAAGAAGAAAAAAGTGATTTGCGCGCCGCGGGACAATGTCATCCGTCTCGCTCCCCATTTTTATAATACGAAGGAGGAAATGCGGCACGCGATTGATGAAATCGCGGCGAAAACGATCCACAAGTAAACATAAAAAATGCCCCTGAACATTAGTCAGGGGCTTTTCATATTAATGATCTACCTTCACGCGCTTCATAAAGAAAGCGCCAATTAAACCGATAATGGCAACAATCATTGCAAACACAAATGCGTGCTGTACACCCGCTGTCAAAGCTTGCGGGATGACTGCCGGATCGGCAGGGTTTTTAACTGTACTCATATAATCATGCTGGCCTGCAGCCATAATGCTGACCGCAACCGCTGTTCCGATAGCGCCAGCCATTTGCTGCAGCGTGTTCATAATGGCGGTGCCGTCTGGATAAAATTCACGCGGCAGTTGGTTTAAACCGTTTGTCTGTGCAGGCATCATGATCATAGAAATCCCGATCATCAAGCAGGTGTGCAGGATGATAATCAGCACAGCCGTTGAAGTGGTCGTGACATTTGAGAAGAACCATAGTACAACGGTGACAATCACAAACCCCGGAATGACAAGCCATTTCGGCCCGTATTTATCGAACAAGCGGCCTGTAACAGGGGACATAAATCCATTTAAAATACCGCCCGGCAAGAGAACAAGACCAGATGCAAATGCAGTCAGGACTAAGCCGCCTTGCAGATACATCGGCAGAAGCAGCATAGATGACAGAATGACCATCATACAAATGAACACCATGATCACACCCAAAATAAACATCGGGTATTTGAACGCACGGAGGTTCATCATCGGCTGCTTCATTGTCAGCTGGCGGATTGAAAATAGGATAAGGCCGACAACGCCGACAATCAGCGACACGATAACAGTCGGGCTGGACCATCCCCCGGAGCCTTCACCCGCGTTGCTGAATCCGAACACAATGCCGCCGAAGCCAATCGTCGACAGGATGATAGACAATACATCGATTTTCGGCTTTGTCGTTTCAGATACATTCTGCATATATGCGATACCGAAAACAAGCGCCAGCACAAGGAATGGAAGAGAGATCCAGAAAATCCAGTGCCAGTTGAGATGCTCCAGAACCAATCCTGAGAAAGTTGGGCCGATGGCGGGCGCGAACATAATGACAAGCCCGATCGTTCCCATTGCGGCGCCCCGTTTATGAGGCGGGAAAATCACCAAGATTGTGTTAAACATCAGCGGCAGTAAAAGACCGGTTCCAAGTGCCTGAACGATCCTTGCCGCCAATAAAAACGGGAAGCTTGGCGCGAGTGCCGCGATCAAGGTTCCTATAATTGAAAAGATTAGTGACACGGTAAAAAGCTGTCTTGTTGTGAACCACTGCAACAGCAGTCCTGAAACAGGAACAAGGATACCGAGTACAAGCAGGTAGCCCGTCGTTAACCATTGGACGGTTGCCGCTGTAATGTTCAACTCCTTCATAAGGTCGGTTAACGCAATATTCAGTGCTGTTTCACTGAACATGCCGATAAAACCGGCCAACAGCAAGGAAATCATAATCGGCATCACTTTGTATTGCTGAGATGCTTTAGCTGTTGTTTCCAAAATCATTTCCCCTCTCTATCAACTGCATGTAGTATGTCGTTTTTTTATCTCTTCAGCAGGTCAGGAATGCAGCTGGAGATATGAAGGAGCGGCGTACTGTTTTTTGCCGTCAAAGATAAAAGAATGCCGCCTTCAATCATCGCGTTAACCACAGTGCTGGCTTCTTTTGCACGGTTCTCGCTGCAGCCAGTCTGCCGCAGTTTTTCCTCATACACAGAGGCCCATTCTTTGTAGGCTTCATGACAGGCTTCGCGCAACGGTTCGCTTTTCAATGACGTCTCAGCCGCTAGCAAGCCCACAGGCAAGCCTTCAATGTCTTCCGTACATGAAAACTGGCAGGAGAGCTCCTTCAAAAAGGCTTGAATGCCTTCCGCTGGATCGGTGCAGGCTTCCATGCAGTCCGCGATTTTCTGACGGATATACTCCTTCATCTCATTCACGGCTTCGATCGCAAGCTGTTCTTTACCCCCGGGAAAGTGGTAGTAAAGAGAGCCTTTAGGCGCACCGCTTTCCTTTATAATCTGGTTCAGCCCCGTGCCGTAATACCCTTGCAGCTGAAAAAGCCGGGTAGCTGCCGAAAGGATTTTCTCACGGGAATCTCCATAACTCATAACATTCCCACCTTACTGAATTGCAATCAAAAATATAGTGACTGGTCTATTATCTTGATTCAATCATCAATTGTCAAGAAAAATTCTTTGTATGAAAAGACAAAAAAAGAAGGATATGACAACAAAAAATACTGAGAGAAAAGCTGACTGATCTTTTGACTGAATAGATAAAATATTCAATGATTAATCATCATATGGATGTAAGGAGAGAAATAGATGAAAAAACAACGAATGCTCGTACTTTTTACCGCACTATTGTTTGTTTTTACCGGATGTTCACATTCTCCTGAAACAAAAGAATCCCCGAAAGAAAAAACGCAGACACAAAAAGTCTCTTCGGCTTCTGCCTCTGAAAAAAAAGGTCTGCCAAACATTAGAATTTTAGCGACAGGAGGCACGATAGCTGGTGCCGATCAATCGAAAACCTCAACGACTGAATATAAAGCAGGTGTTGTCGGCGTTGAATCACTGATCGAGGCAGTTCCAGAAATGAAAGACATTGCAAACGTCAGCGGCGAGCAGATTGTTAACGTCGGCAGCACAAATATTGATAATAAAATATTGCTGAAGCTGGCGAAACGCATCAACCACTTGCTCGCTTCAGATGATGTAGACGGAATCGTCGTGACTCATGGAACAGATACATTGGAGGAAACCGCTTATTTTTTGAATCTTACCGTGAAAAGTGATAAACCGGTTGTTATTGTCGGTTCGATGAGACCTTCCACAGCCATCAGCGCTGATGGGCCTTCTAACCTGTACAATGCAGTGAAAGTGGCAGGTGCCCCTGAGGCAAAAGGGAAAGGGACGCTTGTTGTTCTTAACGACCGGATTGCCTCAGCCCGATATGTCACCAAAACAAACACAACCACAACAGATACATTTAAATCAGAAGAAATGGGCTTCGTCGGAACAATTGCAGATGATATCTATTTTAATAATGAGATTACTCGTAAGCATACGAAGGACACGGATTTCTCGGTTTCTAATCTTGATGAGCTGCCGCAGGTTGACATTATCTATGGATACCAAAATGACGGAAGCTACCTGTTTGACGCTGCTGTAAAAGCCGGAGCAAAGGGGATTGTATTTGCCGGTTCTGGGAACGGGTCTTTATCTGACGCAGCCGAAAAAGGGGCGAACAGCGCAGTCAAAAAAGGCGTCACAGTGGTGCGCTCTACCCGCACGGGAAATGGTGTCGTCACACCGAACCAAGACTATGCGGAAAAGGACTTGCTGGCATCGAACTCTTTAAACCCCCAAAAAGCACGGATGTTGCTGATGCTTGCGCTTACCAAAACAAATGATCCTCAAAAAATCCAAGCTTATTTCAATGAGTATTGAAGAAAAGAAGGCGAATAAGCCTTCTTTTTTTGGCTTTTTAGGACCAATAATGACCTCTGAATCTTAAAATTTCTTTAAAAATAAGCCAAAATTACCCTTTACTTAATTAATTTGGTAACGTAATATAATTGAAGAATTTGTTACAAAAAAAGGAGGATATTATGAAATTTGTAAAAAGAAGGATCATTGCACTTGTAACAATTTTGATGCTGTCTGTTACATCGCTGTTTGCGTTGCAGCCGTCAGTAAAAGCCGCTGAACACAATCCAGTCGTTATGGTTCACGGCATTGGAGGGGCATCATTCAATTTTGCGGGAATTAAGAGCTATCTCGTATCTCAGGGCTGGTCGCGGGACAAGCTGTATGCAGTTGATTTTTGGGACAAGACAGGCACAAATTATAACAATGGACCGGTATTATCACGATTTGTGCAAAAGGTTTTAGATGAAACGGGTGCGAAAAAAGTGGATATTGTCGCTCACAGTATGGGGGGCGCGAACACACTTTACTACATAAAAAATCTGGACGGCGGAAATAAAGTTGCAAACGTCGTGACGCTTGGCGGCGCGAACCGTTTGACGACAGGCAAGGCGCTTCCGGGAACAGATCCAAATCAAAAGATTTTATACACATCCATTTACAGCAGTGCCGATATGATTGTCATGAATTACTTATCAAGATTAGATGGTGCTAGAAATGTTCAAATCCATGGCGTTGGACACATCGGCCTTCTGTACAGCAGCCAAGTCAACAGCCTGATTAAAGAAGGGCTGAACGGCGGGGGCCAGAATACGAATTAATGAAAAACAAAACCTTGAAGAATGCTATTCTTCAAGGTTATTCTGCTTTCAGCACAATGGTTTTCGCAGCCATATCATGAACGGTTTGTTTTTTCTTCGTAAATGCGGCAGTCAAATAGATCAGGCGGGAGAACACATGCACCCACGCTATCAGGTAACGGACAATGGCTTGCGGGAAGGATATTTTTTTATATGTTTCGTCCCTCACGATTTGCAGCCCGATGATTTTTTTGCCCAGTGTGCCCTTCCAATTTGTCAGCGGCATCAGCAAAGGGTACACAATCAGCATCAATATGGCGACAATAATGACACCGGCGGACCCATCGCCAAACGTAAATCCGGCTGCCAAAATCACTGCTGCGGCAATGATTACATCAAGTAAAAGAGCGCAGGCGCGCAGCATGAAACCAGCTAGTTCCAATAGAAACACTCCTTAAAATGTTAAATAAATACCTAATGATTGTAAAAAAGAAGGGCCTAAAGTGGGAATAGGTGATAAGCCTTAAATCACAAAAGTTGGTGAAAATGTCATAGGTAAATTGGCATAATCAGCCAGCTTATCACATTACCAAATTCTTTTTTAGCCCGAAACCAAGCCCTCAGAAGTTATTTTTGTTAAAATAGAAAAGTTACAACAGAATTCGGAGGGTTTATTGTGGGAAAAGTGAAACGAAATGCCCCTTGCCCGTGTGGCAGCGGCAAGAAATATAAAAAATGCTGCGGAAGTAAAGTTGTCGACTTCCCGGCGGAACTAGCGGCAAAAGAAGCAAAACAAATTCAGGAAGACTTAGTGGAGTATGCCTTCACAGTACATAGAGAAAGCATTTCAGGCTTTATCAACCAGCATGATTTTCTTTCTGCTATGGACAGACAGACGAAAGACATCAGCGTATTTAACTTAGGAATCTGGGGAATCTTCTTCCACCCGCTTGCTGGTGAGAAGACAATCTTCGAAGAGTACCTTCAGAAAAAAGGCGATTCGATCACTCGTCCGAAAACGCGTGAGATCGTAGAATCATGGCAGAGCATGACGCCTGCTTTATTGCTGCTGAAGGACCTGAAGGAAGGCATCATTCACTTTGAAGATGTCATTACGGCAAAACAATTCGAAGTGGAAATGGACGCCAGCAATCAAGACCTTCCTCCAGTGGGAAGCCTGATTCTTGGATACCCAATCCACGAAGCGGAAAAAGCAGAATTCTTCATGCAGTTCACGATCTTCCCGGTGAAGAGAACAGAAGCGCTGATCAGCAAGGTGAAGAAATATGCGGATGCCGCTGTGAAGGAAGGCAAAACGCCGGAGGACTTCATGAAGCAGGAATTCAACAACGTTCTGTTCGCGTTGTTAGCTGAGAAAGATGAAGAGCCACAAGCAGAGAAAGCGGAAGTAAGCACTGTTGAGTGGGCAAACGATTTGGAGAAAGAAACCGCTGCGGCTATTGAAGAAGGCATGAGCGGGGAAGAGTATCCGACTGAATTGATCCCAGCTGTTATTGACATCTGGAAAACATTCTGCGAGAAAAAATCACCTGTCATCAGAAAGCCGGAAGCTTTTGCTGCGGCAGTTGAATATTATGTAAACGCGATTTCTCTTAACGGCGCGTCCGTTTCTCAAGCTAAACTGGCGAAAAAATACGGCGTCAGCGCATCAACGATTTCCAGCCGTTACAAAGAAATTGAAAGCACGCTGCAGGATGAAGCGGATCGCTTTGCACAAGCGTTATCCTCATAATGAAAAAAACCTTGAAAAGCCAGGCTTTTCAAGGTTTTTTTATTTCTGAAACGGAATTTTGATTTCTAACCGGAAGACGGGGTGGCGGTAGGTAAAATCCAGCCTGCCAAAAGCGCCCTTCACCAGTTTTTGAATGATATATGTGCCCATGCCTTCATGAGCGCCGTTTTTTGTTGAGCGGCCAAACGATTGATAAATTGTATCGAGCACTTTTGGGTCCATGCCGGGAGTGCTGTTTTCACAAGTCAGTACATAAAGTCCGCTGCGCAGTGAAGTCTCCAGTTTAATCTTTGCTTTTTCTCGGGTCTCCGCCGCGCTGTCGAGCGCATTTTCTAATATGTTGCCGACCAAGCTGACCTGATCAGCAGGCGAAAATGGAAGGGAAGAAAGCGGTGTATGCATATGCAGCGAAACACTCACATTCGAGGCACGGGCTTTTTCTAAAAAATCATAAAGCACCCCTGCAACGTACGCGTTCTCTCCTTTCAAAAAACGGTCATATTGACTGTATTGATCCGCCCATTTTTGAATATATGCTTGTGTATCTGCCTTGGGCTGAGCTGATTTGATTGCAGTGATATGTTTCATTGTGTCATGATTCCGGCTTCTGACATCAATCAGCATTTGATTGGCGTGCTGTTCAGCTTGAGTCAGCTTATCAATTTGATCAGAAAGCCTTGCCTGCAAAGCAGACTGTCCGATACGGAGCCCTTCACACCCTGCAAATATCGCGATTACACATAATGCCGGCATGATGTCTGTGCCGATCAGCACCACTCCCGCCGACATCACTTGAATCACGGCAATCCATGCACAAAGCCCTGAGGAACAGTGTTTCCACACCCGATTCGTATTCCAAATGTACAATCCTGCAGCAGCTGCGCCTAAAACAGCGGTGAGCCAAGAGGCGGCTGTGCTGTGTGAAAAAGCAGCAGCTCCCTGATAACATATGAAACTAAATAAAACCAGATAAAGACATTGAAAAAGGGTAATCACGTTCTGAACTCCTCAAAAGTAGTAGTTTTGAAAATAATCAAGCTGCTGCTTGGTGATCATCGCTTTTTTAGACGTTCCCTCAAAAGAAACTGTGAATGAATGCTTGGTATAAGCGGAAAAATGCTTTATGTAATGAATGTTGATAATAAAGGAACGATGCGAACGAAGAAAATCTTTTTCGGGCAGGTCGCCTTTAATATCATTTAATGTTTGATACGTTTGCACCTCTTCGGCGGTTGTCACAATTGTCGTCGAACGTCCCGTCCGTTCTGCGAAAATAATATCCTTCTTTTGCAGGACATGCATTTCAGACTTTTGCTTTATCAATATACGCCCATTCAAACTCGTTTCCGTTTTCTTTTTCAAGTAACGGTCGAAGGAAGCGGCCAGACGGTCGGCATAGTACGGCTTCATAATATAATCATGGACGTTCAGGTCAAAGGCGTGAACCGCATAACCGCCGTGGCCGGTAACAAAAATCACATCCACATCAAGTGAATGGGATTTGATCAAATCAGCAAGCTCGTAGCCAGACATATGGGGCATCTCGATATCGGCAAGCAGCAGATCAATGTCTCCGTTCTTTACCCGCCTGTAGGCTTCCTTCGCTGAATCGGTGGAAAAGACAATTTCGACGTCCTGCATTCTGGACACGATCGCTTCCAGCTTCTCTAAATCTACTCGATAATCATCTACAAGTCCGACTTTTACCATTATCATTCCCCTAGTTACATAGAATCATCTTTATTCTATCCCATTTCGCGACATAAAAAGAACTCTTCGCGACAACTTTATCCAACTAATCCAGCTTTTCGTATATAGTCATTACTAGAAATAAAGATAAGGGAGATTGTGACATGATTACACTGACCGATTGCAGCCGCAGGTTTCAGGATAAGAAAAAAGTAGTCAAAGCGGTGCGAGATGTAAGCTTAACAATTGAAAAAGGAGAAGTCGTCGGCATTCTCGGAGAAAACGGTGCTGGCAAAACGACGATGCTGAGAATGATTGCTTCCTTGCTTGAACCATCACAGGGTGTAATCACAGTAGACGGCTTTGACACGGTCAAGCAGCCGGCAGAAGTCAAAAAAAGAATCGGTGTCTTATTCGGAGGAGAAACCGGGCTTTACGACAGGATGACCGCTAAAGAAAATCTCCAATACTTCGGCAGGCTGTATGGGCTGAACCGCCACGAGATCAAAGCAAGAATAGAAGATTTATCGAAACGGTTTGGCATGCGCGATTATATGAACCGGAGAGTGGGCGGGTTTTCGAAAGGCATGAGGCAGAAAGTCGCCATTGCCAGAGCGCTGATTCACGATCCGGACATCATTTTATTTGATGAGCCGACAACTGGGCTTGATATTACGTCAAGCAACATCTTCCGCGAATTTATACAGCAGCTGAAAAGAGAACAAAAAACGATTCTTTTCTCCAGCCACATTATGGAGGAAGTGCAGGCGCTCTGTGACAGTGTCATCATGATTCACAGCGGAGAGGTGATTTACCGAGGGGCGCTTGAATCACTATACGAGAGCGAGCGCAGTGAGGATTTGAATTACATCTTTATGTCTAAGCTTGTCAGGGGGATTTCTTAAATGCTGAGCCATATTTATAAAAAAGAAATGATCGACGCTTTGCGCGACAGAAAAACGATATTACTCACAATCTTAGTGCCGATGATTATGATGCTTGGACTTGTCTTTTTTTATGAAAGCATGCTGTCCGACAAAGGGGAGCAGTACACGCTGGCTGTCGGCCATTCGCTTCCGCCCGCACTGGAAAGCAAGCTTCATGAGATTGACGAAATCAGCGTAAAAACATTTGCAAAGCCTGAAGAGGCAGTTGATGAAGGAAAAGCAGATGCCTATCTGAACGTCCCGAAAGAGTTCGACTCATATGTCAACAGCATGACACCTTTTAAGGTTGATGTTTACGGCAATTCAATCGATCAAGGGTCGTCAAATGCCATGCAGCTTGTGCAGTCTGCCTTAGATCAGTACAAAAATGAAATTGTGCAGCAACGTTTAACAAATAAGCATATTGATCAATCGGTGATCCAGCCGTTTACAATTCAGCAAAAGGAAGCGGATGAGGAGAAAGGGACTTCCGCTATTATGCTTTCCGCCATTCTGCCCATGCTGATTCTGACTTCCATTGTTTCCGGCGCAATGCCGATCGCTCTTGATATCATGGCCGGTGAAAAGGATCGGAAGTCAATCGAGGCGCTGCTATTAACGCCAGTCAGCAGAAACAAAATGATGGTCGGCAAGTGGCTTGCGGTTTCCACTTTTGGCGTGGCTTCAGGTGTATTGGCTTTGGTGTTTTTGATTTTGTCCACCGTGTTATTTACCGAAAATTTAAAAACGGCCTTCCAGCTGGGAGATCATATGTGGAGTGTAATCGGCGCTTCAGCGCTAATCATTGTGCTCTCTGCATTGCTGATCTCTGCGATGGAGCTTTTCATCAGCATCATGTCCAGCTCGGTAAAAGAAGCGCAAAGTTATATGTCTCTCGTCGTCTTTCTGCCTGTGTTCCCGATGTTTTTCATCTTCAGCAAGGCACCGAACCAATTTGACTTATCATACTTTCTCATCCCGTTTCTGAACCTGCATGCGTTATTTAAACAGCTTTTATTCGGGATGGTTGACCCGGCTGCCATTTTATCTACGTCAGGAACCATCGCCGTGCTCATCGCCATCTTCTTTTTACTAGCCAGAGCCTGCTTCCTGAAAGACAAATGGGTTCTTCCAAAATAAACTTGCGAAACGAGAAATACACTTTCTCCTTTTTGTATATCCTGAAAAAAGAAGGAAAATAGAAAAAGGATATCTAATACAAAAAGTGACCCTGCACTATTTTTCATCAAAATTGGTTTCAAAGGAGAAGGAACAATGGATCAAACACGTACACTCGGCAAAACGAAGCTGGAGGTGAAGCGGATCGGATTCGGCGCGAATGCGGTCGGCGGGCATAATCTATTTCCAAATCTAAATGATGAAACAGGGAAGGATTTAGTGCGCACGGCATTGGATGGCGGCGTCAATTTTATCGATACCGCCTTTATATATGGATTGGGGCGATCTGAAGAATTAATCGGCGAAGTCGTACAGGAACGCGGCGTGCGGAATGAGCTCATCATCGCCACCAAAGGAGCTCATAAAGAAGTGGACGGCAGCATTGAATTAGACAATAGCCGGGAGTTTCTTCGCAGCGAGGTCGAGAAGAGCCTGAAGCGGCTGAAAACAGATTATATTGATTTGTATTATATTCACTTTCCGGATGGAAAAACACCTCTCGCTGAAGTGGCGGGCACTTTGAAAGAGCTGAAGGATGAGGGGAAAATCAAAGCAATCGGCGCTTCGAACCTCGATTATCAGCAATTGCAGGATTTTAATGCTGATGGCTATTTGGAGGTCTTCCAGGCCGAATATTCTCTCATACAGCGTGATGCCGAGAAAGAGCTTCTTCCATACTGTGAAAAACAAGGCATCTCCTTTATTCCTTACTTTCCGCTTGCGTCCGGACTGCTGACAGGAAAATTCACGCGAGACACAGTCTTTGATGATTTCAGAAAGGATAAACCTCAATTTCAGGGTGAAACGTTTATCCACAATCTCAAAAAAGTAGATAAGCTGAAAGCAGTAGCGGAGGAAAAACAAGTGGATACGGCACATGTCGCCTTGGCGTGGCTGTTAACGAGACCGGCGATTGATGCCATTATTCCAGGAGCTAAACGACCTGAGCAACTACAGGATAACCTGAAAACCTTGAACATTGAACTCACCGAAGACGAAGTGAATTTCATCAGCGACATTTTTAAATAAAAAGGAAATAGCCGTCATGGCTATTTCCTTTTGGTGTTTTATTCTTTGATGAATGCTTCGACTAATTCTGCTGCTCTGTAATCATCCATATCAAGCTGCCATTGGTCGATGTCATTTTTCTTCATTTTCACTTCAACTGTTTTTTCAGATGAAGCAGGTCCAAGCTTTTTAAATTCCTCAGGGTAGACTTGAAGCGCGTATTTCACTGCCTCTTCATAGCTGGCACTAGAGTTTTTACTGTAGTAGTCTTTCACTTTGTCTTCGATACGGTCTGAAAGAGAAGACGCATCTACAGGTTTAACTGTGGCTTCAACAATTGCTTCGTCTTTAGAGATTGAAGTCGTTTTTGCTTGAATGGAAGAGTTTTTGCTTAATCCCTCTTTAATGCCGTTCACGATATTATCAAGCGCTTTGCTGTCCGCATATGTGCTGGAAAGGCCGGAAGCTGAGAGATAACCGTCTTTGGCTGATTCATTGAAATCATTTACAATTTCATTTTTGTTAGCGCCGGTGATTTTTTCGAAATCGGCGTTATCTTTGCCGAAAAGAAGGACATCAACATAAGCTGATAACGCTTTTGCAGAATCTTGGAGCTTATCTGCCGTCGCCAGGATTTTTTTGTCTTTTCCGTCAATTTTAAAAGTAACTGATTTTGGCTTTTTATCACCGTAAGATTCCGGCGTATAGTTAAGCTCGTATTGCTTGCCTTTATCTACAACGAAGAAAAGATTTCCTTCAACGGATTTGTCAGCGTTAATGGTGCTGCCTTGAAGCTTTTCGCTATAGTCTTCAGGGTCTGTGTCAGACATTTTGGTATCACCTTGATACAATGTGAAATCCATACTGTCTACATTCAGCGGGTCTTTTCCTGTGTTTTTCACCGCGACATTGACTTTTAACACGAGCTGGTCATCTGAAGTGGACTTATCATATTTAGACGGAAGTGTGTAAGAGACATCCTTGATTTTGACTTGAGCTATATCTGAGCTTTTTTCTGTTTCTGATTCTTTCTTCTCCGCGCTTGTTTTGCTGCCGGAACAAGCAGCTGTAAACATCATCAGCAGAAGAATTAGGAAAACAGCGTACGTTTTTTTCTGAAACATTCATTTTTCCTCCTCAAATGGTTTAGGAAAGGGGAGTCTTTTGTCTTTGAGAAATGGATCTTTTTGAATGGATTAGCATCATATAACCAAAAAAATCAGTTCTTTTCTCACGGTTTTCACCGGATTTTCTGGAAACTCCGCCCTCCTTTGTCATGAATGGACCTATAAAAAGTTACAACGGAATTAATTTTAAGATTATTAGCTTTTATATTGAATAGGTTCATCATCCTATTTTTGGTGAAAAATGTTCTGGTAAAACTGGTAAACTCAGAAAACTGTGTATTTTAGACTATTACTTTTTGATTAGTTGAAGGGAACATAAGAAGGATGAAAGGGGCTGCCTTTGTGAAGAAAGAGGAACTGAAACAAAAAGCACTGGAAATCGGCAGGGTGCCGACACACTTAAAACTGGAAATTGAAGATTATGGCGGTGATGATAAAAGAGCTCATTTTTGTTGGGCAGATCCTCAGGATGAGAATACCGGCATTATCGTGGAGCTTGGACCGGACGGAGAGCTGGAATCCCTTTCCCGTGATATTGAGCCTGAAAGCGGAGAAAGGCTGTCTGAGGAGAAACTAGAGGATATCATGCGCCAATTTGTCGAGACTCATCATCCGGGGGCACTCTCTGCCTTTGTTCGTGAAGAAAATGACCGTGCATACGGCGATAAAGTGAGATTTTCATATGTTCAAATGGAGGATGGGCTTCCTCTCCCCATGAGCGGATTTATGGCTGATGTTTCCTTATCAGGTGAGATCGTTTACTTCCGCTATTACGGCGAAGCGGGCAGCATCATCAAGCCAAAGAGGGTCGCGGATGTTGAAGAGGCACTTGCCTTTATCAAGAAGGACGTGGAGTTCAACCTTTTGTTTGAGGTTCTCCATCGTTCTGTTTACAGAAATGGAGATGATCAGCCGCATTTGGTGTATGAGCCTGAATGTAGGGCGATTACCGTACCTGCGGATTTGGTTCAAGAAGAACAAGGAGGAGTTGATGATGACGATGATTACAGGGAGCCGGAGAGCTTTCCTCTCCCTTTATTCGAGGGCATCCGCGAAAAGGCCGATCCTGATAGCATGATTGGTATTGAAAATGGGTTTGTCAAAGAGCGGGAAGCGGATTTGGGAGATGGGAGAATCGGAATCGTTTGGCGGAATCCGGATGACCCTGTGTATCAGCCGGCGGATAAAAACATGGACAGCTGGTTTAAGGGACGGACTCATCAAGTGCTGAAAACCATCTATAACAAAGAAACCGGAAAACTCGAAGGCGTCATGTCATTTATGGAGGAAAAAGGGCCGCTGACAGTAACTTTGGCAGAGTGCGAAAAAATCGCGCTTCGCTTTCTGTTTACTTTATTTCCGAATGCCGATCAATATTTTAGGATCAGATACGATGAAAAGGATGAAGAAGAAAACGCAGTCGCTGTTTTTACATTTGAAGCGCATTGTCACGGAGTTCCGATCCGATTTGGGCAGATCAAAATTTGTGTCAGCCGCCAGACAGGGTATATCACCGTTTATATGGGACCAGATATTGACCCAAATGAGCTGGCAACCATTGATCCTGTGCCGGCCATTTCAGTTGAACAAGCCAAGGCTATCTTTTGGCAGCATTTTAAAGTTGAGCTTGGCTGGGAAAGAGAGTACGGAGATGATGAAGAACACAGCTACCGGCTCGTCTATAAGCCGGTGTATCCGCGTTTTATCGATGCACATACAGGAGAGCCTGTCTTCAGCTCATGGTAAAACAGCCAAAAGTCACGCAATTGCCTCAGGTATAGAAGAGAGTACGTGATGAAAGTAACAGAAAGAATCTCGAAAAACAATGACAATAATAGAAAAGGACCTTTCTTCACTTTAAAAGAAGAAAGGTCTTTTTATATAATAAACAGGATTCTCTTTGTCGTAGACTCTTTGAAAGGGATGACTTCATTGGTTAATAAACAGCTGAAAAAGAAGGCGCAGGAGATCGGAAATGTACCGACGCATTATGAGCTTGAGATAGAAGATTACGACCAAAAGCAAAAGAAGAACGGGCAGGCATATTTTATCTGGAAGGACCCTAAAGATCCGGAAAAGCACATTACAGTTGAACTTAGAAATGACGGCGCTTTGCTCACCTTTTCAACAACTGTCCGCTCCGAGACAGACAAACAACTTCCAGATGCTGAGCTGAAGCTGACGGCTCTTCAGTTTGCCGCTGCGAATCATCCCGGCACATTTATGAATTTTCATTTTCAAGGCAAGGAAGAACGGGGGCAGCACATCCGGTTTGTCTATACCAAAATGGAGCTGGGGCTTCCGATTCCCAATTCAGGTTTTTTAATTGATATGACACGCAGCGGTCAGATTGTCCACTTTCTATATTACGGGGAAGGGTATAAAGCCGAAGTTCCGACGGAATTTGTAGCAAAAGAGAAGGTTGTGTCCCATTACTTAAACACAATGTCTTTTGAGCTGATGTACGATGTCATTGATGGCGAACAGGAACCAAGGCTTGTTTATGAACCGATTCTCCCGGGATACAGCTATCCCGCAGATGTAGACGAAATTGTGCCCGACCAGCATATCGCAGATGAAAGAATAGAAAACACGGCGCCACTGCCGCCGCTTCAGAACAAGGAAGAAGTTGATATATTTGCCTTGCTGGGTTTTACCTCTGATATGCAGAAAGTCAGTGAAAGAGACTTTGGAGAACAAATTGGAAGCACGTGGCGCAGAGGCGCTGCGCCGGAGCGTAAGGATTTAAGCATAGGAAGCTATTTTGAAACGAGAAATAAAAACACAATCAAAATGAAGACGGATAAAAGAACAGGAAAATTAAAAGCAGCGCTTTCTTTTATGGAGCGGCCGAACAACCGCCAATGCTCCACGGAAGAATGCCAAGAGATAGCGCTTCAATTTTTGTATGCCCTTTATCCGAGAGCGGCTGAGTTTTTCAGGGTGAATCCCGTCCGAATTGATGAAAGAGGGAGAGTCCGCAACCATTTTTCTGTCTGGTATAAAGGAGTGCCGCTGCGGTTCGGCGCTGCCCGCATCATTGTCAATCCGGAAACTGGGTTGATTGACGCTTTTATGGCGCCTGATATTGAACCTGAACAATTGGAAGCGATAAATCACAGGCCGGATGTTTCCGCTGAAGAAGCGAGAGAAGCGTTTTTAGCCGCTTTTGATGTGAAGCTGGAATGGCAGCCTGACTTTACAGCAGGCAGTGACCAGCACTACAAACTTGTCTATAAGCCGGTTTACCCTTCCTATATTGATGCGCACATAAGGAAAAAGAAAAGGCTGTGAGGGGTGTCTAGTTAGGAATCATCTCCAAGTGGGGGTAGTCCTTGAATCGTTTCCAATCCCCGCCCCATTCGAAACCGAGTGTCTTAGCGATCTCGACAACCTCCAGCCAATCTGATTTTCCGTTTTGATTGCCGTCATATTCCATATCCCATATGATGCTGCCATCCTTTTTTTGAAGGGCGAAATCAATCGCTAAACCATAGTTATGATACGATTCCCCTCCTCTTGCATAGGTGACAATATTCCCTT
Source organism: Bacillus sp. PS95 (assembly GCF_037963565.1). Taxonomy (NCBI): domain Bacteria; kingdom Bacillati; phylum Bacillota; class Bacilli; order Caryophanales; family Bacillaceae; genus Bacillus; species Bacillus sp. PS95. The sequence continues at coordinate 308,335 of NZ_CP150160.1, forward strand.
TTTTTGTACGTCCCTGTTTATATAATTCATCTTGTTCCTTAAAGGACCTGAATCCTTCAGTAATGACGACGGTAATGCCTTTATTCGCTGCAGCGGCTTTGAGTGCATCGGCATTCTGCTTCACAATCGGATGAAGATCCGAGGGGACAGGCATGTCCTGCAAGGCGTTTTGAGAATGCCATTCATGCCGAATATAACTAAAACAAAGATCTAGAAGAAATAGAATACATAAGATAACAAATGTTTTTGCGGGTAAGTTCATATCGGTCTCACTTTCTCAAGATGTGCTGAATGTTAACGCTTTTAAGTGATTGACTCTCTCTAAAAGCGAACAGCTATGATAAAATATAACATAAATAGTAGCAGGAGGAAGGAGGCAGACCGATGAGAGCAAAGATTCCATCAGAAGAAGTAGCAGTAAAGCTGAATGAATGGTACAAGCTCATTCGCGCATTTGAAGCAGATCAAGCAGAAGCGTTAAAGCAGGAGATTGAATATGATTTAGAAGATATGGAAGAGAATCAGGACTTGCTTTTATATTTTTCTTTGATGGAATTCCGGCATCGAATCATGCTTGATAAGCTGATGCCGGTGAAAGACAGCGACACCAAGCCTCCGTTCTCTGATATGCTGAACGAAATTGAAAGCAATCAGCAAAAACTCACGGGCTTATTGGAATACTACTTTTATTATTTCAGAGGAATGTACGAATTCAAGCAGAAAAATTTCATATTAGCGATTGACCATTATAAACATGCCGAGGAAAAGCTCGAGTATGTCGAGGATGAGATCGAAAAAGCTGAGTTTCTTTTTAAAGTCGCAGAAGTGTATTATCACATCAAACAAACGTATTTTTCCATGAATTATGCGAGCCAGGCGCTTGATATCTATACGAAATATGAACTGTACGGTCGCCGCCGGGTTCAGTGTGAATTTATCATCGCCGGAAATTTGACCGATGTGTATCATCATGAAAAAGCACTGACCCACTTGTGCAGCGCTTTAGATCATGCCAGGCAGCTTGAAGAAGCGTACATGATCGCCGCTGCCTATTATAATGTCGGACACTGTAAGTACAGTCTGGGTGATTACAAAGAAGCGGAGGGCTATTTCAAAACAGCCGCCGCCATTTTTGAGGAGCACAACTTTCAGCAAGCTGTTCAAGCTGTATTTTCACTGACCCATATCTACTGTAAAGAGGGAAAATACGACAAGGCAGTAGAGGCGTATGACCGCGGGATAAAGAGCGCGGCTGAATGGGAGGATGACATGTACTTGACGAAATTCCGCCTCATTCATGAGCTGTATCTTGGAAGCGGCGACCTGAACGTGCTTACAGAATGCTTTGACCTGCTGGAATCCAGGCAGCTTCTTGCTGACGCCGAAGATCTGCTGCATGATACAGCGGAACGTTTCAATCAGCTGGAACATTACGAGTCAGCCGCTTTCTTTTACCGCAGGCTGATGAATATTAAAAAGAAGCTTGCCGAGCAGCGTTTTCAATAGGAAATGGCAGAGAACTACAGGTTCTCTGCTTTTTTTGTGCTGTTTTCAACTCGGAAAAACAGGGTATTTTCCACTGCATAGTGAGAAACAGAGGAGGATATCAAGTATGTACAAAGATTTAACCGGAAAAACAGCGATTGTGACAGGGTCTTCAAAAGGAATCGGGAAAGCCATTGCGGAACGGTTCGGACAGGAGAAAATGAATGTTGTTGTAAACTACCACAGCGACCCGTCTGGAGCCGATGAAACCCTAGAAATCATTAAACAGAACGGAGGGAAAGCCGTCGCAGTTGAGGCGGACGTGTCAAAAGAAGAGGGGATTCAGGCGCTCTTGGACACAGCTTTAGAGCATTTCGGCACGCTCGATGTGATGGTAAACAACTCTGGTTTTAACGGCGTTGAGGCGATGCCGCATGAGATGAGTCTTGAAGATTGGCAGAGAGTGATTGATGTCAATGTTACCGGAACCTTTCTGGGAGCGAAAGCAGCACTTAACCACATGATGAAAAACAATATCAAGGGCAATGTGCTGAATATCTCAAGTGTTCACCAGCAGATTCCGCGCCCTGTAAACGTTCAGTATTCCACATCCAAAGGCGGCATCAAGATGATGACGGAAACGCTGGCGCTCAATTATGCGGATAAGGGAATCCGCGTCAATGCGATAGTGCCCGGCACCATTGCCACAGAATCAAATGTTGATACGAAAAAGGAAGAGAGCAGGCAAAAACAATTGAAAAAAATCCCGATGAAAGCCTTCGGAAAGCCTGAAGAAGTGGCGGCAGCAGCGGCTTGGCTCGTATCTGAGGAAGCAAGCTATGTGACCGGCACAACACTTTTCGTCGATGGCGGGATGACACTTTATCCGTCTCAGCTTGAATAGAACACAAAACAGGGGGATTGCGGGATGAAAACAGACTGGTGGAAGGATGCAGTGGTGTACCAAATTTACCCGAGAAGCTTTCAGGACAGCAATGGAGACGGAATTGGGGACTTGCGGGGGATTATTTCCCGTCTTGACTACATAAAGGAGCTCGGGGCAGATGTGATTTGGATTTGCCCGATCTATCCTTCTCCGAATGTTGATTACGGCTATGATGTGACAAACCATAAGGCGATTATGGATTCTTACGGAACAATGGACGATTTTCACGTGCTGCTGGACCAGGTGCATCAGCGGGGATTAAAGCTGGTGATGGACTTTGTGTTAAATCACACCTCGGTCGAGCATCCGTGGTTTAAAGAAGCGGAGCTGGACAAAAACAGCAAATACCGCAGCTATTATTATTGGCGTCCCGGCACAAAGAACGGCCCGCCGACGGACTGGCTCTCAAACTATGGATGGCCGGTCTGGCAATACGAAGAGCACACCGGAGAATACTATCTCCATATGAATGCCGTCAAACAAGCTGATTTAAACTGGGAAAATCCCGAAGTTCGCCAGGCGGTGTATGACATGATGAAATTTTGGCTCGATAAAGGGGTCGACGGTTTGCGAATTGATCAGCTCCATCTCATTTCTAAGAAAGAATATCTTCCTTCGTATGAGGACTATATCAATCAGCAGGCAGAGCCGAAGCCTTTTCAGCCAAATGGCGAACGAATCCATGACTATTTAAAAGAAATGACAGATGAAGTGTTTTCCCAATATGATGTCATGTCTGTCGGAGAGGTCGGCAGTGTCACACCGGAAGAAGGCCTGAAATATACGGGAACAGATAAGCATGAGCTGAATATGATTTTTCACTTTCAGCATATGGAGCTTGATCAGCAGCCCGGAAAAGAACATTGGGATTTGAAGCCCCTTGAGCTTTCTGATTTAAAATCGGTTTTGACAAAATGGCAAAAGAAGCTTGAACATCAAGGCTGGAATACATTGTTTTGGTGCAACCACGACCAGCCCCGGATTGTGTCCAGATTCGGAGACGATGGGGAATACCGCAAAGCATCAGCGAAAATGCTGGCAGCCGTACTTTATTTTATGAAGGGCACGCCGTATATTTATCAGGGAGAAGAAATCGGGATGACAAACGCGCCGTTCACCCGGATTGAAGACTACAAAGATATCCAAACGATCAATATGTATCATAAACGGGTGTTTGAAAAAGGCTATGATCCAAATGATGTGATGAAATCGATCTTAGCCAAAAGCCGGGATCACGCCCGGACCCCGATGCAGTGGAACAGCGGCAAAAATGCCGGATTTACTGACGGCACGCCTTGGCTGAAGGTCAATCCGAACTTCACCGCAATCAATGTGGAGGAAGCGCAGGCAGATCCTGATTCTGTCTTAATCTATTACAAAAAGCTGATCAGCCTGAGAAAGCAGTACGCTGACCTCATGAAAGGGAGCTTTGATCTTTTGCTTCCGGACGATCCGCAGTTGTTTGTATACATGAGAGAAAACAGTAAACAGCAGCTTTTGTCGGTCAATAATTTTTCAAAAGAGCAGGCTGTTTTTCAGTGGCCTAAGAACTGCGGCAAAGCTCAGGCCTCTCTGCTTCTCAGCAATTATAACAACGATGATCTTGATGACGAAATGGTGTTCCGGCCTTATGAGAGCAGGGTCTATCTTCTGGACAAAACAAACTAATGATTGAAGTAGCCCGGCATTTTTAGCCGGGTTTTTTTAGTACATATATTCGCTCTGCAGGCGGGAAGAATAAATGAAAATGAAATTTATTCTTGCAAAACGTAATGACTTCGGTTTATTATGATATAGGATTACAAAATCGTTATCATTTTGATTTAAAGTTACTGAAAAAGAGGGGATATACGATATGTTTAAAAAATGGAGCGGTTTGTTTGTGATTGCAGCGTGCTTTTTATTGGTTGCAGCATGCGGCAACTCATCAACAAAAGGGTCGGCGGATTCAAAGGGTGATAAACTGCACGTTGTCACAACGTTCTACCCGATGTATGAATTCACAAAACAAATTGTAAAAGACAAAGGCGATGTGGATCTGTTAATCCCATCTTCCGTTGAACCGCATGATTGGGAACCGACGCCGAAAGACATTGCTAACATTCAGGATGCTGATTTGTTCGTTTATAATAGTGAATACATGGAGACATGGGTTCCGTCAGCTGAAAAAAGCATGGGCCAAGGCCATGCCGTTTTCGTTAATGCAAGCAAAGGTATTGATTTAATGGAAGGCTCTGAAGAAGAACACGAAGAGCATGATCATGGAGAGCATGAGCACAGTCATGCAATGGATCCTCACGTATGGCTCAGCCCTGTTCTGGCACAGAAGGAAGTTAAAAATATTACGGCGCAAATCGTGAAGCAGGACCCGGATAACAAAGAATACTATGAGAAAAATAGTAAAGAATATATTGCAAAACTGCAGGATCTTGATAAACTATATCGTACAACCGCAAAAAAAGCGGAGAAAAAAGAATTTATCACGCAGCATACAGCTTTTGGCTATCTGGCAAAAGAATACGGCTTGAAGCAGGTTCCGATTGCAGGGCTGTCACCTGACCAAGAACCGAGTGCAGCCAGCTTGGCAAAGCTGAAAACATATGCCAAAGAACATAATGTAAAAGTCATTTACTTTGAAGAAATTGCATCCTCAAAGGTCGCAGATACGCTCGCCAGTGAAATCGGCGCGAAGACAGAAGTGCTGAATACATTGGAAGGCTTGAGCAAAGAAGAACAGGATAAAGGTTTAGGGTATATCGACATTATGAAACAAAACCTCGATGCCCTGAAAGATTCACTATTGGTTAAATCATAAGATAGTGTGCGCCGGAGGGTGCACACTATTTCTTTGTGAGAAAGGAAGATTAACATGAATCTCGTCTCATTGAAAGATATCGTTTTCGGCTATTCCCATACGCCTGTTTTAGATAAAGTATCACTTGATATTGAAAGCGGTGAGTTCGTCGGCATCACTGGGCCAAACGGCGCCTCTAAATCGACGCTCATAAAGGTAATGCTCGGCATGCTGAAACCGTGGGAAGGCACAGTGACGATCAGTAAAAGGAATACAGAAGGGAAACGCCTGACCATAGGGTACGTCCCGCAGCAAATTTCTTCATTTAATGCCGGCTTTCCGAGCACGGTGCTGGAGCTTGTTCAGTCAGGCCGCTATACAAAAGGGAAATGGTTTAAACGTTTAAATGAAGAAGATCATCTTGAAGTAGAAAAAGCACTGAAAATGGTGGAAATGTGGGAGCTCCGTCATCGTAAAATCGGTGATTTATCAGGCGGACAGAAACAGAAAATCTGTATCGCCAGAATGCTCGCCAGCAACCCGGATCTGCTGATGCTGGACGAACCGACGACAGCTGTTGATTACGACAGCAGAAAAGGATTTTACGAATTTATGCATCACCTTGTGAAAAATCACAACCGCACAGTTGTGATGGTTACTCACGAACAAAACGAAGTACAGCAATTTTTAGATAAAGTGATTCGATTAGAGAGAGGAGAAAAAGGCGGATGGAAATGTTTGACTTGGAATTCATGCGACGAGCTTTTCTAGCAGGCGGCATGATCGCCGTCATGGCTCCGATACTAGGAGTGTATCTCGTTCTCAGAAGACAGGCCTTAATGGCTGACACACTTTCACATATCTCATTGTCAGGTGTTGCCATCGGCTTTTTTCTCAGCACCAATATAACCGCAGCAAGCATAGTCGTCGTGACCATCGGCGCGATCGGAATTGAATACATGCGGCGGGCGTATCGGACTTATTCAGAAGTGTCCATTGCCATCTTAATGGCAGCTGGTTTGTCCTTCGCGATGTTTTTAATCAGCCTTTCCAAAGGCACAGCCAATATGAGCATCGATCAATACCTATTTGGATCGCTTGTGACAGTAAACCAGCAGCAGGTCTATATTATCAGTATTATCACACTGCTGATCCTGCTTTATTTTATCGTACTGAGAAGGCCGCTCTACCTGCTGACGTTTGATGAAGCTACAGCCAAAACATCGGGAATCAATACAAACGTTCTCTCGCTGTCATTCAGTATTGTCACAGGCCTTGCGATTTCAGTCATTATTCCGATCATCGGGGTCCTTCTTGTATCGGCCCTGCTCGTATTGCCGGCAGCCTTCGCCATCAGAATTGCAAAAGGCTTTAACATGGTTTTCATTACAGCCATACTCATTTCATTATTCAGCGTATTTACGGGACTGACATCATCCTATCAGCTCGGGACGCCGCCAGGTCCGTCTATTACCCTGCTATTGATCGTTTTGCTATTAATCGGATTTGCAGTTCAGGGAGTTTGGACGTTTATCAAAAAAGAAGCTCAGCGCAAAAAAAGAAGCCGATAACATGAAAAGCAGTTTTCCCTAGGGAAAACTGCTTTTTTTATAGAAACAATCTGGCAAGGCGCTCATACGATTCTTTTTTCGCCTCAAAATCAAACACATTGCACAGAACCATGATTTCATTTGTTTCGTAGCGGCCTGTGAGGTCTAACAGCTGTTGTTTGACAGTGGTTGGAGAACCGATCACCATCCGCTTTCTGTTTTCTTCTATGAGTTTTTTATCGGACGCTGTGTAGGGATAGGCTTTTGCCTCCTCGATGCTTGGCACGCGGCTGTCCAAGCCTTTTCCGACGCGAAGAAGCCACAAATCCTGGCTTAATGCGAGTTCTTCTGCCTCTTCATCTGTTTTTGCGCAAATGACAAAAATCGTAAACAGTGCGGATGGATTCGAAAAATGGGCTGAGGGCCGAAAGCTTTCCCGGTAGATGCGGAATGCATTTTCTCCTCGCTCGGGATTAATGAAATGCCCAAATACATATCCAATCCCCTGGTGCGCCGCGCGTCTTGCGCTGTTTTCACCAAGACCGAGCACCCATAGCTCGGGTGCCGTACCAATAAGGGGCGCCGCTTTGATTCCGGCATACGGATGGTCGGGAGGAAGGGAATCTGTTAGAAAATAAGAGACATCCTGCAGCTGTCTGTTAAATTCGGTTAAGCTTTTTTTCACCCCGTCCGTTAATGCAAGCCTGGTTTTTGTCGTGCCGCCGGGGGAACGGCCGACGCCGAGGTCAATCCGGTTTGGATACAGGGCCTCAAGCTGGCGAAAGGTTTCAGCCACTTTAAATGGGCTGTATTGGGGCAGAAGCACGCCGCCTGATCCGACACGAATGGTGTTTGTCTGTGCTGCGATGCGGGCGATCATGATTTCAGGCGCTGTGCTTGCCAGTCCTTTCGTGCTGTGATGCTCGGCAAACCAATAACGCTTATAGCCCCACTCTTCGCTTAATTGGGCAAGCTCAACCGAATGCTGAAGAGTTGTCACAGGGCTCTCTCCTTTAGAAACAGGTGCCTGATCAAGTATGCTTAATTGAATCAAAAGGCCGCTTCCTTTCTGTCTGTTTTTAGATGGTGACACCAGAATAGGCAAAATGACTTGCCCGCGTCAAATGGTTTGTTTAAGAAGCGCACTTTATAGCATTTGCAAATCATATATCAAATATGGAAGTTTTTTTTCGAGGTTTTTCGTCAATTATTCTTAACTTTTACGAAACTTTGATATAATAACAAACGTATATATTAGTAATTTACGGCTTATTTTCCTTGTGAGCGTAAAAATAAATGTGACTATCTTCACATTTCGATGAGTAGGAGTGAATCGTGTGGCAATTTCTTTAGAAAAAGGTCAACGAATTGATTTAACAAAAGGAAAAGCCGGTCTGTCAAAATTGATGGTCGGTCTCGGCTGGGACCCAGTGTCCTCAGGCGGAGGGTTCTTCAGCAAACTGCTTGGCGGAGGCGGTCCGAATATCGACTGTGACGCTTCAGTGCTGATGTTGGAAAACGGAAAATTCACCGATAAGAAAAACCTGATTTATTTCGGCAACCTGAAAAGCCGCTGCGGCGGTGTACAGCATACAGGCGACAACCTGACGGGTGACGGTGCGGGCGATGACGAGCAAATTATGATAGATTTAGATAAAGTGCCTGGAAACATCGATAAGCTTGTATTTGTAGTGAACATTTACGATTGTGTCAGAAGAAAACAAGATTTCGGCATGATTCAAAATGCGTTTATCCGCGTAGTTGATCAATCTAATCACGAGGAAATGCTCAAGTACAATTTGAGAGACAATTACGCCGGCAGAACAAGCCTGATTACAGCAGAAATCTACCGCAGCGGCAGTGAGTGGAAGTTTGCGGCGATCGGTGAAGGCACGAACGATACGAGATTAGAAGATATTATCAGCCGATACGTATAAAAGAAAAGGAGTGGATGAAACATGACAATTTCATTGGCAAAAGGACAAAAAGTAGATTTAACAAAAACAAATCCGGGTCTTTCAAAGGTTGTTGTCGGTTTAGGCTGGGATACGAACAAGTATGACGGCGGGCACGACTTTGATCTTGACTCAAGTGTGTTTCTGTTAGACGCCGCAGGCAAATGCGCGTCACCAAACGACTTTATTTTCTACAACCAGCTTGAAGGCGGCAATGGTTCAGTCGTTCATTCAGGCGACAACCTGACTGGTGCTGGCGAAGGCGACGATGAGAATGTAAAAGTAAATCTCAGCGCTGTACCGGCAAACATTGATAAAATCTCATTTGTTATTACCATTCACGATGCAGAAGCGCGCAGCCAAAACTTTGGACAAGTATCAAACGCGTTTGTCCGCATCGTAAATGAAGAAACAAATGAAGAGCTCATCCGTTACGATCTTGCAGAAGATTTCTCTATTGAAACGGCAATCATTGCAGGGGAGCTTTACAGACATAACGGCGAGTGGAAATTCTCAGCAATCGGCTCAGGCTACCAAGGCGGCCTTGCCCGCATTGCAACAGACTACGGTTTGCAAGTCGGTTAAGACAAATACGAAGAGCAGAAAGGAGAGAGGCAGTATGGCCATTCAATTATCAAAAGGACAGCGCATTGATTTAACAAAAACAAATCCGGGACTGACTAAAGCGGTGATCGGCTTAGGCTGGGATACAAACAAGTACTCCGGCGGACACGATTTTGACCTGGATGCTTCGGCCTTTTTAGTTGATGCGCATGATAACTGCGTAAATGATCTCGATTTCGTCTTCTATAATAACCTTGAACATCCGAGCGGCGGTGTCATCCATACGGGTGACAACCGCACGGGTGAGGGCGACGGAGATGATGAGCAGATTATCGTTGATTTCTCAAAAATCCCTGCTCACATTGAGAAAATCGGCATCACAGTGACCATTCACGACGCTGAAGCACGCAGCCAAAACTTTGGACAAGTTTCCAATGCATTTGTCCGCGTTGTGGATGAAGAAACGCAGAATGAGCTTCTTCGCTTCGATTTGGGAGAAGACTTCTCCATTGAAACAGCTGTTGTCGTTTGTGAGCTTTACAGACACGGCGGCGAGTGGAAATTCAATGCAATCGGCAGCGGATTTTCCGGCGGGCTGGCTGCATTGTGCCGGAATTACGGTTTGCAAGTGTAAGCGAGTGACAAATAGAGAAGTCACCGTTTCAAATTAATAGGAGGAAAAAACTTGGACTTTTTACATCATATTTTGTCTACGTATGCTTCATTTTTCGATTGGAAAATGTGGGGGGAAGTTCTGACTGATCCTGTTTCCTGGGGTTTGATCGGTTCCCTTGTTGTTCTGGAAGGCCTTTTATCGGCCGATAACGCGCTTGTTCTTGCGGTCATGGTTAAACACCTGCCGGAAAAACAGCGGAAAAAAGCGTTAACGTATGGTTTGTTTGGAGCTTATATTTTCAGGTTTATTTTCATCGGGCTCGGTATGCTTCTCATTAAATTCTGGTGGATCAAGGTGCTTGGCGCGCTTTACCTGGCTTGGCTCGTCATTAAGCACTTCTGGATTGGCGAAAAAGAAGAGGAAGCGGACGGCATCAAGAAAAACTCTTGGATGGTCCGCACGTTTGGGATCTTCTGGGCGACTGTCATTTCAGTAGAATTAATGGATCTTGCCTTCTCTGTGGACAGCATCCTGGCCGCGTTTGCAGTATCTGAAAAAGTATGGGTGCTTCTGATTGGCGGTATGCTTGGTATTTTAATGATGCGTACAGTGGCAAAAGTATTCCTTGTGCTGATTGATAAAATTCCTGAGCTGGAAAACACAGCATTCGTCTTAATCGGCATTATCGCGCTGAAAATGGCGGGGAGCGCTTTCCATTACGAAATGCCGCACTCTGTATTCTTCATTATCATTATCGCTGCATTTGCGGTAACATTGATCATTCACTACATCAATAAACAAAAGCAGGTGCGCGAACAAACAGCCGCTTCAAAAGAAGAATAAAACAAAACAAGGAGGGAGGTTCAATGTCCTTCCTTTTTTGTTACCGAAATATCGTTCAATGACAAACCGGAAAGGAGGATATGATGAGACAAGAAGAACTAACCATTCATAAAGCACTTCCGGCTGATGGCGATTGGAAAAGCCTGCTGTTTCAGCCATTGCCGGAGCGGGATCACTATGAAACTGCACAAGGCCTTTCTTTTTCTCGTCTTGCCGGTCAGATATTGGGCACGCCTATTGATGAGACGGATTACTATAACGAGCTGTATGAGCTGTCTGTAAACGACCGCATAACGATTTTGAGTGAAACGCTTGATAAAACAATCGAACCGGAAACATTTCAAAAGCTTCAGCATATTCATTCCATCAATCAGAAAGAAAAAGGGCTGTCAGTCAGCCGCTTTGTTGCCTTTCTGGACGGGGAAAAGCTGATTGCGAAGCACTCAAATCCCCTGATGCACCGCCATTTAAGAAAAGCGCTGATGACGCTTTTACATACCTTTGCGGACAGTCATGAAAAGGGGCTGAATCATCCTGATTTTCGCAGAGTGCTGCTTGATGTCTCGAAGTTTTCCTTAAACCATCTGAACCCTTGGCTGGAAAAAACCGATATAGAGCGGGAGATGCCGAAGGTTGTTTGGTATGGAGATGCGACGAAAAGCCAGCTCTATTTCTTATATTATCTGATGCTGGTCGGCTGTGATGTACTGCTGTTCCATCCGGCGGGAACGGATCAGCTGGCGCTTGTCGACCCGAAGCAGGAGCTCGGTTTTACGGAAAAGCTCCCGGATGTTTCGGAGCTTCAGCCGTTTCCGAAAGAAAAACCAGACCGGAAATCAACAGTGGCTTACCGCTCAACAAAGGAAATTGAACATGTGCTGAATCACGAGGAATCCATGCTGTATAAGCCGTGGCAGTTCAGAGATCACACACCGGTGTCCGTTACGCTGAAAACAACCTATGATGAATTGTTTTTAATCACGAAAGAACGCGCCTTTATTCGGCCGAATTTCAAAGCTGATAAACATTCCATTGAGATTCCGAATGTATTCGCCAAAATTATGGGCGTGTCGAAAGACAATAAGGAATATTGGAACAGGCTTCATACTCTAGCGGATTATCAGGAAACAGAAATGGTCAGAAGCTTTCCATTTACAGAAGAAATAAAGTCGAACTATCAATTTCACTACAGCCACGCACTTGATCAAGAAGGGAACATTGATCCGGACAAGCTGATGGCAAGCAATGTGTGGCAGTACAAACAGCTGCCGGCGGGCGTTCAGACTGCCATTGCCAAAACGATTTCGAGAATGTGCAGGCACCCGCGGCTTAAGGCTTTGCATCAGGAACAAGTCAAGGATGTTCAAATCTATTTGTTTAAACAAACAACAAACCTGCCTGCTAATCTGCTGAAATTGATTCAAATGTTCGACTATGCGCAAACCGTTCCGAAACTCGTTTTATATCATACGGAAATGAGCGGCGGACTCACGCGTTCGGATGCTGCCGCCCTGCTGTTCCTGAATGAAATCGGAATCGATATCATCATTTATAATCCGCCCGGACACCAAGATATTGAGCAGTTTATTGAAGAGGATCAGTATGATATCCACTGGCTGGATGACATGGTGTTTCAGCAGGACTACAAAGAGCCTTCGATTGTGAAAAGGCTCTTCAGAACCATTACCCAAAAATAAGGAGAGAAGAAAAGCATGACAACAGAAAATCAAAATCCGCTTGTTCTCGATAAAAATGAAGAGATTTCCCAGCAAAAAGCTGACGATATCCGCCTTCAGCTCCGTCAGGAACCAGAAGTGAAGCGGCTTGCTCAACAAATTGACGTCAAAAACCAAATGGAGCTGCTTGAGTACGGCAAGGAGCCGGCCGTTGAAATATCCAAGTTCTCTGACCGCATCTTGGGGATGATGAAAACAACAAGCGTGACAGACTCCGGCACAATGCTGACTCAGCTTGGGAAAATCATGGACCGCTTCGACAAAAATGATTTTGATGAGCCAAAGGGATTAATGGCGAAAATTTTCAAACGCGGCGGCAGCATGATTGAAAAAATCTTTAAAAAGTATCAGACGCTTGGCGGAGAGATTGAAAAAATCCACGTTGAGATTTCAAAATACAAAGATGAGATGACGAAGACGAACTACACGCTCGATGAAATGTATGAAAACAATATCAAATACTATATGGAGCTTGAAAAATACGTCGTTGCCGGGCAGATGAAACTGGAAGAGATGCAGTCGATCCTTCCTTCATATGAGGAAAAAGCGGCAAGCGGGAACCAGCTGGCGCAAATGCAGCTCGATACGTTGCGCAACGGCATTCAGGCGCTTGAGGAACGGGTGTATGATCTTGACATGGCACGGATGGTGGCGCTTCAAACCGCACCTCAAATCCGTCTCCTGCAGCGAGGAAATGCAAAGCTGATCGGGAAAATCAACTCCGCGTTTATCATTACCATTCCGATTTTCAAAAACGGCATTATTCAGGCTGTTACGGTAAAGCGGCAAAAGCTTGTGGCTGATTCCATGAGCGAGCTTGACCGCCGGACAAACGAGATGCTGAAACGAAATGCTGAAAACATCTCGAGCCAAAGTGTTGAAATTGCCAGAATGGCCGGCAGACCGAGCATAGATATTGAAACGATCGAATCGTCTTGGAACACGATTGTCAGCGGCATGCAGGAAACAAAACAAATCGAAGAAGAAAACAAGCGCCTCCGCGAAGACGGCGCGAGACGAATTGCACAGCTTCAGGATAATATTAAAAAAGCAGCATTGCAGCAATAAGAAAAACCCCGCTTGTGGAACATAAGCGGGGTTTCTCAATTACATCATTTAGTTAATGACAATGTGTAAAGACAGGTGTAAACTTAAACGGTAATCATTTTGCATATCAGAGGTGTTGGCAATGGGAAAACAACAGCCTATATCCCAGCGTAAACTGCTGGGCGTCGCCGGTTTGGGGTGGCTGTTTGATGCAATGGATGTCGGAATATTATCGTTTATTATCGCCGCGCTCCATGTAGAGTGGAATCTGTCGCCCGAGGAAATGAAATGGATCGGAAGCGTCAATTCCATCGGCATGGCTGCGGGTGCGTTTTTGTTTGGTTTGCTTGCTGATCGAATCGGCCGCAAAAAAGTGTTTATCATCACCCTTTTATGCTTTTCCATCGGAAGCGGCATTTCCGCTTTTGTGACGAGCTTATCGGCATTTCTAATCCTTCGTTTCGTGATTGGTATGGGACTTGGCGGAGAGCTTCCAGTCGCTTCAACACTCGTTTCGGAAGCGGTTGTGCCTGAAAAGCGAGGCAGAGTGATTGTGCTTTTGGAAAGCTTTTGGGCCGTGGGCTGGCTCGCAGCGGCCTTGATTTCTTACTTTGTGATACCAAGCTTTGGCTGGCAGGCTGCCCTGCTGTTAACTGCGCTGACTGCTTTTTATGCGCTGTACCTGCGGACGAGTTTGCCTGATTCGCCGAAATATGAATCGCTTTCTGCCAAAAAGAGGTCGGTGTGGGAGAATGTAAAAAGCGTCTGGGCAAGACAGTATATACGGCCGACCGTGATGCTGTCGATCGTTTGGTTCTGTGTGGTGTTTTCTTATTACGGCATGTTCCTATGGCTCCCGAGTGTTATGCTGCTGAAAGGCTTCAGCATGATTCAAAGCTTTGAATATGTCCTGCTGATGACGCTTGCTCAGCTACCTGGCTATTTCTCTGCCGCATGGCTGATTGAAAAAGCGGGCCGGAAGTGGATACTCGTCATTTACTTGATTGGCACAGCAGGAAGCGCCTATTTCTTCGGAACGGCGGATTCCTTAAGTCTTCTCCTTACGGCTGGAATGCTGTTATCGTTTTTCAATCTCGGTGCGTGGGGCGTGCTGTATGCTTATACCCCGGAGCAATACCCGACTGCGATTCGAGCAACAGGTTCAGGAACGACAGCAGCGTTTGGAAGAATCGGCGGCATCTTCGGGCCTTTGCTCGTCGGAACTCTGGCAGCCCGTCATATTTCGTTTTCGGTCATCTTTTCAATCTTTTGCATTGCAATCTTACTCGCGGTTGCTTGTATTTTGATTATGGGAAAAGAAACGAAACAAACTGAGCTAGAATAGGAAAAGCACCTCTTAAAAGAGGTGCTTTCAGCGTGTCGACAAACCCTCGCATTCGTTGTCAGGACTGCGCTTCGGTGCTCAATGCGAAGTGGATCAACGGCTAAATTCTCAGGCGTCCTGCCTAAACGCCGTCGTCATCACATCCTGTGAATGTCCGCTCCTATGCTCGTCCTTCCTAGACTTCAAGGGTTTTCAATCACGCTGAAAAGATGACAAAATCCTAAAATGAAAACCATTTTAGGATTTTGTCAACAATCTGAGGCACCTCTTGAATGAGGTGCTTTTTTTACAATTGCGCCCGGGCTGCGGATTGGCGTTTCCCGGTTTTACTAATTGTCTGGTAGAGCGTCATAGAAAGTATGAACAGAATGGCAGTAAATCCTGTGACAGCTCCGAAATGCTGTGTGCTTTGATATAAAAAACCTGCAATACTTGTACCGACAGTGGTCCCGGCATACATAGCGGCATTGGAAAGGGAAGCGATGGTTCCTCGCGCATTTGGTGCAATGGATTGAAAGACACCCATCATTAACGGAAAGATGATGCCAGCTGTAAAGAACGTGAGAAAAAAGCCGGCTTCTACTAAAAACAAGTTTGGAAAGAACGGAAGAGCGAAATAGAGAGCGCCCATTAGCAGCATCCCGCTGATCAGTGTTTTAAACATGCCCAGCTTTTCTGAAACCCGGCTGCCGATAAGGCTCCCGAGCATATTTCCCAGTCCGAGTACAAGCATAGCTGCGCCAATTTGTGACACGGTTAAATGATAATCCGTGGAAAGCCAAGTACCCAGAAAGCTGAACGATGCGAAGTTTCCGGTTTGAAACAGAAAATAGGCAAGCAGAATAACCGATGTTTTCGGCAATGAAAAAAGCTCCCGATAGGGGTTGACAATTGATGGGCGCGCCAATGGTTCAGAAGGCCGGATGCCAGGCATGACCGCCGCCAGGATCAATAGAAGAATAAGCGAGCACGCTGACAAAACGAAAAATGGCGTATGCCATGTAAAGGAAGCGAGAAACCCTCCAATAGGAAGTCCGAGCATTTGTGAAGCGGCCAAACCTGCTGTCGCAATCCCCATGCCTTTTATGATCTGAGAAGGCTGGACAATGACTGGGATGGACGCCCAAATTTGAGGCGTCACAAACGCAGCGCTAACGCCTGCGGCAAAACGGAACAGGCACATGGCGGCAAAAGAGGGAGCGATGCCGCATAAAAATGTGGATACGATAAAGCCTGCAAGTCCCCACAGCATGACTGTTTTCCTGTTCAGCCGGTCTGAGATTGGGCCTGCAATGAAAGCGAAGAGCGCATAACCGAGTGCATAAGCACTGACCATCCAGCCTGACAAATCAGTAGAGACATGAAACTGATCCTGTAAAAGGGGGAGAAGCGGCGAAAGCAAAAAGGTATCCGTGCCAATGACAAACATGACACTGAAGAAAAGCCAAATGCGATTCAAATTTTATCACTCCTATTGTTTTATAACTTTGAAACTATGAAACAGATATGTATAGAGAAAACCCTTTGTTAGAGGGTTTCCAAAAAGCCAGGCAGGTATGTTTGAAATGTGTCTTCACGCAAACTGACGTATTTTGTCCGCGAATCTTTCCGGGTTGCCGTCAATCCCGCTTCACGCAACGTTTTAAAATGATAAGATGCCGTGGTTTTGACAATATTGCACTTTTCACCTACTTCACCGCAGCTGAGTTCTTTTCCGCTGACATAAAGCGTACGAATAATGGCAAGCCTTGATTCATCAGACAGTGCTTTAAAAATTTGCGCTCTGATTTGATCATCTGATTGTTTCATAGTCATGAAACTATAATACATAATGGGTGTTGAAAAAGCAACTTATTTTTCCAGTAAAGGAGCAGGAAGTCATAAGAGGAAGGAGGAATTCAATTCCAATAAAAGCGTTTTCAACTAAAGATAGGCGAAAAATCACCCGTAAAATACAATCATATAGGAGGATTACAGAGCATTTAGAAGCATAAATAAGATCATGTGGTCACATGGATGTTTATAAAGAAATGGTACAGAATAAAAGAGAATATGCTGTTTGTGTGGGAAGTTACATAAATGTTACGGTAATAAAGATTGCTTAATATGGAGGGAAAATATGAGTGTAGATGAGAAACCAATTAAGATAAAAGTCGAGAAAGTCTCTAAGATTTTTGGGAAACAAACAAAGAAGGCAGTTCAAATGCTTGCCAACGGAAAGACAAAAAAAGAGATCCTGAAAGCAACCGGATCAACCGTTGGTGTTAATCAGGCAGATTTTGAAGTATATGATGGTGAGATATTTGTCATCATGGGTCTATCAGGGAGCGGTAAATCAACTTTAGTACGGATGTTAAACCGGCTTATTGAACCGACTGCCGGAAATATTTACATTGATGGTGACATGATAACAAATATGTCTAAAGACCAGCTCCGGGAAGTCCGCCGGAAGAAAATCAGCATGGTCTTCCAAAAGTTCGCTCTGTTCCCGCACAGAACGATACTTGAAAACACAGAATACGGACTGGAACTTCAAGGTGTAGACAAACAAGAGCGGCAGCAAAAAGCGCTTGAGTCTCTTAAGCTCGTCGGGCTCGAAGGATTTGAACACCAATATCCAGACCAGCTTTCCGGCGGGATGCAGCAGCGTGTCGGCCTTGCCCGCGCGTTGACAAATGATCCGGACATCCTTCTGATGGACGAAGCGTTCAGTGCGCTTGATCCACTGATTCGTAAAGATATGCAGGATGAGCTTCTTGATCTTCACGATAATGTCGGAAAAACAATTATCTTTATTACGCATGACTTGGACGAAGCGTTGCGGATCGGCGACAGAATTGTCCTAATGAAGGACGGCAATATCGTTCAAATCGGCACGCCTGAAGAAATCCTGATGAATCCATCTAACGAATATGTTGAGAAATTCGTCGAAGATGTTGATTTGTCTAAAGTCCTCACAGCAGGCCACATTATGAAACGCGCTGAAACAGTGCGGATTGATAAAGGGCCTCGCGTAGCATTGACACTGATGAAAAACCTTGGAATATCTTCAATTTATGCAGTGGATAAACAAAAGAAATTATTAGGTGTTATCTATGCGTCTGATGCGAAAAAAGCGGCTGAGTCTGATTTGTCACTTCAAGACATCTTGAATACAGAATTTACGACTGTACCAGAGAATACGTATCTGACTGAGATTTTTGACGTTGTGTCCGATGCGAATATTCCAATTGCGGTTGTGGATGAGAAGCAAAGAATGAAAGGAATTGTCGTAAGAGGCGCGCTGATTGGCGCACTTGCCGGCAATAACGAGTATATCAACGCTGAAGGCACTGGCGAACAAACACAAGATCCTTCTGTACAGGAGGTGAAGTAAGATGGATAGACTGCCTAGAATACCTTTAGCAGATATCATTGACCGTTTTGTTGACTGGATTACGATGACGTTTGGCGGATTCTTCGACGGAATTGCAAACGGATTGGCCGCTTTTGTAAATGGAATTGTCACCGGTCTTGGATTTATTCCATCTATTTTGTTAACGATTATTTTCGCCGCACTTGCGTGGTGGATCAGTACAAGGGGAATTGCGTTATTTACGTTGATTGGATTCCTCCTGATCGATTATTTAGGATATTGGGACCCAATGCTGCAAACATTGGCGCTTGTTTTGACATCTGTGATTATTTCGATTGTGGTCGGGGTTCCGATTGGAATTTGGGCGTCTCAGAAAGAAACGGTTCGCCGTATTGTAACGCCAATTCTTGATTTAATGCAGACAATGCCTGCTTTCGTATATCTATTGCCGGCGATTTTCTTCTTTAACATCGGTGTTGTGCCGGGTGTTGTTGCATCTGTTATCTTCGCGATGCCGCCGACAATCCGCATGACTGTTCTCGGTATTAAACAAGTGCCGGCGGATCTGATTGAAGCGACTGAGGCATTCGGTTCTACAACAGCTCAGCGTTTGTTTAAAGTTCAGCTTCCGCTTGCGACAAAAACGATTTTGGCCGGAATTAACCAGAGCATCATGCTTGCGTTATCAATGGTTGTTATCGCCGCAATGGTCGGTGCACCGGGACTTGGTTCTGAAGTATATAGTGCCGTTACACAGCTGAAAACCGGGGTCGGAGTAGAGGCCGGTATCGCCATCGTTATCGTTGCCATTACCTTGGACCGTATTACTCAAAATATTAAAGTGAAGAAGAAAAGCAGGGGGAATGCCTGATGCTTAAAAAAATCATCGGCATCGGCGTTTCCGCCATGCTGGCGCTCTCACTTGCGGCTTGCGGTTCAGAAAACGATGAAAATGCATCCGCAGCAGAACAGGTGAATAAGACCATCATCGGGATTGACCCCGGTTCAGGGATTATGTCCCTGACTGACAAAGCGATGAAGGATTATGACCTGAATGACTGGACATTGATTTCAGCGTCAAGTGCTGCGATGACCGCTACGCTTAAAAAGTCATACGACCGTAAGAAACCGATTATCATTACAGGATGGACACCGCACTGGATGTTCTCCAGATATAAGCTGAAATATCTCGATGATCCGAAACAATCTTATGGCAGCGCAGAGGAAATCCATACGATCACACGCAAAGGCTTCAGCAAAGAACAGCCGAATGCCGCAAAGCTTCTGAGCCAGTTTAAATGGACGCAGGACGAAATGGGCGAAATCATGATCAAGGTGGAAGAAGGCGAGAAACCTGCCAAAGTTGCTGCTGAGTACGTGAATAAACACAAGGATCAGATTGCCGAATGGACAAAAGGCGTTCAAAAGGTGAAGGGAGACAAAATCAACCTTGCCTATGTGGCGTGGGACAGTGAGATTGCAAGTACAAACGTCATAGGCAAAGTCTTAGAAGACTTGGGCTATGAGGTAACACTTACTCAGGTAGAGGCTGGGCCAATGTGGACTGCAATTGCAACGGGAAGTGCGGATGCATCCCTTTCCGCATGGCTGCCGAATACCCATAAAGCATACGCCGCTAAATATAAAGGCAAATATGATGATATTGGCACCAGTATGACGGGTGTGAAGATGGGGCTTGTTGTTCCTCAATATATGAAAAATGTCAACTCAATTGAAGATTTGAATAAATAATGAAGAAAGCAGCCTGTAGCCAGGCTGCTTTTTTGCGTTAAGAAGCGTTAGCGGCAGCAAGTGATTCCGCCTTCTGAAATGTTTTGAGCACGGCATTCGCTAAAATGTGAATGCCGTTGAACATCGCATTTCTGTCAAAGGTCATGTGCGGATGATGGAGCCCCGGCTGGAGCCCGCAGCCTAGGCCAAGCATCGTTGTTTTCAGATTCGGCACCTTCACGGCGTAAAAATGGAAATCCTCTCCGCCGGTAGTGACAAGCGGGTCATCAAGCCGCTCAGCCCCGATGATATCTGTAATGGCTTCTGCCATGATCGCTTCAGCTTCTTTGTTTTGTGTTGCCGCAGGAAGGCTGTGTTCTTTTTGCAGCTCGATTTTTGCGCCGAATGCAGCGGCGGCCGCTTCACAGGCTCTTTCTGTTTCGGCGATTAACGCCTCCATGGCTTCATTGGTCTGTGCGCGCAAATCAAGGCTGAACGATGCTTTTCCTGGAATGATGTTAGAGCTTTCACCGCCGGCTTGAAGTTTTGTCATTTTGACGGTATGCGGGATTTGCGGGTCAATATGAATGAGTCCGAGCTTATGTACAAGAAATGCCGCAATTTCAATGCTGTTTTTCCCGAGGTGCGGACGGGCGCCATGAGCTTCTTCCCCGATGATCGTTCCCTCAATGTGCTGGCTTGATCCGTGCAGAATAGACGGAGCGCAGCGGCCGTTCTGTGTTTCCTGGATCGGACGGACGTGAACGCCATACAAATAGTCGATATCATCAAGCACGCCTTCTTCTATCATTTTCAAGGCGCCGCCGCCTTTTTCTTCTGCCGGCTGAAAGATAAAACGGATTGTGCCCTTCGGAAGCTCAGGTTGTTTTTTTAGCAGCATTAATGTGCCCAATGCCATTGTCATATGTGAATCGTGTCCGCAGGAATGGTTGGCGCGAAATGTGCCGTTAACCTCCTGCCACAGCGCGTCAATATCAGCGCGTACCGCTACAACAGGTGAGCCTGAGCCGATTTCGCCGACAACCCCGGTGCAGTCTGAAAACGTGCGCGTCCGGCACCCTAAATCCTCAAGCTTTTGTTTCAAAAATGAAGTTGTCTCATATTCCTTCCAGCTGACTTCAGGGTTCGCGTGCAGATGCTCGAAGATGTCCATAATGGTTTGTTTCATGTCTTCTGAAAGCTTTTGCATGGTAAGAAATACCTCCTTCTATCAGAATGAATTTTTACCTTCTTTACTTTATTTATATTGAAACAGGAAGATAGGCTGTATATAATATAGCACATATTGCTACTATTCAGAATAATTAATATTTTCAAACAGAGGGGATGGATCGAAATATGAGTATGCCAGCAGCCGAAACACAGCCTAAGAAAAAACGAATGACATTTAAAATGCCTGACGCCTATGTCCTCTTATTTATGATTGCTTTCATTTGCGCAATCGCTTCATATATTGTGCCGGCAGGTGAATTTGACCGCGTGACAAAGGGGGATGTCACGACCGCTGTTCCGGGAAGCTATCATTCAATTGAACAGTCTCCGGTCAGCTTGATCAGCTTTTTTACTTCTCTACAGGATGGAATGGTTGGATCAGCACCCATCATCTTTCTGATTCTATTCACAGGCGGCACCATTGCTATTCTAGAAAAAACGGGTGCCATCAATGGCCTGATTTACAATGTCATCAGCAAATTCCGCACAAAGCAATTATTATTTATTTGTATTGTCGGCGCATTGTTCTCCATTCTCGGAACAACCGGGATTGTCGTGAATTCAGTTATCGGTTTTATCCCCATCGGCCTCATTGTGGCACGATCCTTAAAATGGGACGCAGTCGCGGGAGCCGCTGTTATATACATCGGCTGCTACGCTGGATTTAACTCCACCATATTATCACCGTCACCGCTCGGTTTATCACAATCAATCGCGGAGCTCCCTCTTTTCTCAGGAATCGGCCTGCGAGTTGTGATATACATATGCTTTTTGCTGTCTTCTATTATTTATATCTATTTGTATACGAGAAAATTAAAAAAATCAAAAGATGCCAGTGTGTTAGGAACAGATTGGTTCCCTGCGGCAGGAATGGCCGAAGCCGGTAAAGAAGAAGATCAGTCAGTGCCGTTTACCGTTCGCCATAAGCTGATTTTGGCTGTGGCGGGACTCTCACTTGTCGGATTTTTATACGGCGCTTTGAAGCTTGGCTGGTCAGATTCCCAAATGGCTGCGACATTTATTTTTATTTCTGTCCTTGCCGGTTTAATAGGCGGGCTTGCGGCGAACGATATTGCCAAAACCTTCATTACGGGCTGCCAAAGTCTTGTATACGGGGCGCTGATTGTCGGGATGGCACGAAGCATTTCCGTTATCCTTGAAAATGGAAAGCTTCTCGATACTGTCGTCAATGCTTTGGCTTCACTTTTGGATGGATTCAGCCCGATTGCCGGGGCAATCGGCATGTATATCGCCAGTGCGCTGCTTCATTTTCTCATCTCTTCAGGTTCTGGCGAAGCCGTTGTATTTATTCCAATACTGGCGCCGCTCGCTGATTTGATGGGAATCACGAGACAGGTTGCGGTGGAGGCAGTTATGCTTGGAGAAGGGGTCGTCAACTGTGTGAACCCGACATCCGGCGTTCTCATGGCGGTGCTTGCCGCCAGCGGTATTCCGTATGTCAAGTGGCTGCGGTTTATGGTGCCGCTTGCTCTGATTTGGTTCTTGATCGGGCTTGTCTTTATCGTGATCGGCGTCATGATCAATTGGGGGCCGTTTTAACGATTGCTGCCCGCCGGCTTGTACGGCGGGCTTTTGAGTTATTCATTGCAGAAGCGCAGGCTGTTATTGTAACATGTAAGCCATAAGCCATTCGTAAAAGTGCGGGAGGAAGGTCATGAATAATCTGCGTAATAGACTTTCAGGCGTGAATGGGAAAAATAAGAGAGTAAAAGAAAAAGAACAAAAAATCTGGTCGGAGATTGGGATGATAGCGGGAGCATTTGCGCTGCTTGATGTGATCATCCGCGGCATTATGTTTGAATTTCCGTTTAAAGAATGGGCTGCAAGCCTTGTGTTTTTGTTCATCATTATCTTATATTACTGCATCAGGGCTGCGGCATCCGGAATGCTCATGCCGAGAATAGACACCAAAGAAGAACTGCAAAAACGGGTGAAGCAGCAGCGAATAGAATCAATTGCGGTCGCCTTTGCGGTAGTGGTGCTTACGATGTACGACAGGGGGATTCCCCATACATTCTTCGCTTGGCTGAAAATGATTCTTCTTTTTATCGTCTGCGGCGGCGTTCTGTTTCTGCTTCGGTATGTGATTGTGAAGCTGGCTTACAGAAGAGCGGTAAAAGAAGAAATAAAAAAGAAATCATCTTGAAAAATAGATGGTTTCTTTTTTTGTTTGGAAAGCGAGGGAAGCGTTCACAGTTTCGGGCAGCTTTTTTTATAGGAACATTGATTTGTATTCACTCTGCCAAGTTGTTTTGATAGAGTGATTGTGATAATTTAAAATGTAAGCGTTAACAAAATTCTCCAGTCTTCACATCAGGTTGAAAGGAGGAAGCGGAAGAATGAAGTAAGAGGGATTTTTGACTCCGAAGTAAGTCTTCAAAAAATCAAATAAGGAGTGTCAAGAATGTTTGCAAAACGATTCAAAACCTCTTTACTGCCGTTATTCGCTGGATTTTTATTGCTGTTTCATTTGGTTCTGGCAGGACCGGCGGCTGCGAGTGCTGAAACGGCGAACAAATCGAATGAGCTTACAGCACCGTCGATCAAAAGCGGAACCATTCTTCATGCATGGAATTGGTCGTTCAATACGTTAAAACATAATATGAAGGATATTCATGATGCAGGATATACAGCCATTCAGACATCTCCGATTAACCAAGTAAAGGAAGGGAACCAAGGAGATAAAAGCATGTCGAACTGGTACTGGCTGTATCAGCCGACATCGTACCAAATTGGCAACCGTTACTTAGGTACTGAACAAGAATTTAAAGAAATGTGTGCAGCCGCTGAAGAATATGGCATAAAGGTCATTGTTGACGCGGTCATAAATCATACCACCAGTGACTATGCCGCGATTTCCAATGAGATTAAGAGTATTCCAAACTGGACACATGGAAACACGCAAATTAAAAACTGGTCGGATCGATGGGATGTCACGCAGAATTCATTGCTCGGGCTGTATGACTGGAATACACAAAATACACAAGTACAGTCCTATCTGAAACGGTTCTTAGAAAGGGCTTTGAATGACGGGGCAGACGGTTTTCGATTTGATGCCGCCAAACATATAGAGCTTCCGGATGATGGGAGTTACGGCAGTCAATTTTGGCCGAATATCACAAATACATCTGCAGAGTTCCAATACGGAGAAATCCTGCAGGATAGTGCCTCAAGAGATGCTGCATATGCGAATTATATGGATGTGACAGCGTCTAACTATGGGCATTCCATAAGGTCCGCTTTAAAGAATCGCAATCTGGGCGTGTCGAATATCTCCCACTATGCATCTGATGTGTCTGCGGACAAGCTAGTGACATGGGTAGAGTCGCATGATACGTATGCCAATGATGATGAAGAGTCGACATGGATGAGCGATGATGATATCCGTTTAGGCTGGGCGGTGATAGCTTCTCGTTCAGGCAGTACGCCTCTTTTCTTTTCCAGACCTGAGGGAGGCGGAAATGGTGTGAGATTCCCGGGGAAAAGCCAAATAGGCGATCGCGGGAGTGCTTTATTTGAAGATCAGGCTATCACTGCGGTCAATAGATTTCACAATGTGATGGCTGGACAGCCTGAGGAACTCTCGAACCCGAATGGAAACAACCAGATATTTATGAATCAGCGCGGCTCACATGGCGTTGTGCTGGCAAATGCAGGTTCATCCTCTGTCTCTATCAATACGGCAACAAAATTGCCTGATGGCAGGTATGACAATAAAGCTGGAGCGGGTTCATTTCAAGTGAACGATGGTAAACTGACAGGCACGATCAATGCCAGGTCTGTAGCTGTGCTTTATCCTGATGATATTGCAAAAGCGCCTCATGTTTTCCTTGAGAATTACAAAACAGGTGTAACACATTCTTTCAATGATCAACTGACGATTACATTGCGTGCAGATGCGAATACAACAAAAGCCGTTTATCAAATCAATAATGGACCAGAGACAGCGTTTAAGGATGGAGATCAATTCACAATCGGAAAAGGAGATCCATTTGGCAAAACATACACCATCATGTTAAAAGGAACGAACAGTGATGGTGTAACGAGGACCGAGGAATACAGCTTTGTTAAAAGAGATCCAGCTTCGGCCAAAAC
The DNA here is from genome assembly GCF_037963565.1 of Bacillus sp. PS95. Lineage (NCBI taxonomy): Bacteria > Bacillati > Bacillota > Bacilli > Caryophanales > Bacillaceae > Bacillus > Bacillus sp. PS95. The sequence goes on from NZ_CP150160.1 coordinate 333,651, forward strand.
CATCGGCTATCAAAATCCGAATCATTGGAGCCAGGTAAATGCTTATATCTATAAACATGATGGGAGCCGGGCAATTGAATTGACCGGATCTTGGCCTGGAAAACCAATGACTAAAAATGCAGATGGAATTTACACGCTGACGCTGCCTGCGGACACGGATACAACCAACGCCAAAGTGATTTTTAATAATGGCAGCGCCCAAGTGCCCGGCCAGAATCAGCCTGGCTTTGATTACGTGCAAAATGGTTTATATAATGACTCGGGCTTAAGCGGTTCTCTTCCCCATTGAGGGCAAGGCTAGACGGGACTTACCGAAAGAAACCATCTATGATGGTTTCTTTTTTGTTCATAAATCAGACAAAACTTTTCTCTTGCAAAAGTTTGTGAAGTATTGCACAATATAAATGTGAAATACTTCACAAATAAAAAGACATCAAAGAGAAACATACCCTGGAAGGATGATTAATGATGAACAAACATGTAAATAAAGTAGCTTTAATCGGAGCGGGTTTTGTTGGAAGCAGTTATGCATTTGCGTTAATTAACCAAGGGATCACAGATGAGCTTGTGGTCATTGATGTAAATAAAGAAAAAGCAATGGGCGATGTGATGGATTTAAACCACGGAAAGGCGTTTGCGCCACAACCGGTCAAAACATCTTACGGAACATATGAAGACTGCAAGGATGCTGATATTGTCTGCATTTGCGCCGGAGCAAACCAAAAACCTGGTGAGACACGCCTTGAATTAGTAGAAAAGAACTTGAAGATTTTCAAAGGCATCGTCAGTGAAGTCATGGAGAGCGGATTTGACGGCATTTTCTTAATCGCGACAAATCCGGTTGATATCCTGACTTACGCAACATGGAAATTCAGCGGCCTGCCAAAAGAGCGGGTGATCGGAAGCGGCACAACACTAGATTCTGCGAGATTCCGTTTCATGCTGAGCGAATACTTTGGCGCAGCGCCTCAAAACGTACACGCGCATATTATCGGAGAGCACGGCGACACAGAGCTTCCTGTTTGGAGCCACGCGAATGTCGGCGGTGTGCCGGTCAGTGAACTCGTTGAGAAAAACGATGCGTACAAACAAGAGGAGCTGGACCAAATTGTAGATGATGTGAAAAACGCAGCTTACCATATCATTGAGAAAAAAGGCGCGACTTATTATGGGGTTGCGATGAGTCTTGCTCGCATTACAAAAGCCATTCTTCATAATGAAAACAGCATATTAACTGTCAGCACATATTTGGACGGGCAATACGGTGCAGATGACGTGTACATCGGTGTGCCGGCTGTCGTGAACCGCGGAGGGATCGCAGGTATCACTGAGCTGAACTTAAATGAGAAAGAAAAAGAACAGTTCCTTCACAGCGCCGGCGTCCTTAAAAACATTTTAAAACCTCATTTTGCAGAACAAAAAGTCAACTAACCGCAACTTTAGAGTAAAGGGCTGATTGTCAATGTGGGAGCAGTTGTATGATCCGTTTGGAAACGAGTATGTGAGCGCACTTGTGGCGCTCACTCCGATTCTCTTTTTTCTTTTGGCTTTAACTGTTTTGAAAATGAAAGGCATTCTTGCGGCATTTCTTACCCTAGCCGTCAGTTTCTTCGTCTCCGTTTTGGCATTTCATATGCCGGTTGAAAAAGCGATTTCTTCTGTTTTGTTAGGAATCGGGAGCGGGCTGTGGCCTATTGGCTACATCGTCCTGATGGCGGTGTGGCTGTATAAAATCGCAGTGAAAACCGGGAAATTTACCATTATTCGGTCCAGCATTGCCGGCATTTCGCCTGACCAACGATTACAGCTATTATTAATTGGTTTTTGTTTTAACGCGTTTTTAGAAGGCGCGGCCGGTTTTGGTGTTCCGATTGCGATTAGTGCGGCGCTGCTCGTCGAACTTGGTTTTAAACCGTTAAAAGCGGCGGCGCTCTGCTTGATTGCAAACGCTGCCTCCGGAGCCTTTGGGGCGATCGGGATTCCTGTCATCACAGGGGCGCAGATTGGTGATTTGTCTGCTCTTGAGCTGTCACGGACATTAATGTGGACACTGCCGATGATCTCATTTTTAATACCATTCCTGCTTGTATTCTTATTAGACCGAATGAAAGGAATCAAACAGACATGGCCCGCTCTTCTGGTTGTGAGCGGTGGGTATACAGCGGTTCAGACACTGACAATGGCGGTGCTCGGGCCGGAATTAGCAAACATTTTGGCGGCCTTATTCAGCATGGGCGGGCTTGCCCTCTTCCTCCACAAATGGCAGCCGAAAGAGATTTACCGCGAGGAAGGGGCCGGCGATGCTGGTGAGAAAAAGGCATACCGTGCCGCTGACATTGCGAAAGCGTGGTCTCCATTCTACATTTTAACTGCGGCGATCACCATCTGGAGCCTTCCAGCCTTCAAAGCGCTTTTCCAAGAAGGCGGGCTGTTATATCAATCAACGCTCCTGTTCAAAATGCCTTTTCTGCATCAGCAAATTATGAAAATGCCGCCGATTGCGCCATCTGCCATGCCGTTAGATGCAGTCTTTAAAGTTGATCTGCTGTCAGCGACTGGTACAGCGATTTTAGCGGCGGTCATTGTGACAGGGCTGTTCAGCAAAAATTTCTCTTATCGGGATGCCTTTGCTTCCTTGAAGGAGACGGGAAAAGAGCTGTGGGTGCCGATTATGACGATCTGCTTCGTGATGGGGTTTGCCAATCTGGCCAATTTCGCAGGGCTCAGCTCTTCAATTGGGTTAGCATTGGCGAAAACAGGAGACCTGTTCCCGTTTGTCAGTCCTGTTCTCGGCTGGATTGGCGTGTTCATCACCGGTTCTGTTGTCAGCAATAATGCTTTGTTCGGCCATTTGCAGGTTGTCACGGGAGCGCAGATCGGTGCGGGTTCAGATTTGCTGTTAGCCGCAAATACGGCGGGCGGTGTCATGGCGAAACTTGTTTCTCCTCAATCTATCGCCATCGCTGCCGCAGCGGTCGGCCAAACAGGCAAGGAATCTAAACTGTTTAAAAGGACAGTGGCGTACAGCCTGATTCTGTTAGTGATTATTTGTATATGGACGTTTATTCTTGCAAGATTTGGAGTGTAATAGAAAAAAGCAGTACATGCCCAGCATGTACTGCTTTTTTATGTTAATTTGCTTTCTTTGTCATTTCGGCTGTTGTTTTCACTCTGGCTTTTCCCATAAATAAAATGGTAACCGCCGCGAGGACAATTGGAATCAAAGCGAGCAAAAAGACATACGTGATACTTGATGACATCGCGTCAATAATGCGATTCAGGATCGCATCAGGAATCTGGGAACGTGTTCCCGCTTGGAATATCTCCTGCGGGTCGCCTATATTTTGCGCAGCGCCTGATCCCGCTGAGCCTTTCATACCGCTGAAGGCGTCATTCAGCTTGTTCGTGAATACGTTTGTTTGCACCGTTCCGAATATGGTGACGCCTAAGGTCATGCCAAATGATCGCAAAAATGAATTTGTAGAGTTTGCCGTTCCCCGAAAGCGGGGTTCAAGATCATTCATCGATGCCGCCGGCAGCAGGGAGAAGTTAAAGCCTACACCAAAGCCTGAAATCATCATAAAGACTGTCAGCCATACCCGTGCTGTGTCAGGCGTCATATTGGAAAGAAGCAGCATGCCGATAAAGAAAGCTATAACAGATATCAGCATCAAATTGCGGAAGCTTGCCTTCGTTTGGAAGATCCCGCCGATCATGCTTCCGATGACTGATCCAATCATCATCGGCGTCAGAATGAAGCCCGCGCTTGTCGCCGAGCTGCCGTAGACCGCCTGAACGAAAATCGGAATAAATACCGCTAAAATAATAAATGTTCCGCCATACAGAAAAGCGAGAATCTGCGCTGTGGCAAACAAGCGGTTCTTAAACATCCAGAAAGAAATAATCGGCTCTTCTGCTTTTCTCTCCACAATAAAAAAGGCAATGAAGAAAACGGCGAATACAATAAACAGCCCAATGATCTGAATGGAGTTCCAATCGTATGTTTTGCCGCCAAGCTCAAGGGCGAACATCAGGCATACAATGGATACGACTAAGGTAATCGCGCCGCCCCAGTCTATTTTCTGCTTTCTGTGCTCCAGAGATTCTTTGTAGTAGCGAATAATGAAAAACAATGACAATGCGCCGATCGGCACATTGATGTAAAACACCCAGTGCCAGCTGATCGAATCTGTAATGATCGCGCCTAAGAGCGGACCAAGAACACTGGATAATCCAAATACAGCACCGAACATGCCGGACATTTTTCCGCGTTTTTCCGGCGGAAACAAATCAAAGATAATGGTAAAGGCAATCGGCAGGAGCGCGCCGCCTCCGATCCCTTGAATGGCCCGGAAGATGATCAGCTGATTCATCGTCTGGGCAATCCCGCATAAAGCAGAACCGATTAAGAAAAAAATAAGTCCAAACAGGAAAAAACGTTTTCGGCCGTACATATCGGAAAGCTTGCCGTAAATCGGCATGCCAGCCATAACCGCCACCATATAGGATGCCGTCACCCAGGCAAATTTATCGAAGCTTCCAAGATCGGCTACGATATTGCCCATCGCGGTGGCAACAATCGTATTGTCCATTGCAGACATCAAGATGCCCAGCAGGAGACCGAGGACCACAAATTTGGTGGAAGCCTGTTTTGCTGTTGTTGTGTCCATTTGTTCTACCTCCTCTTACTTTTCTATGTAAGTTCTGATATCATGATAATAGTTTGATTGTTGAATATCTCGATTATCAAGATAAACTCGATTTTATAGGGAGGACTGTCAGTTGTCAACAAGAAATTCCAGAAGTGAGTTGGAAAAGACTGCTGTTCAGCTTTTTCGAAAACTGGGCACAAGAACGGTTCTGTTTCATCAGGCAGCCGCTCAAGCTCTCGGTCTGTTTCCCACCGATTTGAAATCAGCTGACATTTTAAATGAAGCAGGGCCGATGACGGCCGGAGAGTTGGGGAAAAAAACCGGCCTCAGCACGGGTTCCGTCACGGCGCTTGTTGACCGGCTGGAAAAAGCGGGGTATGTGGCTCGTGAAAAGGACCCGAACGATCGCAGGAGAGTCGTAATCGTCCCTTTGACTGCTTCGAAAAAACATATAAAGGATTTGTTCCGTCCTCTGTCTGAGTCAACGATGGATTTGTGCCGCGAATATACGGAAGAGGAGCTGGAACTCATTTTCAGTTTTGTAGGCAAAGCCGCCGATATTATGGAGGAAGAGCTTGAACGTCTGAAACAGTAAGTGAATTTGTGCATAGCTTGGCCCGTTCCCGAATAAATTGTACAAGTTACATAAGAGAAGGGAGTACGGGCCGGTGAACATTTTTTTGAGCTATATTGTGCTGGGACTGTCCTTGTCTGCGCCTGTGGGACCAGTGAATGCGGCGCAAATAGACAAAGGAATTAAAAACGGTTTTTGGCATGCATGGATTTTCGGTTTAGGCGCCATGACAGCGGATGGGCTGTACATGCTTTTTATCTATTTCGGGCTGTCGCAGTTCTTGACCGCTCCATTTGTGAAAACGTTTTTGTGGCTCTTCGGCTTTTTTGTCCTGACCTATACCGGAATTGAAACGCTTAAAAACGTCAGAGAACCGATGGATGTGCGAAGCTCGCGGGGGAAACCGTCATACAGGAAAACATTCGCATCGGGTTTTCTCATTTCATTGTCAAACCCATTGAGCATCCTTTTTTGGCTTGGAATTTACGGAAGCATTCTTGCGAAAACAGCAGAGGCCTACAATATGAATCAGCTTCTAATCTATAGCTCCGGCATCATGATCGGCATTTTAATCTGGGATTTCTGCATGGCTATCACAGCCAGTACGTTCAGAAACCTGCTTCATGAAAAGCTATTGAGAGGATTGACCGGAATCGCCGGTGTATCCCTCCTTGTGTTTGGCTTTTACTTTGGTTATCAGGGCATCAAACAGTTATTGGGCTGATTCATGAAGGACAGTCACCTGCCGCTTCCAGTTTTAATATAGTATCCAGATGATACTGGAGGTGGATCAATGGTGAATGGGATTTACACCAAAAGTTTTCTGGAACGTATTCAGGAAGAGCTTCCTGAATGGCAAAGAATCGCTTTTGAGCTGCTGGCAGAAACTCTGGGGGACGACGCGGATACGTTTCCGTGCATTCCCGGACGCCAGGCGTTTCTGACTGATCAGCTTCGGATTGCTTTTGCCGGAGATCCGCGGGAAAACCGTACAGCGGAGGAACTGGCTCCGTTGCTTTCGGAGTACGGCAAGATATCGCGGGAAACGGGAAAATACGCATCCCTCGTTGTGTTGTTTGATACACCGGAAGATTTGGCGGAGCATTATTCGATTGAAGCGTATGAAGAGCTGTTTTGGCGCTTTTTAAATAGACTGAGTCATCAAGACGAAAAAGAATGGCCGGAAGACATTCCGGCCGATCCCGAGCATTATAAATGGGAGTTTTGTTTTGACGGCGAGCCGTATTTCATTCTGTGCGCTACACCGGGGCACGAGGCAAGAAGAAGCCGGAGCTTTCCTTTTTTTATGGTCACGTTTCAGCCAAGGTGGGTGTTTGATGACCTAAATGGATCAACTGCATTTGGCCGTAACATGAGCAGGCTGATCCGATCTCGTTTAGAGGCCTATGATCAGGCTCCGATTCACCCGCAATTAGGCTGGTACGGAGGAAAGAATAATCGTGAATGGAAGCAGTATTTCCTCCGTGATGACGAAAAACAGGTATCGAAGTGCCCGTTTTCTTATTTAAAGAACATGTTCAACAAAATGAAATAAATCAAGGACTGGCAGGGCGATCTTTATGACCCTGCTTTTTTTGATAGATCATGGTCACGATGGCGATGATCACGAGAAAACCTATGCTGACGAAAAAACCGGGCCGGCTTGATTTTTCAAACAATGTACCGGACACAGCCGCAGCAATCAGAACCATCGCTAAATAAATTTGCGTTTTTCCCATGCCCTCGGGATCAGTCAGCTTTTTGCTGGAGAACAGGATAAACAGCCAAGTGTATAAAAGCATAAGCCCCGCAGCTGTTGTCATATGCTCATAAATGTTTTTAGGCAGCACTAACGACAGAATAATGGAGAGGACAAGCCCCGCAAACGTCAGCCCAAGTGCCGGCCAGCATATTTTTTTGCCTTCCTTTAGAGTAAAGCATTTCGGCGCGTCGCCGTCATCAGCCATTGTACAAAGCAATGTCGTAACGGCAAAAAGCGAAGCGACAAGGGTCGAGAACCCGGCGATGATGAAAATCCCGTTAAATATATCAAGGATGATCTCAAGGTTATATCCTTTTAATGATGTAATGAACGGACTGTCCTGTTCAGTAAACGCGTGTAACGGAACCAAAAGCAGAGCCAGCCCGATTGAAATAATATAAATAATCGCCAGCGTTGCCAGCATCAGTTTCCCTGATTTAGACGCTTCCTCAGGTTTTTTTAAGTGAACCGCCATCAGCCCCATGACCTCAATTCCGCCAAAAGCGTAAAACGCGTAGATTAAACCTGTCCACAGCCCCATGGCGCCGTATGGGAAAAACTCAATCGTCTTATTTGGAACATGTATGCCATGATTTCCGCCGGACAGGATACCGCATAAAGCCAGGATGGCAATGACAATAAACATAAAAATAGCAGCTGTTTTAATGACTGCCAGCACGTTTTCTGTTTTTTCAAAGACGGACAGGCCGGTGAAAATAATAAGGAGCCCCAGTACTGCGTAGATTGAGGCAAACACCCATAGCGGCACTTGAGGAAACCAATGCTTCGTAAATAGCGAAATGGCTGTCAGTTGGCTTCCGGTAATCAGCATTTCTGATGTCCAGTACACCCAGCCGTTGCTGAAGCCTGCCCATTTGCCGAATGCTTTTCGGGCATACGCACAAAACGAGCCCTTTTCCGGCTGCTTCGCCGATAGCTTGGCGAGCTGTTCAAAGACAAAATACGTACCGATCCCTGCGATCAGAAATGAAAGGAGAACGGAAAAACCGCTTTTTACAATTGCGATGCTGGAACCGAGAAAGAAGCCTGTTCCAATCGTGCAGCCGACTCCGATCAGTGACAGCTGCCACCAAGCCAGATTCCCTTTTGGCTGGTCTTTTTTTGTTTGGCTCATTATTTATTCAACCCCTTTTATCTAAGGTTAGATTGTGATCTGTCCAAAGCTTATATACATCGGATTTTTGCCTCTTTTTACATGGAGAAGGAAGCGGACGCTCATACTAATGAAAAAAGGAGCAAACCAATGACACAGCAATATATTGTGGAGCCGAAAAAAGGGCTTGGGCTGAAGCTGAAAAAGGGTCAGATTTTAAAGGTGGTTGATGTAGAAGGGCAGCAGGTGGCTGATTTTGTCGCATACCATGCCAAGGATTTTTATGAACACCTTGATCAGGGAGCGACGATAGACGCCAATCACTCCATTCATGTGAAGGTCAACGACCATCTCTACTCCAACCTGTATAAGCCGATGTTAACCCTGATTGAAGATACGGTCGGCAAGCATGATCTGCTGTTGCCCGCCTGCCGTCCTGATATGAACAGGCTCTTATATGGGAAGCAAAAGGATGAGTTTCAGGATACGTGCTATGACAATATGAACCGTGCGCTTGAGCAGTTTGGCGTACCGAAGCCTCACATGCATTACCCATTTGCGATTTTTATGAATACTGTCCTTGATGAGAAAGGGAATCTGTCTGTGGAAACGCCGCTTTCGAATGCCGGAGATTATGTAAGGCTCAGGGCGGAGATGGATTTAATTGTCGCGTTTTCTTCCTGCCCGATTGAAAAAGGGAAATGCAATGGCGACAGTGTGACATCCATACGGGTTGAAGTCAGCTGATCTCTCTTGTTCACTGTGAATGAAGACCTGTGCTATATTTAATAGGGATACATAACAGTCATGATTCATTTTCATTGATTTGGGGAAATGATCAGTAACAAGGGAAAATGTACAGGAGGAATGATTGGGATGAGCATGCAGGAAAAGATTATGCGTGAGTTACATGTGAAGCCCTCAATTGATCCAAAGCAAGAAATTGAGGACCGAGTCAATTTTTTAAAACAATATGTAAAGAAAACCGGTGCTAAAGGCTTTGTATTGGGAATCAGCGGCGGACAGGATTCAACACTTGCGGGAAGACTCGCTCAGCTTGCGGTGGAAAGCATTCGCGAAGAGGGCGGAGACGCTCAATTTATCGCGGTCCGTCTTCCGCATGGCACACAGCAGGATGAAGACGATGCCCAGCTTGCTTTGAAGTTTATTAAGCCGGATAAATCATGGAAGTTTGATATTAAATCGACAGTCAGCGCTTTTTCTGAACAGTATCAGCAGGAAACAGGCGATCAGCTGACGGACTTTAATAAAGGAAACGTAAAAGCAAGAACAAGAATGATCGCGCAATACGCGATCGGCGGCCAGGAAGGTCTTCTTGTGTTAGGAACAGACCATGCTGCTGAAGCAGTGACTGGTTTCTTTACGAAGTACGGTGACGGCGGAGCAGACCTCCTGCCGCTGACAGGCTTGACGAAGCGCCAGGGAAGAACCCTGCTGAAAGAGCTGGGTGCACCGGAACGCTTATACTTAAAAGAACCGACTGCCGATCTGCTCGACGAAAAACCGCAGCAGTCGGATGAAACAGAGCTTGGCATTTCCTACGACGAGATTGACGATTATCTCGAAGGAAAAGAAGTATCAGCGAAAGTATCAGAAGCGCTGGAAAAACGCTACAGCATGACAGAACATAAACGCCAGGTTCCGGCGTCTATGTTTGATGACTGGTGGAAATAAGTTGAAGAAAGCCCGCTCTCGGAGCGGGCTTTCGTCGTGTACAGAAGCTTTATTTGATGCGGATATGATTCAGCTTTATCATTAATCTGTCGGTGAACCTTCGGAGGCTGCCTCTCGTATCAGGATCTAATGGGAGTTCGGCTCTCGCGGCAATGTTCTCTGCCACATCCTGAATCGACAGGTTGTCTGTTTGAATGTGGTCCTCAAAAATGGGTGATGATAAACCTTCAACGCAACGGTCAATTTGTTTGGCGGCCCATGAGTTTTTTCCTTCTGCTCTGGTGCGAAGCCTTTTTAACAAGGTTTCCTTTGAAGCCATTAATGTAAAGTGGTGAACGATCCTTCCTTCATGTCTGAGCCTGCCGATGATCTCATTGAAGTATTCAGGATGTACAATCGTCATAGGCACAATAATGATGCCGCGGTATGTATCTGTCAGAGAAGCTAGCAAACTGTAATTGAACGCCCGCCATAAGGGATAGCTTTGAAAATCGTCCTTTGCGATCTCCTGCGGCACCATGGAGCGCAGCGCAAAACCCATTTTCTCGGGATCATACACGTAAGATGGGTTTAGCCTTCTGTGCAGTTCGAAGGCTGTTTGTGTTTTTCCGGAACCGAATGCCCCGTTTATCCAAATGATCATCGCCATTTCTCCCTTCCTATTCATCATACAGAAAAAGACCCTTCAATCGAAGAGTCAGCTGGAAAAACAATAAAGTCGGAAGGTTTTAATGCTTTTTTGCGTCGAAGTATTAAAATACCTGCAGAAATGTTGTACAATGAATGTCATTCAGGCAAAAATGGCTAAACAACAAAGCGCACTATAAGCTTGACCGGTAAAGCCGGTATCTATATAAATATTCGCTAAATAAGCATATAATGAAGATAAAATTTCATTCCTTAGGAGGATTTCGCCGAAGATGAACGCTAAACGAGCCATCCCAGTAAGAGAAAGAAATATCGTCCTGATCGGATTCATGGGTGTAGGAAAAACGACAATCGGCCAATTGGTCGCTAAAAAATTATATAGAGATTTTATCGATATTGACCAACAGATCGAAAAGGATTTCAATATGTCAATTCCTGAGATATTTGAGAAAAAGGGGGAAGACTTTTTCCGGAAAACGGAGAAGGAATATATTTTAGACATCTGCCATCATAAACGATTCAAAATCGTATCTCTGGGCGGGGGATCTTTTAAACAAGAAGAAATCAGAAATTGCTGTCTGGAAAACTGTCTCGTGCTTCATCTGGACCTGTCATGGGAGAACTGGAAGCAGCGCGCGGATTTATTGATCGAAAGCCGCCCTGTACTGCATAACCGTTCAATGGATGAAATGGAACAGCTGTTTAACGAAAGAAAAGTCATTTATGACAAGCACAATTCAAAAGTGGCAACAGACAACCTTTCCCCGGAAGAGGTTGCCGATTACATTGTTGAGACATTAAAAATTGGCTGGGATCTTTATCAGCCGATGTAAAAAGCCGTGCGCAGCGCACGGCTTTTTTTATCGTTTTATCCCTTGTATCAAAATCGCTTTTAAACAAAAGGAGATGGGCTGTCCGTTTTGGTTCAATGTAATACAGAACGTGTCGCGTGCTTCGTCTGATGCGTGATTCAAGTGGGTAATGATTTGTTTTTCTCGGTCAGCGGGGGTTCCGCCTCGTTTGATCCAGCTATCGTATTGAATCGGCAAGTTCCACTTTTGGATGTCTTGATAGGCCAGTTGATTGGCGCTGAACATCGACTGCCATTCTGATAATGAGCTTTCTCGAACATGGGAAGGGTCTCGAAGCCGGTTCAAATGATTGACAAACTCATCAAGAACGGGATCTTCAGGCGCGTAATGATCAACTAAGAGAAAACGTCCGTCCTGTTTTAGTACGCGTGCAATCTCGCTGACAGCTTTGCGGACATCTGAAAAATGGTGGGCTGCGTATCGGCAGGTGGTGATGTCAAATGAATCGTCGGGGAAGGGGAGTGACTCTGCCGTTCCTTGCTGAAAGCGTACGTTTTCAACTCCTTTTTCTTGCGCGAAGGAGGACGCAACCTCAACCATCTCTTTCGTCGCATCAACACCGATGCACTCCTGTACATAAGGAGAAAATGCCAGGGCCGTATGGCCGGCGCCCGCTCCGATATCCAGCACCCGATGCTCTGCCCGGCATTCCGCTGTTTTGATCATCAACCCCAAATCTTCCCCCTCGGCAAATACCTTTTCATCCCGATACATCTCGGCGTTTTTAGAAAACGGTGTTTCATTTGTCATTTGAACCAGCTCCTTCTTTTCGTAAATGATGATATGGATTATGTTAGCAATTTTTGTTATGATTCGTCTAAGATATAAAAATGATGGAAACGATAGGTTCAACCTATGGGGGCTGAAATGGATATTAAAGTGATGGAATATGCAGCGGAAATTGCCCGGCGCCAAAGCTTTACAAAGGCGGCGGAACATCTTCATATCGCACAGCCGTCTCTCAGCCAGCAAATCAAAAAGCTTGAGGCTGAGCTGGGGCTTACCCTTTTTCACAGATCCCATGGCTCTGTTACACTGACACCTCACGGCAGGCGTTTCATTGAAAAAGCCGAGGACATCATTCGTTCCAGAGATGATTTGCTTCGGGAAATGCAGGAGCGATCACAGGGAATCGGTCATAAATTATCCATCGGGATTCCTGCTGTAACAGGGAGATATCTCTTTCCCCCGCTGCTGAAGCAGTTTTTGGCGCGCTATCCTCATGTGGAGGTTCAGCTTGTTGAAAAAGATCCGGTTTCATTAGAGGAGATGACGGCAAAGGGAGAAGTTGACCTTTCTGTTTTATCCTTGCCGATCGAGGATGAACGGCTCTCCATTATACCCTTGCTCACGGAACCGGTTGTTCTCGCGGTGCCGAAGGAAAAACAAAGGTGGATGCCGCCGGAAATGGTCGCTCTGATTGAGAAAGCGCTGGAAGAAGATGAGGGACGCCAGCCGTGCGTGCCGCTTGACATGGTAAGGAACGTGCCCTTTATTCTGTTAAAAGAAGGCTTCGGCTTTCGCAGGACAGTTCTCGATCTCTGTGCGGAAAGCGGCTTTAAGCCGAATGCTGCCTTTAAGACAAGCCATATTGAAACCGCCCAATCTCTTGTGGCTAACGGATTAGGTGTGACAATGGCGCCGAATATGGTCAGAAGGGATAAAGATCCGGGTGTGATCTATTTATCGATTCAATCCGCGCCATCACGAACCCTCGTCTTTGTCTTTTTAAAGAACCGCTATGTCAGTCTGACCGCCCAGGCCTTTATGGAACTAAGCCGGGAAAGTCTTAAACAAACGTTTGATGAAGGCTGTCTGGGAAACAAAGATGAAAATATTTAGAAAACAAAGCCGAAACGTGGTAGTATAGGAATACAAACTAAATCTTATAAAACAAAGGGGAATAATCGGAAATGCAACTATTCGATCTGCCGCTCGACCAATTGCAAACATATAAGCCTGAAAAAACAGCACCGAAAGATTTTTCTGAGTTTTGGAAATTGTCTTTGGAGGAACTTGCAAAAGTCCAAGCAGAACCTGATTTACAGCCGGTTGACTATCCTGCTGACGGAGTAAAAGTGTACCGTCTCACATATAAAAGCTTCGGAAACGCCCGCATTACCGGATGGTACGCGGTGCCTGACAAGGAAGGCCCGCATCCGGCGATCGTGAAATATCATGGCTACAATGCAAGCTATGATGGTGAGATTCATGAAATGGTAAACTGGGCACTCCATGGCTACGCCGCATTCGGCATGCTTGTCCGCGGCCAGCAGAGCAGCGAGGATACGAGTATTTCACCGCACGGTCACGCTTTGGGCTGGATGACGAAAGGAATTCTTGATAAAGATACATACTATTACCGCGGTGTTTATTTGGACGCCGTCCGCGCGCTTGAGGTCATCAGCAGCTTTGACGAGGTTGATGAAACAAGGATCGGTGTGACAGGAGGAAGCCAAGGCGGAGGTTTAACCATTGCCGCAGCAGCGCTGTCAGACATTCCAAAAGCCGCGGTTGCCGATTATCCTTATTTAAGCAACTTCGAACGGGCCATTGATGTGGCGCTTGAACAGCCGTACCTTGAAATCAATTCCTTCTTCAGAAGAAATGGCAGCCCGGAAACAGAAGTGCAGGCGATGAAGACACTTTCATATTTCGATATTATGAATCTCGCTGACCGAGTGAAGGTGCCTGTCCTGATGTCAATCGGCCTGATTGACAAGGTCACGCCGCCGTCCACCGTGTTTGCCGCCTACAATCATTTGGAAACAGAGAAAGAGCTGAAGGTGTACCGCTACTTCGGACATGAGTATATCCCTGCTTTTCAAACGGAAAAACTTGCTTTCTTTAAGCAGCATCTTAAAGGCTGATAAATGTGAAAAGCCGCCGCATATCATCAGGCGGTTTTTTTCTGCAAACTGCCGGAATGAGAACAGACTGGAGACGAATAGATATGAAACAAAGAATCATTGATGAATTAAAACGGATCGAGCAGTCATATGGAGTCAAAATCGTGTATGCCGTCGAGTCAGGAAGCCGCGCATGGGGATTTCCGTCGCAGGATAGTGATTACGACGTCCGCTTTATTTATGTGCCGAAAAAGGAGTGGTATTTTTCAATTGAGCAGGAGCGTGATGTCATTGAGGAACCGATTCACGATTTGTTGGATATCAGCGGCTGGGAGCTGAGAAAAACGCTTCGGCTTTTCAAAAAATCAAACCCTCCGCTCCTCGAATGGCTGTCCTCAGACATTGTGTATTACGAAGCATTTACGACCGCAGAGCAGTTAAGAAAACTGCGCACGGAGGCATTTAAGCCTGAAGCAAGCGTGTATCACTATATCAATATGGCGAGAAGGAACGTCAAGGATTATCTACAAGGACAAGAGGTCAAAATTAAAAAGTACTTCTACGTTCTTCGGCCTATTTTGGCCTGCCAATGGATTGAAAAGCACGGAACCATACCGCCAATGGACTTTACTGTTTTGATGAATGAACTTGTTGCTGAACCCGAGCTGAAGGCTGAAATGGAAACTTTGCTTGAACGGAAAAGAAGAGGGGAAGAGCTTGACCTCGAAGCAAGAATCAATGTTATTCACCAATTCATTGAAACGGAAATCGAAAGAATCATGGAAGAGGCAAAAGAACTGAAGGCAGAGAAAAAAGATATGACACCTGAATTGAACCGTTTGCTTTTGAATACGGTTGAAGAAGTGTGGAAGGATGGAGGAAGCTGATGTTTTTTGTCGCTTCCTTTTCTCCTTTATTCGACAGAATCCCCCCCGACTTTCTAACTATCTGATTGTGGCAAACCCACAAAAATAATCAGAATCTTTGTATTTTGAGAATATTGTGAACGTCGGTTTTGTCCATTTACAATAAACTCATACAAATACTTCTTAGATTGCGGGGTGTTGAGGTTGGAAGTGATCACAAGAGATTTTTTCTTATTTTTATCCAAAAGCGGCTTTCTCAATAAAATGGCAAGAAACTGGGGAAGCCGGGTAGCAGCGGGTAAAATTATCGGCGGGAATGACTTTAACAGTTCAATCCCGACCATTCGACAGCTTAACAGCCAAGGCTTGTCAGTTACTGTCGATCATTTAGGCGAGTTTGTGAACAGCGCCGAGGTCGCACGGGAGCGTACGGAAGAGTGCATTCAAACCATTGCGACCATCGCGGATCAGGAGCTGAACTCACACGTTTCTTTAAAAATGACGTCTTTAGGTTTGGATATAGATATGGATTTGGTGTATGAAAATATGACAAAAATCCTTCAGACGGCCGAGAAACATAAAATCATGGTCACCATTGACATGGAGGACGAAGTCAGATGCCAGAAAACGCTTGATATTTTCAAAGATTTCAGAAAGAAATACGAGCATGTGAGCACAGTGCTGCAAGCCTATCTGTACCGGACGGAAAAAGACATTGACGATTTGGATTCTTTAAACCCGTTCCTTCGCCTTGTAAAAGGAGCTTATAAAGAATCAGAAAAAGTAGCTTTCCCTGAGAAAAGCGATGTCGATGAAAATTACAAAAAAATCATCCGAAAGCAGCTCTTAAACGGTCACTATACAGCGATTGCCACACATGACGACAAAATGATCGACTTTACAAAGCAGCTTGCCAAGGAACATGGCATTGCCAATGACAAGTTTGAATTTCAGATGCTGTACGGCATGCGGTCGCAAACCCAGCTCAGCCTCGTAAAAGAAGGTTATAACATGAGAGTCTACCTGCCATACGGCGAGGATTGGTACGGCTATTTTATGAGACGCCTTGCAGAACGTCCGTCAAACATTGCATTTGCTTTCAAAGGAATGACAAAGAAGTAAAAAAGGAGAGATTATCATGACAACACCTTACAAACACGAGCCATTCACAAATTTCCAAGATCAAAACAACGTGGAAGCGTTTAAAAAAGCGCTTGCGACAGTAAGCGAATATTTAGGAAAAGACTATCCGCTTGTCATTAACGGCGAGAGAGTGGAAACGGAAGCGAAAATCGTTTCAATCAACCCGGCTGATAAAGAAGAAGTCGTCGGCCGAGTGTCAAAAGCGTCTCAAGAGCACGCTGAGCAAGCGATTCAAGCGGCTGCAAAAGCATTTGAAGAGTGGAGATATACGTCTCCTGAAGAGAGAGCGGCTGTCCTGTTCCGCGCTGCTGCCAAAGTCCGCAGAAGAAAACATGAATTCTCAGCTTTGCTTGTGAAAGAAGCAGGAAAGCCTTGGAACGAGGCGGATGCCGATACGGCTGAAGCGATTGACTTCATGGAGTATTATGCACGCCAAATGATCGAACTGGCAAAAGGCAAACCGGTCAACAGCCGTGAAGGCGAGAAAAACCAATATGTATACACGCCGACTGGAGTGACAGTCGTTATCCCGCCTTGGAACTTCTTGTTTGCGATCATGGCAGGCACAACAGTGGCGCCGATCGTTACTGGAAACACAGTGGTTCTGAAACCTGCGAGTGCTACACCTGTTATTGCAGCAAAATTTGTTGAGGTGCTTGAAGAGTCCGGATTGCCAAAAGGCGTAGTCAACTTTGTTCCGGGAAGCGGAGCGGAAGTAGGCGACTATCTTGTTGACCATCCGAAAACAAGCCTTATCACATTTACGGGATCAAGAGAAGTTGGTACGAGAATTTTCGAACGCGCTGCGAAAGTACAGCCGGGCCAGCAGCATTTAAAGCGTGTCATCGCTGAAATGGGCGGGAAAGATACGGTTGTTGTTGATGAGGATGCGGACATTGAATTAGCGGCTCAATCGATCTTTACTTCAGCATTCGGCTTTGCGGGACAAAAATGCTCTGCAGGTTCACGTGCAGTAGTTCATGAAAAAGTGTATGATCAAGTATTAGAGCGTGTTATTGAAATTACGGAATCAAAAGTAACAGCTAAACCTGACAGTGCAGATGTTTATATGGGACCTGTCATTGACCAAGGTTCTTATGATAAAATTATGAGCTATATTGAGATCGGAAAACAGGAAGGGCGTTTAGTAAGCGGCGGTACCGGTGATGATTCGAAAGGATACTTCATCAACCCGACGATCTTCGCTGACCTTGATCCGAAAGCAAGACTCATGCAGGAAGAAATTTTCGGACCTGTCGTTGCATTTTGTAAAGTGTCAGACTTTGATGAAGCTTTAGAAGTAGCAAACAATACTGAATATGGTTTGACAGGCGCGGTTATCACAAACAACCGCAAGCACATCGAGCGTGCGAAACAGGAATTCCATGTCGGAAACCTATACTTCAACCGCAACTGTACAGGTGCTATCGTCGGCTACCATCCGTTTGGCGGCTTCAAAATGTCGGGAACGGATTCAAAAGCAGGCGGACCGGATTACTTGGCTCTGCATATGCAAGCAAAAACAATCAGTGAAATGTTCTAAGCGGGACTAAATGGGCATCCTCCCTGCGGGGGTGTCCATTTCATCCATATACTATAAAAAAGAGGAGGAAGTGCCATAGAAAACACACAGCTGATTATTTCGATTTGTATTTATATGGCGGGAATGCTGCTAATCGGCTACTTTGCTTACAAGCGTACGTCGAATCTGACGGATTACATGCTGGGAGGACGCTCTTTGGGTCCGGCAGTAACTGCTCTCAGTGCCGGCGCTGCCGATATGAGCGGCTGGCTGCTAATGGGGCTTCCGGGCGCCATGTTTTCTACTGGTCTGAGCGGCGCTTGGATCGTCATCGGACTTTGCCTTGGAGCGTGGGCGAACTGGCTTTACGTCGCACCGCGGCTGAGAACCTATACTGAAAAAGCGGGGAATTCCATTACAATTCCCGGATTCCTGGAAAATCGCTTCGGAGATCAAACAAAGCTTCTCAGACTGTTTTCAGGAATTGTCATTTTAGTCTTTTTCACGTTTTATGTATCGTCCGGAATGGTGTCCGGCGGCGTCTTATTCAACAGCATCTTGGGGATGGATTATCACACCGGCCTGTGGATTGTGACGGGTGTTGTTGTGGCATATACCCTGTTTGGCGGCTTTTTGGCAGTCAGCTGGACAGATTTTGTTCAGGGGATCATTATGTTTGCCGCACTCATTCTTGTGCCGATCGTTACGTTTTTCCACACGGGAGGAGCAGGTGATACAGTTGCTGAAATCCGCTCTGTAGATCCTGATATGTTTAATATTTTCAAAGGAACGAGCGTCCTTGGCATTATTTCTTTGTTTGCCTGGGGGCTGGGATACTTTGGCCAGCCGCATATTATTGTGCGTTTTATGGCGATCACGTCTGTCAAAGAGATCAAAAGAGCGCGCAGAATCGGGATGGGCTGGATGATTTTGTCTGCAGTAGGCGCAGTGCTGACCGGTTTGGGCGGAATCGCTTATTACCATCAGCGGGGCATGACACTGAAGGACCCTGAGACGATTTTTATTCAGTTAGGGAATATCTTGTTCCATCCGATTATCACGGGTTTTCTGATTTCAGCGATTTTGGCCGCGATTATGAGTACAATTTCTTCCCAGCTGCTTGTGACATCAAGCTCTCTGGTAGAAGATTTGTATAAGTCGATGTTCAGACGCTCAGCTTCAGATAAAGAACTGGTGTTTTTAGGCCGTCTGGCTGTTCTGGCTGTTTCAATTGTCGCGTTGGTTCTGGCTTGGGAGAAAAATAACACCATCCTTGGATTGGTCAGCTACGCGTGGGCGGGCTTCGGTGCATCATTCGGGCCGGTTGTACTGCTCAGTCTGTTTTGGAAACGAATGACCAAATGGGGGGCACTCGCCGGCATGATTGTGGGAGCAGCGACTGTAATCATTTGGGCGAATGCCGGTCTTTCGGACTTTCTGTATGAAATGATACCTGGTTTTGCTGCGAGTCTATTATCCGTCTTTTTTGTCAGCATATTGACGCAGGCTCCGTCACAAGCTGTCACAGACCAGTTCAACGACTACCAAGATACAATGTCACAATAAAGATCGAAAGGAGGAGGAAGGGGCTGTCCCTTTTTCCTCTTTTCTCCTTTTAAGCGGCCATTTTTTTCTTTTGGAAACAAACGTATTTTTTTCTATACAAAAAGACCCCGTATGGATATGATTAAAGTAAAAAAAGTATAGGAGAAAAAGGTATGGAAGAGCTTTTAGAGAGAGTTTTTTCATTTTCAGATGTTGATAAGCTGATTGATTTTATTAGCTATGAACTGCAAAAGCCAGTGATACTGGAAAGCGCGGATTTCTTTTTGTTAGCCTATAATTCTTACTATATTAACCATTTTGATTCTGCCAACCAGCAGACTATTTTTTCGAAAAAGTGTCCGGTCCAGATTTTTGAGAGGTTTCTGAAGGACGGAATTATTGAAAAATTGAAAACAGAGCCTGAGCCTTTTCGCGTCAATAAAATTGAAAGCATTGGGTTAAACCAGAGGGTGGTCGTGAGTGCAAAGCACAAAGGGGAAGTCATGGGCTACATCTGGATTCAGGAGCTGGACCAAAATCTGACGGATGAAGAGCTCGACTTTTTGTACGAGACCTCCTTCCATGTCGGGAAAATTATTTATAAAACGAATAAATTGAAACAGGAAAAGGAAGAAAAAGCAGAGGATCTCATCAAACGGGCGATCTATCAGCAATTTACCTCTGAGAAGGAACTCAGACGGGAAGCTGAAAGGATCAACACCGTGCTGCCTTCCATGTTTTCAGTTGTTATCCTGCACGCCGCAAATGGGGATGGGGAAGCGGTAGAGGATTTAAAGGAAAATATCAGGTCGTACCTGAATTTACGGGATAAGGTCAGTCATGTCTTAACGATCGAATCAAATATTGTCATCGTCGTAGCGAGTTTTTCCCAAAAAAGCTCCGTCTCCTCAGCAGCTTCTGAGTTTATTAACAAGCTGTTAACACATTTTCACTTTCAAAAAATACCTACCCCTATTTATATCGGTATCGGAAACGAATATAATCACCTATTAAAACTTGGCAAGAGCTACACAGAAGCACTTGAAGTCATCAAAGCCGCAGAAATCACCGGCAATCAGGAAAACATTCCATATGAATATGCCAAACTCGGCATTTACCGCTATTTAGAAAGCATCGAACAGAAAAATGAATTTTTAGAATACGAGAATAAAGATTTAGCTTTATTAAAAGCAAAAGACGAAGAAAGCAGCACTGAGCTGCTCAAAACCTTGGAAATCTATCTCCTCAACAACTGCAAAACAAAACCAGCGGCAGAACAGCTGTTTATTCACCAAAATACATTGAATTACCGCATCAAACAGATTACTGAGATGACATCGATCGATTTAAGCGATTTCAGAACACGGTGCCAGCTCTATCTCGATTTGATGCTGATGAAAAAGAAATAAAAAAGAAACCAGTACTTGTACTGGTTTCGTCTTCACTTAAAATCCTCTGTAAACATACGGATCATCAGGTTTTTTAATGGTATTCCAGTCAGTTACTTTGACGACAGGGAGAGTTGACTTGAATGGCTGGTAATATTCTGAGGCCAGAGTGCCCTTAATGTGAATCCATTCATCATCCTTGATGTCCATGTCCTTCGGAAATTCCACAAGCATCCCGTACACGCCGGAATCAGCGATACAGTGAATGATGCCAAACCTTAATACGAACAGCTGATTTTTGTTAATTGCGTTTCCTTTGTAAGCAAATCCATGAAATTCTATCGTCCGTCCGAGAAATTCACCCGGATAGTTATAGATGGTTTCCATTCCTTTTAGGAAATCGTCATCGGTCAGAGAAATCTCTTTTTTGCTGGAATACTTATTAAACAGCTGTTTCATTTGTTTGTCATAGCTGTCTTGCGCGTAATAAAGGCTGGCATCAGGCCGCAAATACTGTGTTTGGGAGTAGTGATCTCCGCTCTCCATCGCCTTAAACGAGAACCCTTTTGTTTTGACAATGGATGAGTCAAGCGTTGCAATCGGGAAGAAGATGCCTGACACCAAAGGAAAAAGAAAAACAACATAAATCAAATAACGCTGATAAAATGGCTTGTTTTGTTCATGGTCATGCTCGTGATCATGGCCGCACCCGCACCCGCACCCGCAATCATGGTCATGGTGATGCCCGCTTTTTTCAGGCGACTTGATAAATAGATATGCTTGGACGGCGGTCAGAATGGCCAGCAGGAAGATCGCAATAAAGGAAAGATAGGCATATTTCATATTGATATATTTTGTTAGATTTCCTGAGGCATGCAGATGATAAAAGAAAAACGTAAATCCCATCAGCACCAATAAACGAAACATCCAATCACCCCTTTACCAGTAGTGATCCCGCTAAAACAATCACGACAATGTATGTAATCAGCAGGAAAACAAATCGTTTTTTGAAGGCCGCAAGCATCATCAATAGATTCTTAATATCCACCATTGCGCCAAAGACGAGAAAGGCGATTAACGATCCTAATGAAAATGTGCTGCTGAAGGAAGACGCGATGAACGCATCAACTTCTGAACAAAGCGACAGGACAAACGCCAGACCCATCATCACGAGGGAAGAGGATACATCATTCTGCCCGATCGCAAGCAGAGTGGATGTTTTGACATACGTCTGCATAGCGGCTGCGATAAAGGCGCCGATGATTAAATATTTCCCCACGGAGAAAAATTCATCAATGGCATGCCGCAAGGTCCCGCCCAGTTTTTGGAGCAAGGTGCCGTGATGATGATGGTGGTGCCCGGGTTCATCAGGCTTTAAAAGCTGGTTATCCTTAAATTGATAGGATAAAATGACCCCGATGATCAGCGAAACGGCGAGAGCCAGTCCGCCTCTGTAAAAGACCACGCTCCATCTATTCCCGAACGCAATATAAGTAGAAAATAAAACGATAGGATTAATGATAGGCGCGGTCAGCATGAAAGCAACGCCCGCATGCAGAGGAACTCCCTTTAACAGAAGCCGCCTCGTAATCGGGATGATGCCGCATTCGCAGGCGGGAAATAAAACGCCGGCCAGCGCACCGAATAAAACAGCGAGAAAACGGTTTTTCGGCATGATTCTTGCAATCATTTCTTCAGAAACAAACATTTGAATGATTCCGGAAAGTATGACGCCAATCAGAATAAACGGAATGGCTTCTATTAAAATGCTGATAAAAATAGAATTCAGCTGAAGAAAAGATGATTGTGCTGTCACAATAAAACCTCCGCTCATGTTAAGCTGCCTTTCTTATGATACCAGAAAAAAAGGCACTGCTTGTTTGACGGAGGAGGGGAAAGGATCGTTTCACTTTGGTTAGGATTCCAAAAAGCCGAGTAGGATACTGTCTGTTTCTGCAGCTTCTTTTCCGAGCCAAATCAGGTGTCCCCATGAGTGAAGCAAACAGAGAGCAGCGCCACGAATGTGCTTTTTTGCATGATGTGCATGTGACAAGCCCACCAATCCATCATAAACACTTTGCATAATCAGTACGGGACATATGATGGCTTGCAGCTCTTTTGAAGAGACAGCGGCGGTTTGTGACAAGTCAAGCAGAAACCCTTCACCCGAGCGCTGCCGGCTGTTCATTTTCCGAAATGCTTCTATGTCTTTTTCATTCATCAAGGACTTGATTCGCTGAAACGGAAGCGTGCTGAATTGGGGGCTCATAGCTCGAAACATCAAACGCGGGAAAGCGTTATTCAAAGAAGAAATCAGCTTCCATATCCACTTTTCCACCGGCGGGCGGAAGAGAATTCTCCCCAATTTATATTCAGTGTCTTTTGGGGTGAGCCACTCTTTGGTGACCGCGGATTGCAGGGTCAATGTATTTACTCTTTCCGGATAATGTGAGGCAAAGCATATGCCGCTCGGCCCTCCTGCTGAGATGGCGATCACATGGACACTGTCGATTTGTAAATGATCTAATAATTTCACATAGAAACGGCAGGCGTTGGCAAGACTTTTTCCAATTTCTTTTGACGTTCGTCCATAGCCGGGCCTTGAAGGCGTAATGATGGAATACCCTTGCTCAATCAACGCTGTGTATCCGAATTCCTCGTAACAATTTGAATGCCCGCCATGCATGACAAGGATGGGGGCACCCTTTCCAGCCACTGAATATTCTAGTGTATGTCCTTCGAAGGTGATCGTTTCGACTCGTCTTTTCATCTGTTACTCCCATTTGTTTTTTTGCCTATTATAGGGTTTTCAACAATTGATCACAAGGTGAAGAAATGAATAAACAAAGGCCCTTGAATATGATATACTTTGTATTGATATTCATTCTCAATTAAAATTTTGATATAGATGTGAACGGGAGGCAGGACGGATGGCTGAGAATCAAGAGGTATATGACGTTACGATTATAGGCGGGGGGCCGATTGGGCTGTTTACTGCTTTTTACTGCGGGATGCGGGAGCTGAAAACAAAGGTAATCGAATTTTTGCCGAAGCTCGGAGGGAAGGTGTCTTTATTCTTTCCTGAGAAAATCATTCGCGATATCGGCGGCATACCGGGGATTGCGGGAAAGCAGCTGATCGAGCAGCTGAAGGAGCAGGCGGCAACGTTTGATCCTGATATCGTATTGAATCAGCGTGTGACCGGGTTTGAACGCCTAGATGAAGGCACCATTGTTCTGACGGGTTCTGAAGGGGAAAAGCACTATACAAGAACTGTGATTTTGGCTTGCGGCATGGGTACACTTGAGGTCAATGAGTTTGACAGCGAGGATGCGGCCCGATATGCGGGCAAAAATCTTCATTACGGAGTGGAAAAGCTCGATGCGTTTAAAGATAAGCGCGTGGTGATATCAGGCGGCGGAGATACTGCGGTCGATTGGGCTAATGAGCTTGAACCGATTGCGGCGTCTGTGACTGTCGTTCATCGGCGTGAGGAATTCGGCGGAATGGAAAGCAGCGTGACGAAAATGAAGCAATCATCGGTGCGGGTGCTTACGCCTTATCGGCTGGAGCAGTTGAACGGAGATGAAGAGCGCATCAAAAGCGTGACCGTTTGTCATACTGAGTCTGGCCAGAGGAAAGACATAGAAATTGATGAGCTGATCATTAATCATGGCTTCAAAATTGATCTAGGGCCGATGATGGAGTGGGGGCTGGAGATTGAAGAAGGCAGGGTGAAAGCTGACAGACATATGCGGACGAATCTTCCGGGCGTGTTTGTGGCGGGCGACGCGGCTTTTTATGAAAGCAAGCTGAGATTAATTGCCGGCGGCTTTACGGAAGGCCCGACAGCAGTCAACAGCGCTAAGGCTTATTTGGATCCTAAGGCCGAGAATATGGCGATGTATTCCACCCATCATAAAAAATTGGTACATAAATAAAACAGCCCTTGGGGGAAAGGGCTGCCAGCCATCAGCTGTGAAGGAGCTTTTTCTGCGTCTGTTGATTCTGAATGAAAGCTAGCAATTCATCCTGTTCTTGTACAGCTGTGAATCCATAAGCTTCGGCAGCTGAGTCATCGCCTATACAGACGATAGGGGGCCGGCTTGCTGACAATTCCGGCGAAATGCCAATTTGTTCGCCACCATTGATCAATTGCTGAACGGACAGCTTGTTCGGGCAAATGACCATGTGCAGCGGGGATTCACTGATGGTACGCTGAATCATGTGGGTGAACCGGTCATCTATGACGTTTTCATGAGTGATATAAAACGAACAGGATTCATGCTTTTGCATGTTTTCCACTGCATGGCGGCTCCCGACAACAAGACGTTTCTCTGAATCAGGCTGAATGGCGGTGACAAGAAAGCCCCGTTTCTCAAGCTCTGTCTTTGCTTGCTCAGATGCTGCACTCAGTTTGGCTGTCAGCTGGCGGATGTCGATTTTCTGAGAAGCCAGTGCTCTGAAAAATTCACAAACCGCCCGGCGCGATGTGAAAAAAACGTCTTCAAAGGTGCCAATCTTTCGAAGAATTTCTTCATTGACAGGCATGTTTTCGGTCCGCCATTTCGGCCACTCGATGAGATCGGCGCCGGAATCGCGCAGCTTGTCTGCAAGCGGGTCTTCATCTTCGCCATGAGTCACAACCATCAAATGCCGTCCGATGAGCGGTTTGCTTTCAAACCAGCTGTGTGTTTGAAAGTTGACGATGTCTCCGATGACGATAATCGCAGGGTTTGTAATCTGGTGTTCCTGCACTTTTTGCTGAATGTTCTCAAGTGTTCCTTTCACACTCCGCTGGCGGCCCCACGTTCCCCATTGGATGACAATGACAGGGACAGAAGGCGATTTCCCGTATGAAATAAGCTGCTGGCAAATATAAGACAAGTTCTTGACACCCATGTAAAAAACAAGGGTTTGAACGCTTCGGGCCAGCCCTTCCCAGTCAAGGTTCGGCGTGCCTTTTAATGATTTATCATGCGCTGTAATCATGGCAAAAGACGATGCAAAATCCCGATGCGTGACGGGGATGCCCGCATATAGCGGCGCTGCAATTCCAGAGGTGATTCCCGGCACCATTTCATAGCGAATGCCGTGCTCATGAAGAGCATCTGCTTCCTCGCCGACTCTGCCGAATACGCTCGGATCTCCGCCCTTCAAGCGAACGACGGTTAACCCATTTAATGCTTTTTCAACCAGCAGGGCGTTAATTTCTTTTTGTTTCATAAAATGGCGGTTTGGCAGTTTTCCGCAATAAATAAACTGGCAGTCCGGTGATGCAAATTCGAGCAGCTTCGGGTTGGCGAGCCGGTCATATAAAATCACATCTGCTTCCTCGAGCGCCTGTTTTCCTTTGATGGTGAGCAGGCCTGGGTCGCCGGGTCCGGCTCCCACGAAATATACGATTCCGTTCTTCATGATCATGTCATCCTTCCGTCACTGTAAAAAATGAAGGACCACTAGAAAAGTGATCCGGTCTTTTGATCAATATACGAGATAAACATGTTCTCCTTCGATCAGCGTTTCATATGTTTTGACGCATCCGTGGTCAGGTTCTTGGACGATTCCGTCTTCTAAGGAAATTTTCCAGTCGTGCATCGGGCAGAAAACATATTGGCCGCTGACGATGCCTTCTGCCAGGACGCCGCCTTTATGCGGACAGCGGTTTTCGATGGCGCGGATGCTTCCGTCTGAAAGCTTGAAAACCGCGAGCTCCTTATCTTCAATATACACTGTTTTGCCTAATTGTTCAGGCAATTCTTCAATTTTTCCGATACATACTTTTGTTACGTCTTTGTTTACCATGTCCATTCCTCCTCAATGATAGTTTTTGTCATTATGATGTGGTCACGACATTTTCAAATAATTCTTTAGAGGTTTGTTTATCCTCTAAAAAGTCTTTCCACGGATCCTTGTGGACAGAGAGTGTTTCATTCATTCGGCCGTTCAGCTCCTGCCGCTTTTCCGGATCGTTTAACACGGATTGGACATGGGATAAACCGACGCGCTCAAGCCATGCGGACGTACGCTCCAGATAGTTTGCGGTTTCCCTGTAATATTGCAGGTAAGCGCCCGCGTATTCTAAGACTTCTTCATTTGTTTTCACCTTCATCAGCAAATCGCCGGCACGCAAATGGGTTCCGCCGTTTCCGCCGACATAAAGCTCCCAGCCTCCGTCGATGCCGACAACGCCAAGGTCCTTAATGCCGGATTCCGCACAGTTTCGCGGGCAGGCAGACACGGCCATTTTGACTTTGTGAGGCGTGTTCAGCCCTTCGAATTTTTTCTCAAGCGCAATGCCCAGTGCCATGGAGTCTTGTGTGCCGAAGCGGCAGAATTGCTCGCCTACACATGTTTTCACTGTGCGGAGCGTTTTTCCGTACGCGTAGCCCGATGGCATATCAAGATCTTCCCATACCTTCGGAAGGTCTTCTTTTTTCACGCCGATAAGATCAATTCGCTGGCCGCCTGTCATTTTCACGAGCGGGATCTCATATTTGTCAACGACATCGGCTATCTTGCGCAAATCTGTGGAGTTGGTCACGCCGCCGTACATCCGAGGAACGACTGAGTATGTTCCGTCTTTTTGAATATTGGCGTGCATTCGTTCATTAACAAAGCGGGATGTTCGGTCATCCTCGTATTTGGTTGGATTGATCATGCCTAAGTAGTAGTTCAGAGCGGGTCGGCATTTAGAACAGCCTTCTGGCGTTTTCCAGCCGAGCACATTCATGACTTCTCTTGTATGTGACAGCCCTTTGGCTTTGATTTCTTCTACGACTTCATCTCTCGACAATGTGGTGCAGCCGCAAATGGCTTCTTTTTGCGCTGACGCATCAAAGTCTGATCCGAGCGTATGCTGGAGGATTTCTTCTACGAGCGGCTTACAGCCTCCGCATGAGCGGGATGCGCCGGTGCATGCTTTGATTTCGTCCGTTGACGAGCAGCCCTTTTCCTGTATGGCTTGAATAATCGCACCTTTTGACACGCCGTTACAGCCGCAGATGATTTCATCGTCGCTCATCGCTGCGGTTATGCTTGTGCCTGCTTCCTGGCTGAGGGGCTGTAAGATTGATATTTTAGAGGTTTCAGAGATATCGGCTTCTTTTTGAATCATAGAAAACAGGCGATTGCCTTCGCTGCTGTCGCCGAATAAAACAGCACCGACAATTTGATTGCCTCTCAGGACTATTTTTTTATAGATGCCGTCCTGCTCATCGAAGACTTTAATCGCTTTTTTCTCCTCTGATTCGTTAAAGTCACCGGCAGAGAAGACCTCGACGCCTGATACCTTTAACTGTGTGGAGAGAACGGAGCCCTCATACGGTTTTGTTTCGATGCCGCACATATGCTTTGCCAGCACTTTTGCCTGTTCATATAGCGGCGCCACAAGCCCGTAGGCGATTCCTCGGTGCTCGGCACATTCGCCGACCGCGTAAATGTGCGGGATTTCAGTCTGCATATAATCGTTGACGATGATGCCGCGGTTAACCGGAATGCCGCTCTCGGCCCCGAGCGTTGTATTTGGGCGGATGCCGACAGCCATGACGACTAAATCAGCTTCAATGCTTGTGCCATCCTTGAATCGGAGGCCTTCGACACGGTCGTCACCGACAATTTCTTCTGTTTGCTTTTCAAGTAAAAAGGTCATACCTTGTTTTTCTAACTCGTTTTGCAGCAGGCGTCCTGCCGTTGCATCAAGCTGGCGCTCCATCAGGAATGGGGCAAGGTGGATGACGGACACATCCATGCCAAGATTCAGCAGTCCGCGAGCTGCTTCCAAACCAAGAAGTCCTCCGCCGATGACGGCAGCTTTTTTATATTGTTTTGACGCGGCGAGCATTGTGTCTGTATCTTTTATGTCCCGGAAAGCTGTGACGCCTTTTTTGTCTGCGCCCGGAATCGGAAGGATAAAAGGGACCGAGCCTGTCGCCAGGATCAATTCATCGTAAGGCTGGATTCTGTCTGCATCTGTGATGACTGTTTTGTTTTCCGTGTCCACTTTGATGACTGTTTCATTTGTATACAATTGAATGTTGTTTTCTTCGTACCAGTCCCAATCGTTTAACGTAATATCTTTAATATCTGTATCGCCTTGAAGCACTTTTGACAAAAGGATTCGGTTGTAATTGGGATGCGGTTCGGCACCGAAAATTGTGATCTGAAACTCGTCTTTAGCAACACTCAGTATCTCTTCAATGGCCCTTACCCCGGCCATTCCATTACCAACAAGAACTAGCTGTTTTTTTCCCATCAGATGATCCGCTCCTTATCAATGTTTTTTCCAGCGTAGCACAGCAAAAAGGAATATTTAAGATACATGTTATAAAATGTAACAAAATATACGAAAAGTTCTAAAAATTTTATGAAAAATTTAAATAGGTCTGATTCGGACGGCGCATACCTTAAAACCGGGCATTTTACAGACTGGATCTAAGGCTTCTCCGATTAAATCATTCACATTTTGAGCGTCTGCCCAATGGATGGGAACAAAAACAGTATCTTTTCTGATTTGTTCTGATAATTTGCTGCGGACGGTGATGCTTCCCCGCGGCGATTCTATTTTTACCAGTACACGGTCCTCGATATTGTAGGTCGCTGCTGTTTGCGGATGGATTTCCATAAACGATTCAAAATGTCTCGCGGCAAGGGCGGCGCTTTTTCTTGTTTGGACGCCTGTTAAGTAGTGAGACATGACTCTGCCTGTCGTTAAATAAAGCGGATAATCGGCTGTTGGCTTCTCTTTTGGAACAGATGGTTCGTTTGGAATCACACTTAATGCCGCTTTTTGATCCGGATGAGCAAATGATTCTGTAAACAAGCGCCCAGTTCCGGGATGATCAGATTCCGGACACGGCCAATGAATGCCGCCTTCACGTCTGAGCCTGTCGTATGAGATGCCTGAATAATCGGCAATCCCGCCTCGGCTCGCTTCTCTCAATTCATTAAAAATATCCTCCGCTGACGTATAAGAAAAGTAGCGGCCCTTGCCGAGAGCGGATGCGAGATCACAAATGATCTGCCAATCATGCTTTGCTTCGCCGGGACATGGCCGGCTTGCTTCTCTTAATGTCACGCGGCCTTCGACATTTGTCATGGTGCCCTCATCTTCTAAGTAAGAGGAGGCGGGCAAAATCACATCTGCGTATGTCGCAGTTTCAGAAATAAACAAATCGATTGCGACAAAGAATGTCAGTTTTCTTAAAGCCTTTTTCACGAGATTTGCATTTGGACTGGAAACAGCAGGGTTGGAGCACATGAGGAACAATCCTTTGATGTCGCCGTCATTGATTTTTTCCATCATTTCATAGGCTGAGACACCTTTTCGCGGGAGTTCATCCTGATGGATTCCCCACACTTTCGCAATATGCGCCCGGTGTTCTTCGTTTTCGATAGAACGGTAGCCTGGAAGCTGATCGGCTTTTTGGCCATGCTCTCTGGCGCCTTGCCCGTTGCCTTGTCCGGTGATCGCCCCGTAGCCCGAGTAAGGTTTGCCGATTTTTCCTGTGATCAGCACCATGTTTAAGAAGCCTTTCACAGCCGCTGTTCCATCGGTTTGCTGTTCAATCCCGCGGGCTGTAAACAGCATGCCGGACGT
Source organism: Bacillus sp. PS95 (assembly GCF_037963565.1). Lineage (NCBI taxonomy): Bacteria > Bacillati > Bacillota > Bacilli > Caryophanales > Bacillaceae > Bacillus > Bacillus sp. PS95. The sequence goes on from NZ_CP150160.1 coordinate 363,879, forward strand.
TTCCTTGGCAAACTTTACAGCAGCTTTTCTTATATCCGCCAGCGGGACACTCGTCTGTTCGGCGATGTCGTTCAGGTCCAACGAGTCAGTATGCTGCTTCAGCTCTTCGAATCCATTTGTTCGTGATTGAATGAAATCCTCGTTTATAAGCTGTTCGTCGATGATGATTTTGACGAGACCGTTGGCAAGAGCGGCGTCTGTGCCGGGTTTGATTTTCAAATGAAGATCGGCGATTTTCGTTGTCGCTGTTTCACGCGGATCAATGGCAATGATGTAAGCTCCGTTTTCTTTCGCTTTTTCAAAATACGGCATAATCGTGGGCTGGCATTCCGCGATATTGGTGCCGGCCAGAATGATCACACGGGTGTGGGGAATGTCTGATAAGGGATTCGTTAAGCCTCTGTCTGCGCCGAATGTTTGGTTGGCTGCGGTTGCTGCGGCGGACATACAAAGCCTCCCGTTATAGTCGATGTATTTTGTCTGTAAGCCCACCCGTGCGAATTTCCCTAACAAATACGCCTCTTCATTTGTAATCGAGGCGCTTCCGTATACCGCCATGGCGTCATGGCCGTGTTCTGCTTGGATCATTGTCACTTGGTCTTTAATGTAATTCAGTGCTTCTTCCCAGGAAACAGGCATAAACTCGCCGTTTTTCTTCAGCAGCGGCCGGGTGATGCGGGAGGAGTTCAGGGCATGCTGGTGGGCGTTCATGCCCTTCATGCATAGCCGACCTTGTGTTGTAGGATTATCAATCGCGATCGCAGTGTACTTTTTACGCGTGACGATGGTTTGTTCCACGAGCTGCATTTTGCACTGCATACTGCAAAACGGGCATTGAGTGTCATATGTTTTTTCTGATTGGACGTCTTGCTGTTTATCACGGAAATATCTAAGCAGTCGTTCAGTCAAAATGCCTCATCCTTTCTTATATGCACCCGTCTCTACAGTCGGGTTTTGAATCAGTGACAGATCTGTTTGGAGGCTTTCCAGCAGCTGTGCCCTTAGGTCTTCTTCGAATAGCACTTCTCTGATATGAACGATCCCGAGACGGTCTATCCACTGATGAACACCTTCTAAGTAATGAGCCGTTTCCCGATAATACTGGATCAGTCCTTTGATCATGCCGGCAGTGCTGTCTTCGTTCTCAGTCACGCAAAACAAAGCTCCTGAACGGGCATGAGTTCCCCGGACGCCGCCGATGTGAATGTCCCAGCCAGCTTGTCTCCGAATTGCGCCGACATCTTGCAGGGCGGCATCGGTGCAGTCTGTTTCACATGATAAGCTGATAGAAATGGGAGCGGGTAAGGGAAGCATCTCAAGTTGTCTTTCGATTTGGGCTGCCAGCTGCTGAATTGATCGATTTTGCCCGCATGTACATGCTTTGATGCTTTGCAGCGCGTGTCGGTGTTCATTAGTGTAAACGGGCATCTTCAGGTCTTTTTTTATGTTCGGGAGATCCGCAGGCTTGATCCCGGAAAGCTTCAGCCTTTGGCCGTGAGTGATGGATACGTCGGGAATGCTGTATGCCTCAATGATGTTGGCGATGGTTCTTAGCTGCTCCGCGTTTGTCCGCCCGCCGTACATTTGCGGGATCAGGATGCATGTCTCTTCAGTGGCTGGCTCAGGCTGGACAAACCCAGGGTACAGCATTTCCAGATAGTATTGAATCGCAGGAACACAAGTACTGCATCCGTTTTTTGTTTTCCAGTCAAGCTGGTTCATCACTTCTGCCGGATTAGTGAATGGCCTGCGCTGAAGCTCAGCGATGATGTCGTCTTCTGTAAAATCAGTACAGCTGCAAAACGAAGGTGTGCCGGCGGGCTTCGTATATTCGCTGTTGGTCATGTGCCTCAAAAGGTCTTCAACGAGCGGTTTGCATCCTCCGCAGGACCCAGTGGCTTTGGTGCAGTGCTTGACTTCCTCAACAGTTGTTAAGCTATTCGTGTGCACCGCGTCTTCAATCGCGCCTTTCGTCACTGTGTTGCATTGGCAAATCGTTTCACTGGAAGGCATGGATTCAAATAAAGGGCCGCTTGTCTCCGGTTCGATGATCTGCTTTTTGACAATGGAGATGTCTCGTTGTTTAAGGAGGCTGTCGAGAAGCCGCTGCTTGTCACGGGTGTCTCCGAATAAAATAACGCCGGCCAGTTTTTCATCTACAAAAAGCGCTTTTTTATAAACTCTTGCTTGTTCGTCGTAGATTTTGATGCTCGTCGTGCGTTCATCCTCTTGGATCTTTCCTGCTGACCACACATCGATTCCAGCTATTTTTAACGCCGCTGATGGTGCTGAGCCTTGATATTCCTCACATGGAACGCCGCAAATATGACTGGCGAGAGCTTTTCCCTGCTCATAAAGCGGAGCCACCAATCCGTACACCGTTCCGTTATGCTCAGCGCATTCACCAACGGCGTAGATATTCGGTTCGCTTGTCTGCATGAAGTCATTCACGATGATCCCGCGGTTCACTTTGATTCCAGCGGATACAGCCAATTCAATATTCGGTTTGACGCCGGCCGCCATCACAATCAAGTCTGCTTTTAATGAAGAGCCATCTTTAAAATGGATTCGGTCTGCCTTCGTGGCGCCGGAAATGGAGACGGTGTCTTTCTCCAAAAGAAAGGTTAGGCCTTTTTGTTCCAGCTCTGTTTGCAGCAGCCGCGCCGCTGTTTGATCGAGCTGTTTTTGCATAATGCCGGCGGAGTGGTGAATGACGCTGACATTCATACCGAGATGCTGTAAACCGACTGCAGCTTCCAGTCCTAATAAGCCGGCTCCGATTACCGCAGCCTTTTGAAAGTGCTGGGCCATCTTCATCAGTGCTTGGCAGTCTTCTATTGTCCGAAATCCATAGACACCTTTTTTGTCTGCCCCGGGGATAGGGAGAATATGAGGGGAGGAACCTGTTGCCACTATTAATTTGTCATACGACAGAGTGCGTTTCCGATCTGTGATGACCTGCTGCTGATCTGTATCAATCTGAATAACCGTTTCGCCTGTGTAAAGCGTGATCCCGTGCTTGTCGTACCAATCCTTGCTGTTCAGTGTAATATCATCGAGTGACGCTTCACCCTGCAATACAGAGGATAAGAGAATGCGATTGTAATTGGGATGCGGCTCGCTTCCGAAAATGACAATCTCAAACATGTGGCGATTCAGCTTTAATACTTCTTCAATACAGCGGATTCCGGCCATGCCGTTTCCCGCTAACACCAATCTTTGTTTCTTCATGTATCAGACCTCCTTTGGCGAAGCTCGTAAGTTTTCTCCTATTAAAAATTATGTCACAATGCATTGTTAACGCATTAAACGTGTCACAAAAACTTACACATGTCTTTTCCAGAAAATAATGGTCCTATATCCTTGATTCAGAAAATGTAAAATAATGAGGGTCTAGAAAGGGGAATCTTATGAAGCTGTCGGAACTGAAAACTAGCGGTCATCCACTCACTTTGCTCTGTTCCTTTTTATACTTTGATGTCAGTTTTATGATATGGGTTATGCTTGGGGCGCTGGGTGTTTATATTTCTCAGGATTTTGGCCTGTCTCCTTTTGAGAAAGGGCTTGTCGTAGCTGTGCCGATTTTATCTGGATCTGTGTTTCGTATCATTCTTGGTATTTTAACGGACAGAATCGGACCGAAAAAAACGGCAGTGATCGGGATGCTGATGACGATGATTCCGCTGCTTTGGGGGACATTCGGCGGCCGTTCCCTGACTGAGCTGTATGCCATCGGGATTCTGCTTGGCGTGGCGGGGGCAAGCTTTGCTGTAGCGCTGCCTATGGCCAGCCGCTGGTATCCGCCTCATTTGCAGGGACTTGCGATGGGGATTGCCGGAGCGGGGAACAGCGGCACGTTGTTTGCAACCCTGTTTGGCCCTCGTCTGGCAGAGCAGTTCGGCTGGCACATTGTCATGGGAATTGCGCTAATTCCATTATTGATCGTCTTTATTCTTTTTGTATCCATGGCAAAGGATTCTCCTGCACAGCCGGCTCCGCAGCCGCTCAAAAGCTATCTGCATGTGTTCGGGCAAAAGGAAACATGGTTTTTCTGCCTGCTGTACAGCGTCACATTTGGCGGATTTGTCGGGCTCTCAAGCTTTTTATCTATTTTCTTTGTTGATCAATACCAGCTGTCAAAAATTCACGCGGGCGACTTCGTTACATTATGTGTGGCGGCGGGGAGCTTTTTCCGGCCTGTCGGGGGCTTGATTTCGGATCGTGTCGGCGGCACGAAAGTTCTTTCTGTATTGTTTGTCATCGTGGCACTGTGTATGGCCGGAGTCAGCAGCCTGCCATCTCTTTCAATGGTCATTGTTCTATTGTTTGTCGGAATGATGGGGCTCGGAATGGGAAACGGCGCAGTATTCCAGCTCGTGCCGCAGCGTTTCCGCAAAGAAATCGGCATGGTGACGGGAATCGTCGGTGCGGCCGGAGGAATCGGAGGGTTTTTCCTGCCGAACATCTTAGGATCTCTCAAACAGATGACAGGCACATATGCTATCGGTTTTATCACGTTTTCCTGTATCGCGCTGCTGGCGTTTGCACTTGTGCTTGCCGCAGGCTATTACTGGCGGAAAAGCTGGAGCGCGGAAAGCAGCCCGGCGGATGTTTAGGATTTTGACGGACACGCGTTTGTGCGTGTCTTTTTTATTTTCTCTTGATTTTCAACAGTGAAAAGATCAAAATAAATAGTAATTATTACGATTTGTTAGCGAGAGGAGTTTTCTGAATGAATCAACATACGCTGCTCCCGAAAAAAACGGAGCGTCTTCAATACTTTGGATCGGTCAGTCCGATCAAAGGCGAGAAACCAGTGGAAAAAGAGAAAATGAAGGACCTGCAAAATATCAGGAAGGATTATTTTTTTGACATTCAGCATGTAGGTGTCGCTAATGTGTCCCATCCAGTCACAATCACTTCTGCCATGATGCCTGCCGAGCAAACAACGGCTGCGAACTTTACAATGACTTGTAATTTGCCGAGAAATCAGAAAGGGATTAACATGAGCCGGTTAACAGAGCTGCTGCAAGTCTATCATCAAAATGGTTGGATTCTCTCATTTTCCTCTCTTCAGCAATTTACGAAAGAGCTTGCAGAAAACATGGACACATCATCTGCCACAGTTGAAGTGAGGTTTCCGTGGTTTTTCGAACGGAAAAGCCCGAAGCTTGAGAAAGCGGGTTTGATGCATGCTGATATATTCATGTCTGTCACCTATCGCAAAGATCAGCCGTTTAAACAGCGTGCCGGCATCTCAGCAAAAGTAACGACTCTGTGCCCTTGCTCCAAGGAAATCAGCGAATACAGTGCCCATAATCAGAGGGGAACGGTCAGCATTTGGGCGGATATTCACCCGGCCGCATCGCTGCCAAGTGATGTTAAAGCTGATTTGCTTCACGCCGCAGAATCAAATGCTTCTGCGAGACTGCATCCGGTATTGAAGCGGCCTGATGAAAAAGCCGTGACAGAAACGGCCTATGAAAACCCGAGATTTGTTGAGGATCTCGTCCGGCTGATTGCTGCTGATTTGTTTGAGCTTGAATGGGTGTCGGCCTTTGAGATTGAATGCCGCAATGAAGAATCGATCCATCTCCACGATGCCTGCGCGAAGCTGCGTTTTTCGAAACAGGTGGATAGAATATGAAACGCTCATTATTCATTATTGCAGTTCTTGTGCCGGCCAGCCTGCTGTCAGCGTGTTCTTATCATACGGAAGAACACGCAAGTTTAAATACGAAGAAAACGGACGAGCACATGACGGCCGCCCGAAAACCAGAAAAAACAAGCATTGATTGGACAAAGCCTTCGGGCGGAGAATACCCGGATATTAAACAGAAGCATGTCTGGATTGATGTGAATGTGAAGGAGCAGAAGGCTTACATCAAGGAAGGAAGCAACACCATCTATACAATGATGATTTCTTCTGGTCTTGATCAAACAAAAGATGATGCTACGCCAAAGGGCACCTTTTATGTAGAGCCTGAACGGGGAGAATGGTTTTTCTCCGAAGGATACCAGGAAGGCGCAGAATACTGGGTATCATGGAAAAATCACGGTGAATTTTTATTTCATAGTGTGCCAATGACTAAGGATCAAAAAGTCATCAAAACGGAAGCAGAAAAACTAGGAACGAAAGCATCTCACGGATGTATCAGGCTGACCATTCCAGATGCGAAATGGGTATATGAAAATATCCCTGAACATACAAAAGTGGTGATCAGCTGAATTGAAAACCGTTGACAAAAAGGAAAAAAGACCATACAATTTAAATCGTAACAATTACGTTTTATGATAAAGGGCTTATCATTGTCTGTATCTGTGAAAAGCGTAAAGGCTAAGGATCTTGCTGTCATTGATCCCCATGAAGCGTCTCTTGAAAACTGGAGACGATACACAAGCCGCATTCTGATGAGATATTTGCGCTCTCCATCGGTTCAGCAACGCAAGTGGAGCAATTGCTTTATGCAAGCTGCGGTTTTCCGAATGTCGGCAAGGGCAGGGATTTGCGATGGGGAAAAGGATTAAACGCGGTTGGAGTCTTTACTGATTTAGAAATCGGGCGGCAGCGAGAAATGAGCGCGAAAAGCTGCTCTACACCATTGTACATACGGCGAAGTATTCAATTTAAATCGTAATCATTCTATTTTAATGGAGGCACTATTATGAAAAAAATTCCGGTTACCGTACTGAGCGGTTATCTCGGTGCGGGAAAAACAACATTGCTGAACAGCATTTTGCAAAATCGCGAAGGCTTGAAAATAGCGGTTATCGTAAACGATATGAGCGAGGTGAACATTGACGCGGGCTTGGTTAAGCAGGAAGGTGGCCTTTCCAGAACAGATGAAAAGCTTGTGGAAATGTCAAACGGCTGCATTTGCTGCACGCTTCGCGAAGACTTATTAATTGAAGTTGAGAAGCTGGCAAAAGACGGACGGTTTGATTATATCGTCATCGAATCGACAGGAATCAGCGAACCGATCCCGGTGGCCCAGACTTTCTCTTATATCGATGAAGAGATGGGAATCGATCTTACAAAATTCTGTCAGCTGGATACGATGGTGACGGTTGTTGATGCCAACCGTTTTTGGCATGATTATCAGTCAGGCGAAAGCCTTCTGGACCGCAAAGAAGCATTGGGGGAAGAGGATGAAAGAGAAATCGCCGACCTCTTGATTGATCAAATTGAGTTTTGCGATGTACTGATCTTAAATAAATGTGATTTGGTCAGCGAGCAAGAGCTCGAACAGCTTGAAAACGTTCTTCGTAAATTGCAGCCAAGAGCCAGGTTCATTCGTTCCGTCAAAGGAAATGTAAAACCGCAGGAGATTTTGCATACAGGGTTATTTAACTTCGAGGAAGCGAGCGGATCGGCCGGCTGGATTCAAGAGCTGACGGCAGGCCATGCGGAACACACCCCGGAAACAGAAGAATACGGTATCTCTTCATTTGTATATAAGAGACGTTTGCCGTTTCATTCTACACGATTTTACCGTTGGTTGGATCAAATGCCAAAGAACGTGGTACGTGCCAAAGGAATCGTCTGGTGCGCATCTCATAACAACCTTGCTTTGCTGATGTCGCAAGCAGGTCCGTCGGTTACGATTAAGCCTGTATCTTATTGGGTGGCGGCGCTGCCGAAGCTTGAGCAGGAGCAAGTCAAACAGCAGGAGCCGGAAATCCTGGAGGAGTGGGACCCGGAGTTCGGCGACCGCCTAACACAGCTAGTTTTTATCGGAACTGACCTGGATGAAGAAACGATTACGAAAGAGCTTGATCAATGCCTGCTGACTGAATATGAATTTGATTCCGACTGGTCGCTGTTTGAGGACCCGTTTAAATGGAAGCTGAATCAATAGAAAAAAAGCCGTCCCCTGGGGAGCGGCTTTTTTTAATGAAACGTTTGTTTAAACATAATGAGCGTATTTTTTCTCAAGGATATTCTGAAAGACCGCGGCAATGGAGCAGATGGCCCAATAAATGAGAGCGGTCAGAATATACATGGTCATATAATCAAACTCTCTGCCCCCGATGATTTTCGCATGCTGGAGCAATTCCGGCACTGTAATCATCGCAGCGAGAGATGACGCCTTGATTAAGTCGAGCAATACATTGGCAAGCGGAGGCAGCGCAATACGTATCGATTGCGGCAAAATGATGCCCCTCATCGTCTGCCAATAGGAAAGACCCAGCGAGGATGCGGCTTCCCACTGTCCTTTTTCGACGGATGAAATGGCTGAACGGTTAATTTCCGCAATGTAGGCGGCGCTGTTTAGGCTAAAGCCGATTAAAGCAGCCGTGACAGCGGAAAATTCAATGCCGATATAAGGAAACCCGAAATAAAGGATAAACAAAATCACCAAAATCGGAACGCCCCGCATAAATGAGATATAGAGCTTCGCCGGCCATCTTAACAAAGCAAGCTTAGACATTCTGGCGAGTGATATGAACAGGCCGATCACAGTTCCCGCAAACATGCTTACAAAAGAGATGAGCAGTGTATACCCAATGCCTTTTATGACATAAGGGAACGATTCAATGGCCAGCTTCGTGTTGAAAATATATTCCCACTGAATGCTATTGATCATGGCGTCCGATTACAAATCAACGTCCTGAACGTCGGCATCAATTTTTTTTGATACATCTGCTTTATTGAAGAATTGTTTCGACAGTTTAGTCAAAGAGCCATCCTTGCTCATCTCTTTCAATGCTTCGTTCATCTTTTTCTGAAGTGCCGCATTGCTTTTTTTCATGACAAGGGCCTGTTTGTTCGGCATGTACTTGATGTCAGGATGAATTGTTATGTTGAGATCCGGGAATGCCGCGAGCGCAAGTGTCTGCAGGTAATAGTCGTTTAAAATGACGTCAGTGCGTCCGTTGGCAACATCTTTTAAATATTGCTCATTCGTCGCATTATCATAAATCACTTCTTTGGCGCCGTATTTTCTCGCGACCTCCATGTAGACGGTTGTAGCCGCGCCAGCCGCTTTCTTCCCTTTTAAATCCTTGAGCGTTTTAATCCCTGATAAATCGTCTTTTCGGACAATTGCCGTGCCGTATGAATATTTATATGGAGTGGAAAATGCGAACTTCTTCTCGCGGTCCTTCGTCACATCGATGTCATTTGCGGCTGCGTCAACCTGTCCGCTGTTCACCGCTGTCAGCATCCCGTCAATGCCCATCTCCTTGAACTCAACCTTCAGCCCCAATCGTTTTGCCGCTTCACGAACGACTTCAACCTCGTAGCCCGTCAGCTTATCGGAGCCAGAGTCGGTATCATGATAAGAAGTGGGATAAAGCGTACCTGATGTAGCGACTACGATTTTCCCTTTGTCCTTGATTTGCTCCCAGCCTGTATCCTTGGAATCGGCTTCATTTTTGCTGGAACAGGCTGCCAATATAAGAAAGAAAGCCATTGTGAAACTGAATATAACGGCTTTGGAATGCATGAATGATTTCACCTATAGTTCCCCCAATCTGTTAATCAACTAAAAAGATAGCATTGAACATAAGGGGTTGCAATATGTTGATCGCGTTTTCAAAAAGTTCGAATTGTGTATACAAAAGGCATAGTGGGTGTTTAATAGCGGCTATGAAGGGAATTGGTGATGAACAAAGGAGTTGTCCAAGGATGAATGCCAGACGTACCAAGGAAACGCATTTGAAAGTGAAGGATGCAGCAGACCCGTCACTCATCTATGCCAATACCGGAAGAAATGGTCAAGAGGCATGAAACCGATCTTCAGAATAAATTTAAGTCTTGCTGATGCCCCTAAGGCATATGATATATCCGATGAGAAAGAAAATGGAAACATTTAAACCATAATGGGGAGTCAAATGAATATTTACAAACCAGCCGGATTTTGGATCAGACTTGGAGCTGCATTGTTAGACTACATTATAGTCTCCGTGCCGCTTTTGCTGATCTATTGGCTGATTACAGGAAAAGACCCAAACGACAGCATGTTCATCAGTTTGGTTGTTCTGCTGTATTCTATTTTGCTGCCGGTGTTTTGGCGCGGTTATCTTATCGAAAAAAGGATCTGCGGAATCAGAATCGTAAAAAAAGACGGATCACAGGTCAGTCTGTTAACAATGTTTTTACGGGTTATTGTAGCCGGCCTGGTTTACTGTATAACCTTCGGACTCGGCTTGATCGCCAGCCTGATTCTGATTGCCGTACGAGAAGACAAACGGACCCTGCATGATTTAATCGCGGGAACGTATGTCACTTATGCGACGCCAGGTGAAGAAGAACTTAATGCTGACGAAGAGATTAGAAAGAGCGAATAATGGTTCGCTCTTTTTATTTTTATGCATAAAAAATACAAGGCAGCAAAACATATGAAAAATAGGATTGGAGGAATAAACTGGATGAAACGAATAACCATCAACATCATCACAATGTTCATTGCAGCGGCTGTCATTTCTCTGACCGGTACAGCTGAGGCCGCTGAAAAACAGCAGCAGCCTCCCGCAAATGTTACACTGACAGATCAGCAAAAGAAAGAGATTGAACAACTGGAAGCAGAGATTCTTAAAAAGCGCAAAGACGTGATCTCAAAGTATGTACAATACGGTATCCTGCCTAAAGAAAGAGGAGAACACATCAAAAATCACTTGGACAAACACTTTGAAATGATGAAACAAAACGGCTTTGTTCCAAAGCACCATCCTCATCCGCATAAATTTGAAAAAAGACATTAAGATGGAAAGCATCCAATTGGAATTGGGTGCTTTTGCGTTATTTACAGGTAGGCAATATTAGCTGAGCTGTTCCGCGACTAACATCGAGTTGATCTGAAACGCGTTTCATAGCCTATGATAGGTTTATCAAATAATTCAGGAGTGATAAACACTATGATCCACCAGCATCCAGAATCTTTTCCGAAACATTTTTTGTGGGGCTCTGCTTCTGCCGCGTACCAGATTGAAGGCGCTTGGAATGAAGATGGCAAAGGCCCTTCTGTTTGGGATGTGTTTACGAAAATACCGGGCAAAACGTTTAAAGGAACCAATGGCGAGATTGCGGTTGACCATTATCACCGATTTAAAGAAGATGTCGCTCTGATGGCTGAGATGGGGTTAAAAGCATATCGATTTTCCGTCAGCTGGCCACGGGTTTTTCCAAAAGGAAAAGGAGAGATCAATGAAGCAGGTCTAGCGTTTTACGATAGTCTGATTGATGAATTGCTTTCTCATCACATCGAGCCGGTTCTGACTTTATATCACTGGGATTTGCCTCAAGCGCTTATGGACGAATACGGCGGGTTTGAATCCAGAAACATCATAGAAGATTTTAATCACTACTGTATTACTCTTTATAAACGTTTTGGAGACAGGGTGAAATATTGGGTTACGTTAAACGAACAGAACTACAATTTTAATCACGGATTTATTACAGCCATGCATCCGCCTGGAGTGAAAGACAGAAAACGATTTTACGAAGCAAATCATATTGCGTTTCTGGCTAATGCAAAAGCCATCGAATCATTTAGAGAATATGTGCCTGAAGGCAAAATAGGTCCTAGCTTTGCTTATTCTCCGGCTTACCCTTTATCAAGCCATCCAGAGGATATACTGGCATTTGAAAACGCCGAAGAATTTATGAACAATTGGTGGCTTGACATGTATTGCTGGGGAACCTACCCGCAAATTCCATTCCGCTACTTGGACAAACAGGGATGGGCGCCGACAATCGAAGCAGGAGATATGGAGCTGCTTGCCAAAGGGAAGCCTGATTTTGTAGGTGTCAATTATTATCAGACGATCACCTATGAACGAAATCCGCTTGATGGTGTGTCAGAAGGGAAAATGAATACGACAGGCCAAAAGGGAACCAATCAGGAGACGGGGATACCCGGAGTGTTCAAAACGAAAAAAAATCCGCATCTGACAACGAGCAACTGGGATTGGACAATTGACCCAATTGGGCTGCGTATCGGTCTTCGCCGAATTACAAGCCGCTATCAGCTTCCAGTGTTTATAACAGAGAACGGTTTGGGTGAATTTGATAAAGTTGAGGACGGCACTGTACAGGATGATTATCGAATTGATTATTTGCGTTCGCATCTTGAGCAATGCAGACAAGCCATCAGTGACGGTGTCGATTTAATCGGCTATTGCAGCTGGTCGTTTACTGATCTGTTAAGCTGGCTGAACGGCTACCAAAAAAGATACGGATTTGTATATGTCAATCGTGATGAAGAAAGCACATCCGATTTAAAACGCTTGAAGAAAAAAAGCTTTTATTGGTATCAAGATGTCATCAAGACAAACGGAGAAAGTTTATAAAGAGTCCCTGAGAGTTATTCTCTCAGGGGTTTTTCATTACACAGAAACAGCATCAATAATATAAGTGTCGGCGTGCAAATCTGACATTTCAGCCAGCACAGTCCAGCATGTCAATTGATAGTCTCCTTTAGGCAGATCAAAGGACAGTCTTTTAGACATGATGCTTTCAATATGAATTCCGTTTTCTGTGACATGAAAAGGAACAGTCACTTTTTTTTCGTAGGAGCTTACTGTTTCTGAACTGTTCAGGCGCAAAAGAATAAAGGCCTTTGTATTTCGCTGTGCCTCAAAGGAAATGGCTCCGTCTGCCGCAGCATATCCTTTTTCAATCGCTTCGTCAGTCCAATCCATTACAGGAGGTGTAGAATCCTTTTGAAATACAGTAAATTGATGATATGAAATCGAAAGTTCTTGCGGCTTCCATGATTTGATCAATGTGCTGTTCCTCCTCTATGTACTGTTTACTGAATTGTGAATAAAACCTTTGTGCCGTCTGGGTAATCGGTAAGCTGATGCCCGACCCAAGAGCCTGCTCCGCGGTTGTCAGCGGGAGAAATGTATTCTACAGAAGCTCCCTCACCGCCTTCTTTGCACATGGCCATTGGCCATTCATCTCTGTCATACCCCTTTTTGGAAGGTACGTCCTTTAATGATTGCTCGCGGCGTTCCTCAGCTCCGTCTCTGTCAATAGTGCACACCTCTGAGTGTCCCTCATTTATCGCATCCTTAATATGCTTGGCAGTTTCGGGATACCGGTCAGATGGGAAGGCGATTGTTTCATCATATTCTTTCGTTTGAGACGTTTTTTGATCAGCTGAGAAAAAGTCTCCTTTTATCAGGCCGACAGCTGCAGCTGCTATGATGACGATGACGAGAAGTATCGTTTTTATGATGTCCGTCGTGATGTTCACCTCCCGCTTTTAAAACTGACACAAGAGTAATCCAGAAAGCATTTGGTGTAAAGGTTTAAATTTTATGTTTTACGATCAGTTTATTGCAGAAATCGTAATTTTAGCAGATCGAAATATTTGTTTTCATCAAAATACGATTGCCAATTTACAATAATGATAGTAAGTCATCAGCCGTTTTCGGCTTGATTAATCATTTTAAATTGGCTTATGATACCGGTAAGCTCCTCAGCTAATTGAGAAAGTGTTTCAGAAGCTGCGGTAATCTCCTCCATTGCAGCAAATTGCTCCTCTGTTAATGCAGCCGCTTGCCGGGTATTTTTAGTAGATTCTTTAATGTCGGCCGTATTGGCTGCAAAGGAATCATTTATTTGATGTGCACTGGCTGAAATGTTTGTTACAGATGCTGATAAATCACTAATCTCGGCGCTGATTTCACCTGTTGCAGCTGCAATTTCCTTAAATGCATCTCTGGTGCGCTGGATCATGGTGACTCCTTCTGCAGCTTCTGTTTTCACATGCTCAACAGATCTTGCAGACCGGTTCATATCCTTTTGTATTTCTATGATCAGTTTTGAAATCTGCCCCGCAGACTGTTGAGACTCTTCTGCTAATTTTCGTACTTCATCAGCAACAACAGCAAAGCCTTTTCCTTGTTCACCGGCTCTGGCAGCTTCAATCGCTGCATTCAGCGCAAGCAGGTTTGTCTGATCGGCAATTTGGGTGATGACCGATAAAATTTGCTCAATTTGTTTAGAGCGGCCGTCTAACTGGTGTATGATTTCTCCGCTTTTCTGAATTGACTGGTGAATCGCATCCATTTGCGCCTGTACATTTGCAATTTCCTTTTGTCCAATGTCTGCTTTTGATTGAGCGAGCTGCCCTTTGTCAGAGATAGCGGCAGTATTTGCAGAAATATCCCGGATGTCTGCTGAAGCTTGTTTTAATGAGCTTTCACTGTTTTCAATTCGGGTGATCTGATCTTGGGCTCCATTTGCAATCTGCTGTACAGCTTCTGTGATTTTTTCTGAAGCTTGATTTGTTTCCTCTGCTCCGGCTGAGAGCTGCTGAGAGGCTGACGCAAGCTGAAGGGCTGATTGTTGTACGGTTTGTATGGTATCGTTCAGCTTCATTCTCATCTTATTATAATAGACGCTTAGTTCTGAAAGCTCGTCACCGGTTTTGTCTGACACCTCTATTGTCATATCTCCGTTTCCGGCACTTTCAAAGGCGCTTTTTAAAGCGTTCAGCCGCTTGTTGATTTTTCTGGTGAAAACCAAGACAAGGATGACTGATACCATAATGACGATAACAAGAACGATAGCGAATTGAGTGAAAAGTGATTGTGTAAGTGATGCTAAAATACTTTGATTAGCTCCGGTATACAGCATGCCGATGATGTTCCCATTTTGATCTTTTAACGGCATGTATGCAGTCTGATAAGAAGAACCTGCTACATCTGCTTGTCCGTAAAAACGCTTTCCTTTCTTTAAAACAGCGGCAATAACTTCAGAAGAAGCCTGGGTGCCGACGGCTCTTTCGCCATTCTTCATGACATTGGTTGCAACACGAGTATCGCCTTGGAAAATGGTAATGGTATCACCTGTCTTTTCACCAAGCAGATCAACAATATCTTCATTTCCATTGATTTGTGTTTGCCCTTTATAGAGCTTATTGTTTTTCACCTGCCAGTCGCCTGACATGACATCATCAATATAAGTGCTGCTTAAAGCGAGATCACCTTTCGCTTTTTCAGTTGCCATTTGTTTCATGCTTTCTGTAATTTCCTTAAGCATCACAGTGCCAACTGATGCCGAAAACAAAAGAATCACCACGAAAACGAGGCAAAGAATTTTAGTTCCTAGCTTCATCTTAAATCGTTTTATCAACATAATTCCTCCCTTTACGATTTGCAGGTCATATTACTTATCGGGTTTTTGGGTTTAAAGTTTTATTTTAGAAAAAATAAAACCGGCCTGATCTTCAGGCCGGTTGTGTGATGCTATTCAAGGTTTGCGTGGTGAGTGAACATAGTTTCAGAATCGAGACCTTTTTTCTCCATGAGTTTTAAAATCACTGCATCATAGAAGAGCAGCAAAGTTTGTTCAAATAATGATCCCATTGGCTGAATGGTTTTATAGCTTCCGTTTGACTGGTCTTTAGGAGAACCAGGCATTCTGATGATGAGGTCCGCTTGTTTTCCGATGCTTGATTCCGGATTGATGGTTAAAGCGGCAACAATTCCGTGTAAGCTTTTTGCTTTTGCTGCGGTATCAATCAAGCTCTTTGTCTCGCCTGATCCTGAGCCGATAATAACTAGATCTCCTTCGGCGAGCGGCGGAGTGAGAATCTCACCTACTATATGGGCATTGAAGCCCATGTGCATCAATCTCATCGCGAAGGATTTTGCCATCAGCCCAGACCGCCCCGCACCCGCAGTGAAAATTTGGTGGGATGAAAGAATGTGATCGGCAAGCTGGTCAGCCTCTTCATTAGAAATATAAGCTGCTGAACGGTGTAACTCATTGAGAATTTCCGCTACGTATTCAGTCGTTTTCATCGGAGTTATCCTTGGACAATCAGCTGCTTCATTTTTGAAGCTGTTTCCGCCTTATCAGCTGCGCTTGTAATTCCGCCTCCGACAATGACAAGGTCAGGCTTTTGCTGGATCACTTCTGGTAGTGTATCAAGTTTGATGCCGCCCGCGATTGCGGTTTTTGCGTTTTTTACGGTGTTTTTGATTGTCGTTAATTCTTCGAAAGAGTTCTTGCCCTCTGCTTGAAGATCATAGCCAGTGTGGACGCAGATGTAGTCAACACCGAGTGCGTCAATTTCTTGCGCACGGGACTCGATATCTTTCACGTTAATCATGTCCACTAAGATTTTCTTCTTTTGTTTTTTGGCTTCTTCTACTGCGCCTTTAATCGTTGCGTCGTCTGTAGCTCCTAAAACGGTGATGATGTCAGCGCCTGCTTCCGACGCTTTCATAATTTCGTAGCCTCCGGCATCCATGATTTTCAGGTCTGCAAGAACCTTCAATTGAGGAAATGCTTCTTTTATTTCTTTAACGGCTCTTAGGCCTTCATTAATGACGACCGGTGTTCCGATTTCAACTACGTCGATGTATTGTTCTACCTCTTTGACGAGCTCAATGGCTTCCGGGATGTTGACGAGGTCTAATGCAAGCTGTAATTCCATTGTTGATCCACTCCCTTTTTCGAATTATTTTTCATTCTATAGGTTCTCTTATTTGATGAGAAGTAGGCACTTTGAAGTCAACAAGTTACTTGGAGGATACTGTGAGGAGAGACAATCAGATTTCTTTCGCTTGATTTTATGAGTGAGTATAATGAAAAAAGAGTCTGCAAAAAAGTAAGTAAGTGATGATACGTATCTAACATACAAAAAGGTTACTAAGGGGGGATTCTATTGAGCCGGATGGACGACAAAAGGTTTAATTGTGAGAAGGAATTAACGCTTGCAGTGATTGGCGGTAAATGGAAAATGCTCATTTTATGGCATTTAGGAAAAGAAGGCACAAAACGGTTCAATGAATTAAAAACATTGATTCCTGATATTACGCAGAAGATCCTCGTGAATCAGCTGAGAGAGCTTGAGCAGGATATGATTGTTCACAGGGAAGTGTATCCAGTTGTCCCGCCGAAGGTTGAATATTCTCTGACCCCGCACGGAGAAAGCCTCATGCCTATTCTTGAAGCCATGTATGAGTGGGGGAAAGGTTATATGGAATTGATTGATATCGACAAAAATGTCATGAAAGAATCGTTGTAAGACGCTCTTCGCAAGGGTGTCTTTTTTTTGCCTTTTTTTCGGTTTTTGCGCGGTACACATAGTCATGTAAAGATTGTAAATTGCATTCAGCAATAAAAAAAGATTGAACGCAGCAGTTTGGTTTAAAAATTTTTATTTTTCTGTAAATAATGTTTAGTGGAAATGATTGCGGCATCCCGCAAAAATATCCCTGTAAATAAACTGGAATCTTTCGGCATCCCGCATGAAACTTTTCACCCATTTTTCGGTGATAAAAACATTTTTTTCATTTAAAGTAAACGGTAGAAAGATAAAAAATATTGAAAACAATGAATAAATAGCCAAAATTGGTTTCTTATTAGGGTGGGGTCTTGCGGTCTTTATCCGCTTATGTTAAACGCCGCAATGCTGACTGACGGCAGCCTGCTTTAATAGCGGCCATCTGTTTTTTGATTGGAAGCACTGCTTTTTAAGTGTAGTACTTTGGGCTATTTCGGCTGTTAGTTCATAAGAATTAAAAGCTGATATGGATAAGAAAGAGAAAATGCGTTGCACATGTTCACTGCTTATAAAGATTAGGGGAGGTATGACAATATGGAAATAACTTTTTATCCTTTAACGGATGCACAAAAACGAATTTGGTACACAGAAAAATTTTATCCTCACACGAGCATTTCAAATCTTGCGGGGATTGGTAAGCTGGTTTCAGCTGATGCGATTGATTATGTGCTTGTTGAGCAGGCGATTCAAGAGTTTATTCGCAGAAATGACGCCATGCGCCTTCGGTTGCGGCTAGATGAAAACGGGGAGCCTGTACAAT
Source organism: Bacillus sp. PS95 (assembly GCF_037963565.1). Taxonomy (NCBI): domain Bacteria; kingdom Bacillati; phylum Bacillota; class Bacilli; order Caryophanales; family Bacillaceae; genus Bacillus; species Bacillus sp. PS95. The sequence goes on from NZ_CP150160.1 coordinate 381,672, forward strand.
ATATTAGCGAGTATCGGCCTGTTGATATAAAACATACTGACACTACTGAAGATCCGAATGCGATAGAGTTTATTTCACAATGGAGCCGGGAGGAAACGAAAAAACCTTTGCCGTTGTACGATTGTGATTTATTCCGTTTTTCCTTGTTCACCATAAAGGAAAATGAAGTATGGTTTTACGCAAATGTTCATCACGTGATTTCTGATGGTATCTCCATGAATATTCTCGGGAATGCGATCATGCACATTTATTTAGAATTAGCCAGCGGCTCAGAGGCAAAAGAAGGAATCTCGCATTCATTTATCGATCATGTTTTATCTGAACAGGACTATGCTCAATCGAAGCGGTTTGAAAAGGACAAGGCGTTTTGGAACAAACAATTTGAATCGGTGCCTGAACTTGTTTCCTTGAAACGGAATGCATCCGCAGGGGGAAGTTTAGATGCTGAGAGGTTCTCTAAAGATGTGCCTGAAGCGCTACATCAGCAGATTCTGTCGTTTTGTGAGGCGAATAAAGTCAGTGTTCTTTCGGTATTTCAATCGTTGCTCGCCGCCTATTTGTACAGGGTCAGCGGCCAAAATGATGTTGTGACGGGAACCTTTATGGGCAACCGGACAAATGCGAAAGAGAAGCAGATGCTTGGCATGTTTGTTTCTACGGTTCCGCTTCGGACAAACATTGACGGCGGGCAGGCGTTTTTAGAATTTGTCAAAGACCGGATGAAGGATCTCATGAAGACACTCCGCCACCAAAAGTACCCGTATAATCTCCTGATCAACGATTTGCGTGAAACAAAGAGCTCTCTGACCAAGCTGTTTACTGTTTCTCTTGAATATCAGGTGATGCAGTGGCAAAAAGAAGAGGACCTTGCCTTTTTGACTGAGCCGATTTTCAGCGGCAGCGGATTAAATGATGTCTCGATCCATGTGAAGGATCGATGGGATACTGGGAAACTCACCATAGATTTTGATTACCGCACTGATTTATTTTCACGTGAAGAAATCAACATGATTTGTGAGCGCATGATTACAATGCTGGAGAACGCGTTAACGCATCCAGAACATACAATTGATGAATTAACGATGATTTCTGATGCGGAGAAAGAGAAGCTGCTTGCGAGGGCGGGCGGTAAATCTGTGAGCTACCGTAAGGACATGACGATCCCGGAACTGTTCCAAGAAAAGGCTGAGCAGCTTTCAGATCATCCAGCGGTTGTATTCGAAGATCGTACATTGTCCTATCGAACGTTACATGAGCAATCTGCACGCATCGCCAATGTGCTGAAACAGAAAGGGGTTGGCCCGGACAGTCCTGTCGCGGTTTTGATTGAACGTTCTGAACGGATGATTACAGCTATCATGGGAATTTTAAAAGCCGGCGGAGCCTATGTGCCGATTGATCCGGGTTTTCCTGCAGAGCGGATTCAATATATTTTGGAGGACTGCGGGGCGGACTTCATCCTGACTGAATCGAAGGTTGCAGCGCCTGAAGCCGATGCTGAGCTGATTGACTTAGATCAGGCAATTGCGGAAGGTGCAGACGATATGACGGAGGCTGATGTAAACGCGCGGAATCTTGCCTACATTATTTACACATCGGGAACAACCGGACGTCCGAAAGGCGTTATGATCGAGCATCGCCAGGTTCATCATTTGGTTGAATCTCTGCAGCAGACGATTTACCAAAGCGGCAGCCAAACCCTGCGGATGGCATTGCTTGCGCCGTTCCACTTTGATGCGTCAGTGAAGCAGATCTTCGCGTCGCTTCTTTTGGGACAAACCCTTTATATCGTACCGAAGAAAACAGTGACGAACGGGACCGCCCTTGCTACATATTATCGGAGAAACAGCATTGAGGCGACGGATGGAACACCGGCTCATTTGCAAATGCTGGCAGCAGCGGGCGATTTTGAAGGCCTAAAACTGAAGCACATGCTGATCGGAGGAGAAGGCCTGTCATCTGTTGTTGCGGACAAGCTGCTGAAGCTGTTTAAAGAAGCCGGCACAGCGCCGCGTTTGACTAATGTGTACGGGCCGACTGAAACGTGCGTTGACGCGTCTGTTCATCCGGTTATCCCTGAGAATGCAGTTCAATCAGCGTATGTGCCGATCGGGAAAGCGCTGGGGAATAACCGCTTATATATTTTGGATCAAAAAGGCCGGCTGCAGCCTGAAGGCGTGGCGGGTGAGCTTTATATCGCGGGAGACGGTGTGGGCCGAGGCTATTTGCATTTGCCTGAATTAACGGAAGAGAAGTTTTTACAAGATCCATTCGTGCCGGGCGATCGCATGTACCGGACCGGGGACGTGGTGCGCTGGCTTCCAGATGGAACAATCGAATATTTAGGCAGAGAGGATGACCAGGTCAAAGTCCGCGGATACCGGATTGAGCTTGGGGAAATTGAAGCCGTGATTCAGCAGGCGCCAGACGTTGCAAAAGCCGTTGTTTTGGCACGCCCTGACGAACAGGGAAATCTTGAGGTTTGCGCATATGTTGTGCAGAAGCCTGGAAGCGAATTTGCGCCAGCCGGCTTAAGGGAGCATGCGGCCAGACAGCTTCCTGACTATATGGTGCCGGCTTACTTTACAGAAGTGACAGAAATTCCGCTTACGCCAAGCGGCAAAGTCGACCGCCGCAAGCTGTTTGCGCTAGAGGTGAAGGCTGTCAGCGGCACTGCCTATACAGCGCCGCGAAATGAGACTGAAAAAGCAATCGCAGCCATTTGGCAGGACGTGCTGAACGTGGAGAAGGCGGGGGTCTTTGACAATTTCTTTGAAACGGGCGGGCATTCATTGAAGGCCATGACCCTTTTAACAAAGATTCATAAGGAAGCAGGCGTCGAGATTCCGCTTCAATATTTGTTTGAGCATCCGACGATTGCGGCTCTTGCAGAGGAAGCTGATCACAGAGAAAGCAAAGCTTTTGCGGTGATTGAACCTGCTGAAAAACAGGAGCATTATCCGCTTTCATTGGCACAGCAGCGAACATATATCGTCAGCCAGTTCGAGGATGCGGGAGTCGGCTACAACATGCCGGCAGCAGCAATTCTGGAAGGGCCTTTAGATATTCAAAAGCTGGAGCGCGCATTTCAGGGGTTAATCCGACGCCACGAGTCATTGAGAACATCATTTGTTCTTGAAAACAGCACGCCGAGACAGAACATTCACGATAGCGTTGATTTCAACATCGAAATGATTGAAAGAGGCGGCCGCTCAGATGAGGCAATTATGGCTTCATTCGTTCGGAAATTTGATTTAGCGAAAGCTCCGCTGTTCAGAATCGGTTTGCTGGGGCTTGAAGAGAACCGTCATATGCTGCTGTTTGACATGCACCATTTGATTTCTGATGGTGTATCCATTGGCATTATGCTGGAGGAGTTAGCACGCATTTATAAAGGCGAACAGCTTCCTGAACTTCGTCTCCAGTATAAGGACTACGCTGTATGGCAAAGCAGACAGGCTGCTGAAGGGTACAAGAAGGACCAGGCTTATTGGAAGGAAGTCTTTGCAGGCGAGATCCCGGTGCTTCAGCTTCTGTCCGATTACCCAAGACCGCCTGTTCAAAGCTTTGAAGGGGATCGGGTGTCAATCAAGCTGGATGCGGGGGTAAAGGATCGCCTCAATCGTTTGGCTGAACAAAACGGCGCCACTTTATATATGGTGATGCTGTCCGCTTACTATACGCTTTTGTCAAAGTATACGGGGCAGGATGACATCATTGTCGGGACACCGTCAGCGGGCAGAAATCACTCCGATACAGAGGGCATTATCGGGATGTTCGTCAATACGCTTGCGATTCGCAGTGAGGTGAAGCAAGATGAGACGTTTACCCAATTGATCTCGCGTGTCCGCAAACGGGTGCTGAATGCCTTTTCTCATCAGGACTATCCGTTTGAGTGGCTTGTTGAAGATTTGAACATCCCGCGTGATGTTAGCAGGCATCCGCTGTTTGACACGATGTTCAGCCTTCAAAACGCGACAGAGGGCATTCCGGCTGTCGGCGATCTTTCCTTGTCTGTTCAAGAGACCAATTTCAAGATTGCCAAATTTGATTTGACGGTGCAGGCGAGAGAAACCGATGAAGGCATTGAGATTGATGTGGATTACAGCACAAAGCTGTTTAAACAAAGCACGGCAGACAGGCTGCTTACGCATTTTGCGCGTTTGCTTGAAGATGCTGCGGCTGATCCGGAGAAGCCGATTTCCGAGTATAAGCTTCTTTCTGAAGAGGAGGCTGCTTCGCAAATTCAGCAGTTTAACCCTGGCAGAACACCTTATCCGAAAGACAAAACAATTGTTCAGCTGTTTGAGGAGCAAGCGGCGAATACGCCAGACCACACTGCGCTTCAATATGAAGGCGAATCACTCACTTATCGTGAACTGAATGAACGGGCCAATCGTTTAGCCCGCGGCATTCTTTCTCTTGGAGCTGGCGAAGGCAGAACAGCGGCTGTCTTATGCGAGCGGTCAATGGATATGATTGTGTCGATCTTGGCAGTATTAAAATCAGGTTCGGCTTATGTTCCGATCGATCCGGAACATCCGATTCAGCGGATGCAGCATTTCTTCCGTGACAGCGGAGCAAAGGTGCTTCTCACTCAGAGGAAATTAAAAGCTTTGGCGGAAGAAGCGGAATTTAAGGGCGTTTTCGTGCTAGCCGATGAGGAAGAAAGCTATCATGCCGATGCGCGCAATCTCGCACTGCCTCTTGATTCTGAAGCAATGGCCAACCTGACGTATACCTCTGGAACGACTGGAACACCTAAGGGGAATATCGTGACACATGCCAATATTCTCCGCACGGTGAAGGAAACGAATTATCTCAGCATTACAGAACAGGATACGATTCTCGGTCTTTCCAATTACGTGTTTGACGCGTTTATGTTCGATATGTTCGGATCTTTGTTAAACGGAGCCAAGCTGGTGCTGATACCGAAGGAAACCGTTTTGGACATGGCTCGCCTGTCCCGCGTCATTGAACGGGAGAACATCAGCATTCTCATGATTACAACCGCTTTGTTCCACTTGCTTGTGGACTTGAATCCGGCATGCTTGTCAACGCTTCGCAAGATTATGTTTGGCGGGGAACGGGCTTCGGTTGAGCATGTCAGAAAAGCTTTGCAAACGGTTGGAAAGGGCAAGCTCCTTCACATGTATGGACCGTCTGAAAGCACGGTTTTCGCGACGTATCATCCGGTTGATGAATTGGAGGAGCACACGCTGTCTGTTCCGATTGGAAAACCGGTTAGCAATACGGAAGTATACATTCTTGACCGTACGGGACACGTGCAGCCTGCCGGGATTGCCGGAGAGCTTTGCGTCAGCGGCGAAGGTCTCGTGAAAGGCTATTACAACCGTCCAGAACTGACTGAGGAGAAATTTGTTCCCCATCCGTTTACATCCGGCGAACGCATGTATAAAACGGGAGACCTTGCGAGATGGCTGCCGAATGGCGACATCGAATTTATCGGGCGAATCGACCATCAGGTGAAGATTCGCGGACAGCGCATCGAGCTTGGAGAAATCGAACATCAGCTGCAAACCCATGATCGTGTTCAGGAAAGTGTTGTGCTTGCCGTTGATCAAGGAGCGGGAGATAAACTGTTGTGTGCTTACTATGTCGGAGAGGGAGACATCTCATCACAAGAGATGAGAGAGCATGCTGCGAAGGACTTGCCGGCATATATGGTTCCTGCGGTGTTTATCCAAATGGACGAGCTGCCGCTGACAGGGAACGGAAAAATTGACCGGAGAGCGCTGCCGATTCCTGATGCCAACGTTTCAAGAGGTGTTTCATATGTTGCGCCACGCAATGGAACGGAACAAAAAGTCGCGGACATTTGGGCACAGGTACTTCAGGCAGAACAAGTCGGCGCTTATGACCACTTCTTTGACATTGGCGGACATTCATTAGCAGGCATGAAGATGCTTGCCTTGGTTCATCAGGAACTGGGCGTTGAGCTGTCACTCAAGGATCTCTTCCAGTCACCGACGGTTGAGGGCTTGGCACAGGTGATTGCCTCCGCTGAAAAAGGGACAGCCGCAAGTATCAGCCCGGCAGAGAAACAAGATACGTATCCTGTTTCTTCACCGCAAAAACGGATGTACGTGCTTCAGCAGCTTGAGGATGCGCAAACGAGCTATAACATGCCGGCGGTTCTGCGCCTGACAGGTGAGCTTGATGTTGAAAGGCTTAACAGCGTCATGCAGCAGTTAATGCAGCGTCATGAAGCCTTGAGAACCACGTTTGAAATAAAAGATGGAGAAACGGTGCAGCGGATCTGGGAAGAGGCTGAGTGCGAGATAGCCTATTTCGAAGCCCCGGAAGAAGAGACAGAGCGGATCGTTTCTGAGTTTATTAAGCCTTTCAAAATCGACCAACTTCCACTGTTCAGAATAGGGCTTATCAAGCATTCAGACACTGAGCATGTGCTGCTGTTCGATATGCATCATATTATTTCTGACGGTGCATCTGTCGGTGTGCTGATTGAGGAGCTTTCAAAGCTGTACGACGGAGAAACCCTTGAGCCGCTCCGTATTCAATATAAGGATTATGCCGTGTGGCAGAAGCAGTTCATTCAGTCTGAGCTTTACAAGAAGCAAGAAGAGCATTGGCTGAAGGAGCTGGACGGAGAGCTGCCGGTGCTGACGCTTCCGACTGATTACAGTCGGCCTGCCGTTCAAACATTTGAGGGAGACCGCATTGCATTTTCATTAGAAGCAGGCAAAGCTGATGCTCTGCGCAGGCTTGCAAAAGAAACGAATTCCACGCTTTACATGGTGCTTCTGGCTTCATACAGTGCGTTTTTATCAAAAATTAGCGGGCAAGACGATATCATCGTCGGTTCACCTGTGGCCGGACGATCTCAAGCGGACGTCAGCCGCGTCATCGGAATGTTCGTCAATACATTGGCGCTGCGCACGTATCCGAAGGGTGAAAAGACGTTTGCTGACTATCTTAACGAAGTGAAAGAAACGGCACTCAGCGCTTTTGATGCGCAGGATTACCCGCTTGAGGATTTGATCGGAAATGTTCAGGTTCAGCGTGACACAAGCAGAAATCCGTTATTCGATGCAGTTTTTTCAATGCAAAATGCGAATATAAAGGATTTAACAATGAAAGGGATTCAGCTTGAGCCGCATCCGTTTGAACGGAAAACAGCCAAGTTTGACCTCACGCTGACGGCTGACGAAACCGACGGAGGGCTTACATTCGTACTCGAATACAATACAGCTCTGTTTAAGCAGGAAACGATTGAACGATGGAAGCAATATTGGATGGAGCTTTTAGATGCTGTTACTGGGAACCCGAACCAGCCGCTTTCCAGCTTGTCACTGGTCACTGAAACAGAAAAACAAGCGCTTCTTGAGGCATGGAAGGGCAAAGCGCTGCCTGTGCCGACAGACAAAACGGTTCATCAGCTATTCGAAGAGACTGTCCAGCGCCACAAAGACCGCCCGGCTGTCACATACAACGGCCAGTCTTGGACGTACGGCGAGCTGAATGCGAAGGCGAACCGTCTCGCGCGGATTCTGATGGACTGCGGCATTAGCCCGGATGACCGCGTCGGCATTCTCACGAAGCCGTCGCTTGAAATGTCCGCCGCGGTGCTCGGCGTCTTGAAAGCCGGAGCGGCGTTTGTGCCGATTGATCCTGACTACCCGGATCAGCGGATTGAGTATATTTTACAGGACAGCGGCGCGAAGCTTCTCTTGAAACAGGAAGGGATTTCAGTGCCGGACAGCTTTACGGGAGATGTCATTCTTCTCGACGGAAGCCGCACGATTCTAAGCCTGCCGCTTGATGAAAACGACGAGGGAAATCCAGAAACCGCTGTAACCGCGGAGAACTTGGCGTACATGATTTACACGTCTGGAACGACCGGACAGCCGAAGGGTGTCATGGTTGAGCACCATGCGCTTGTGAACCTGTGCTTCTGGCACCACGACGCGTTCAGCATGACAGCGGAGGACCGCAGTGCGAAGTACGCGGGCTTTGGGTTCGACGCTTCCATTTGGGAGATGTTCCCGACCTGGACGATCGGTGCCGAGCTTCACGTCATTGATGAAGCGATCCGACTCGATATCGTCCGCCTGAACGATTACTTCGAAACGAACGGCGTAACGATCACGTTCCTGCCGACACAGCTTGCGGAACAGTTCATGGAGCTTGAGAACACATCACTTCGCGTATTGCTTACTGGAGGAGACAAGCTGAAGCGCGCAGTGAAAAAGCCGTACACACTCGTCAATAACTACGGGCCGACAGAGAATACGGTCGTTGCCACAAGCGCAGAAATCCATCCGGAGGAAGGCTCGCTTTCCATCGGAAGGGCCATTGCCAATACGAGAGTATACATTCTCGGCGAGGGCAATCAGGTGCAGCCGGAAGGCGTAGCCGGAGAGCTTTGCGTGGCGGGGCGCGGACTGGCACGCGGCTATCTGAATCGAGAAGACGAAACCGCGAAGCGGTTTGTCGCTGATCCGTTTGTGCCGGGTGAGCGCATGTACCGCACCGGCGATTTGGTGAAATGGACGGGCGGCGGCATCGAATACATCGGCCGGATCGACCAGCAGGTCAAGGTCCGCGGCTACCGGATCGAGCTCTCAGAAATTGAAGTCCAGCTCGCCCAGCTTTCTGAGGTGCAGGATGCGGCGGTGACAGCTGTCAAAGATAAAGGCGGCAACACAGCGATCGCGGCGTATGTCACACCGGAATCAGCTGACATAGAAGCACTGAAATCAGCACTGAAGGAAACCCTGCCGGATTACATGATCCCGGCGTTCTGGGTGACGCTGGACGAGCTTCCGGTTACGGCAAACGGCAAGGTGGACCGCAAAGCCTTGCCTGAGCCGGACATCGAAGCGGGAAGCGGAGAATACAAAGCGCCGACGACTGACATGGAAGAGCTGCTTGCCGGCATCTGGCAGGACGTGCTTGGAATACCTGAAGTCGGTGTCACCGACAATTTCTTCTCGCTTGGCGGAGATTCCATCAAAGGAATTCAAATGGCGAGCCGCTTGAATCAGCACGGCTGGAAGCTGGAAATGAAAGATCTCTTCCAGCATCCGACGATCGAGGAGCTTACCCAGTACGTAGAGCGTGCCGAAGGCAAACAGGCAGACCAAGGCCCGGTAGAGGGCGAAGTCATCCTGACGCCGATCCAGCGCTGGTTCTTTGAAAAGAACTTCACGAACAAGCACCACTGGAACCAGTCGGTGATGCTTCACGCCGCGAAGGGCTTTGACCCTGAACGGGTGGAGAAAACATTGCAGGCGCTGATCGAGCATCATGACGCGCTCCGTATGGTCTACCGTGAGGGACTGGAAGACGTCATTCAATACAACAGAGGTCTTGAAGCTGCTTCAGCTCAATTGGAGGTCATCCAGATTGAGGGCCAAGCTGCAGATTACGAAGACCGTATAGAGAGAGAAGCGGAGCGTTTGCAAAGCAGCATCGACTTGCAGGAAGGCGGCTTGTTAAAAGCAGGATTGTTCCAAGCGGAAGACGGAGACCACTTGCTTCTTGCCATTCACCACTTAGTGGTTGACGGCGTGTCGTGGCGGATTTTACTGGAGGATTTCGCCGCGGTATACACACAGCTTGAGCAAGGCAATGAACCGGTTCTCCCGCAGAAAACACATTCATTTGCAGAGTATGCAGAGAGATTGCAAGACTTCGCGAACTCCAAAGCCTTTTTGAAAGAAAAAGAGTATTGGAGACAGCTTGAAGAACAAGCTGTTGCGGCAAAGCTTCCGAAAGACCGCGAATCTGGTGATCAGCGAATGAAACATACAAAGACAATTGAATTCTCGCTGACTGCTGAAGAGACAGAACAGCTCACCACAAAGGTGCATGAGGCATATCACACAGAAATGAATGATATTTTGCTGACGGCATTCGGATTGGCAATGAAGGAGTGGACGGGTCAAGATCGAGTAAGTGTTCATTTAGAGGGGCATGGACGTGAAGAAATCATAGAAGACCTGACCATTTCTCGCACAGTCGGCTGGTTTACAAGTATGTACCCAATGGTGCTCGATATGAAGCATGCGGATGATCTGGGCTACCAGCTGAAGCAAATGAAAGAAGATATCAGACATGTGCCGAATAAGGGAGTCGGATACGGCATTCTGCGCTATCTGACGGCACCGGAACATAAAGAAGATGTGGCGTTCTCGATTCAGCCGGATGTCAGCTTCAACTATTTAGGTCAGTTTGACGAAATGTCGGATGCAGGTTTGTTTACGAGATCAGAGCTGCCATCAGGACAGTCATTAAGCCCTGAAACAGAAAAACCGAATGCGCTGGATGTTGTCGGATATATCGAAAACGGAAAACTGACGATGTCACTGGCCTATCATTCTCTTGAATTTCATGAAAAAACAGTACAAACATTCAGTGACAGCTTTAAAGCGCATCTTCTCAGAATCATTGAACATTGCCTATCTCAAGACGGTACGGAACTGACCCCGAGTGATCTTGGTGACGACGATTTGACGCTGGATGAGCTGGATAAATTAATGGAAATTTTCTAATAGAGGTGGCATATGAGCAAAAAATCGATTCAAAAGGTGTACGCACTGACACCAATGCAGGAAGGAATGCTGTATCATGCGATGCTTGATCCGCATTCTTCCTCGTACTTCACACAATTAGAGCTTGGGATTCACGGCGCTTTTGATCTTGAAATCTTTGAGAAAAGCGTCAATGAACTGATTCGGTCATACGATATTCTCCGTACGGTATTTGTGCATCAGCAGCTGCAAAAACCGCGTCAGGTCGTGTTAGCGGAACGCAAAACAAAGGTGCATTATGAGGATATCAGTCATGCAGACGAGAACCGCCAGAAAGAGCACATTGAGCGTTACAAACAAGACGTTCAGCGCCAAGGCTTTAACCTGGCAAAAGACATTTTGTTCAAGGTAGCGGTTTTCCGCCTTGCTGCAGATCAGCTGTATCTTGTCTGGAGCAATCATCATATTATGATGGACGGCTGGAGCATGGGCGTCCTCATGAAAAGCCTGTTCCAAAACTATGAAGCGCTCAGAGCAGGAAGGACACCTGCAAACGGTCAAGGCAAGCCTTACTCCGACTACATCAAATGGCTTGGAAAACAGGACAATGAAGAAGCGGAGAGCTACTGGAGCGAGCGCTTGGCGGGTTTTGAACAGCCAAGCGTGCTCCCGGGCCGCCTGCCTGTGAAAAAAGACGAATACGTCAATAAAGAATATTCCTTTACATGGGACGAAACATTGGTTGCCCGTATTCAGCAAACCGCAAATCTCCATCAAGTGACAGGGCCTAACCTATTTCAGGCCGTTTGGGGCATTGTTCTCAGCAAATACAACTTTACGGATGATGTTGTCTTCGGAACGGTCGTCTCAGGAAGGCCGTCTGAAATCAACGGAATTGAAACGATGGCGGGGCTGTTTATCAACACCATTCCGGTGCGGGTGAAAGTTGAACGAGATGCTGCATTCGCTGATATTTTCACAGCTGTTCAGCAGCATGCAGTAGAGGCAGAGCGTTACGATTACGTGCCGCTCTATGAGATTCAAAAACGCTCAGCCCTTGATGGCAATCTCTTAAACCATCTGGTCGCGTTTGAAAATTATCCGCTTGATCAAGAGCTTGAAAACGGCAGCATGGAAGACCGCCTCGGGTTTTCGATTAAGGTAGAAAGCGCATTTGAACAAACGAGCTTCGATTTCAACCTGATTGTGTATCCAGGCAAAACATGGACCGTCAAAATTAAATATAACGGAGCCGCCTTTGATTCCGCTTTTATCGAACGGACAGCGGAGCACATTACCCGCATGATGGAAGCAGCTGTCGATCAGCCGGCCGCTTTTGTGCGTGAGTACGGGCTTGTTGGAGACGAAGAGCACCGGCAAATTGTCGAGGTGTTTAACAGCACGAAAGCCGAACTCCCTGAAGGAATGGCTGTTCACCAAGTGTTTGAAGAGCAAGCGAAACGGACGCCGGCGAGCACTGCCGTCGTATATGAAGGAACCGAGCTGACGTACCGCGAGCTGAATGCAGCGGCTAACCGTCTGGCGAGAAAGCTTGTCGAACAAGGGCTTCAAAAAGGGGAAACAGCAGCGATTATGAACGACCGCTCAGTAGAAACCGTTGTCGGCATGCTGGCTGTGTTAAAAGCAGGCGCCGCATATGTGCCGCTTGATCCAGCGCTTCCTGGGGATCGTCTTCGTTTCATGGCAGAGGACAGCTCCGTTCGAATGGTTTTGACCGGAAATTCTTATACAGGGCAGGCACATCAGCTGCAGGTGCCGGTTCTTACACTGGCCATAGGCTTTGAAGAAAGTGAAGCGGCTGACAATCTCAACCTGCCATCCGCCCCGTCTGATTTGGCGTACATCATGTACACATCCGGTTCAACGGGCAAACCGAAAGGCGTCATGATCGAACATAAAAGCATTCTGCGCCTCGTCAAAAATGCCGGGTACGTTCCTGTTACTGAAGAGGACCGCATGGCGCAAACGGGGGCAGTCAGCTTTGATGCCGGAACGTTTGAGGTATTCGGCGCACTGCTGAATGGCGCAGCGCTTTATCCGGTCAAAAAAGAGACACTGCTTGATGCGAAACAATTTGCTGCATTCCTGCGTGAGCAAAGCATCACAACCATGTGGCTGACATCACCTTTATTCAACCAGCTTGCTGCAAAGGATGCGGGTATGTTCGGCACACTGCGCCATTTAATCATCGGCGGAGATGCCCTTGTCCCGCATATTGTCAGCAAAGTAAAACAGGCATCGCCGTCGCTTTCATTGTGGAACGGGTACGGCCCGACAGAAAACACGACGTTTTCAACCAGTTTTCTGATCGACCGCGAGTATGGCGGCTCTATCCCAATCGGGAAGCCGATCGGAAATTCCACTGCCTATATTATGGATGAGCAGCAATGCCTGCAGCCAATCGGCGCGCCTGGTGAGCTTTGCGTAGGCGGAATCGGTGTAGCGCGTGGATATGTCAATCTCCCTGAGCTGACGGAGAAGCAATTTCTCGAAGACCCGTTCAGACCGGGTGAGAGAATTTATCGCACTGGTGACTTGGCAAGATGGCTGCCGGACGGCAATATCGAATTTTTAGGCAGAATCGACAACCAAGTGAAGGTGCGCGGCTTCCGAATTGAGCTTGGCGAAATTGAAACAAAACTGAACATGGCTGAGCATGTGACAGAGGCTGCGGTGATCATCCGCAAGAACAAAGCAGATGAAAATGAAATTTGCGCGTACTTCACGGCGGATCGTGAAGTGGCTGTGAGTGAGCTGAGAAAAACACTGTCTCAGTCTTTGCCTGACTATATGGTCCCTGCCCACCTGATTCAAATGGACAGTCTGCCGCTCACGCCAAACGGGAAAATCAACAAAAAAGAACTGCCTGCACCGCAATCAGAAGCCGTGCAGCCGGAATACGCAGCACCAAAAACAGAGAGTGAAAAGAAATTAGCGGAGATCTGGGAAGGAATACTCGGCGTCAAAGCAGGCGTTACCGATAACTTCTTTATGATCGGCGGCCATTCTTTGAAAGCGATGATGATGACGGCGAAAATTCAAGAGCATTTTCATAAGGAAGTTCCGATAAAAGTGCTTTTTGAAAAGCCGACTATTCAAGAACTGGCACTGTATTTGGAAGAGAACGAAAGCAAGGAGGAGCAGACGTTTGAACCGATCAGGCAAGCATCTTATCAGCAGCATTATCCTGTATCCCCGGCCCAGCGGAGAATGTATATCCTCAATCAGCTTGGACAAGCAAACACAAGCTACAACGTCCCCGCTGTACTTCTGCTGGAGGGAGAAGTAGATAAAGACCGGCTTGAAAACGCGATTCAGCAATTAATCAACCGGCACGAAATCCTCCGTACATCGTTTGACATGATCGACGGAGAGGTTGTGCAAACCGTTCATAAAAACATATCGTTCCAGCTGGAGGCTGCCAAGGGACGGGAAGAAGACGCGGAAGAGATAATCAAAGCATTTGTTCGGCCGTTTGAATTAAACCGCGCGCCGCTCGTCCGTTCGAAGCTTGTCCAGCTGGAAGAAAAACGCCACCTGCTGCTCATTGATATGCATCATATTATTACTGACGGCAGTTCAACAGGCATTCTAATCGGTGATCTTGCCAAAATATATCAAGGCGCAGATATGGAACTGCCACAAATTCACTATAAAGATTACGCAGTTTGGCACAAAGAACAAACTAATTATCAAAAAGATGAGGAATATTGGCTCGATGTCTTTAAAGGCGAACTGCCAATACTGGATCTTCCCGCGGATTTCGAGCGGCCTGCTGAACGGAGCTTTGCGGGAGAGCGCGTGATGTTTGGGCTTGATAAGCAAATCACGGCTCAAATCAAATCGCTCATGGCAGAAACAGATACGACAATGTACATGTTTTTGCTGGCGGCGTTCAATGTACTCCTTTCCAAGTACGCGTCACAGGATGATATCATTGTCGGCTCGCCGACAGCTGGCAGAACACATCCTGATCTGCAAGGTGTGCCGGGTATGTTTGTCAACACGGTCGCACTCAGAACGGCACCAGCGGGAGATAAAACCTTCGCGCAATTTCTTGAAGAGGTCAAAACAGCCAGCCTTCAAGCATTCGAGCACCAGAGCTATCCGCTTGAGGAGCTGATTGAAAAGCTTCCGCTTACAAGGGATACAAGCAGAAGTCCGCTGTTCAGCGTGATGTTCAACATGCAAAATATGGAGATTCCTTCATTAAGATTAGGAGATTTGAAGATTTCCTCGTATTCCATGCTTCATCATGTTGCGAAATTTGATCTTTCCTTGGAAGCGGTCGAGCGTGAAGAGGATATCGGCCTAAGCTTTGACTATGCGACTGCCTTGTTTAAGGACGAGACGATCCGCCGCTGGAGCCGCCACTTTGTCAATATCATCAAAGCGGCCGCGGCTAATCCAAACGTTCGGCTGTCTGATGTAGATCTGCTTTCATCTGCAGAAACAGCTGCTTTGCTAGAAGAAAGACATATGACTCAAATTACCGAAGCAACCTTTGCCGCTCTTTTTGAAAAACAGGCCCAGCAAACACCTGACCATCCTGCGGTGAAGGCTGGCGGAAATCTGCTGACCTATCGCGAGCTTGATGAACAGGCGAACCAGCTGGCGCATCATCTTCGTGCCCAAGGGGCCGGAAATGAAGACATCGTCGCGATTGTTATGGACCGGTCAGCTGAAGTCATGGTATCGATTCTCGGTGTCATGAAGGCGGGGGCAGCTTTCCTTCCGATTGATCCTGATACACCTGAAGAACGAATCCGTTATTCATTAGAGGACAGCGGAGCAAAATTTGCGGTCGTGAATGAAAGAAACATGACGGCTATTGGGCAATATGAAGGGACAATCGTCAGCCTTGATGACGGTAAATGGAGAAATGAAAGCAAGGAGCGCCCATCATCCATTTCAGGGTCTCGCAATCTTGCATACGTCATTTATACGTCCGGTACGACCGGAAAGCCGAAGGGCGTGCAGATTGAGCATCGCAATCTGACAAACTATGTCTCTTGGTTTAGTGAAGAGGCGAGCCTGACGGAAAATGATAAGACTGTATTGCTTTCATCTTACGCATTTGACCTTGGCTATACGAGCATGTTCCCCGTACTTCTGGGCGGGGGCGAGCTCCATATCGTCCAGAAGGAAACCTATACGGCGCCGGATGAAATAGCGCACTATATCAAGGAGCATGGGATCACTTATATCAAACTGACACCGTCTCTGTTCCATACAATAGTGAACACCGCCAGTTTTGCAAAAGATGCGAACTTTGAATCCTTGCGCTTGATCGTCTTGGGAGGAGAAAAAATCATCCCGACTGATGTTCTCGCCTTCCGTAAGATGTATGGACATACCGAATTTATCAATCACTACGGCCCGACAGAAGCAACGATCGGCGCCATCGCCGGGCGGGTTGATCTGTCTGAGCCGGATGCATTTGCGAAACGCCCGACAATCGGACGGCCGATTGCGAATGCCGGCGCGCTTGTCTTAAATGAAGCATTGAAGCTTGTGCCGCCGGGAGCGAGCGGACAGCTCTATATCACGGGACAGGGGCTTGCGAGAGGGTATCTCAACAGGCCTCAGCTGACAGCCGAGAGATTTGTAGAAAATCCATATTCGCCGGGAAGCCTCATGTACAAAACCGGAGATGTCGTACGAAGACTTTCTGACGGTACGCTTGCATTTATCGGCCGGGCTGATGATCAGGTGAAAATCCGCGGCTACCGCATTGAGCCGAAAGAAATTGAAACGGTCATGCTCAGCCTCAGTGGAATTCAAGAAGCGGTTGTACTAGCGGTTTCCGAGGGCGGTCTTCAAGAGCTTTGCGCGTATTATACGTCGGATCAAGCTATTGAAAAAGCAGAGCTCCGATACCAGCTTTCCCTAACACTGCCGTCTCATATGATTCCTGCTTTCTTTGTGCAGGTTGACGCGATTCCGCTGACGGCAAACGGAAAAACCGACAGAAACGCTTTGCCGAAGCCGAACGCGGCACAATCCGGAGGCAAGGCCTTGGCCGTACCGGAGACAGCGCTTGAAGAAAGCTTATGCCGCATTTGGCAGAAAACGCTTGGCATAGAAGCCATCGGCATTGACGACAATTTTTTCGATTTAGGCGGCCATTCATTAAAAGGGATGATGCTGATTGCCAACATTCAGGCGGAATTGGAGAAAAGCGTACCGCTTAAAGCACTGTTCGAGCAGCCGACTGTTCGACAGCTGGCGGCTTATATGGAGGCGTCTGCCGTTTCAGGCGGTCATCAAGTACTCAAGCCGGCTGACAAGCAGGATATGTATCCATTGTCATCCGCACAGAAACGGATGTACGTGCTCAATCAGCTTGACCGCCAGACGATAAGCTACAACATGCCATCTGTTCTTCTAATGGAAGGAGAGCTTGATATTTCGCGCCTGCGCGACTCACTCAATCAGCTCGTGAACCGTCACGAATCATTGCGGACGTCATTTATGGAAGCTAATGGTGAGCCTGTTCAGCGCATCATTGAGAAGGCGGAGGTTGATCTTCATGTGTTTGAAGCCAAAGAAGACGAAGCGGACCAAAAGATTAAGGAATTTATCCGGCCATTCGACTTAAACGACGCACCGCTCATTCGCGCAGCTTTGCTTCGAATAGAAGCGAAAAAACATTTGTTGCTTTTAGATATGCATCATATCATCGCAGACGGCGTCTCAAGAGGCATCTTTGTAAAAGAATTGGCGCTGCTTTACAAAGGAGAGCAGCTTCCGGAGCCGGCGCTTCATTATAAAGATTTCGCCGTTTGGCAAAATGAAGCTGAGCAAAAAGAACGGATGAAGGAGCATGAGGCGTACTGGATGTCAGTTCTTTCAGGCGAGCTGCCTGAGCTTGATCTCCCGCTTGATTATGCCCGTCCGCCTGTGCAAAGCTTTAATGGAGATACGATCCGTTTCCGTACGGGAAGTGAGACGGCAAAGGCGGTAGAAAAACTGCTTGCGGAAACCGGAACGACCTTGCACATGGTGCTCCATGCTGTTTTCCACGTCTTTTTAAGCAAAATTTCCGGACAGCGGGATATCGTCATCGGCTCCGTTACTGCCGGCCGGACGAATGCTGATGTTCAGGACATGCCGGGAATGTTCGTCAATACACTTGCCCTGAGAATGGAAGCGAAAGAACAGCAAACATTTGCGGAGCTTTTGGAGCAAGCAAAGCAGACGAACCTGTCAGCGCTTGAGCATCAGGAGTATCCGTTTGAAGATCTGGTTAATCAGCTTGATCTCCCTCGGGATATGAGCCGAAACCCATTGTTTAATGTGATGGTGACGACAGAAAACCCTGATAAAGAACAGCTTACATTGCAAAATCTGAGCATTTCACCTTATGAGGCTCATCAGGGAACTTCTAAGTTTGATCTGACACTGGGCGGATTTACTGATGAAAATGGCATTGGCTTGCAGCTCGAATATGCGACAGATCTGTTCGCAAAAGAAACAGCTGAAAAATGGAGCGAATACGTTCTGCGGCTACTAAAGGCTGTTGCGGATAACCCGAACCAGCCGCTTTCCAGCCTGTCACTGGTCACCGAGACAGAAAAACAAGCACTTCTTGAGGCATGGAAGGGCAAAGCGCTGCCTGTGCCGACAGACAAAACGGTTCATCAGCTATTCGAAGAGACTGTCCAGCGCCACAAAGACCGCCCGGCTGTCACATACAACGGCCAGTCTTGGACGTACGGCGAGCTGAATGCGAAGGCGAATCGTCTCGCGCGGATTCTGATGGACTGCGGCATCAGCCCGGATGACCGCGTCGGCATTCTCACGAAGCCGTCGCTTGAAATGTCCGCCGCGGTGCTCGGCGTCTTGAAAGCCGGAGCGGCGTTTGTGCCGATTGATCCTGACTACCCGGATCAGCGGATTGAGTATATTTTACAGGACAGCGGCGCGAAGCTTCTCTTGAAACAGGAAGGGATTTCAGTGCCGGACAGCTTTACGGGAGATGTCATTCTTCTCGACGGAAGCCGCACGATTCTAAGCCTGCCGCTTGATGAAAACGACGAGGGAAATCCAGAAACCGCTGTAACCGCGGAGAACTTGGCGTACATGATTTACACGTCTGGAACGACCGGACAGCCGAAGGGTGTCATGGTTGAGCACCATGCGCTTGTGAACCTGTGCTTCTGGCACCACGACGCGTTCAGCATGACAGCGGAGGACCGCAGTGCGAAGTACGCGGGCTTTGGGTTCGACGCTTCCATTTGGGAGATGTTCCCGACCTGGACGATCGGTGCCGAGCTTCACGTCATTGATGAAGCGATCCGACTCGATATCGTCCGCCTGAACGATTACTTCGAAACGAACGGCGTAACGATCACGTTCCTGCCGACACAGCTTGCGGAACAGTTCATGGAGCTTGAGAACACATCACTTCGCGTATTGCTTACTGGAGGAGACAAGCTGAAGCGCGCAGTGAAAAAGCCGTACACACTCGTCAATAACTACGGGCCGACAGAGAATACGGTCGTTGCCACAAGCGCAGAAATCCATCCGGAGGAAGGCTCGCTTTCCATCGGAAGGGCCATTGCCAATACGAGAGTATACATTCTCGGCGAGGGCAATCAGGTGCAGCCGGAAGGCGTAGCCGGAGAGCTTTGCGTGGCGGGGCGCGGACTGGCACGCGGCTATCTGAATCGAGAAGACGAAACCGCGAAGCGGTTTGTCGCTGATCCGTTTGTGCCTGGTGAGCGCATGTACCGCACCGGCGATTTGGTGAAATGGACGGGCGGCGGCATCGAATACATCGGCCGGATCGATCAGCAGGTCAAGGTCCGCGGCTACCGGATCGAACTCTCAGAAATTGAAGTCCAACTCGCCCAGCTTTCTGAGGTACAGGATGCGGCAGTGACAGCTGTCAAGGATAAAGGTGGCAATACAGCAATCGCGGCGTATGTCACACCGGAAACAGCTGACATAGAAGCACTGAAATCAGCACTAAAGGAAACCCTGCCGGATTACATGATCCCGGCGTTCTGGGTGACGCTGAACGAGCTTCCGGTTACGGCAAACGGCAAAGTGGACCGCAAAGCATTGCCTGAGCCGGACATCGAAGCGGGAAGCGGAGAATACAAAGCGCCAACGACCGACATGGAAGAGCTGCTTGCCGGCATCTGGCAGGACGTGCTTGGAATGTCTGAAGTCGGTGTCACCGACAATTTCTTCTCGCTTGGCGGAGATTCCATTAAAGGAATTCAAATGGCGAGCCGCTTGAATCAGCACGGCTGGAAGCTGGAAATGAAAGATCTCTTCCAGCACCCGACGATCGAGGAGCTTACCCAATATGTAGAGCGTGCCGAAGGCAAACAGGCAGATCAAGGCCCGGTGGAGGGCGAAGTCATCCTGACGCCGATCCAGCGCTGGTTCTTTGAAAAGAACTTCACGAACAAGCACCACTGGAACCAATCGGTGATGCTTCACGCCGCGAAGGGCTTTGATCCTGAACGGGTGGAGAAAACATTGCAGGCGCTGATCGAGCATCATGACGCGCTCCGCATGGTCTATCGTGAGGAAAACGGGGACATCGTTCAGGCGTATCAACCGATCAGTGAGAGCAAGGTCAGCTTCGAAATCGTGGATCTGTACGGCTCCGATGAAGAGATGCTGAGAAGCCAGATTAAAATTCTCGCGAACAAGCTGCAGAGCAGTCTCGATCTGCAAAACGGGCCGCTTCTAAAGGCGGAGCAATATCGCACAGAAGCTGGGGATCACCTGCTCATTGCTGTACACCATCTGGTGGTCGACGGTGTGTCATGGCGGATTTTGCTTGAAGACTTTGCTTCAGGCTACATGCAGGCTGAGAAAGAAGAGAGCCTTGTCTTCCCGCAAAAAACAAACTCCTTCAAGGATTGGGCGGAAGAACTGGCGGCATTCAGCCAATCAGCGCATCTTTTACAGCAGGCTGAATACTGGTCGCAAATTGCCGCTGAACAGGTTTCTCCTTTACCGAAGGATTGTGAAACAGAGCAGCGGATCGTCAAGGATACATCATCCGTCCTATGTGAATTAACGGAAGAAGACACTAAGCATCTTTTAACAGATGTTCATCAGCCATATGGAACTGAAATCAACGATATTCTTCTCAGCGCGCTCGGTTTGACAATGAAAGAATGGACAGAGGGTGCCAAAATCGGCATTAACCTTGAGGGACACGGCCGGGAGGACATCATCCCGAATGTGAATATCTCCAGAACGGTCGGCTGGTTTACGGCACAATACCCTGTTGTGCTCGACATATCTGACGCAGATACCTCGGCTGTGATCAAAACAGTCAAAGAAAACCTGCGCCGCATTCCCGACAAAGGTGTTGGCTACGGCATTCTTCGTTATTTCACAGAAACAGCGGAAACAAAGGGCTTCACACCGGAGATCAGCTTCAACTATTTGGGCCAATTCGACAGTGAAGTCAAAACCGATTTCTTTGAACCGTCCGCTTTCGATATGGGGCGCCAAGTAAGCGGAGAATCAGAGGCGCTGTACGCATTAAGCTTCAGCGGCATGATCAGAAACGGCCGGTTTGTGCTTTCCTGCTCCTACAATGAGAAGGAGTTTGAAAGAGCTACAGTCGAGGAGCAAATGGAACGGTTTAAAGAAAACCTCCTGATGCTAATCCGCCATTGCACGGAAAAAGAAGACAAGGAATTCACACCAAGCGACTTCAGCGCCGAAGACCTTGAAATGGACGAGATGGGAGATATCTTTGACATGCTTGAGGAGAATTTAAAATAAAACGCAAGGGAATTACAGAAGGCGGGAGCGAAACATATGAGTCAATTTAGCAAGGATCAGGTTCAAGATATGTATTACCTATCGCCGATGCAGGAAGGGATGCTTTTTCATGCCATCCTGAATCCCGGCCAAAGCTTTTACCTTGAACAAATCACGATGAAAGTAAAAGGCAGCTTGAATATCAAATGTCTTGAAGAAAGCATGAATGTGATCATGGACCGGTACGATGTATTTCGTACCGTGTTCATTCACGAAAAAGTAAAAAGACCTGTCCAAGTCGTATTGAAAAAACGGCAGTTCCAAATAGAAGAAATCGATCTGACACACTTAACGGACAGCGAGCAAACAGCCAAAATCAATGAGTACAAAGAACAGGATAAGATCAGGGGTTTTGATTTGACGCGGGATATTCCGATGCGGGCAGCCATTTTCAAGAAAGCTGAAGAAAGCTTTGAATGGGTGTGGAGCTACCACCACATTATTTTGGACGGATGGTGCTTCGGCATCGTCGTACAGGATCTATTTAAGGTATACAATGCTCTGCGCGAACAAAAGCCGTACAGCCTGCCGCCCGTCAAACCGTATAAAGACTACATCAAGTGGCTTGAAAAGCAGGATAAACAAGCATCGCTCCGCTACTGGCGCGAGTACTTGGAGGACTTTGAAGGACAAACGACGTTTGCGGAGCAAAGGAAGAAACAGAAGGACGGCTATGAGCCGAAAGAGCTGCTCTTTTCACTGTCGGAGGCGGAAACAAAGGCTTTTACTGAGCTTGCAAAATCGCAGCATACCACTTTAAGTACGGCGCTGCAGGCAGTCTGGAGCGTATTGATCAGCCGCTATCAGCAGTCTGGCGATTTGGCCTTCGGTACAGTTGTTTCAGGGCGTCCCGCGGAAATCAAAGGCGTTGAACATATGGTCGGGCTGTTTATCAACGTTGTCCCGAGACGTGTGAAGCTGTCTGAGGGTATCACATTTAACGGCTTGCTCAAGCAGCTGCAGGAGCAATCGCTGCAGTCTGAGCCGCACCAATATGTGCCGCTTTATGACATCCAAAGCCAGGCCGATCAGCCGAAACTGATTGACCACATCATTGTTTTTGAGAACTATCCGCTTCAGGATGCGAAAAATGAAGAAAGCAGTGAAAACGGCTTTGATATGGTGGATGTTCATGTTTTTGAGAAGTCGAATTATGATCTCAACCTGATGGCTTCCCCTGGAGATGAGATGCTGATTAAGCTTGCCTATAATGAGAATGTGTTTGATGAGGCGTTTATCCTGCGCTTGAAATCTCAGCTTCTCACAGCAATTCAGCAGCTCATCCAGAATCCTGATCAGCCTGTCAGCACGATCAACCTCGTTGACGACAGGGAGAGAGAATTTTTGCTAACCGGCTTAAACCCGCCGGCTCAAGCTCATGAAACAAAGCCTCTGACGGATTGGTTCAAGGAAGCAGTGAACGTCAATCCGGATGCGCCGGCGCTTACGTATTCCGGCCAGACCCTGTCTTATCGCGAATTAGATGAGGAAGCGAACCGCCTTGCACGCCGGCTGCAAAAACACGGTGCGGGCAAAGGCTCTGTTGTAGCGCTGTACACGAAGCGCTCACTTGAACTGGTGATCGGCATTCTCGGTGTATTAAAGGCGGGAGCAGCCTATCTGCCGGTTGATCCGAAGCTGCCAGAGGACCGAATCTCGTATATGCTGGCTGACAGTGCGGCAGCCTGTCTTCTGACGCATCAGGAGATGAAAGAACAAGCGGCTGAGCTGCCGTATACAGGCACAACGCTCTTCATTGATGATCAAACACGGTTTGAAGAACAGGCAAGCGATCCTGCAACCGCGATTGATCCTAATGATCCGGCATATATCATGTACACGTCCGGCACAACCGGAAAGCCAAAGGGCAATATCACCACTCATGCCAATATTCAAGGATTGGTCAAGCATGTAGACTACATGGCATTCTCTGAGAAAGATACATTCTTATCTGTTTCCAATTACGCCTTTGACGCATTTACCTTTGATTTCTATGCTTCTATGCTGAATGCGGCACGGCTCATTATCGCAGATGAACATACGCTGCTTGATACAGAACGGCTCACAGCTCTGATCCTGCAAGAGAATGTCAATGTCATGTTTGCGACAACCGCACTATTTAATCTTCTCACGGATGCGGGAGAGGATTGGATGAAGGGACTACGCTGTATATTATTCGGCGGAGAGCGCGCCTCAGTGCCTCATGTCAGAAAAGCGCTGCGGGTCATGGGGCCGGGCAAGCTGATTAACTGCTACGGGCCGACTGAGGGAACAGTGTTTGCGACTGCTCACGTCGTGCATGATATACCGGATTCCATCTCCTCATTGCCGATCGGAAAGCCGATAAGCAATGCCAGTGTTTATATTCTGAACGAGCAAAGCCAGCTCCAGCCATTCGGGGCGATCGGTGAACTGTGCATCAGCGGAATGGGCGTGTCAAAAGGATATGTAAATCGTGCTGACCTCACGAAGGAAAAGTTTATCAAGAACCCGTTCAAGCCGGGAGAAACGCTTTACCGCACAGGGGATTTAGCGCGCTGGCTGCCGGATGGAACGATTGAATACGCCGGCCGTATTGACGACCAGGTCAAAATACGCGGACACCGGATTGAGCTTGAAGAAATCGAAAAGCAGCTGCAGGAATACCCAGGTGTGAAAGATGCGGTCGTTGTGGCGGACCGCCATGAGTCTGGCGATGCATCAATCAATGCCTACCTCGTGAACCGGACGCAGCTTTCAGTTGAGGACGTGAAGGCGCACCTGAAAAAACAGCTTCCTGCTTACATGGTGCCGCAAACCTTTACCTTCTTGGATGAGCTTCCTTTAACGACGAACGGGAAAGTCAATAAACGGCTGCTCCCAAAACCTGATCAGGATCAGCTGGCGGAAGAATGGATCGGACCGCGGAACGAGATGGAAGAAACAATCGCACAAATCTGGTCTGAGGTTCTCGGCAGAAAGCAAATTGGCATTCATGACGATTTCTTTGCGCTCGGAGGGCATTCCTTGAAGGCAATGACCGCCGCTTCCCGCATCAAGAAAGAGCTCGGGATTGATCTTCCAGTAAAGCTTTTGTTTGAAGCGCCGACGATCGCCGGCATTTCAGCGTATTTGAAAAACGGGGGCCCTGATGGCTTGCAGGATGTAACGATAATGAATCAGGATCAGGAGCAGATCATTTTCGCATTCCCGCCGGTCTTGGGCTATGGCCTTATGTACCAAAATCTGTCCAGCCGCTTGCCGTCATACAAGCTGTGCGCCTTTGATTTTATTGAGGAGGAAGACCGGCTTGACCGCTATGCGGATTTGATCCAGAAGCTGCAGCCGGAAGGGCCTTTAACATTGTTTGGGTATTCAGCGGGATGCAGCCTGGCGTTTGAAGCTGCGAAAAAGCTTGAGGAACAAGGCCGTATTGTTCAGCGGATCATCATGGTCGATTCCTATAAAAAACAAGGTGTCAGTGATCTGGACGGACGCACGGTTGAAAGTGATGTCGAAGCGTTGATGAATGTCAATCGGGACAATGAAGCGCTCAACAGCGAAGCCGTCAAACAAGGCCTCAAGCAAAAAACACATGCCTTTTACTCATACTACGTCAATCTGATCAGCACAGGCCAGGTGAAAGCAGATATTGATCTGCTGACTTCCGGCGCTGATTTTGACATGCCGGAATGGCTTGCATCATGGGAAGAAGCTACAACAGGTGCTTACCGTATGAAAAGAGGCTTCGGAACACACGCAGAAATGCTGCAGGGCGAAACGCTAGATAGGAATGCGGAGATTTTGCTCGAATTTCTTAATACACAAACCGTAACGGTTTCATAAATGAAGTGATGAAAGGAGGAGACAGCCAATGAGCCAACTCTTCAAATCATTTGATGCGTCGGAAAAAACACAGCTCATCTGTTTTCCGTTTGCCGGCGGCTATTCGGCGTCGTTTCGCCCTCTCCATGCTTTTTTGCAGGGGGAGTGCGAGATGCTCGCTGCCGAGCCGCCGGGACACGGCACGAATCAAACGTCAGCCATTGAGGATCTCGAAGAGCTGACGGATTTGTACAAGCAAGAACTGAACCTTCGCCCTGATCGGCCATTTGTGCTGTTCGGACACAGTATGGGCGGAATGATCACCTTCAGGCTGGCGCAAAAGCTTGAGCGTGAAGGCATCTTTCCGCAGGCGGTTATTATTTCTGCAATCCAGCCGCCTCATATTCAGCGGAAGAAAGTGTCCCACCTGCCTGATGATCAGTTTCTCGATCATATTATCCAATTAGGCGGAATGCCCGCAGAGCTTGTTGAAAATAAGGAGGTCATGTCCTTTTTCCTGCCTTCTTTCCGATCAGATTACCGGGCTCTTGAACAATTTGAGCTTTACGATCTGGCCCAGATCCAGTCGCCTGTTCATGTCTTTAACGGGCTTGATGATAAAAAGTGCATACGAGATGCGGAAGGGTGGAAGAAGTGGGCAAAAGACATCACATTCCATCAATTTGACGGCGGGCACATGTTCCTGCTGTCACAAACGGAAGAAGTCGCAGAACGGATTTTTGCGATCTTGAATCAGCATCCGATCATTCAACCGTGATCAAAAGCGGACAGCTTCGGCTGTTCCGTTTTTTTTTTGTGTTGAATGCCAATTTTTGCATGGTATAATAGTCGAAATACTCAAATAAAGGAAGGTCGAAACATGCGCACGTCTCCCAGGATGAAATGGTTTGTATTGCTGTTTACGTTTGTTTTCGCCATCGGAATGAACTCATTCAGAAATTCCTTTCAATTTTTTATGCTGCCAATGGCAGACGCCTTCCATGCCGACAGGTCGCTGATTTCGGTTTCTGTCAGCATTTTTATGATCACAACCGGCATCGTCCAGTTTTTTGTCGGTTTTTTTATCGACCGTTTCAGTGTCAGAAAAATTATGGCGCTTGGAGCTGTCTGCATCAGCGCAAGCTTTTTGGTGCTTCCTTATTCACCGAATGTTCATGTGTTTTCCGCCATTTACGGTGTGCTTGGCGGAATCGGCTATTCCTGCGCGGTCGGCGTGACGACCCAGTACTTCATCAGCCGTTGGTTTGACACACACAAAGGTCTGGCGCTTGCTATTTTGACCAATGCCAACTCTGCGGGCCTGCTGCTTCTCTCGCCCATTTGGGCTGCGGCTCCGTATCATGCCGGCTGGCAGAGCACCTATACGATTTTGGGAATCGTCATGGCGGCTGTTCTGCTGCCGCTCCTCGTCTTTGGGATGAAGCACCCGCCACATGCGCAAGCGGAGTCTGTGAAAAAATCTTATGATTGGCGGGGGTTTTGGAACGTGATGAAGCAATCCCGCCTCATTCATATCCTGTACTTCGGCGTGTTTACTTGCGGATTTACAATGGGAATTATTGATGCTCACCTCGTCCCGATACTGAAGGATGCGCATGTCTCTCATATCAACGGAATGATGGCCGCGTTTGGGGCGTTTATCATCATTGGCGGATTATTGGCAGGCTGGCTGTCCGATCTCCTCGGCAGCAGAAGCGTCATGCTATCCATCTTATTTTTCATTCGGCTGCTCAGCCTCATTTGCCTGCTCATTCCCATTCTCGGAATTCATCACAGCGACCTTTGGTACTTCGGGTTTATCCTGTTATTCGGGCTCAGTTACACAGGCGTGATCCCGCTGACCGCGGCGTCAATTTCGGAAAGCTATCAAACAGGATTGATCGGATCGCTGTTAGGCATCAATTTCTTTATCCATCAGGTTGCCGGAGCTCTTAGCGTGTATGCGGGCGGTTTGTTTTTTGACATGACTCATGGTTATTTGCTGATTGTCGCTGTGTGCATCGTGTTTGTGGGTTTATCGGCTGTAATAGAGCTGGTGCCGTTTTTAGATAAACAAAAGGCAAAAGAAACCCACCAATCAATATAAAAGGATCAGCACTGTCAATGCTGATCCTTTTTAAATTTGAGTTTTTTTGTTTCGGTATTTTTAAGGATAATCCCCTTGAATCTGTTCATCTCCTCTTCGGAGTGAAAAAAATGTTTGGGGATCGCAATATATTGGCCACTTGATGTATTGACCCTGAAGATATTTTTATATTCGAAAACAGCTGTGATTTCATCCCAATTGAAAATGAGGTCATATTTTTTAGAACATATACGAATTCCTTCTTGGTTCAGAGTATATGTTCTTTTAGATTTCATCCGTTCGTTCTTCTTGTATGCTCTGGAAAACTTCACATATAGAAGAAGGAGGAGCAGCAGTGTAAACAGAACGGACATCACGATAATCAACATACTGTTCATAAACAAGTTAAGCGCGTCACTGCCATAAATGATACGGGGCCATCCGTTAATGAAGTTAACTGCAGCAAATATGGCGCAAAACAATAGAAAGTAAAAGCATGATATTTTTGCGATTTGATAAAAAAAGATTTCTCTTACATCCTTAAAAGTGATTTCTCCTGGAAGATTGATACTTTCACTAGCATATTGAATCATACGGTAAACCTACACCTCTAACCATGTTTTTCCTTTCAGTCTAGCATAATTTTTCATTTTTTTGCAGGCATACCAGGGCGCTTTGTTTTTTTCTCCAGATTGATATTGCTCCCCACCACGCCAATCATAATACAAACAGCCCCGGCAAGATGATACCAGGCCAGGCTTTCGTTGAGAATCACAACTCCTGCAATCATCGTCACAATGGTAGATACATGATTAAAAGCGCTCATTTTAAACGCCTCAATTCGCGACAGCGTATAGTTAGACAGAAATGAAGTGACAAGTGAAGACAGCACGCCCAAATACACAATGGCGAGAACGAAGCCGGGCTCCCGGAACGGCAGAAAATAAGTGCCGACTGTTCCCGCCGATCCGTGACGCACAAGGGCGATGGCGTTGAAGACGACAAAGCCGATGGCTGACATGATGTAGGTGAGCTCGGTCAGCTTGAACCGCTGCGTCATTTTTCTGGCAGCAGTATTGTACATCGCTGAAGACAAAGCGGACAAAAGGATCAGCAAAGACCCTTTTAAGCTGGCTGATTCCACGTCAACGCCTTTCATCACAAAAATAAACATGACGCCGGCAACGGATAAAACTGTGAATCCCTTTTGCGTCCACGTTGGGCGTTCCTTTAAAACATAAGCGGCAAAGACCATCGTGAAAATCGGAATGGCTGCCTGAATAATTCCCGCTTCAGAGGAGGACGAGTACACAAGGCCGAATGCCTGAAAGCTGAAAAATAACGCGGGATACAGCAGGGCGAGCGGCAAAATGGAAATGACGTCCTTTACGCGGATTGATAGCTTTACCCAGCCGAATAAGATCGGTACAGTGGCCGCAGCAAACGCAATGGTGAACCGATGCGCCAAAATATCAAACGGCTCTGCTGTTTGCAGTGCGATTTTTACGAATAGAAAGGATAAACCGATAATGAACGAATATAAAATAGCCGCTATATAAGCGGGGGCTTGCTGATGTTTAACCATAATGGGAATGGCTCCTTTACCTGAATTGCAGCGCCGGTCGCTCCCTTTATTGTATGGCCGCGGTCAGAACGGTACAATGAGAAAAACAATGAACTGTACCGGTACAAAACAGGGGGAGAAGGCATGGAGAAATATATGAGTCTATTAATGAGGATAGAGGAGATGATGCAAAGCACCGCCTATCAAGAAGGAGACAGGCTTCCATCTATCCGTCAGCTGTCCGCCCGCTACCAAGTCAGCAAAAGCACAGTGATCCGCGCGCTGCAGGAGCTGGAAAAACGCCACCTTATCTATTCCGTTCCGAAAAGCGGCTATTATATTGTGAAAAAGACGGGAAAAGCCAAAAGCGGGCAGCAGGGTCCCATTGACTTTGCCACATCTGCGCCGGATCCCGATGTGTTTCCGTATCTTGATTTTCAGCACTGCATCAACAAAGCGATTGATACATACAAAAACGATTTGTTTATTTATGGGACGCCAAAGGGGCTTCCATCACTCATCCGCGTACTCCGAAAGCTCTTGGCCAATCAACAGGTATTTGCGGATGAACGGCATATTTTCATTACATCAGGTGTCCAGCAGGCGTTATCCTTGCTTTGTGCCATGCCGTTCCCAAATGGGAAAGAGAAGATCGCCATTGAACAGCCGGGCTACCATTTGATGGTCGAACAGCTTGAGACGCTTGGGATTCCCGCCATCGGGGTGAAACGAACGGAAGAAGGGCTTGATATAGCCGAGGTTGAGCGGTTATTTCAAACAGAATCGATTAAATTTTTTTATACGATGCCGCGCTTCCATAACCCGCTTGGCTGCTCATTGTCAGAGCGTGATAAACAGGAGCTTGTGAGACTGGCAGAAGCGTATGATGTCTACCTCGTTGAGGATGATTACCTCGGTGATCTGGAGGAAAATAAAAAGGCAGATCCGCTGTACGCATATGATCTGTCCTCACATGTCATCTATTTGAAAAGCTTCTCGAAAATGATGTTCCCCGGCCTTCGCGTGGGGGCGGCTGTTTTGCCCGAAGCACTGACTGACACGTTCTATGCGTACAAAAAGCTGAACGACATCGACTGTTCGATGATTTCTCAAGCGGCATTGGAGATTTACCTGAAAAGCGGTATGTACGGCAGGCATAAGGAGAAAATCAGAGATTCTTATAAAGAGCGGTCGCTGAGGCTACATCAAGCCATTCGAACTCACAGGCAGCTGGGATGCGGACGCTTTACGTTCTCCAGCGGGCAGGCACCCTGTATGCACACCCATCTGGTGCTTCCTCAGGATCTCCCCGCCTCAAGAGTGATTCATAGACTGAAAAAACAAGGGGTTCTCCTTGAGGCGATAGACCGTCATTATTTATCAGATTATCCGAAAGAAAATCTATTAAAAATCAATATTTCCAATGTGAAAACGGAAGATATTGAGCGCGGTGTCAAGCTGTTGATGAGCCATTTATAAAAGCTCTTCGTACGAGACCATTGTGATATCCTCGGGGAAATCAGGGTGTGCGGCGCATACAGCCATTTTGTAGCCGGGATCGACCTCATACGTTTTGATATAGCATGGGGAATGGCTGTCCGGAAGCTCAATGGATACTTGTCCGTCCTGGTGCAGGCGCACTGAAAAAGAATCAAGCGGAAGCGATAAGCCTTTGCCTTCCTGTTTGATAAAGCTTTCTTTCATTGACCATAGATGATAAAAATAGTCTGTCTGCTCGTCCTTGTCTTTTGCTAAAAGGTCGCTGTACTCTGTTTTTGAAAAGAAGCGCTTGGCGATCTCAAGGCTGATCGGTTTCGTTTTTTCGATATCTATGCCGATCGGCTGTGAATCAAACGCGCAAATGACCCAGCGTCCGGAGTGAGAAATGTTGAAATGAGCGTCGGGAAGATCAGGGATGCACGGCTTCCCGTATTCCTGTGTGCTAAAGCGGATATCGGATTTGTCCAACTGATACTGCCTGCTTATGACTGAGCGAACGAGCACATCTCCCAGCAGGGTGCGGTGAGCATCTTCTTTATGATAAAATCTCCGGCATTTCTCCCGTTTTTCAGGTGATATGAAAGACATGAACCGTTCATTTTCTTCCTGTGAAAGCGGGCGGTCCATATAAATTCCGTAAATCTTCATTCTAGATCCTCCGTCTGCAAAAGATTGTCAAAACCATCCTATCATACTTCCACAAGACTCATATAGAGGAGAAAATAAAAAAACAAAGCCAAGGCGGCTTTGTTTTAGTGTACAGGCGGAGATGCTTTCACAGCGGCTGTCCGCCTTGCCACAGCATAATTCAGCAGCTGGATTGACTGGGGCAATGAAAAGCGCAAAATAAGTCCGGTGAGGATGGCGGTCAAAATGGTGCCAAAACCGATCGGCCCCCCCATGCCCCATGCCGCAAACAAAATGGTTATTTCCATGCCGTTCCGCACCCATTGCACATTCCAGCCGGTTTTTTCGGTAATCAGCATCATCAGTGAATCACGCGGCCCCGCGCCAAGGCCTGCTGATACATAAACACCGACGCCGTAACCGATCAGCACCACGCCTAGAGAGAAGACGATGATCGAGCCTGTGTAGGTCGAGGGGGCAGGCAGAATGAAATTGAAAAAATCTATAAATACACCAATGAGCACCATATTCAGGAGGGCCCCAATTTTCGGCCAAGCTCTCGTAAACAATGACGTGAATCCGACGATGAGCGCTCCAATAATGATGGACCACTGGCCGACGGTAAGCCCGAAGTGCTGAAACAGGCTGTAATGAAATGCATCCCACGGACTAATGCCGAGTGCTTTTCCTTCTATCGTCAGGGATACACCAAAAGCCAAAATGATCAAACCGGCAAAATAAAATGTCCAGCGCAGAACAAGTTCTTGCTTCACGTGAGGTCCCTTCTTTCGTAAAAATCAGTCGATTGTCATTGTAGCACATCTGACAGAAGGGCGGAATAGGCGAAAGGGGCTCAACAAAAAAACAGGGCCGCCGCAGGCGCCCTGTTTCAGCGTGTTGGCAAACCCTTGCATTCGTTGTCAGGCCTGTGCTTCGGTGCTCACGAATTTAATATTCGCTGTGCTCCAATGCTCGCCCTTCCTAGACTTCAAAGGTTTTCAATCACGCTGAAAATCACAAAATCCTAAAACGAAAATCGTTTTAGGATTTTGTCAATAATCTGAAACAGGGCGCGGGCGCCCTGTTTTTCTTATTACAGCGGGTTCAAAATCCGGTTCAAGAACCGCTGTGTCCGTTCTTCTTTTGGTGCGGAGAAAATTTGCTCCGGCGGTCCTTGCTCCACGATAACGCCGCCGTCGATGAAGATGACTTCATCCGCAACCTCCTGCGCGAACTTGATTTCGTGGGTCACGACGACCATGGTCCAGCCTTCATTGGCCAAGTCCTTGATAACCTTCAGCACCTCTCCGACAAGCTCGGGATCAAGCGCTGAGGTCGGTTCGTCAAACAGCATGAGCTCAGGCTGAATCGCCAGTGCGCGGGCGATGCCGACGCGCTGTTGCTGTCCGCCGGAAAGCTGGAATGGATATAAATCCATTTTGTCCTTCAATCCGACTTTATCAAGAAGCTGAATCGCTTCTTTTCTGACTTCCTCTTTGTTCCGTTTTTGCACCTGAACAGGGCCCTCCATCACGTTTTCGAGGGCTGTGCGGTGCGGGAACAGGTGATACGCCTGAAACACCATTCCGGATTTTCGGCGAAGCTTTAGGATATCCGCCTGTTTCACCTTTTTGGAGAAATCGATGGAGAAATCATCAAATGCAAGCTCTCCGCGATTCGGGATCTCCAGAGCGTTCAGGCAGCGGAGCAGCGTCGTTTTCCCTGAACCTGAAGGCCCAAGTATGGCGATGACTTTTCCTTTTTCAATCTTCATATCTATCTTTTTTAAAATTTCATTTTCACCGAATGATTTGTTTAATCCTTTAACGGTAAGCATACTCGGAACCTCCTTATTTGGCCACGTAGCGGTCAAGACGCCGTTCGATGACATGCTGGACGAGTGAAAGCAGGAAGCAGATAATCCAATAAATAAAGGCTGCTTCAATATAGATCACTAAAATTTGATCAAGATTCCGCGCGCCGATTTCCTGGGCTTTTCTGAACAGCTCAGCGACCAGAATTTGAGAGGCGAGGGATGTATCTTTAATCAGGCTGATAAAGGTATTGGATAATGGCGGGATCGACACACGAAACGCCTGCGGCAAAATGACGCGGAACAGCGTTTTTTGATGTGTCATGCCAATTGTGTAGCCGGCTTCCCATTGCCCTTTCGGCACGGATAAAATAGATGCTCGAATGATTTCAGATGCATAGGCGCCGACGTTTAATGAAAAGGCGATAACTGCGCTTGGAAATGGATCTAATGTGACGTTAAAGGCCGGGAACAGATAGAAAATGATGAACAATTGAACGAGAAGAGGAGTGCCGCGTATTGCGGATACGTATACGCTGAACACCCATCTCAAAGGTCTCACTTTCGACATTCTGGCAAGCGCCGTAATCAGCGCCAGGATCATTCCGAATATAAAGGAAAGAATCGTAAGGGGAATCGTATAGTAGATTCCCCCTGAAAGTATCGGCCAGAATGACTGCTGCACCAGATCCCACGGGATCGCCGTGCCAAGCGTCAATGCCGGCAGATTATTTAGAAACATCTTCGCCGAACCATTTTTTAGAAATTTTAGAAAGAGTCCCGTCCTCTTTCATTTCTTTTAATGCTTTGTTGACTTGATCAACAACCTCGCCGCTTCCTTTACGGAACGTGAAATATGTTGACTGAGGATCACCTGTTTCAAACGCGATTTTCACGTTTTTATTGCCAGATGTTTTTAAGTAGTTCAATACGGCAAGCTTATCGTTGTATGTCATATCGACGCGGCCTTGCTGGATCATTTGAAGGGCCTGCGCCATGCCTTCAACGCCTTCTACTTTCGCGCCGGCATTTGTAGCTAATTTGTTGTAGTTGCTTGTCAGTGATTGAGCTGACGTTTTTCCTTTTACATCTGCTTCAGACTTAATATCGTTGTTGTCTTTTTTCGTTACGACAACGGCTCTTGATGTTGTGTATTTATCTGAGAAATCATATTGATTTTCACGATCTGTTTTTCCGACTTGGTTGGCAACAACGTCAAACCGTTTGGAATTCAGGCCGGCAAACATGCTGTCCCACTGTGTTTCCTTAAAGTCGACTTTAAGCCCGAGGCGTTTTGCGACTTCTGTGATAACTTCGACATCATAGCCAGTCAGTTTATCAGTGTCTTTGTCGTGGTAAGTGAACGGCTCATATGTTCCTTCCGTTCCGACTGTGAGCACACCTTTTTTCTTAATTGAAGCCCAAAGATCGCCATCTTTGGCATTATCTTTTGACTGATTGTCATTTCCTGCTCCGCAAGCTGCAAGAGCTGCAATACTTACGACCATGAATAAAGCCAATAATGCTTTTTTCATCTTATTCCCCACTTTTCTGGTTGATTTTATTGAAATAAAAAAATAGCTTACAAATCTAAAGGATAACTTTTTTTTAGTATGAGTCAAGTAATTGGTTTTCATAAGGCAAAATCTTTTAAAATAAATCCAAAAATTGCTGTGCCGGTTTAGGCAAATAACTGTCCGTTCTCCACATGACAGCCGGTGTCATAATGAAGGGATTATTTTCGATATGAACGGTGTGAACGTGATTTCTCATATGAACGGGAATCATTGTGACGGGCAAAATAGACGCGCCGAATCCGGATGACACGAGGCTGAGCAAAGTTGCAGAGTCGTGGCATTCACAAACAATGCGCGGCTCCAGGTTCAAACGGTGAAATTCATTCATGACCTGATTATAGACGCCTTTTCCGTTGACAGGCCGCAGCAGGATCAGCGGAAATGAAGGAATGTCCTCCATCTTAATGGTGTCTCCGCACGGATATCCGGCTTCATCTGAAAGCACGAGCACACATGGAATGTCATCAAGCTGTTTGAATTGTACTGTGTCACTTTTGATCAGTGTTGTCGTGACCGCCGCATCGATTTGCCGGCTTTCCAGCAGTTCCAACAGTGTCGCGGGTTCATTTTCCCAAATATTAAAGGTGAGATGGGGGTATCTCTCTTTGATCTGTGTCACTTTTTCAAGCATCAGAGCCGCGCAATAAATCGTTGATCCCACGGCAAGTGTGCCGGCTACTTCCTCCTTCAGCTCCTGTACCTCAATGACTGCATCTTCAAACCTATGCAGAATCTCTTTTGCTCTTTTTAGAAAAACAGCTCCTTCATATGTAAGAGTCATTTGTTTTTTCTTGTTCCGGTCAAACAGGACAACACCAAGTTCGTCCTCCAGCTGTTTGAGCTGCCTGCTTAAAGGCGGCTGCGCCATGTGAAGCTTTTTGGCTGCGGACGTGATTTTCTGTTCTTGGGCAATGGTAATGAAGTATCGAAGCTGGCGAATATCCAAAAGAAAGCGCCTCCTTATCATACCTTTTAGGTATTAAATATAGATTTAATAGATATTTTTCATATGGATATATCAGGAGTATGATTGAAATGAAAGCAGAATTCAAGCGTAAAGGAGGGGGCAAAGTGAAACTCGTTGTCGGAATGACAGGGGCAACAGGGGCCATTTTCGGGGTCAGGCTGCTACAGTGGCTGAAGGCCGCCGGAGTGGAAACCCATCTCGTTGTGTCTCCTTGGGCAAACGTCACGATCAAACACGAAACAGGCTATACCTTACAAGAAGTAGAACAACTGGCCACATACACCTACTCACATAAGGATCAGGCGGCAGCCATTTCAAGCGGGTCGTTTGATACCGATGGAATGATTGTTGCGCCGTGCAGCATGAAATCTCTCGCAAGCATTCGCACCGGAATGGCGGATAATCTGCTGACACGTGCGGCGGATGTCATGCTCAAGGAGAGAAAAAAACTCGTCCTCTTAACGAGAGAGACGCCTTTGAACCAAATTCATCTCGAAAATATGCTAGCGCTTACGAAAATGGGCACCATCATTCTTCCTCCGATGCCGGCATTTTATAATCAGCCGAGAAGCTTAGAGGAAATGGTTGACCATATTGTTTTTAGAACGTTGGACCAATTCGGCATTCGGCTTCCTGAAGCGAAGCGCTGGAATGGGATTGAAAAACAAAAAGGAGGAGCTTGATCATGGCTTATCAAGATTTCAGAGAATTTCTCGCTGCCCTTGAAAAAGAAGGACAGCTGCTTACAGTGAATGAAGAGGTAAAGCCGGAACCGGATTTAGGGGCCGCCGCACGGGCAGCCAGCAATCTTGGCGATAAAAGCCCTGCGCTCTTATTTAACAACATTTACGGCTATCATAACGCGCGAATTGCGATGAATGTCATCGGCTCTTGGCCAAACCATGCCATGATGCTGGGCATGCCGAAAGACACACCGGTAAAAGAACAGTTTTTTGAATTCGCAAAGCGTTATGACCAGTTTCCGATGCCGGTCAAACGTGAGGAAACAGCGCCATTTCATGAAAATGAAATCACAGAAGATATCAATTTGTTCGATATACTGCCTCTTTTCAGAATTAACCAAGGTGATGGAGGCTACTATTTAGACAAAGCATGTGTCATTTCCCGTGATCTTGAAGACCCTGACAACTTCGGCAAACAAAATGTCGGCATTTACAGAATGCAGGTCAAAGGAAAAGACCGTCTCGGCATTCAGCCTGTCCCGCAGCACGATATTGCAATCCATCTGCGCCAAGCTGAAGAACGCGGCATCAATCTTCCGGTCACTATTGCGCTCGGCTGTGAGCCGGTCATTACAACGGCGGCATCGACTCCGCTTCTCTATGATCAATCAGAATACGAAATGGCAGGTGCGATTCAAGGCGAACCATATCGCATCGTCAAATCAAAGCTGTCTGATCTTGATGTTCCGTGGGGCGCTGAAGTGGTGCTTGAAGGTGAGATTATTGCCGGAGAGCGCGAATATGAAGGGCCGTTCGGTGAATTCACAGGCCATTATTCCGGCGGACGCAGCATGCCGATTATCAAAATTAAACGCGTCTATCATAGAAACAATCCGATCTTTGAACATTTATACTTAGGCATGCCTTGGACAGAATGCGATTACATGATCGGCATTAACACATGCGTGCCGCTTTATCAGCAGTTAAAAGAAGCGTATCCGAACGAAATTGTGGCAGTGAACGCCATGTACACACACGGTTTAATCGCGATTGTTTCCACAAAAACCCGCTATGGCGGATTTGCGAAAGCGGTCGGCATGCGCGCACTCACAACGCCGCACGGACTCGGCTACTGCAAAATGGTCATTGTCGTTGATGAGGATGTCGATCCATTCAACCTTCCGCAGGTCATGTGGGCGCTTTCGACCAAAATGCATCCGAAACACGATGCGGTCATCATTCCGGACTTATCTGTCCTGCCGCTTGATCCGGGATCCAATCCATCAGGAATCACCCACAAAATGATTCTTGACGCCACTACACCGGTTGCACCGGAAACAAGAGGCCATTATTCACAGCCGCTTGATTCTCCGCTAACAACGAAAGAATGGGAACAAAAACTAATGGACTTAATGAATAAATAAGGAAAGGATGTTCGAAATGCATACATGTCCTCGATGCGACTCAAAAAAGGGAGAAGTCATGAGCAAATCGCCTGTAGAAGGCGCATGGGAAGTTTATCAGTGCCAAACATGCTTTTTTACATGGAGATCCTGTGAACCGGAAAGCATTACAAATCCCGAAAAATACAATCCAGCGTTTAAAATTGATCCAAAGGAAACAGAAACAGCAATTGAAGTTCCGGCGGTGCCGGAACGAAAGGCTTGATCCGCGTGAACTGTATGTCAGACTGTCTCTTTGAGCTGCTTGACGGGAGCTGCCTGAATGAGAAGCAGCATGAGGCCTTCGTTCTGCAAACAGTATCAGAGGATGGCTGGCCGCATGCCGCTATGATCAGTGCAGGTGAAATCATCGCGCTGAGCCGAACTGATATCCGAATCGCTCTGTGGAAAAACACAATGACTTCGGCCAACATCCTTCGTACAGGAAAAGCACAGTTCACGGCGTGGTGGAAGGGAGCGGCCTATTATGTAAAGCTTGAATGCGCGCCTTTACCGCCTTTGAAAGATGCTGAATATGATAGAGACCGTTTTTCCTGCCGCATCGTTTCAGTGAAGGAGGACGTTGCGAAATATGCTGATTTGACTTCAGGTGTCCGTATACAGCTTCACAGCGCTGAAGAGGTGCTGGGCAGATGGGAAAAGACCCTGGAAGATTTAAAACGGTAATATCGATAGCCTGACGCCATGCGTCAGGCTTTTTTTATATAATGAAAACAAAGGGGGCGTGAGAAATGGAACGTGCGGGGATCTGTCACTCGGACGGCTTTGATTTAGCTTATCGAATTGAGGGCGAGGGCGCACCCATCCTTGTGATCGGGAGTGCGGTTTACTATCCGCGCCTTTTTTCCTCAGATATCAAACAGAAATATCAATGGGTCTTTATCGACCATAGGGGATTTGCTAAGCCTAAACGGGAGCTTCGTGAGGAGGATTCGAGGCTTGATGCCGTATTGGCTGATATTGAAAGGATGAGAACATTTCTTCAGCTTGAGGATGTTATCATCCTGGGACATTCCGGGCACGCTTTTATGGCTTTAGAGTATGCCAGGACATATCCTGAACATGTCCGGAAGGTGGCGCTCTTTAATACTGCGCCTGATAACAGAGAAGAAAGACAGCGAAAAAGCGAATCATTTTTTATGGAAACAGCCAGTCCTGAGAGAAAGAAACGCTTTAAAAAAGATATCGCGAATTTGCCGCAGGACATTGAAAAAGATCCTGAAAGACGCTTCGTGCACATGTGTATTCGCGCTGAAGCGAAAAGCTTTTATCAAGAGCGGCCGCATGCTGCTGCCTTATGGGACGGTGTATTCACGAATATGCCGATCATTGATGAATTATGGGGCAATACATTTGCCCGGATTGATCTTATTCAGCGGTTAGCTGATGTTCGTATGCCGGTGTATATTGGATTAGGGAGATATGATTATTTGGTTGCGCCCGTTGCGCTATGGGATGCAGTTGACGATTTATATCCCCATGTGGATAAGGTTATTTTTGAAAGGAGCGGCCATCAGCCAATGCTGGAAGAACCGGAAGTCTTTGATCAAAGCTTCAGCAAATGGCTGGATCAATAAAAAAACAGCCCGCAGATTAAAATCCGCGGGCTGTTTCTAATTATAAGACCCCTTTCATCGCGCGTTTGATCATCGGCGAGAGCAGCAGGAGAATGCCGCCAAGAACGATAGAAATCAAACCGATGGTGCCGAAGTACATTGTTTCAGGAATTTTATCAAACAATCCGGCTACTTGGGCATTGATCGCTTGGGCTGCTGCGTTCGTCAGAAACCACATACTCATTGTCTGTGCAGAGAAGGCAGCGGGTGCCAGTTTCGTTGTCACGGATAAACCGACTGGAGACAGGCACAGCTCTCCAAGCACGACAAGCAGGAAGCTGAGAACGAGCCAAAGCGGGCTTACGAGTGCTTCTTTTCCTTGCATAGCAGGGAATACCATAATGATAAATGACAATCCGGCTAAAATAATTCCGATTGAGAATTTAACTGGTGTAGACGGCTGGCGTTTGCCAAGCTTCATCCAGAGCCATGCGAATATTGGCGCAAAAATGACGACAAACAATGGATTTAATGATTGGAACCATGATGACTGAAGTTCGAATCCGCCCAATGAAAGTCTTATGCGTTCATCAGCGTATACCGCAAGAATAGTCGCTCCCTGTTCCTGAATGGCCCAGAACATGACAGCACCGATAAACAAAGGAACGTAAGCGGCAAGACGGGATTTTTCTGTTTTGTCCGCTTTTTTGCTTGTAAACATGATGATGAAATAAATGACAGGAATCAAAATACCGAGAATACTTACAAGGTCGATAAAACGCTTGATCGTCAGCACGCCTGTTTGTACAGAGATCATCACTGCGATCGCCACGATGATAACACCGATTCCGGTGCCAATCGCAGATTTTTTAGACAGCGGATTCGGCACATTGGAACCTGCAAGCCCGAGGTTTTTCTTTCTTGTCAAAGCAAAAACGATAAGTCCGAGAAGCATTCCGACCGCGGCAGCTCCGAAGCCGAGATGATAGTTGTACTTCTGTCCGAGTGTTCCGACAATTAACGGAGCAAGTAAACCACCGAGGTTAATCCCCATGTAGAAAATACTGAAACCTGAGTCGCGGCGCGGGTCTTCTTTCGTGTAAAGATCCCCAACCACGCTTGAAACGTTTGGTTTTAATAAGCCTGTTCCGACAATAATAAGCACCATGCTGATATAGAATGCGATCGAACTGCCCGGATAGGCGAGTGCAATGTGGCCGAACATAATGAATATGCCGCCGTAAAACACGGTGTTTGCGGTACCGAATACCCGGTCAGCGAGCCATCCGCCAATAATGGTGGACATGTATACGAGTGATCCGTAAATCGACATAATGGCAACCGCAGTGCCCTTATCAAAGCCGAGCCCTCCGTTTACCGTCTCTGTATACAAATAGTAAAGTAAGATTGCTCTCATTCCATAGTAAGAGAAACGCTCCCAAAATTCGGTGAAAAATAGTGTAAATAGTCCTCGCGGGTGACCAAAGAACCCTTTTTGCGGGACGCTTTTAATGATACTTTCGTTATCAATCGAAGCCATGTCAGCCAAACCCTTTCTAAAAAAAGTGTATTATAAAAATCATATTCTTATATAATACTTGTGTCAATATAATTTATACTCATTTCAAATAGTTCCATATTGGAAAAATTATAAATACCTAAAAATAGTGATTTTCTCCTAATTTTTATACTCTTTATCGTGAGATTTTCTTACACAACTATTTCTTTATATTTTTTTAATAAAATTTTAGAGAAATGTACAAGCAGATCGGGCCTTTGTGAGTAACATGATAGTAATCATAGAGAAGGAGGCTCGCAATTGGCTGAATTCATATTAAATGCAGCGGATTTCGGTGTTCCTGGAGATGGTAAAACGGATTCGACAGAACGGATTAATCAGTGCCTCAGTACAGCTGTTTCGAAAGGCTATCATACTGTCTGGTTTCCAAAGGGAACATATTTAATAGACGCAACGCTTGGCGGAGATCTTAATCAGAGGTTTCGAAACGCGGGGATCATTGTTCCCGGCAACCTTGAGATAATGATGGACCCCGAATGTATCATGAAAGTGATACCGAATAGTTCGTGGGGTTATTCCGCATTTTATGTAGGCAAGCAAGAGAATATAACCATTTCCGGGGGACAAATTATCGGCGAACGGGATGAGCATACGTATGCCTCGGCAGGGATAAGGTCAACCCATGAATGGGGCTTTGGCATATGTATTGAAGGATGCTCGAATGTTGTCATTGATGATGTGAAAATATCCGATTTTACTGGCGATGGGATCATAGTCAGCCCAAGGGGATTAAAGACCAATCAAGATTATCGAACGTCAGAGCAAATTATCATCCGCCGCTGTGAGGTTCGGCGATCGAGGAGAAATAACATTTCCATTACCGGATGTGACATGGTCACGGTGGAGGAATGCTTGATTGAAGATGCCGGAACGGGGAATGGAACAGCGCCGAAATTCGGAATTGACATTGAAGGATATGGCGAAGGTGATGTTGATTATGAGGAACCGATTAATGTATCAATTCGCAATAACCACTTTGTTGGAAACGTTTCAAGTTCTGTGACCAATTTTAACGGGTATGGCATTTTAATAGAAGGAAATCACTCTGACAATACAATCAGCTACGGATATGGGACGCAAACAGTGATCAAGGGAAATATTCTGAGACGCCCTGAAGACGTGGCGGCTGCGCCAAGAGTCGGGATAACCGGACTCGGTGTATCACAAGGAAAAGAGACCAGTGATGCAGTGATCGCTGGCAACCTCATTACCGGATTTTCAACTGGAATTGATGTCAGGGGAAAGAGCGTTCTTGTGACGAACAACAAAATCAGCAACTTTGAAAACACAGGGATATTGGTTTACCAGTCTTCCGACGTAAAGGTAGACGGAAACCAAATTCAAAACGGACTGTCTGAAACAAGGCGCAGCATCGGTCTTCGCGCAGTGCTGTCAGATGACATCGCTTTTCTGAATAACTGTCTCATTCAAGTCGTTGACGGTGTGAACGTTTCCGGCGGAAATATGATCATTAAAGATAATCTCCTGAGAAAATTCAGCCGGGGCATTTGGATTGCTCAAGGGAACGCGGTGATTGAAGGGAATACACTGAATCCTGACGCGTTTGAAGCAGTGCCGGAATCATATTCTGTTTCCGTCACAAACAATGCCGGCGCCATCATCAAAAACAATACATTTAAAGAGTTCAAAAATTACCCCATTTATTGCTCCACAAGTGCGAAAACCTCAATTATCGGCAACCACTTAGAGAGATCTCCGCTTTTGGTCACCATCTATATCAGCGCCGGTGTGCATGAGATTTTTGATAATACCATTTCAGTCAACAGAACAGCCGGGAATCCGATTGTGATTTATCTCAATGGCTCTGCAGGCTCTATCATCTCAGGAAACACCATCAATAACCTCTCCGCGGGCACTGCGACAGCTATTCAAACAAACACCTCAACCAACTCCAAAATCATCGGCAACCGCATTTTTAAAGGGACAATCAACAAACACAGCAGTGATACAATAGACGGCAATTTTATTGTCTGAAAAAAGCGCCCCCTCTAGGGGTTCTTTTTTTTCGATTTATAGATCACGTACATTTCTCTCACAAGTACTAACACAAAAAATAAAATCACGACCCATTCCGCAAATGTTGTCATCTTAAAGCTGGACATATTGTTATAAACGGCTTTTGTTAAACTGAATCCTTGAAGCATGTCCATCAATACAGAAATAGCTAATAAACAAATTAATATGACTCCGGTCACGCCCAATATCTTCATGCTTCATCATCCTCCGCTTTTAGTGTCTATCGTTGGCGGAGAAGTTATACCGCATCTAACCCTAATGCATAATCTCAATTTTAAAAGGAAGAATATGAGAAAACGACAAGGAAAGGTATTTGTGTATGCCTTTATTTTCTAAGCGAAAGAACAATACAAGTTCGAAAGACAAGCGCAATACAGAAGAAAAGAATCAGGAACAGCAGCAAGAAAAAGAAAGGCCGGTTCTCATTTCTCCAAGCTTGGCAAAGAATATAGCGGAAACGAAAAAGGAAGTCGGAAGCAGCTCTGACGTCATCATTCGCGAGATTAAAATCGGGGAGCAGGATCATGTCCACCTAGCTGTTATCTATATTGCTGGGCTGGTCGATAATAACACGATCCATGAGTCGTTAATTGACCCATTGGTACAGGATGAGTCTATCCAGAATACTCATGCGATCCAGCAAATTCTTGAAAAAACGCTCCCGCTGGGCGGAGTGAAAGCGGAAAAGAGCTGGGACAAGCTTTTTTCCGAGTTAATGCTCGGCAATGCGCTCATTTTTGCTGATGGCCATGATGAAGCTTTGATTTGCAGCACTCAAGGGGGAGAGCAGCGCTCCATCCAAGAGCCGAGCACCCAGGTGTCATTCCGCGGCCCGCGCCAAGGGTTTACAGAGTCTCTGCAAACCAATATTTCCATGATCCGGCGATACATTAAAAATCCGAATTTATGGGTTGAAAAAATGAAAAAAGGTTCTGTTACGAATACGGATATCGCTCTCATGTACATTCAAGGAATATGCGATGAAAAGGTGCTGAAGGAAGTGAAACAGCGCCTGGAAAAAATAGATATTGACAGTATTTTGGAATCTGGATATATTGAGCAGCTGATTGAAGATGAAACCTTTACGACGTTTCCGACTATGTATCATACAGAACGCCCTGATGTTGTAGCGGGTAATCTGTTAGAAGGAAGATTCGCGATTATTGTGGACGGAACACCGTTTGTGCTTATTGCCCCAGCCTTATTTGTCCAGTTTTTTCAGTCTGTTGAGGATTATTATTCGCGTTTTGACATTGCGACAAGCATAAGAATTCTTCGTGTTTTAGTCTTTTTCATTTCGCTTGTGGCTCCGGCTGTATACGTGGCAGCCACGACGTTTCATCAAGAAATGATACCGACTCAGCTGTTAGTGGTCATTGCGGCCCAGCGGGAAATTGTCCCGTTTCCGGCTGTTGTGGAGGCGCTGACGATGGAGGTTGCTTTTGAGATTCTGAGGGAAGCGGGAGTCAGGCTGCCCCGGGTTGTCGGCTCGGCAGTGTCAATCGTAGGCGCGCTCGTAATCGGCCAGGCTGCCGTACAGGCTGGTATCGTCTCTCCGGCAATGGTGATTATCGTGGCACTCACCGCGATTGCGAGCTTCGCAACACCGGCGTTTGCAATGGCGATTTCAGCCCGGCTTATTCGGTTTATCTTTATTATTGCCTCAGCTGTTATGGGTTTTTACGGGCTGATTTTAGGGATCATTATGATGTTTGTCCACTTATGCAGTCTTCGTTCATTCGGCGTTCCATATATGTCGCCGCTTGCACCTTTTTCTTCACAAGGCGTAAAGGACGCGCTTTTCCGGGTTCCGTGGTGGGCCGATGAAAAAAGGCCGGAATCGGT
Source organism: Bacillus sp. PS95 (assembly GCF_037963565.1). Taxonomy (NCBI): domain Bacteria; kingdom Bacillati; phylum Bacillota; class Bacilli; order Caryophanales; family Bacillaceae; genus Bacillus; species Bacillus sp. PS95. Next base: position 426,114 of record NZ_CP150160.1, read on the forward strand.
CAGCAAGGAAGATAAGGTGCGGCAGGGGAAAGATCAACGCCCAGAGCCGGCCGCTTCACGAGGAATGGTGAACAAAGATTTGGAAGAAGGGGATCAGAATGGTACGTAAATGTCTATTAGCCGTTCTCATGCTTTTGAGCGTCATTGTGCTGCCCGGCTGCTGGGATAAGCGGGAGCTGACGGATCTTGCGATTATCTCGGCGATTGGCATCGATCGGACAAACGACAGCAACTACGTGCTGCATCTTCAAATTATCAATCCAGGAAATGTTGCCGGCGGCCTTCAGGGAGGCGGTGCTGGAGACAGGCCGCCTGTATCTGTCTATTCGATTGAAGGTAACAATATAACGGAAGCACTCAGAAAAGCCTCCATGAAGGTATCACGGCGGCTTTATTTTGCCCATACCAATCTAGTCGTGATCAATGAAAAGCTGGCAAAAGAAGAAGGTTTGGATTTTGTATTAGATAATCTTGACCGGGACACAGAATTCAGGACAACAGCAACATTCGTCGTTGCCCATAAAACAAAAGCAGAAAATATTGTGAAAATCTTAACGCCGATTGATAAAATTCCGTCAAATAAAGTCAATAAAACACTCGATTTCACGGAGGCACAATACGGGCGGGTGGTCAAAATCAATATTCAGGACGTTTTGAAAACACTTGCCGCCAACACTATGGCACCGGTCATCCCCGGATATATGATGATTGGTGACGATAAAAAAGGAGTCAGCATGGAAAACACGCAGGCGACTGACCCGAAAGCCATTCTTCAGGCAGATGGTTTGGCGGTTTTTGATAAGGCAGGATATTTAAAGTATTGGCTGGAAGATGATGAAAGCGTGGGGGCAGTCTGGCTTATGAATAAGATCCAGCATACGTTTATTAATGCTGACTGGGGCAAGACGAAGGATGCGGTCAGCTTGCAGGTTACCCATCAAGATACAAAGCTGGTACCGAAAATGCGGAACGGACGCCCGTACATCCATGTGAAAGTGTCGGTTGAAGGTATTATAGATGCTGTCAAATACCCTTTCCAATTGTCTGATCCCAAGGTGCTGGCCGCTATTGAAAAAGCGCTCAACAAAGAGCTTGAAAAGGAAATCAGCCATACTGTGAAAAAGATTAAGAAGAATAAAATAGATTTTATCGGTTTTGGTGACACGATATATAGAAAGTATCCGGAGCAGTGGGAGAAAATGAAGGACACTTGGGACAAAGAATATTTGCCGGAACTGCCCATCGATGTGAAGGCCGAGACGTATATCAGAAGGACGGGATTGCGAAACAATCCGATCAAACACCAGTTTAAAGATGATTAGGTCTGAAGAAAGGGGAAGTGACAGATGGAAAAAGCCAGAATAAGCATAAGGCAGCTGTTTGTCATGATTATCATTTTTGAACTGGGCAGCTCCTTATTGATTACACCGGGATCAATGGCGGGCAGGGATGCTTGGATAGCAGTTTTATTAGGCTGTGCGATCGGACTGTTTCTTTTCTATTTGTATCAAGGCATTTATCAATGTTATCCGAATTCTTCTCCGAAAGAATATATGGATGATATGCTGGGAACCAAGCTGAGCTGGCTGTTTTCATTTCTCTATATCTTGTACTTTGCCTATATTGCCGCAAGGGTGTTGCGTGACTTTGGAGAAATGCTGCTGACGTTTGCTTATCATGATACACCTATCATTATTGTAAATGCTTTATTAATGGTAGTAAGCATATATGCCGTAAGAAAAGGAATTGAAGTACTCGCACGCGCGGCCGAACTTCTTTTCGGGGCCATGTATTTACTGGGCGCGATCGGCCTCGTGCTGATTATTGTCTCAGGGACTATAGACCCGCACAATTTAAAGCCGGTTTTGGCAAACGGTATCTCTCCTATCCTTCACTCTGTTTTCACGCAGACCATGTACGTCCCATTTGGTGAAGTTGTTTTATTTGTGATGATTTTCCCTAACCTGAATGATAGAAAAGATGTGAAAAAAATGGGGATGATCGCCATGGCTATTAGCGGATTGGTTGTGGCGCTCACCGTGGCGATTAATATCAGCGTGCTTGATGTTGATCTTACACTCAGATCCCAGTTTCCGCTTTTAAGCACGATCCAGACAATCAAGGTCGAAGAATTTTTAGACCGGCTCGATGTCTTTTTTATGCTGGCGCTGATCATCGGCGGCTTCTTTAAGGTCAGCCTCTACTTATATGCCACTGTGGTTGGGACATCTACGCTCTTTAAGGAAAAGAATCCCTCTCAATTGGCTTATCCGATGGGATTGGGCATTTTAATCCTTTCTATAACGATCGCGACTAACTTTTCGGAGCACCTGAATGAAGGCCTGAACGTGGTGCCGCTGTATATTCATTTGCCTTTTCAATTATTGTTTCCGCTCTTTCTATTTATTGTGGCTGTTTGGAAAAAGAAACGAAGAGAGAAATCAAAAGGGGAGGAAGCAAAAAAATGATAAAAAGAGCGGGGGGATGCAGCCGCCGCTCTTTTTATGTTCACTTCTATATAAAAGGGGGATATAGGGTGCGCCCCTGTCTGCACTGGCAGAGGCGCGTTTTGTTATACGACTGCGACGTTTTCCTTCACAGTAAAGCTTCCTCTTGAAAGTCTGATATTGATGTCTGACACTTTTGCAATTTGTTCATCGTGCGTCACCATAATGACGCATTTATCTTCCTTGTGCGCCAGATCCTGAAAGAGCCGTACAATTTCTTTTGATGTGTCCTCATCAAGGTTTCCGGTCGGTTCATCGGCTACGATAAGATTCGTGTCACAGCAGAAAGCCCTTGTAATTGATACCCGCTGCTGCTGTCCGCCGCTCAGTGTGAGCACTTTTTGCCGGGCTTGTTTTTCGTTGATGCCAACCTTCTGCAGCATGTCAAGCGCATATGATTCTTTGTTTTTTTCTTTAGAACCTGTGATTTCCATAGCGGTTGTGACGTTCTGCAAAGCCGTCATATACGGGAGCAGGTTGTACGCCTGAAAGACGATTGATACATATTGATTTCTGAAATTGGTTAAGCCGATTTTAGAAACCGCTTTTCCGTCGTAAAGGATGTTTCCTTCTTTTGGTGCGTCAAGTCCGCCTGCCAGAGACAGGAAAGTGGTTTTCCCCGTCCCTGATGTTCCGACGATTGTGTAGAATTTTCCTTTTTGAAAGCTGATGTTAATATCCTGAAACAATGGCTGGCTTTTGTCTTTATACCAGTAGCCGACTTGTTGAAATTGTAATAAGCTCATAGGTTCCGCCTCTTTCTATTCCTGTTTTGTCAATATCGTTTTCGGATGAAGCCGCAGTACTGAAATTGACGGCAGCAATGTTGCAATGATTGCGATAAGGATGCCGATCCCGCCAAGAATAAGCATGTCGTTCATAGAAACCGCGACGTTCAGTGAATCGATAACGTCTACGTTTGATGAACTGTGGCCGAACATTCCGCCGCCCATGCCGCCACCGCCGCCGGGCATTTGTCCGCTTGCGGTTTGCGTTGAATCGGTTGATGAACTGATTTGCTGGGATAAAAGCTGATTTCCAAGCTGATTTGCGACGAGATTTCCCGTCACAGATGCAAGGCCGATAGCGATAACGGCCACAATCAGAATCTCAGTCAAGAACTGTCCAATCAATTTCCATCGTTTTTCACCGATGGCCATTAACACGCCCATTTCGTATTTGCGCTCCCTGATTGACATCATGACAATCAGGCCAAGAATGACGGCGCCTGCCACTGATACAAGATACACCACGTTTTTAGAGAAAGAAGCCACATTTTCAATCGGTCCGACCATTTGCTGGTAAAGCTGATCGTTTGTATTCAGTGTGTACGTATCGAAGTCAATTGATGTTTTCTTCGCTGCTTTTACGAAAGCATCCATATTTTTCGCGTCGTCCATATAGTAAACAGCTGAGTCAATCGTATTTTTATAGTCGTCGCCTTTCAGCGCCGCTGTTGCTGTGTAAGGCGTATAAAGCTTGTTATAAGGGTTTAAGAAAGAGAAATTTTGGGCTTGGTCATCTCCTGAAGATGTTGTTTTATAAATACCGACGATCTTCAGTTTTACTGTTGTATCCTCATCCGTTGCTGATTCAATTGTGATCGAATCGCCAACGCTCAAATCATTTTCTTCCGCTAAAGTTTCGTTGATCACTGTTACTTTTTTGCCGACATCTGATTTTGTAATCGCGCGTCCGTCTGTGATTTTTGAATCTCCGTCAGAGAAATCATCGACTAACGCTGTGCTGATGACACCTTCAATAGAAAGATCAGCTTGAACCATTTGCGGTCCACCTTGTCCTCCGCCTTGACTGTTTTTAGCGTTTGAGCTTGAACTGCTGGAGCTGGAATCACTTGAACTAGAGCTTTCAATCGCATCAAAGTTTCCCGCGTTGGCTGAAGCTGATGTGGTGTAATTGTAGCTCTTCACATGATCAAGCGCTGCAAGCTTATTCGCATCAGACACTTTGATCGGTGTGGATTCGAAGCTGCGCTTTTCACCGCTGTCCTGCTGTTTTTCCATTTGCTTTTGGCGGTCAACCTGAAGTGTCACGCTTCCGCCGAGTTCCTGTCTGGCCAGTTCGCTTGATTTTTGTGCTGCCGACTGGATGGTGAGGCCTGATAGAACAAAGACACATATGACTGTAAACACAAATAATTGCAATAATGTTTTTCCCTTTTTAGCCTTCATATTCCAAAAGGCCCGTTTGATAAAGTTCATTTATGTTCCTCCGTATAGGTACTTTGATTGATAAGGCCGCCTCTGGGGCGGGCTTGCTTGTTGATAAATTAATAGTAGTCCAAAGGTATGAAAAAAATATGAACAATCTATTTCTAGTTGATGAAATAAAAACTAACAATTGTGAAACGCAAAACCTTCTGTTTAAAATGGTGCTATTATATAAAAAAGCATCAAAACAATCGGAGGATATAATGAAAATATTAATGATAGAAGATAATGTTAGTGTATGTACGATGACGGAGATGTTCTTTTTTAAAGAAGGTTTTGAAGCGGAATTCGTTCATGACGGGTTAGAAGGGTACCAGCGTTTTACGGAAGAAAATTGGGATCTGATCATTTTGGATATCATGCTTCCATCTATGGACGGCGTGACCATCTGCAGAAAAATAAGAGAGACAAGCACGGTGCCGATTATCATGCTGACTGCCAAAGACACTGAATCAGATCAGGTCATTGGCTTTGAGATGGGGGCGGACGATTATGTCACAAAGCCGTTCAGCCCGCTGACATTGGTTGCCCGCATCAAAGCCGTCATCAGAAGATACAAGGCGACAGGCAAAGCAGTTATTGATGAAGATATGATCGAAACGGAATGCTTTACCATTAATAAGAAGACGAGAGAAGTATTATTAAACGGAGAGCCTGTAGAAAATCTCACGCCGAAGGAATTCGATCTGCTTTATTACCTTGTCCAAAATCCGCGGCAGGTGTTCTCCAGAGAACAGCTGCTTGAGCAGGTATGGGGCTATCAATTTTATGGAGATGAGCGGACGGTTGACGTTCATATCAAACGGCTGCGGAAAAAGCTTGCCAGCGAGGACAAGCCTTTCCTGTATACTGTGTGGGGAGTAGGGTATAAATTTGATGAAGATTAAATATTTATATCAGCTGCTGCTAAGCCATATCAGCATTTTGATTTTAGCGTTTGTCATTATCATTTCTCTGTTTTCCCACTTTGTGAAGGAATTTGCCTATCAGAACAAAGTAGAGGAATTGACGTCATATGCGGTGCAGATTGCAAATGAATTCCAAGCCGGCCAGGTGGACATGCGCAGGCTCTATCCTTATCAGGACATTTTAAGCACAAGAAAGACGCAGTTTATCATCTTTAATGAAGAGCAGCAGCCCTATTTTCTTCCTGAAGGCTTTCATCACCCACCAAGGGAACAGCTGAAGAAGTCAGAATGGAATAAGCTAAAAAAAGGGCAGACTGTCATGATCAGGGCAGATGGCCGTTTTGATGATGAAGTGTCACTTGTGGCGCAGCCTATATTTGTTCAGAACGAATTTAAAGGCGCCGTTCTGCTGATTTCTCCGATCAGCGGTGTTGAACAGATGGTCAATCAGGTCAACCTCTATATGTTTTACGCTGTGATCAGCACGCTTGTGATTACGATTCTCGTGAGCTGGCTTCTGTCCAAATTCCATGTCAAACGGATTCAAAAGCTGAGAGAAGCGACAGATAAAGTGGCTTCCGGCGATTATGACATCCATTTGGAAAACAGCTACGGGGACGAAATCGGCGTACTGGCGTCTGACTTTAATATCATGGCGAAAAAACTAAAGCAGTCAAGGGATGAAATCGATCGCCTTGAGAAGCGGAGAAGGCAGTTTATCGCTGACGTGTCACATGAATTAAAAACACCGCTGACGACGATCAACGGTTTGGTTGAAGGGCTGAACAGCCATACGATTCCTGAGGATAAGAAGGATAAATGCTTCTCGCTGATCAGTGAGGAAACGAAGCGCATGCTGCGGCTCGTAAAAGAAAATCTGGATTATGAAAAAATCAGATCCCAGCAAATTACCTTGAACAAGCTAAACGTTCCTCTGATCGAGGTGTTTGAAATCGTGAAAGAGCACTTGCAGCAGCAGGCGGAAGAAAAACAAAACAAGCTGATGATCCAGGTAGAGGATCACGTCATCGTACATGCCGATTATGACCGGTTCATTCAAATTCTCGTCAACATTACGAAAAACAGCATCCAATTTACGAAAAACGGTGACATTTGGCTGCGCGGAATGGAAGGTTATAAAGAGACGATTATTGAAATTGAAGACACGGGTATCGGCATTCCAAAAGAGGATATTGAGCATATTTGGGAACGGTTCTATAAAGCAGATATTTCAAGAACGAATACGGCATACGGTGAATACGGACTCGGTCTCTCGATCGTCAAGCAGCTTGTTGAAATGCACCAGGGCACAGTAGAAATCAAGAGTGAAGAAGGGAAAGGCACAAAGTTCATCATCCGCCTTCCTTTAACGGCAAAACAGCAATAGCATACAGGGCGGCGGCATCATCTGATGGAGCCGCCTTTTTTGCACACCGCTTCGGTTTATTGCGTGCTCCCGAAAACAAAGATTGCGTGTTTTTCGGGTTGGGACGGCCTATAAACATGATAAAATATGACATAAACAGTTTTTGATGGGAGAGGGTGAAGGAATGAAGAGTGGGGTAATTCCTTCTTCAGCGGTCGGTCAAAAAATTAACGAGTGGTACAGATATATCCGGACATTCAGCGTGCCGGATGCCGAAGTGTTAAAAGCTGAAATCCAGCAGGAACTGAAACACATGCAGCATGATTCCAACTTGCTGCTTTATTATTCACTAATGGAATTCCGGCACCAGCTTATGCTGGATTATCTTGAGCCGTTAGAGAAATTAAATATAGAAGACCAGCCAAGCCTGTCTGAATTATCAAGAAACATTGACAGCAATCAGGCAGATCTCAAAGGGCTGCTCGACTATTACGTGAATTTTTTTCGCGGGATGTATGAATTTGATAAGCGGGAATTTATTTCTGCCATTACATACTATAAACAGGCGGAGAAAAAGCTCTCCTTTGTCGCAGACCATATTGAACGAGCTGAATTTTATTTTAAAATCGCGGAAGCTTATTATTATATGAAGCAAACGTATTTTTCATTGATTAATATAAAAAACGCCTATGAAATTTACGTGGAGCAGGAAACCTATAATGTGAGAATCATTCAGTGCCATTTCGTGTTCGGGGTCAACCTGATGGATGAAAGAAATTTCGAACAAGCCGCACGCCATTTCAAATTGGCGCTCAATATGGCCCAAGCGGAACAAAAAGCCCAGCTGGTCGGAAGAGCATACTACAATCTCGGGTTATGCTATTACAATCAAGACCTTCTAGACCCTGCCATTGATTACTTTGAAAAAGCGGTCTCCACGTTTGAAAGCAGCAGGATCGTCAATTCTCTCCCGCAAGCCTATTTTTTAATCACCCTGATTTATTATAAACAGGGAAAACATGATAAAGCTTCGGAATATCACAAGCGGGGCTATGAATATGCTAAAGAAACAGACGATGCAGACTATGCCGTAAAATTCGAGTTTTTGCAATCCCTATATCTGGATCAGCCCAATGAAGAAGGAATCGAACGATGTTTCCAGTACTTAAAAAATAAAAATATGTACGCTGATATAGAGGATTTAGCCCTAGAAGTAGCAAAATATTACTATGAACAGAAGTGGTTTAAACTGTCTGCTTCCTACTTTCTACAAGTTGAAGAGGCAAGAAAACAAATACAAAGGAGTGAAGGTTTGTATGAAATTGAAATCTAAGTTGTTTGTTATTTGTTTGGCCGCAGCCGCGATTTTTACAGCGGCTGGCGTTTCTGCTAATGCGGAAGCACTCGACTTTCATGTGACAGAAAGAGGAATGACGTAAGAACAAGCCCCTTCTCATTAGCGAGAAGGGGTTTTTCTTTTCAAAAAAACACCGCAAGACATAGTCTTGCGGTGCCGCCTTCATGGAGATTACGTTTATTTAGTAGCCTCCTACAAATGCAGTTCCCACAATGATCAAGAGGATAAATAACACAACAATCAAAGCGAAAGAAGTTCCGTAACCTGACATTTTGTGCACCTCCTTGCGAGATTGCTTCAGCAAATGCTGCAAAACTGTGGCGGACAGGGTCCCGCAGAGACGGTCAGCAGCTTAGAAGCCGCCAACAAACGCAGTCCCTACGATAATTAATAGAATAAACAATACAACGATTAAAGCGAAAGAACTGATGCCGCCGTAACCGCCGCCGTTAGAGTATCCTGACATAAGGTTTCACCTCCCTATGAAGGATACTATAAGATATGCTGAACCGATCCATTTGGCAGGGATAATAGTGGACAAGAGAAAAAATGAAGAATTCGGCTATATGAAGGTGATATAAAAAAATAGCGGGCGCTGCCGCCCGCTATTTATGTACGATTAAGAGATCAGCACGCCCGCGAAAAATTCCTGGTATAACGCTTGAACGGCTTTTCTTTCTTCGGCTTCTTTTACGCCAAACATCATGCTCACTTCAGAAGACCCCTGATTGATCATTTCGATATTCACCTGTGCCTCTGATAATGCTTTGGCGGCTCTTGCCGTTGTACCGACATTGTGGCGCATCGCTTCCCCTACAACCATAATCAGGGCGAGATGATGCTCGACGATGACTTCATCGGCATGCAAATCCTCTTCGATCCGTTTGATGACGCTGCGTTCAGTGGCGGCATCCATTTGCCCCTGCCGTAAAATGATTGTCATGTCATCGATTCCCGATGGAACATGCTCATACGTCAAACCATGCTCCTCCAGGATTTGAAGGGCTCTGCGGCCAAAACCGATTTCTCTGTTCATGAGATATTTGCTGATATAAATGCTGCAAAAACCGGTGTCGCTGGCAATGCCGACGACAGGCCCGTTTGTGTTATCCCGCTTGCTGACGACGCGGGTGCCTTCGGCTGAGGGGTTGTTCGTATTTTTGATCTGAACAGGAATCCCCGCTCTGAATGCCGGAATGAGCGCTTCATCATGAAACACTGAAAAACCCGCGTAGGACAGCTCCCGCATCTCTCTATATGTCAGCTCGCTGATTTCCTTTGGATTCTCAACGAAGGACGGATTGACAGAATACACAGCGTCCACGTCTGTAAAGTTTTCGTACAAATCGGCTTGTAGTCCGTTGGCAAGAATCGAACCGGTAATATCAGAACCGCTCCGTGAGAATGTGATCACATCGCCATCCTTGCTGAATCCGAAAAAACCGGGAAAAATGATGAGTCCGTCACGTTCCCGAAGACGATAGAGGTTTTGATAGGATTCAGGAAGAACTTGCGCGTTGCCGGGTTCATTTGTCACAAAGAGGCCGGCATCCTTCGGGTTTACATATTCCGCTTTGACGCCTTTATAACGGAAGTAAGCGGCGATCAGTTTGGCATTGTTATCCTCTCCGCTGGCCTTGACTGCGTCAAGGTATTGTTCGGGATTGCTTTTGTCTCCTTCTAAAAGCGTAAACAGATCATCTCTGATTTTTTCGATAATGCTTTGCCCCAGCTGAAGCTCATTGGCGATGAGAGCGTACCGTTCCACAACAGCTTCCGCCAGTTCAGGTGCGCTGCCTGTTGCCAAATATTGTTCTGCACATGCGATTAAGAGATCAGTCACTTTCGTATCCTCGGCATAGCGTTTTCCCGGAGCTGAAACGACTACAGCTTTCCGTGCCGGATCTGAGGTAACGATGTGAAACACCTTGTCAAGCTGGGCGCCTGAAGCAAGTGAGCTGCCTCCGAATTTAACGACCTTCATGTTTACATCTCCTAATGTTTAAAATTTTCACACAAATTTAGTATTTATTATCTCTCTTTCAGTACTGTAAATCAAGGGGGAATTTCTTTCTCAGGAGAACATTTGTATTTTTCACGAGGAATAATGTTAGGTTTGCTGACCGTATGCCTGCGTTATAAAGATAAATATGGTAAACAGCCTAACGTTTTGGGATGGAAAATGGTTAGAATGATTAGTAAAATTGATAAATGACTAGGTTAATATTTTTAAAGAATATTGACTAACCCTATAAAAATGGTAATATGTAAATGATAATGATAATCAATTACTATATGGCCATATTGTTTTGAGTCCTTGCGGAGTAGGAGATACGTTCTTTTTGCTGTAAGGATGTAAGGAGGCAGCATGAAGCTACGTTACTTATTTATTCTACTTATCATATTAGCAGTCACATCTGTATTTATCGGTGTAGAAGATCTGTCGCCGCTTGATCTCTTCGATTTAAGCAAACAAGAGGCGTCAACGCTGTTTGCAAGCCGTTTGCCGCGATTGATCAGCATTGTCATTGCGGGATTAAGCATGAGCATCTGCGGTTTGATTATGCAGCAGATCAGCAGAAATAAATTCGTGTCACCGACGACGGCGGGCACGATGGATTGGGCGAGGCTCGGCATTTTAATTTCCTTGCTGCTGTTTACATCCGCCAGTCCTTTAATCAAAATGCTGGTCGCGTTTGTCTTTGCCCTTGCAGGAAATTTTCTGTTTATGAAAATCCTTGAAAGAATCAAGTTTAACGACACCATCTTTATTCCGCTTGTCGGTTTAATGCTCGGGAATATCGTCAGTTCAATCGCGACATTTATCGCATATAAATATGACTTGATCCAGAATGTGTCATCATGGCTGCAGGGAGACTTCTCTTTAGTTGTGAAAGGAAGATACGAGCTTCTTTATCTGAGTATTCCGCTCGTCATCATTGCCTATGTGTATGCGGATAAATTCACATTGGCCGGTATGGGTGAAAGCTTTTCTGTCAACCTCGGCCTCAAGTACAAACGGGTTGTGAACATCGGGCTCATTATCGTGTCCCTGATCACGTCCCTTGTCATTTTGACTGTCGGTATGCTGCCGTTTCTCGGTTTAATCATCCCGAATATTGTATCGATTTACAGAGGAGACAATCTGAAGAGCAGCCTGCCGCATACTGCGCTGTTGGGAGCGGTGTTTGTGCTGTTTTGCGATATACTGGGCAGAATCATTATCTTCCCTTATGAAATCTCGATTGGCCTGATGGTCGGAATCATCGGCAGCGGCATTTTCCTGTTTATGCTGTTAAGGAGAAAAGCCTATGCGTAACCAGATGAAAATAGCTTTGCTCGTTGGTTTAGCCATTGTATGTATTGGCTTGTTTTTGTTTTATGACTTAGGCAATTGGGATTACACCCTGCCGAGACGAATCAAAAAAGTCGCTGCCATTGTGCTGACTGGGGGAGCGATTGCGTTTTCGACCATGATCTTTCAAACGATTACGAACAACCGCATCCTGACGCCGAGCATTTTGGGCCTTGATTCTCTCTACATGCTGATTCAGACTGGCATTATCTTTTTGTTCGGTTCTGCGAATATGGTCATCATGAATAAAAACATCAACTTTATCATCTCTGTTCTGCTGATGATACTGTTTTCTCTTGTTTTGTATCAGATCATGTTCAAGGGTGAGGGGAGAAATATCTTTTTCCTTCTGCTTATCGGAATCGTGTTTGGCACGCTGTTCAGCAGCCTGTCTTCTTTTATGCAGATGCTGATTGATCCGAACGAGTTCCAAGTTGTGCAGGACAAGATGTTTGCCAGCTTTAACAATATCAATACGGATTTGTTATGGCTCGCGTTCATCATCTTCCTGCTGACAGGCGTTTATGTCTGGCGTTTTACAAAATTTTTCGATGTGCTGTCGCTCGGACGCGAGCACGCCGTGAATTTGGGCATTGACTACGACAAAGTGGTGAAGCAGATGCTGATCGTGGTTGCAATTTTGGTTTCTGTTTCAACAGCGCTAGTCGGGCCGATTATGTTTTTAGGCCTTCTGGTCGTCAACCTGGCGAGAGAATTCCTGAAAACATATAAGCATTCATACTTAATCGCAGGCTCCGTTTTCATCAGCATCATTGCGCTGGTCGGAGGGCAGTTTGTGGTTGAGAAAGTGTTTACCTTCTCAACGACGCTGAGCGTCATTATTAATTTTGCCGGCGGGATTTATTTTATCTACTTGCTGTTAAAGGAGAATAAATCATGGTAGAGGTCAGAAATGTAAGCAAACAATATGGCGGGAAAGTTGTTCTTGAAGAGACGTCAGTCACGATTCAAAAGGGCAAAATCACCTCGTTTATCGGTCCTAACGGCGCCGGCAAAAGTACGCTGCTGTCTATCATGAGCCGCCTGATCAAAAAGGATTCCGGCGAGATTTACATAGACGGACAAGAGATTGGAGCATGTGACAGCAAAGAGCTTGCCAAGAAAATGAGCATTTTGAAGCAGGCGAACCAAATCAATATCAGGCTCACGATCAAAGACCTCGTCAGTTTTGGCAGGTTTCCGTACTCACAGGGCCGGCTGACAGAGGAAGACTGGGTTCATATCAACCAGGCGCTTAGCTATATGAAGCTGGAAGACATTCAAGACAAATACTTGGATCAGCTGAGCGGCGGACAGTGCCAAAGGGCATTTATCGCCATGGTCATTGCCCAGGACACAGATTATATCTTTCTGGATGAACCGCTGAACAATCTGGATATGAAACACTCAGTTGAAATTATGAAACTGCTGAAACGGCTGGTAGAGGAGCTTGGAAAAACGATCGTGATCGTCATTCACGATATCAATTTTGCTTCAGTCTATTCTGACTATATCGTCGCTTTGAAAAACGGCCGAATCGTTAAAGAAGGACCGCCTGAAGAAATGATAGAAACATCAGTGCTTGAGGAAATCTACGATATGACCATCCCGATTCAGACGATTGATAATCAAAGAATAGGTGTTTATTTTTCTTAATATATAGAAGAGGTGAGGAGCATGAAAAAGTTCGCGTTACTATTCATCGCTTTGGTCACTGCCGTTGTCATTTCTGCATGCGGAAACCAAAGCACAAGCAGCAAAGGTTCTGATACAAAGAAAGAACAAATCACAGTGAAACACCAGCTCGACAAAAACGGCACAAAAGTACCGAAGAACCCTAAAAAAGTTGTCGTATTTGACTTTGGAAGCTTAGATACATTAGATAAACTAGGACTTGATGATATAGTAGCGGGCCTGCCGAAACAAGTCCTTCCTAAATATCTGTCCAAATTCAAGGATGACAAATACGCTGATGTCGGCAGCTTAAAAGAGCCAGACTTCGACAAAGTGGCAGAATTAGATCCTGATCTGATCATTATTTCAGCAAGACAATCTGAGTCTTACAAAGAATTCTCTAAAATTGCGCCGACGATTTACCTTGGTGTAGATACAGCGAAGTACATGGAATCATTTAAATCAGACGCTGAAACAATCGGTAAAATCTTTGATAAAGAAGATGAAGTGAAGGATGAACTCTCAAAAATCGATCATTCAATCGCAGATGTAAAGAAAACGGCTGAAAAGCTTAACAAAAACGGTCTCGTCATCATGGCGAACGACGGGAAGATCAGCGCATTCGGTCCTAAATCAAGATACGGCCTGATCCATGACGTGTTCGGCGTGACACCGGCTGATAAAAACATCAAAGCGTCTACTCACGGACAAAGCGTTTCTTACGAGTACATTTCAAAAACAAACCCTGATTACTTGTTTGTTATTGACCGCGGTACAGCAATCGGAGAAACATCATCTACAAAACAAGTCGTGGAAAACGATTATGTGAAAAACGTAAACGCAGTGAAAAATGGTCATGTCATCTACCTTGATTCTGCTACTTGGTATTTATCAGGAGGCGGACTTGAGTCTATGGCGCAAATGATTAAAGAAGTGAAAGACGGTTTAGAAAAGTAAAACCAAAAAGAGCCTCCGCTAAATAGCGGGGCTCTTTTTTTGTTAATCAGCGTGCCGGCTGCTGTTCGGCAGGGCGCTGAGGTTTCTTTAATGTGAATGAGAGAAGGAAGCCGACAAGTGCAATGACGGCAGCCACTATAAAAGCGGCGTTCATGCCGTGCAGGGCGGCGTGCTTCACATTTGTCGTGCCTGCATGTGCCGCCTGGTTGCTCATCACGGAAACCAATAGTGCGGTTCCGATCGAGCCGCCGACTTGGCGAATCGTGTTGTTCATCGCAGTTCCGTGCGGAATCAAGTGGCGCGGCAGCGCATTGATTCCGGCTGTTGTCACCGGCATCATGATCATGGCGGTGCCTAAGAGACGAACGGTGTATAAAACGACAATCCAAGCGAGTGACGTATGGTCAGTCAGCTGCATAAACGGCAGAGATGTCAGGAAGATGATGCAGAAACCGGCAATCGCCAGCCCTCTTCCGCCGACACGGTCAAAAATTCTGCCGATAATCGGCGACATAAAGCCCATCACAACGGCTCCCGGAAGGAGCATAAGCCCTGTATCAAAAGCTGTGACGTCTCTGACATTTTGTGTATAAAGCGGCAGGATGGTTTCCGTACCGATCAATAATGCAAAGACGAGGGTTCCCAGCAGTGTTGTTAAACTGAAAACGCCAAACGTGAAGACGCGGAATTCCAGCATCGGTTTTTCAAGCTTCATTTGTCTTGTGATAAACAAGAGCAGCGCGATGACACCCACCAGCAGTGAAATTAAGACGGTTGAACTGGACCAGCCATAAGAGCCGACGCTTGAGAAGCCGTACAGAAGGCCGCCGAACCCAAATGTTGAAAGGATGACTGATAAAATATCAATCTGTGTTTTTCTTAAAGTCGTCACGTTTTTCATCAGGATGCTGGCAAGAATCAAATCAATCACAGCAAACGGAAGAATAATATAAAACAATGATCTCCAAGAGAAAGCTTCGACAGCCCATCCGGAAAGAGTCGGTCCGATCGCAGGCGCGAATGAGATGACCAATCCGACCATACCCATAGCCTGGCCGCGCTTTTCAATCGGAAAGATTGTCAGGAATACAGTCTGCATGAGCGGCATCATAATGCCGGCTCCAGCCGCTTGAATGATACGCGCTGTCAGCAGAACCGGGAAGTTCGGCGCGAACGCTCCGACGACTGTTCCGGCAGTGAAAATGCTCATTGCTGTGATGAGCAGCGCCCGGCTTGTGAATTTCTCAATTAAAAACGCGGTAATCGGAATTAAAATCCCGTTGGTTAACATAAATGATGTGGTCAGCCATTGTGCTTGGTTGGCATCGACATTGAAATCCCTCATGATATGGGGAAGTGCGGTAATCAACAATGTCTGGTTCAAAATCGCCACAAACGCTCCGGCTAACAAAATGCCGACAATGACAGAACGGTTAAAAGGTTTTTGTTCAATACTTGTGTTCAATACATATCCCTTCTTTTCTCTAAGTAATTAACAGTGTTTTTAACATGGAAACGGACTGTGTTAAAACACCGGTTTGTTCCAGATAGCCAATCAGTGATTTGAGTAAAAAAGCGCGGGGTTCTTCCTTCTTCGCTTCTTCCTCCAGCATGGCGGCTGCGGATGTCAGTTCATCTACGTCATAGTCCGCGGCGGACAGGGAAGAGATGCCTTTATGTAATTCCTTCAGGCTTTCCGATAATAGGACTGATTTATCCTTTGGCTTGTAGGAGGATGCTGAATGAATATAAAGCTCGATGGCTTCGGGCGGAAGAAGAGACTGGCGGGTTTCCCTGTTTTTGATAATCTGATTGAGGGTGCTGATGATAAACTCTGCGATCGGGTCAAGCTCAAGCGGTTTTTCCTCGATTTTGATCAGCATTAAAAACTCACGCATCATGCCGTGAAGAATGATAACCAAATCCCACACAAACGGGAGAATGGTTTCTCCATACGCCTGGATCAGCGAATCGCGGTGCCAGCAGATAATCGTCGATCTGGTCTGATGGATATGCTGTTTGACCCGGTCATTATGCAGCTTGGGGTTTCCGTAGGTCAGCATATTGAAAAACTGCTGATTCCGCCTGAAGCCCTCCAGTTCCATTTTGACCTTTTGCGTCAAACGCTCCTCCGGTGTAAGTGCGGTATTTTCCTGAAGTCTTGAGGCTGCGGCCACCATTTGCTTCTGGTTAAATGACAGCAGCTCCAAAAGCAGATCTTCTTTAGATTGGAACAGCTTATATATCGAAGCTTTTGACATCTTACATTCTTCTGCGATCGCCTGCATGGAAACCGACGTAAAATCCTTTTCCGAAAAAAGCTTTCGCGCGGCTAACAAGATATCTGTTTTTTTATCAAGCATCTCATGGCTTCCTTCTTTCTTGAACATTAGAAAACCCATTGGTTCACAGAAAACCAATGAGTAACTATGAAAAAATTTTACCAAATAAACAAAATAGAAGTCAATGGATTTTAACCGGGTAAATGAAAGGCCTGCCGGAAAATCCGACAGGCCGAATAAGAGCTTATTTTTCAACTTTAAATCCTTGTTTTTCAAGCATTTCACGGATGTGCGGATAGTACAGGCGCTCATAGTAGGAAGCGATGCTCTGTGACCAGTTTCTTGTTTCTTTTCCGTTTGTCCGTTTATTCATGTATTCAGACATCTGTTCGTCGTAAGTCTGAATGTGAGACGTCAGCTCATCCTGATTCAAATAAGTTTCCTGATGATTGACAGCTTCCTGCGGCAAGCGCGGTTTTTTCGCTGAACGGTCGGCAGGATGCCCAATGACAAGGCCGGATAAAGGGAACACGTATTTTGGAAGCTCAAGCAGTTCGATCAGCTCTTGAGGGTTTCCGCGAACTGCACCGATCGGAACTGTGCCAAGTCCGAGTGACTCAGCCGCTGCTGTTGCTGTGCCGAGGGCAATACCAGCGTCTACTGCGCCGACAAGAACAGATTCCAATCCATTTGTGATTTCCATTTTGAAATCATGCAGATCTTCAAGCGCAATTTTGGCCCGGTTGAAATCTGCGCAGAACAGCAGGAAAACAGGAGCTTGATCGATCCATGGCTGGCCGCCTGCCAGCTCGGAGATTTTCTTTTTGCGCTCTTTATCCTGGACTGTGATCACAGTCACTTGCTGTCCGTTGATAGAAGAAGGGGCTGATTGCACCGCTTCAATGATTTGGTCCAATTGCTCCTGAGCTACAGGCTCATCTGTGTAGCTGCGAATCGAGCGGTGGTCTTTTAAAGATTTAATCACTTCATTCATATGGGACACCCTTTCTTTACTCGCTAAGCTCTGTGCGGACAACATCAAGAGGGGCGCTCAGCAGTTCTTTTCCTTTTGCGACAAACCCTTGGAAATGCGCAGTTTCGTTATGGAATTTCATTGCCGCTTCATCTTTCCATTTTTCAAGCATGACAAATGTATTTTCTTCGCCTACTTTTTCGAATAGGTCGTATTGCGCGTTGCCTTCCTCAGCTCTTGAATGCTGAACAAGTGATTGAGCCTCGCTCAAAAATTCCTCGCGTTTTTCTGGTTTTACTTTGATGTAAGCTTGTAATACGATCATTTAAATCTCCTCCGTTGTTATGCGAATTTATTGTTCGAATTTCATCGAACTAAATGTAACATGTATTCTAAATGAGGTAAAGGAAAAACCCTTATATAGTAAAATTGTCATTCTAATTGTTGTGTGATACATTTGTGTCATGAACATTCCAAACCATCCAGAAACAGAAACATTGCAGCTGACAAAGGTTCTTCATGCACTTAGTGATCCGCTTCGTTTAGAGCTCGTCAAGCAATTAGCTGAAGCAAAAGAAAAAACGTGCAGCACCTGTGCAGATGTGCAGGTTGCCAAATCGACTTTGTCGCATCATTTTAAAGTTTTGAGAGAATCGGGCATCGCTCAAGTTCGGATAGAAGGAAAGCGCCGGTATTATTCGCTTCGCGCTGAAGACCTTGAAAAGGCATTTCCGGGCCTGCTTGAAGCCGTGCTGAATGTAGACCAGGACCGCTGGTGAATCAATCCCCTGTAACGGGGATTTTTTTATGTCCGTAAACCGCTTTGAAAAGCCGCTGCACACCCGCCTGAATATCTTCTTCCTTCAGCCGTGCAAAGCCGATAATGAGAGCAGGCCTGCCCGTTTGCCGCTTGTTTTCCTTCAAGTTAAATCGGCTCATTCCGAATATTTCAAGCTGCAGCCCGGCAGCATGTGACAGGATGTCTTGTTCGGTGCGCCTGGTATCAAATTCGGTAACAAAATGCAGCCCCGCATTTGCCCCTTTTACGGTAACCTCTCCGCTGAACTCTGCTTCTAAAGCGGTGATCAGGCGTTCTCTCTTTTCTTTATAATGCTGCTTCATTTTTTTTATATGCTTCTGATATTCACCAGACTCGATAAATTCCTGCAGGGTGAGCTGTGTGAGTGATGAGCAAGTCTGCAGATCATAGCCCCGCTGTTTGTATGCCCTCAACAGCTCAGGCGGCAACACCATATAGCTGATCCGCAAGCCGGGGAGAAGGGACTTTGAAAAGGTTCCCATATAGATGACATTTTGAAAACGGTCGAGGCTTTGCAGCGCCGGAATACTGTCTACATCATATGTGAATTCACTATCATAATCGTCCTCAATGATATATCGGCGCGGCTCCTCGGCTGCCCAGTTCAGCAGCTGAATTCTTCTGGATACAGGCATAATCGTTCCGGACGGAAACTGATGCGACGGGGTGGTCACCAGCACATCTGGCTGCTGTCTGGTGATTTCAGCAATCGACATGCCTTTTTCATCCAGCATGATCGTCTTTACTTGTTTTCCGGCATTCTTCAAAAGCTGATACATGCGCCTGTAGCCAGGCTCCTCCATCGCATACACGGCTTCCTTGGGTAAAAGCTCAGTCAACAGCTGCATGAGCACCTGTGTGCCTGCCCCTATGATCATTTGTTCCGGCCTGCATTTTACACCCCTCGTCAGGGAAATGAGCCTCGTAATGGCCGCTCTCACTTCATATATCCCTTGCGGATGTGACATATCGCCGAGCGTGCGGTATGAGCGGGAGGCCGCTTTTTGCTCGCAGCGGAACCAGCTTTTGATCGGAAAATGGTCTGTATCGGAACTCATGTGTGAAAACGATATCCAATCGCTCTGGTCGATGTGAATCTCTTTTAGGTCATCCGGCAGTGCAAATGGAGGGTGCTCCTCGGAAAACATGTCTAGTTCCTCCACGAAGAAACCCTTTCGTTCAATGGCGTACAAATACCCCTCAGCCAGCAGCTGCTGATAGGCTGAATTCACTGAATTTACGCTGACCTTGAGATTTTCAGCCAGCTCCCGCTTGGAGGGAACCTTCGAGCGCGGCAGCAGATTGCGGCTGAGGATTTCTTTTTTCAGCTTTTGATAAATTTGCTGATAGATATAATCGGCTTGTTCTGAACGATCGAGTGTAATCGTGATATCCATTTGTATTTTCTCCTTCTGATACCATCAAAAAGTTATAATTGGTACTTTTCATCATACCAAAGAGAAGTCAGAATGATAAGAAAATACCGACAGGGGGATATTCACATGAGTCAAACAACAGCAAGCATCACAACTGCACAATGGCAGCAAAAACGGGATCAATTTGTGTCAAAAGGTGTGAGCAACGGCAACCGCAGTCTGGCGGTCAAAGGAGAAGGGGCCGAGCTGTACGATCTGGACGGCCGGAGATTTATTGATTTTGCAGGCGCCATCGGCACGTTAAATGTCGGACACTCGCATCCGAAGGTGGTTGAGGCTGTGAAGCGGCAGGCGGAGGAGCTGATTCATCCTGGCTTTAATGTCATGATGTACCCGACTTATATCGAGTTAGCCGAAAAACTGTGTGGCATTGCACCGGGCAGCCATGAGAAAAAAGCGATTTTTCTTAACTCAGGGGCAGAAGCGGTCGAAAACGCTGTGAAAATCGCCAGAAAGTATACAAAGCGCCAAGGCGTTGTCTCGTTTACACGCGGGTTTCACGGGCGCACAAATATGACGATGAGCATGACAAGCAAGGTAAAACCTTATAAATTCGGTTTCGGGCCTTTTGCGCCAGAGGTTTATCAAGCGCCGTTCCCTTATTATTATCAGAAGCCGGCCGGCATGAGTGATGAAAGCTATGACGATATGGTCATTCAAGCATTCAATGATTTCTTTATCGCTTCAGTGGCGCCTGAAACGGTGGCGTGTGTCGTGATGGAGCCAGTGCAGGGAGAAGGCGGGTTTATTATCCCTTCGAAACGGTTCGTACAGCACGTCGCTTCATTCTGCAAAGAACACGGCATTGTTTTTGTTGCTGATGAAATCCAAACCGGCTTTGCCAGAACTGGCACTTATTGCGCAATTGAGCACTTTGATGTAGCGCCCGATCTGATCACGGTTTCTAAATCGCTTGCGGCAGGCCTGCCATTAAGCGGTGTGATCGGGCGTGCGGAAATGCTTGATGCGGCAGCGCCAGGGGAGCTGGGCGGCACGTATGCCGGCAGCCCGCTCGGCTGCGCGGCGGCTTTGGCAGTCTTGGATATTATCGAAGAAGAAGGACTGAATGAGCGATCTGAAGAAATTGGCAAAATCATTGAAGACAAGGCGTATGAGTGGAAACAAGAATTCCCGTTCATCGGTGACATCCGCAGACTCGGAGCGATGGCCGCAATCGAAATCGTCAAGGATCCAGACACGCGTGAGCCTGATAAAGCAAAAGCAGCAGCGATCGCGGCCTATGCGAATCAAAACGGATTACTTTTGCTGACAGCGGGAATTAACGGTAATATCATCCGCTTTTTGACACCGCTCGTCATCTCAGACAGCCTTTTAAATGAAGGGCTCAGCATCTTGGAGGCTGGCCTGCGAGCTTAATCATTGGAAAGAAAACGGCTGGGTCTGCTATCATTTTAAGTAATCATGAAAAGAAAGGAATGTTCAATATGCCAGATCAATTAACGGTCTACAACCCGGCTACGGGCGAGGAGATCAAAACGATTCCTCAGCAATCAGCCAAAGAAGTAGAAGAAGCCATTGAACGTTCACATCAAGCGTTTAAAACGTGGTCTAAAACATCAGCGAACGAAAGAGCGTCTCTTTTGAAAAAATGGTATGAGCTGATTGTTGAACATAAAGAAGAGCTTGCAGATTTAATTACAAAGGAAAACGGAAAACCATACCAGGAAGCAGTCGGCGAGGTACTTTACGGCGCAGGCTATATCGAATGGTTCGCAGAGGAAGCGAAGCGTGTGTACGGAAGAACGGTCCCGGCCCCGACAACGGGTAAACGAATTGTTGTCACACGCCAGCCGGTCGGCCCCGTTGCTGCTATCACGCCCTGGAATTTCCCGAATGCGATGATTACGCGCAAAGCGGCGCCTGCTCTTGCCGCCGGCTGTACATTTATCATCAAGCCGGCGCCGGACACACCGCTGTCTGCTTATGAACTAGCGCGCCTCGCATATGAAGCGGGCATTCCGAAGGATGTTCTTCAGGTTGTGATCGGCGATGGAGAAGAAATCGGAAATGTGTTCACAAGCAGTCCGAAAATCCGCAAAATCACGTTCACAGGCTCAACACCTGTAGGGAAAATCCTTATGAAAAACAGCGCGGACACCGTGAAGCACGTCTCAATGGAACTCGGCGGACACGCCCCGCTGATCGTAGATGAAGATGCAGACATTGACCTTGCTGTTGAACAGGCGATGGCGTCCAAATACCGAAACGCCGGCCAAACCTGCGTATGTGCCAACCGCCTGATCGTTCATGAATCCATCAAGGATGAATTTGCTGCGAAACTGAGCGAGCAAGTGTCTAAGCTGAAAGTCGGAAATGGACTTGAGGAAGGCGTCAATGTCGGCCCGATTATCAACAAACGAGGCTTCGAAAAAATCGTCAGCCAAATAGATGATGCGGTTGAAAAAGGCGCGAAAGTTATTGCTGGGGGCACATATGACCGAAACGATGACAAAGGGTGCTACTTTGTGAATCCGACAGTGCTCACCGATGTCGATACGTCCATGAACATCATGCATGAGGAAACATTCGGCCCGGTCGCCCCGATCGTCACGTTTTCTGATATTGATGAAGCGATTCAGCTTGCCAACGATACACCGTATGGCTTGGCTGCTTACTTCTTCACAGAAAACTACCGCCGCGGCATCTATATTTCCGAGAATCTAGAGTATGGCATTATCGGCTGGAATGACGGCGGACCGTCAGCGGTTCAAGCGCCATTCGGCGGAATGAAAGAAAGCGGCATCGGCCGTGAAGGCGGTTCAGAAGGTATCGAGCCGTACCTTGAAACAAAATATTTGTCCATCGGTTTATAAAAGAATGCACGCTCCTGAGAGCTGCCGGATTTTCCGGCAGCTCTTTTTGTGTTCCGGCGAATAATCACAACAATTCCAGCCAAAATAACAGCAAATACATTTTGAAAGAAGGTTCCCCAACAATGGATTTATTATTGGCTCTTCTCCCGGCTTTGTTTTGGGGGAGCATTGTTCTCTTCAATGTGAAATTAGGCGGCGGGCCGTACAGCCAGACACTGGGAACGACGATCGGGGCACTCATTGTTTCTATCGTTATTTACTTTTTTGTTCAGCCCGTTCTGTCCCTTCGCATTTTTATTGTTGGAGTCGTATCCGGCTTATTTTGGTCACTTGGACAGGCCAACCAGCTGAAAAGCATTCAATTGATGGGCGTGTCGAAAACAATGCCGATTTCCACAGGAATGCAGCTCGTTTCCACCTCGCTGTTCGGTGTGATCGTGTTCCGCGAATGGTCAACACCGATTGCGATTACGCTTGGCGTTCTCGCTTTGATCTTTATCATTGTGGGAATCATTCTCACGTCCTTGGAAGATAAGAATGATAAAAAAGAGGGCGAGCCAAGCAATTTGAAAAAGGGCATTTTGATTCTCCTTGTTTCGACTCTTGGTTATTTGGTTTATGTAGTCGTGGCTAGATTATTCAATGTGTCCGGCTGGTCCGCGCTGCTGCCACAGGCAATTGGCATGGTGGTCGGGGGGTTAGTTTTAACCTATAGACACAAACCCTTTAACAAGTATGCGATCAGAAATATTCTCCCAGGGTTAATCTGGGCAGGCGGAAATATGTTTTTGTTTATTTCTCAGCCGCGAGTCGGCGTTGCAACGAGCTTTTCCCTTTCACAAATGGGAATTGTCATTTCTACGCTCGGCGGTATTTTCATCCTGCGTGAAAAGAAAACGAAACGCCAGCTTATAGCAATTGCGATCGGGATTATCCTGATTATTGCCGCCGCCGTATTCTTAGGAATCGCCAAAACAAATTCATAACAAATGGAGGAGGATGTATATGTATCCGGATTTAAAAGGAAAAGTCGTCGCTATTACAGGAGCTGCTTCAGGGCTCGGAAAGGCGATGGCCATTCGCTTCGGCAAGGAGCAGGCAAAAGTGGTTATCAACTATTATAGTAATAAACAAGATCCAAACGAGGTAAAAGAAGAGGTCATCAAGGCGGGCGGTGAAGCTGTTGTCGTCCAAGGAGATGTCACGAAAGAGGAAGATGTAAAAAATATCGTGCAAACGGCAATCAAGGAGTTCGGCACACTCGATATTATGATTAATAATGCCGGTCTTGAAAATCCTGTACCATCTCACGAAATGCCGCTCAAGGATTGGGATAAAGTCATCGGCACGAACTTAACGGGTGCCTTTTTAGGAAGCCGTGAAGCGATAAAATATTTCGTAGAAAACGATATCAAGGGAAATGTCATTAACATGTCCAGTGTGCACGAAGTGATTCCTTGGCCGTTATTTGTCCACTATGCGGCAAGTAAAGGCGGGATAAAGCTGATGACAGAAACATTAGCGTTGGAATACGCGCCGAAGGGCATTCGCGTCAATAATATTGGGCCAGGTGCGATCAACACGCCAATCAATGCTGAAAAATTCGCTGACCCTAAACAGAAAGCTGATGTAGAAAGCATGATTCCAATGGGATATATCGGCGAACCGGAGGAGATCGCCGCAGTAGCAGCCTGGCTTGCTTCGAAGGAAGCCAGCTACGTCACAGGCATCACGTTATTCGCGGACGGCGGTATGACACAATATCCTTCATTCCAGGCAGGACGCGGTTAAACAAAAAAAGCGACCCAGACATCACATCTGGATCGCTTTTTTATTACGCACGCTTTTTCTTAACAAGTGCTGCTACAGATAAAATAATGGCAGCCGCAGACAGCACAATCGCTGTAATGTCTAGAGCTGAAGAACCTGAGTTTTCGGAATCGTCTTCTGTTTTCGTGGCGCCGTGCTCATCTGTCACTTGTTTTGCAGACGTGATGTTTGTAATGGAATGAGGTGTATCGGCATCCTCGTCACCTGTCCACTCAACAATGCTGCCGTCTTTGTAATATTGGTATGCGTCCCAAGCAGCTTCCTCCGCTTTGTCAGGGTTTTTGGCAACAAAGGTAAACTGCTGGAACTGGCCTTCCTGAATGCCTCCGTCAGTCGCTTCCCACGTCACGGACACTGATTTGTCATCATGTTTTTGAGTGGAAACCTTCCAGCCCGGAATTGGCTCATATTGCTGGAATTCAACATCCTTCGGCATTTTGAGGACAACCTTCGTTGTCGGCAGATTTTTCTCAGAAGGGACCTTCATTGTATACGTTTCCCAAGAGCCTGCAGCAGACTCAGCCGGTTTTACAGAAACGTGCGCGCTGGCAGGGGCCGTAAAGAATAAGAGGGAGCCGACAATAGCCGGAGATAGTGTCAATGCGATTTTTTTCAACAACGTAAACACTCCTTAATTGGTCTTTGTAAACATGATATTGATTTCGTTAAAGTCGCCGGTCAGGCCGTGGACTTTGATCTTCCAGTTTCCTTTTTCATTAATCGACAGGTTTTGATCTTGGAAGACGCCTTTTGTTTTTTCTTTTAATGTAAAGGTGCTTTTGTTTTCGCTGCCTGACAGGCCTGTTTTATAAACGGTTAACGTGATTTGCTGGATGTTTTTCACGGGATCTCCGTTATGGTCGGTGACACGCAGCTCAAAAACATTTTTTCCGGGCTGGTTTGGGCTGATGCTGAGAGAAACGCTTTGTCCGTTCTCAATCGCTTTGGTTTGGTAAAACGGTTCCGGCGCCGGCTCAGGCGGGCTTGGCAGGCTTGTAAACACGGCCGCTGTGATCAATACAGCGATGCCGATTGCCCACTCCGCTTTCAACGTTCGGCTGATTCCTGTGCGGCGCTGCTTTCTGGTAAGCAGAAAATGAATTGCGCCTAAGACCAGCATGAAAACAAACAGCCCGCTTTTCACTAAAAGAGCTTGGCCGTACGCTGTATGGAACAGAGAATCCATTGAACGAATGATGAAAAATCCATTAAGCAAGCCTGAAAACAAAATGACACCGACTGCAGTGAGCGCCCATGGGGAGAACCGTCTGACCGTCTCCCACGCGAGCGTTTTGTCAGGCTGCCTCCATTCTTTTGAGAGTAGCAAAACGAGTGCCGCTATTCCGCCGACCCAGATGGAAGCGGAAGTTAAATGAAGGAAATCCATCAAAATGCCGACCGTTTTTTCTTCAACGACAGCAGCATGCCCGGTAAACGCCTTGGCAAGCAGGAGACCGAAAAAGAAAATGAGCGGCGCTGTCCAATAGCCAAAGGATGAAAAGCGGTTTTTCCGTATCGCAGGGATGACAGACAGTGCGAGCAGCACGAACAGCGCAGCCTGTATGATCCAAATGGAGCCGCCTGCTGTCTCAAACAGTGTTTCTCTGATGTAGCCCGGCTGGAATGCGCTGCCCCAGCCGCCGCCTGCGTTCGCTTTTGTCTGAATCGGAAGCTGAAGCAAAAGCGCCAGCCCCAATGCTGCGATCGAGCCGGTCAGGATACGTCTCGTCCGTTTGACGAGCTGTTCTGATTTCCCTTTATACCAGAAAAGATGGAAGAAAACCGTTCCGATAAACAGAGATAAGGCTGTATACAGAATCGCGCGATCTGCTGCTGTTCCCGGATTCAGAGCTGAATCGGCTGCTTTTTGGCTGCTGAATCCGCCATCCGCTTTCCCGATACTGAACGGAATGGCGCCGGAAACAGGATGTCCATCCGCGGATACGGCATTCCATTCCGCTCTGTACACATCTTTAGGCAGATTCTTCTTCAGCTTCACTGTCATGATGTGATGATTATCTTTTTTGATTTCAGTCTTGTCCGTATCCACACGGTCGCCGTTTGAATTATAGACTTTAATGTAATGAAACCCTTCTTCAACCGGTTCATTAAATTCGATTTCCACCTGCGCAGGGGCGCTTTTTAATTCGCTGTTTTCCCCAGGTGAAGATTTGACAATATAGGCGTGAGCAAAGCTTGTTTTCGGCAGGAAAACAAGAAAAAGCAGAAGGATGATCCACCATCTGTTTCGCTTCATCACTCAGACACCACCTTCCGCTGTATGTGTTGTGTTATTTCTTGGTGCAGGTGCAGCGTTTCTTTCTGTCTTGAAGCATATCTTCCAGCGCTTGGTCGAAAGTGCGGACGGCTCCGCCGAATCCTTTTTGAAATCGTTCGGCATGGTCAAGTGCCGCAAACGGAATGGCCTGCGGCTGGCAGCAGTGCAGGTTTAATTCAGCATTTACGACGAAATAAGCCGAACCGGCACTGACGGTTGTCTGTAACAGAAAATCTCTGCAAATCAAGTGTGAAACCTCTTCCGTTTTATCCGCGTAACGCAAAAACGCGCAATGTGCGCAGCATAGCTGTTCAATGTCTTGGTTTACCGTAATCAGCTGAACCGAATGAGCTTGATTGACGGGCTTCAAGCAATAGCTGCACATATGATCCGTTTGAGGTGTTCGGGCGGGGAGCGTGATGCCGCCGGCCGTTTTAATGACCTGATTTGACTGAACCAGCTGATTGACATCTCTATATACCGTCATTTCCGAAACGCCGAACCTTGCGCTGATGTCAGAAATTCTAAGCGAGCCTTCTTCTTTCAGCCACTTCAGTATGTGTTGCTGTCTATTAATCGGAAGCATTCATACACCCTCTTCATTAAGATCTATTTAAGCGTAGAGGATTTTAGAGACGGAGACAAGTAAGTGGATGATAAAAAATGTGAAAATGTGTTGAACAGCAACAAAACGAAACAGAAGGGACTCTGGTATAATAGACAGATGGAATAGAAAGTGAGGAATACCCTATGAAAGAAACACCATGCCCGAACTGCGGCAAACCTTTGACAGGCGATATGGTCAGATCATCAAATGTGCCTTGTCAATTTCGCTGCGGCCACTGCCGGGAACGGCTTTATGAATATAAAGTTTCAGCTCCGATTATGCTGGTATCATTAGCGGCCATCGTGCTGCTTATTTATCTTTTGATGCTCCTCCGCAATGCGGCAGGCTCAGTGCTGCCAGCTGTACAGCACGTGCCGATGGCTGTATTTGCGCTTGTGTGCGCGTATCCCGTTTTTATTGTGAGTGAGCGGATGATTGCAAAGTACGTGATTCAAAATGGCAACATCATTTATAGAGGAAAGAGAAAAGGCTCCTGAAACCAGGAGCCTTTTTATTTTTAAAAAATTGTCACAGTCATGTGCCAAAGTCCTCTTTACTTTCAATTGTATAGGGACTGTAAGCGTTTTAACATAGAGTCAAAGGGAAGCATCATTCTCTGAACATATTTTTGTATCTTACAGCGACAAACAAAACAGGGAGGGTTTATATATGCAGCAGCAAGAACAGCAGCAAGGCGGCATGAAAGTGAAAGTGCAACGCTTTGGGAGTTATTTGAGCGGAATGATCATGCCGAATATCGGCGCGTTTATCGCGTGGGGTATCATTACCGCGCTGTTTATTCCGGCAGGATGGTTTCCGAATGAACAGCTGAACACGCTGGTCAGCCCGATGATTACGTATTTATTGCCGCTTTTGATAGCGTATACAGGCGGAAAAATGATCTACGACCACCGCGGCGGAGTTGTCGGAGCGACAGCGGCAATTGGGGTGATTGTAGGATCGGATATTCCAATGTTTTTAGGCGCAATGATTATGGGTCCGCTTGGCGGATACCTCATTAAACAGACTGATAAATTATTCAAGGATAAAGTCAAGCAAGGCTTTGAAATGCTGATCAACAACTTTACGGCAGGGATTGTCGGCGCGGCTTTAACGATTCTCGCGTTTTACGCCATCGGCCCGGTTGTCTTGACGCTAAATAAATTGCTGGCGGCTGGTGTGGAAGTCATTGTACACGCTAATTTACTGCCGGTAGCCAGTGTTTTTGTAGAACCGGCGAAAGTGTTGTTCCTTAACAACGCCATAAACCATGGAATCTTAAGCCCGATCGGAATCGAGCAAGCATCTCAAACAGGAAAATCAATTCTGTTTTTAGTAGAAGCAAACCCTGGACCGGGGCTCGGCATTTTGCTGGCCTACATGTTCTTTGGCAAAGGATCTTCAAAATCAACGGCTCCCGGTGCGGCGATCATCCATTTCTTCGGAGGGATTCACGAGATTTACTTCCCGTACATTCTGATGAAACCGGCCCTGATTCTCGCAGCCATTGCCGGCGGAGCAAGCGGACTCTTAACATTTACGATCTTTAATGCCGGACTTGTCGCGGCAGCGTCACCGGGAAGCATTATCGCATTGATGGCAATGACGCCAAGAGGAGGCTATTTCGGCGTATTGGCGGGTGTATTGGTCGCTGCAGCTGTATCGTTCATCGTTTCAGCAGTGATCCTGAAATCCTCTAAAGCTAGTGAAGAAGACCTGGCTGCCGCAACAGAAAAAATGCAGTCCATGAAGGGGAAGAAAAGCCAAGCAGCAGCTGCTTTAGAGGCGGAACAAGCCAAAGCAGAAGAAGCGTCTGAGCTGTCTCCTGAAAGCGTGAACAAAATTATCTTTGCGTGTGATGCGGGAATGGGATCAAGTGCCATGGGGGCATCCATCTTAAGAAACAAAGTGAAAAAAGCGGAGCTTGACATCAGTGTGACCAACACGGCCATTAACAATCTGCCAAGCGATGCGGATATTGTCATCACCCACAAAGATTTAACAGACCGCGCGAAAGCAAAGCTGCCGAACGCGACGCACATATCAGTGGATAACTTCTTAAACAGCCCGAAATACGACGAGCTGATTGAAAAGCTGAAAAAGTAATCTTATAGAAAGAGAGTGATACTCATGCAAGTACTCGCAAAGGAAAATATTAAACTCAACCAAACGGTATCATCAAAAGAAGAGGCCATCAAATTGGCAGGCCAGACGCTGATTGACAACGGCTACGTGACAGAGGATTACATTAGCAAAATGTTTGAACGTGAAGAAACGTCTTCTACGTTTATGGGGAATTTCATTGCCATTCCACACGGCACAGAAGAAGCGAAAAGCGAGGTGCTTCATTCCGGAATTTCAATTATACAAATTCCAGATGGTGTTGAGTACGGAGAAGGCAACACGGCAAAAGTGGTATTCGGCATTGCGGGAAAAAATAATGAGCATTTAGACATTTTGTCTAATATCGCCATTATCTGCTCAGAAGAAGAAAATATTGAACGCCTGATCTCCGCTAAAAGCGAAGAAGATTTGATCGCCATTTTCAACGAGGTGAACTGACATGATCGCCTTACATTTCGGTGCGGGGAATATTGGGAGAGGGTTTATCGGCGCGCTGCTTCATCACTCCGGCTATGATGTGGTGTTTGCGGATGTAAACGACACGATGGTCAGCCTCCTCAACGAAAAAAAAGAATACACAGTAGAACTGGCAGAAGAGGGACGTTCATCAGAGGTCATTGGCCCGGTGAGCGCTATTAACAGCGGCAGTCAGCCCGAAGAGCTGTACCGGCTGATGAATGAGGCGGCGCTCATCACAACAGCTGTCGGCCCGAATGTGCTGAAGCTGATTGCCCCATCTATCGCAGAAGGTTTAAGACGGAGAAACACTGCAGACACACTGAATATCATTGCCTGCGAAAATATGATTGGCGGAAGCTGCTTCTTAAAGAAAGAGATATACAGCCATTTAACGGAAGCAGAGCAGAAATCCGTCAGTGAAACGGTAGGTTTTCCGAATTCTGCCGTTGACCGGATCGTCCCGATTCAGCATCATGAAGACCCGCTGAAAGTATCGGTTGAACCATTTTTCGAATGGGTCATTGATGAATCAGGCTTTAAAGGGAAAACACCAGTCATAAACGGCGCACTGTTTGTTGATGATTTAACGCCGTACATCGAACGGAAGCTGTTTACGGTCAATACCGGACACGCGGTCACAGCGTATGTCGGCTATCAGCGCGGACTCAAAACGGTCAAAGAAGCAATTGATCATCCGGAAATTCGCCGTGTTGTTCATTCGGCGCTGCTTGAAACTGGTGACTATCTCGTCAAATCGTATGGCTTTAAGCAAACTGAACACGAACAATATATCAAAAAAATCATCGGCCGCTTTGAAAATCCTTTCATTTCGGACGATGTGACCCGCGTAGCGAGGTCACCTCTCAGAAAACTGGGAGAAAATGATAGACTTGTAGGCCCGGCAAAGAAAATAAAAGAACCGAATGCATTGGCGGAAGGAATTGCCGCAGCACTGCGCTTCGATTTCACCGGTGACCCTGAAGCGGTTGAACTGCAAGCGCTGATCGAAGAAAAAGGATACAGCGGCGTACTTCAAGAGGTGTGCGGCATTCAGTCCCATGAACCGTTGCACGCCATCATTTTAAAGAAACTAAATCAATAACCGACCACCCGTGACATTGTGTCACGGGCTTTTTTTACTATCTCGCAATCTAGTATAATAGAAAGCGCTTACGATAACAGGGGAAGGAAATGACGATGAAACAATTTGAGATTGCGGCAATACCGGGAGACGGAGTAGGAAAAGAGGTTGTAGCGGCTGCTGAGAAAGTGCTTCATACAGCGGCTGAGGTACACGGAGGTTTGTCATTCTCATTCACAGCTTTTCCATGGAGCTGTGATTATTACTTGGAGCACGGCAAAATGATGCCCGAAGATGGAATACATACGCTTACTCAATTTGAAGCAGTTTATTTGGGAGCTGTCGGAAATCCGAAGCTGGTTCCCGATCATATATCGTTATGGGGGCTGCTGCTGAAAATCCGGAGGGAGCTTGAGCTTTCCATTAATATGAGACCCGCCAAACAAATGGCAGGCATTACGTCGCCGCTTCTGCATCCAAATGATTTTGACTTCGTGGTGATTCGCGAGAACAGTGAAGGTGAATACAGTGAAGTTGGCGGGCGCATTCACAGAGGCGATGATGAAATCGCCATCCAGAATGCCGTGTTTACGAGAAAAGCGACAGAACGTGTCATGCGCTTTGCCTTCGAATTGGCGAAAAAACGGCGCAGCCATGTGACAAGCGCCACAAAGTCTAACGGCATTTATCACGCGATGCCGTTTTGGGATGAAGTCTTTCAGCAGACAGCCGCTGATTATAGCGGAATCGAAACATCATCTCAGCATATTGATGCGCTGGCCGCTTTTTTTGTGACGCGTCCGGAAACGTTTGATGTCATTGTGGCGAGCAACTTGTTCGGTGATATTTTAACCGACATCAGCTCAAGCCTGATGGGAAGCATCGGCATTGCGCCTTCTGCGAACATCAATCCATCCGGCAAATATCCGTCCATGTTTGAACCGGTTCACGGCTCAGCTCCTGACATTGCCGGACAGGGCCTTGCCAATCCGATCGGCCAGATTTGGACAGCGAAGCTGATGCTCGACCACTTCGGAGAGGAAGAATTGGGGGCGAAAATTCTGGATGTAATGGAGCAAGTGACTGCCGACGGCATCAAAACACGCGACATTGGGGGACAAAGCACAACGGCTGAGGTCACTGATGAAATCTGTTCGCGCTTAAGAAAGCTCTGATGAATCAGGCCGGGGCAGATGGCTGCCCCGGCCTGTCCATTTCCTTACGAAAATTTCCACGAAAGTCTAACCAAGCAGATCCAAATGCTGTATAATAATTTGGAATTCTTAGGAAAGCATCGGGTGAAGGAAGTTGAATGCAAAAACAATCACGTTAAAGAAAAAAAGAAAAATCAAAACGATCGTTGTACTCAGTATCATTATGATCGCAGCTCTCATTTTTACGATCAGATTGGTGTTTTACAAGCCTTTTCTTATTGAAGGATCATCAATGGCCCCAACGCTTAAAGACTCAGAAAGAATTCTGGTTGATAAAGCAGTCAAATGGACTGGCGGGTTTCACAGAGGAGACATCATAGTCATTCATGACAAAAAGAGCGGCCGCTCATTTGTCAAACGTTTAATCGGTTTGCCTGGTGACAGCATTAAAATGAAAAATGATCAGCTATACATAAATGATAAAAAGGTGGAAGAACCATACTTAAAGGAATATAAACAGGAGGTCAAAGAGTCGGGTGTAACCTTAACAGGTGACTTCGAAGTTGAGGTTCCTTCCGGTAAATATTTTGTGATGGGAGATAACCGTCTCAATTCACTGGATAGCAGAAACGGAATGGGCATGCCTTCTGAGGACGATATCATCGGTACTGAATCTCTCGTCTTTTATCCATTCGGTGAGATGAGACAGGCAAAATAAAATGCAATGCAAAAAGAACATGGAACATGACGGCACCGATAATAAAGCGCCGTGCACGTTTAAAAAAATGATGATGAAACGGTGCGGAGCCGGCTTTCCGCCCCGTTTTTTATGATAGAGAGCGTTTGGAAGAAAAGGGCCCTGTTGAAATAAACAGAATCAGGATTGGCGAAGCCGTGAAGCGCATCGAATTGATAAATCTCAAGATGGGTATGCTGTTTTTCCCGCAGTTTTTTGATAAGAAGCGCTACGTCAAACGACGGCTCATAATTAGGGAAAAACAATAGGACCGGGCAGGCTGGCACGTGATGAAGAGAGTCGCGTATCCGGGAACCGTAATAACAAACCGATCCGCTCACCTCAGGCATACTGCTGCATTTCCATGCGATAGTAGCCCCCACGCTGAATCCAATCACAAAGATGTGCCGTCCGGCGTTTTGTCTGATCACATTCTGGATGATGGTTTCTCCCGTTTTCAGCCGTTCGTGTTTTGTAAATCGTTCGTATGCCGTTTTTTCTTCTTGCAGTGTGTAGACTTCATTCTCGCCGAGCAGGTTGGGCGTCAACACATCATATCCAGCCATTTTGATCAGCCGGCCCATCTTTTTCATATGGCTGTTTACACCGTATATTTCGTGTACGAGAATGACAAGCGGTTTTGGGGACATAACGGCCTCCTTTTGTGTTTTTTCCATTATATCCTATCGTTTCACTTTAGGCTGAGATATAATGGTCAAAAAAGGAGATATAAAATGAACTCATTATCTTTGCCTCACCGCTATCCATTTTTGTTTATTGATGGCGTGACGGATAGCGAGCCCGGCAAACATGCGGCAGCTTATAAGCTGATTAGTGTGAACGACTGGTTTATCACTGATACGCAAACAGAAATGCCGTTTTCACTTGTGATTGAAGCGCTTGCGCAAACCGCGGCTTTTACAGGAATTACAGATGAGAACAGCTTGGGATTATTGTCTTCGGTGAAGAAAGCGGAAAAGCTGGGAGAAGCTGTGCCTGGTGACCGGCTTGATCTTACGTTTGAAGTCACGCGCAATCGGCGCGGGTTTGTGTTCGGACGTGCCAAGGCGTCAGTTGGAGAGCAGCCTGTTGCTGAAGCTGAAATCGGCATCTATATTGAAAAATGAAAAAAACCCTTCACAACATTTTGTGAGGGGTTCTATTTTGTGTCGTAATCCCGTTCGCTTTGAGAGTTATCTCTTTGCTGGCGTTTGTGTTTTTCATCATTCATATTTTCCTTCAGCTCTTCATTAGGAATCGGATCGGTTAAGTCGTTGTGCTCGGGGTTTTCATTTGGTTTGTTTTGCTGTTTTTTTTCTGTCATGTTTGATCACCTCACCGTTTGTTTTCCTCTTATCCGTTCTCCTCAAACATAGGAAATCGCTTTTTTGTCCCGCTGGGTATAATGTATTAGAATAGAGAGAAGCACAACAAAAAGATAAAGAGAGGTACATATATGTCTGTTCAAAGAGAAGATGTAGATATCAAGCTGATCGCAATTGATATGGATGGTACACTGCTGAACGACGAGCAGCTGATTTCGGATGAAAACCGCAAAGCCATTCGTGAAGCGGAGGATAAAGGTGTGTATGTGGTGATCAGCACGGGCCGGACGCTGATGACGTGCAGGGAGCTGGCGGAATCGCTAAAGCTGTCATCCTTTCTAATCACGGCAAACGGCAGTGAAATTTGGGATTCGAATTTTAATTTGGTGGAACGGAAGCTGCTTCATACGGACCATATTCAAATGATGTGGGATTTGCGGAATAAGCACAACACTAATTTCTGGGCTTCTACGGTGAATAAAGTATGGAGAGGCGAGTTTCCGGAAAACATTACGGATCATGAATGGCTCAAATTCGGCTTTGACATCGAGGATGACGATATCCGAAACGAAGTGCTTGAGGAGCTGAGAAAAAACAAAGAGCTCGAAATCACAAATTCAAGTCCGACAAACATTGAAGTCAACGCGCTTGGCATCAACAAAGCTGCAGCCCTTGCCAAGGTTACGGAAAAACTCGGCTTTACAATGGAGAATGTGATGGCGATGGGCGACAGCCTTAATGACATTGCGATGATCAAAGAAGCGGGTCTTGGCGTCGCAATGGGCAATGCGCAAGACATCGTAAAAGAAACGGCTGATTATATCACGGATACAAATATTGAGGATGGTGTCGCTAAAGCGATTCGCCATTGGGTACTATAAAAAAAGAGAGTCCTAAGATGGACTCTCTTTTTTAGTTTGGCAGGTTTTCTTCTGGGACCATGGTAGGTTTTCTGACAAAAGTATTTCACAAACTGATATGATTCACTTATAATGAAATAAAGTTCAAAAATTCGGAATAGTCATTCCGAATTTCGGGACAATAAATGACATAAAGCATACCGTTTGCTTTGGCAG
The DNA here is from genome assembly GCF_037963565.1 of Bacillus sp. PS95. NCBI lineage: Bacteria > Bacillati > Bacillota > Bacilli > Caryophanales > Bacillaceae > Bacillus > Bacillus sp. PS95. The sequence goes on from NZ_CP150160.1 coordinate 461,484, forward strand.
GAGGGATTCTGTGTTTCAGATTGATTTAAACTGTGATTTAGGAGAAAGCTTCGGAGCCTACAAGATAGGCCTTGACCAAGATATTTTAGAGTATGTGACATCAGCGAATATCGCATGCGGATTTCATGCAGGAGATCCTAGTGTTATGCGAAAAACCGTCGCGCTTGCAGCGGAAAAAGGCGTAAAAATCGGCGCGCATCCGGGCTTGCCGGATTTACTCGGTTTTGGGCGCCGCAATATGGCGATTTCTCCTGAGGAAGCGTATGATCTTGTCGTTTATCAAATTGGCGCGCTCTCTGGCTTTCTAAAAGCAGAGGGACTTCACATGCAGCACGTCAAGCCGCATGGCGCTTTATACAATATGGCGGCAGTCGATCAAAAACTGTCGGATGCTATCGCGAAAGCTGTCTATAAGATTGATCCAGGCCTGATTCTTTTCGGTCTTGCTGAGAGTGAGCTTGTAAAAGCGGGAGAACGGATCGGACTTCAGACCGCAAATGAAGTGTTCGCCGACAGAACATACCAATCGGACGGCACGCTGACACCGCGCTCCCAGCCGGACGCACTCATTGAAAGTGATGATGCCGCCGTCACCCAGGTCATCAAAATGGTGAAAGAAGGGGCGGTCAAATCTCAGCAAGGACATGATGTGTCATTAAAAGCAGATACAGTCTGCATTCATGGAGATGGAGCCCATGCGCTGACATTTGCGCAAAAAATCAGAAAACAGCTCGAAGCGGCTGGAATTGAAGTGACAGCTATTTCAGAACAGAAGTCAACATAAAGGAGGAACAATAGATGGAGCAGCAGAAAAAGACAGCAGGAAAAAAGGCGGGAAGCTGGTCATTGCTGATGGGCGCCGCCTTTTTAATGGCGACATCAGCAATCGGACCGGGTTTCCTCACCCAAACCGCAACATTCACAAACACACTCGCAGCAAGCTTCGGTTTTGTCATCTTAATTTCTATTATTTTAGATATTTTCGCCCAAACCAATGTGTGGCGCATCATCGCAGTTTCTGGAAAACGAGGTCAGGAAATTGCGAATATGGTGCTTCCCGGACTGGGGTATTTCATCGCCATTCTCGTCGTGCTTGGCGGACTAGCTTTTAATATTGGGAATATCGGAGGGGCCGGGCTGGGACTTCAGGTGCTGTTCGGCATTACACCTGAAACAGGCGCTTTAATCAGTGCCGTTATCGCCATTTTGATTTTTGTCATCAAGGAAGCAGGAAAAGCGATGGATCGTTTTACGCAAATCGCGGGGTTCGTGATGATTATTTTAACGGTCTACGTTGCGGCGACGACAGCTCCTCCGGTCGGACAGGCAGTCGCAAATACATTCGTCCCGGAACACATCAGCATATTTGCCATTGTCACCCTAGTGGGCGGAACCGTCGGCGGTTATATCACATTTGCCGGGGGACACCGTTTGCTTGATGCCGGAATTAAAGGGAAGGAATCCATTCCGCAGGTGACAAAAAGCTCGGTTGTCGGCATTTTAATTACATCTGTCATGCGTATCGCTCTTTTTCTTGCGGTTCTAGGCGTTGTATCGAAAGGCCTGCACATCGATGAAAGCAACCCGGCGGCTTCTGTCTTCAAGCTGGCTGCTGGAAATGTCGGTTATAAAATTTTCGGATTGATCATGTGGTCTGCGGCGATTACGTCTGTTATTGGAGCAGCCTATACATCTGTTTCATTTTTCAAGACCTTTTCTCCAAAAATTGAAAAGAATTCACGCGGTATTATTATCGGATTTATTGTGGTTTCTACGTTAGCTTTTGTCACAATCGGCCAGCCTGCGAAGATCCTCGTCCTTGTCGGTTCACTGAACGGCTTAATTCTGCCGATTGCGCTCGGAACGCTGCTTGTTGCCGCCTACAAGAAAAACATTGTCGGTGATTATAAGCATCCGCTTTGGCTGACAAGCACAGGCGCGCTTGTAGTGATTGTAATGGCAGTTATGGGAATCTACACGTTAATTACACAACTTCCTCAATTGTGGAGCTGATATAAGTGGAGCAATTAAACAAAATGGCGCCAAAGGATGTACGCGCCCTGATACGAGAGGGGAAAATAAACGGGCCGACCGCAGGCATGTCCGGCGGCTACGCCCAAGCGAATCTTGTGGTTTTGAAAAAGGACCTTGCGTTTGATTTTCTGCTGTTTTGCCAGCGAAATCAAAAGCCCTGCCCAGTGCTGGATGTGACTGAAGCAGGTTCGCCTGTGCCGTCTCTGGCTGCGCCTGATGCTGATATCAGAACGGACTTTCCGAAATACCGTATTTACAGGCACGGTATCCTAACGGAAGAAGTATCTGATATTACGCCATACTGGGAGGACGATTTTGTCGGCTTTCTGATCGGATGCAGTTTCTCCTTTGAACAGGCACTGATCAATAATGGGATAGCTGTCCGGCATATTGATGAGGGGACAAACGTCTCAATGTATAAAACGAATATCGATTGTGTTCCGGCGGGGGCGTTTCACGGACAGATGGTTGTCAGCATGAGGCCAGTTCCTGAGCGGTTGGCTGTACGTGCCGCACAAGTGACCTCGCGTTTTCCGGCTGTGCACGGAGGGCCGATCCATATCGGCAATCCGGGAGCAATCGGGATTCGCGATCTCGGGAAACCGGATTTCGGAGATGCCGTTCCCATTCGTGACGGCGAGGTTCCTGTTTTTTGGGCATGCGGGGTGACTTCGCAAGCCGTGGCTATGAATGTAAAGCCTGAAATGGTCATCACACATGCGCCGGGGCATATGCTCATCACAGATATTCGAGACGAGTCGCTTGCGGTGCTGTAACCTCTCGTCATCCTGATGAACGAGAATTAAAAGAGGTGAGAAAGATGACTGTACGATATCAAATCGAACAGCTCGGTGATTCTGCAATGATGATCCGATTCGGAGAAGAAATCAATGAACAGGTCAACGGCATTGTCCACGCCGCGGCCGCTTATATAGAAGAACAGCCATTTCCGGGATTCATTGAATGTATCCCGGCTTTTACAAGTCTAACTGTATTTTATGATATGTATGAAGTGTACAAGCATTTGCCTCAAGGCATAAGCTCACCTTTTGAGAAGGTCAAGTGCGATGTCGAAGAGCGCCTGGCAGAAATAGCCGAAGACTATGAGGTCAACCGCCGTATTGTAGAAATTCCTGTCTGCTATGGCGGTGAATTTGGTCCGGATTTAGAAGAGGTGGCGAAGATCAATCAGCTGTCACCGGAGGAAGTAATCGACATTCATACAAACGGTGAATATGTGGTGTATATGCTTGGCTTCGCGCCCGGTTTTCCTTTTCTAGGCGGGATGTCAAAACGCATTGCAGCTCCGAGAAAATCATCGCCAAGACCGTCGATTCCCGCAGGTTCGGTCGGTATTGCGGGATTGCAGACAGGCGTTTATCCGATTTCAACGCCGGGCGGCTGGCAGCTGATCGGCAAAACGCCGCTGGCTCTTTTCCGGCCGCAGGAAAACCCGCCGACATTGCTGCGGGCGGGAGATACTGTGAAATTCGTTCGCATCTCAGAAAAAGACTATCACGCCTATAAGGAGGAGTCCAATTGAGCATGAAAGTATTAAAGCCCGGACTGCTCACAACGGTTCAGGATATAGGCAGAACGGGTTACCAAAAATACGGCGTTCTGGCCAGCGGCGCTATGGACACGGTTTCACTGCGCATTGCCAATTTGTTGATAGGAAACGGCGAAAATGAAGCAGGTCTCGAAATAACGATGATGGGGCCCGGTCCGTCGTTTCATTTTTCAAAACAGACACTGATTGCTGTGACAGGGGCGGACTTCACGCTGCGTATTAATGACGAGGAAGCGCCTTTATGGAAGCCTGTGCTCATCAAGGAAAACAGCACGGTCAGCTTCGGCCCCTGCAAACTCGGCAGCCGTGCTTATTTGGCGGCAGCCGGCGGCATCGAGGTGCCTGCCGTCATGGAAAGTAAAAGCACATACGTCAGAGGAAGCATCGGCGGACTTCATGGCAGAGCGCTTCAAAAAGAAGATGAACTGAACATTGGAGAGATGTCAGCTCTTTCGCAAACCATCCTTTCCCGCTTAAGTTCGCAGCTTGGAAAACAGGGATTTGCAGCACCGAAGTGGTCAGTCAGCCGCGGCAGATTTCTGCCATTGAAGAAGAATCCCGTCATTCGGGTGCTGGAAGGAAAGCAATTTGCCTTTTTCACAGAAGAATCAAAAACGCGTTTTTATGAAGAAGCATTTCGTGTCACGCCGCAGTCCGACCGTATGGGCTACAGGCTCAAAGGAGAACCGCTCGAACTGAAGGCCCCGCTTGAGATGGTGTCGGAAGCGGTTTCATTCGGAACAGTTCAGGTGCCGCCTGACGGCAACCCGATTATCCTGCTTGCAGACCGGCAGACGACTGGCGGCTATCCGAGGATCGCGCACATCATATCCGCTGATCTGCCGATTGTTTCCCAAATCATGCCGGGCGAGCACGTCCAGTTTGAACCTGTGTCCCTTCAGGAGGCAGAAGCGCTTGCGGTAGAACGGGAACAGCATATAAAAGAACTGAAAACGAGAATGAAGATGGAATGGCTGACATAGCAAAGGGGATGAATGATGCAGAATAAAAATAAAACCGTAGTCAAATCTATGGCGCTGCTTAATTTGTTTTTGCATAAACCAAGCCTAACCTTAAGTGAACTGGTGTCGCTGACGGGAATGCCGAAGACCTCTGTTCACCGGATGGTCAGCTCTTTGGAGGAAATGGGGTTCCTCAGTCGGGATGCGTCCGGCGCTTATTCGCTGGGATTGGTGTTTTTGGAATTCGGACAGCTTGTCGCTGACAGGCTGGATATCAGAAAAATAGCGAAACCGGTGATGGAAGAGCTGTGCCGGGAAGTGGATGAGGCCGTGCAGTTGATCATGAGGGACGGCAATGAAGCGATATACGTTGAGAAAATAGAAGGGACACAGACTGTGCGGCTGTATACGGCGATCGGCAGGCGTTCCCCCCTATACGCGGGAGCGTGCGCCAGAAGCATTCTGTCCTTTCTTCCCCGTGAAGAAATCGAAGCATACATCAAACAAACCGAGCTCATTTCGATTGGCTCCGGAACGATTACCGATCCCGAAAAACTGCTTCAGGAGATTGATGCCTCTGTGCAAAATGGCTATACTGTCAGCTATTCAGAGCTCGAAAACTATACGGCGGCGATCGGCGCCCCGATCTTTAACCATAAGCGCCAAGTGGCAGCCGGCATTAGCATTGCAGGCTTTGAAGCGAGATTTACAGAAGACAGGCTGCCCTATTTAACAGAAAAGGTGAAGGACGCCGCTTTACAGATTTCAAGAAAAATAGGATATACATAAGTAGCCAATCTTTTCTCTGCTGCGTACATTAACGTATCGACGTTCAAGAGTGGAGGAAAGAACATGGTGCTTCGATATACAGCTCTGGGCGATTCCTTGACGACAGGGAGAGGCTCCGGGCTGTTTTCACCCGGCTTCGTCCAGCGTTTTGGGGACATGATGGAAGCTGACTTGAAAACAAGAACGGCAATAAACATATTTGCCAGATCAGGCCTGAATACAGAAGAGATTTTGGGACTCCTGTCATATCCCTATGTGCAAAAATGCATTCGAGATGCTGATATGATAACGATCACAGGGTGCGGAAACGATCTCATCGATTCGGTCTTAGCCTACCAAACCTCTAAGGATGAAACGATTTTCAGCCGTGTATCCGCCCATTGTCATGAGAATTTTGAAAAGATGATTGCCAAAATCGCCGAGATTAAAGGAGAAAATCCTTCCCCGTACGCCATTCGTGTGTTCAACTTATACAATCCGTTTCCCGAAATTGATATCGCCGGCAAATGGATCACTTCGTTTAATTCACATTTAGAAACACTTGCATCAGCACCCCATGTCAAAATCGCGGATGCCTATAGCATCTTCAAAGGCAAAGAACAGGAATATCTGTCCTTTGACGGTGTCCATCCGAACAGCAAAGGCTATCAAGCGATGGCTGAAGCCGTTCACAAGCTAGGCTATAAAGAATTATCAGTTTCATAGAAAACGCGCCTCATGACAGGCGCGTTTTTTATGTGTGATCGAAATATTAAAAGAAACTTAAAATTCTCTGTCTTCTGTTCTACAGACAAACAAAGTGCGCTAGAATAATGGAGGGCGTAGGCAAATATAGCCATAACGTTCAATATTTCGTATATAAGGAAGGATGGTCCTTTTGTTTCGGATTTTTAAAATGTCTTTTGCGGTTATCATTATTATACTGGCGCTTATTGCTTTTAACTATACGGAACACACCTCTGTTATCCAATCGGTCATGCTCGTCTTTCTTGGTGCGGTCATGTTTATGCAGGGGCTTGAAGAACGCAAAAAAGAAAATGACGGCTCAGGCGCTTTTAATATTTATACCGCCGTTTTTGTATGGTCTGTCTCCCTTATCGGTTTTACACTTCATATTATATAAATCTATTACACATCCTGAAAATGCTCGACCGTCGGGAACGGGGTATAGAACCGATGAAGCAAGGCTTTCCACTCTTGATACTCTGAAGAACCGCGAAAGCCTTCCGTATGGTCCTCAAGTGTTTCCCACTCCACAAGAAGCAGATATTTATGCGTTTCCTCCATGCATTTTGATAACGAGTGAGTGATATAGCCCTTCATGCCGGAAATAATCGGCGCCGCTTGCCGGAATGCATCCTCAAACTCTTGTTCAAGGCCTTCTTTAATGTGAAGCATTGCTGCCTCCCTGAACATGCTATCCCTTCTTTCTGTCTTTTCAAATAGTCTACAGCAAACGATAGGAGATTTCTGCAAAATCGGTGAACTTTTCCTTCATTTTCAAAAAAATCTTGCACGCACCAATTCAATTAAGAGAAAATAACAAGTGGAAGGCAGGGGAAAGTCATGTTAAAAAAGTGTATTCTACTAGTATTTCTATGCGTCGGATTGATTGGGTTAATCGGATGCTCCAAAACAGATTCACCAGAGGATCGCATGGAAGCATTCGTGAAACAGTGGAACGATCAGCAATTCGATGACATGTATCAAAGCCTGACTAAAGATGTCAAAAAAGAAATCTCCAAAAAAGATTTCGTCAACAGGTATAAAGCCATCTATGAGCAGGCCGGCGTAAAAAATTTGAAAGTCACTGCGGGAGAAGTAGATAAGGACGATCAAGACAACAAGACAATGAAACATATCCCGTATAAAGTCAGCATGAACACAAATGCCGGCAAAGTCAGCTTCAAGAATACTGCTGTGCTGAAATTAGAAAAAACAGATGACGAGGAGTCATGGAATATAGATTGGGACCCATCGTTTATTTTCAAGCAGCTGGCTGACGACAAAACCGTGCAAATTATGAGCATTGAACCGAAACGAGGCCAAATTTACGATAAAAATGGAAAAGGTTTAGCTGTCAATACAGATGTTCCGGAAATTGGAATTGTTCCCGGAGAGCTTGGCGATAAAAAAGAGAAAGTCATAAAAGAACTCGCCAAAAAACTTGATTTGACTGAAGACGACATCAAGAAAAAGCTGGATCAAGGCTGGGTAAAAGACGATTCGTTTGTGCCGCTCAAAAAGGTCAAGCCTGACCAGGAGAAATTAGTTTCTGAAGCGACGTCATTACAAGGCGTAACAAGAACGAATGTCAGCTCCCGCTACTATCCGTATGGCGAAAAGACAGCCCATTTGACAGGCTATGTCCGCGCCATTACAGCGGAAGAACTGAAGAAAAAGAAAGAAGGAACGTACAGCGATACGTCTAACATCGGTATCGCCGGACTTGAAAATGTGTATGAAGACAAGCTAAGAGGCACAACTGGCTGGAAAATCTACGTGCCGCAAACCGGGGAAGTCATTGCTGAAAAGAAAGCAAAGGACGGCGAGGATCTTCACCTCACAATTGATATCAAAACGCAAACGAAGCTGTATGATGAACTGAAGGATGACAGCGGGGCGGCAGTCGCGCTGCAGCCGAAGACAGGCGAAACACTCGCCCTTGTCAGCGCGCCTTCCTACGATCCAAACGGATTTATATTCGGCTGGAGCGATAAGGAATGGAAAAAGCTAAACAAAGATAAAAACAATCCGTTTTCAGCGAAATTCAATAAGACATACGCGCCAGGTTCTACCATTAAACCGATTGCGGCTGCTATTGGAATCAAAAACGGCACCCTTAAAGCCGATGAGAAGAAAACAATCAAAGGCAAGGAGTGGCAAAAAGATTCGAGATGGGGCGGCTATTCAGTGACACGTGTGTCTGAGAGACTTCAACAAGTCGATTTGGAAAACGCCCTTATTACGTCAGACAATATTTATTTTGCCCAGAATGCGCTTGATATGGGAGCGGACACCTTCACAAAAGGCTTAAAAACATTCGGTTTTTCAGAGGACGTTCCGTATGAATTCCCGATCCAGAAATCGTCTATTGCAAATGACAAGCTTGATTCAGACATTTTGCTTGCGGATACAGGCTATGGACAAGGGCAAATGCAAATGTCTCCGCTTCACTTGGCAACTGCTTACACGCCATTTGTTGACAATGGAGATCTTGTCAAACCGACGCTGATCAAAAAAGATTCACAAACAGCTGATGTTTGGCACAAGCAAGTGGTCACGAAGGAAGGGGCGGCAGACATTACAAAAGGTCTGAAAGGCGTTGTGGAAGATGAGCGCGGATCAGCGTATCAGCCTGTCGTAAAAGGAATCACAGTGGCCGGGAAAACAGGAACAGCCGAGCTGAAAACATCAAAAGATGATAAAGACGGCACGGAAAATGGCTGGTTTGTCGGCTACGATTACAAAAACAAAGACCTGCTTGTCGCCATGATGATCCAAAATGTGCAGGACCGCGGCGGCAGCCACTATGTCGTTGAGAAAGCGAAAAAGCAATTTCAATCGAATTAAAATGTCTTTTTAAAAGGAGCGAAAGGAAAAAGGGGATCTGAGGCCGAATGAACTAGTAAGGGGCAAAACCCGGTTTATACAAAGAAAAGAGGGATTTTGCATGCAGCGTATTCAATTGGCGGAGGATCTTCAATTTTCAAGAGTCATACACGGGCTTTGGCGGCTGAATGAATGGAACTATTCAGATGCTGAACTTCTGAGTCTCATTGAATGGTGTATCGATCACGGCATCACGACCTTTGATCATGCGGATATTTATGGAGGCTATACGTGCGAAAAGCTGTTTGGAAACGCCCTTGCCCTTTCGCCTGGATTAAGAGAAAACATAGAGCTGGTCACAAAATGCGGTATCGTTCTTGAATCGCCTGAACGGCCCGCTCACAGATCGCATCATTATAACACAAGCAAATCGCATATTTTGGCTTCTGTTGAGCAATCGCTTATGAACCTTAGGACGGATTATATCGATGTGCTGTTGATTCACAGACCGGACCCGCTCATGGATCCGGAGGGAGTAGCAGAGGCGTTTCAGGCCTTGAAATGCTCTGGCAAGGTCAGGTACTTTGGCGTTTCAAATTTTAAAGATCACCAGTATCGGATGCTGGAAACGTATCTGCCTGAGAAGCTTGTGACCAACCAGATTGAGCTTTCCGCATACGAATTAGAAAATATGCTCGACGGCACTTTGAACCTGTGCCAGGAAAAACGGATTCCGCCGATGGCTTGGTCGCCTCTGGCAGGCGGCAAAGTTTTCACTGGTGACACGGAAAAAGACCGGCGTGTCCGCACGGCGCTTGAATCCGTTCAAGCAGAGATTGGCGCCGCTTCATTGGGCGAGGTCATGTACGCATGGCTGTTCACGCATCCGGCCGGCATTATGCCGATTGTCGGAAGCGGAAAGCGCGAGCGGATTTCCGCCGCGATAAATGCGTTGTCATACAAGCTTGACCAGGATCAATGGTTCCGCATTTTTACAGCCGTACAGGGTTACGATATTCCATAAAAAGCATCAGCTTACCAGCTGATGCTTTTTCAATATTGTCACACCGCATAGTGCCAAATTACCATTTATAAGTGATTGATTCTTTCTTGAAAGCGTTTTATATTAAAAGGAAACCTCTCTATATCCTCTACTGCATCTCCTTGCGACTTCATCCGCACATCAAGATTGGCTAGGAGGTCTTTTTTATGTATATGACTGCCAGAGAACAAAAGCTGTTAAAGCACTTATTATTACAAAACAGATATATAACCGTAACTGAGCTTGCTGAGCTGATGCAAGTCAGCACGAGAACCATTCACAGGGAACTCAAATCAATTAAACCGCTGATGGAAACCGTGGGGCTTACGTTAGATAAACAGCCCGGTAAAGGGTTGAAAGCAGTGGGAAGTCCCGAGGATAAACAAAAGCTGCTTACTGATTTATCATATGAACAGCATGAATACAGCGCCGACGAACGGAAACTGCTCATTCTTTGTTCGTTATTAGAGTCTCAGGAGCCCGTCAAACTGTACACTCTTGCTCATGATCTCCAGGTGACGAATGCCACGGTCAGCTATGACTTAGATGAGCTCGAGAAGTGGATTTCTCCCTTCGGACTGACACTGATCCGCAAAAGAGGTTTTGGCATCCAGCTTATAGGGCCGGAGAATGCGAAACGGAAAATTGTCGGCAACTTGATTGTGAACCGTCTCGACATCCAAATGTTTTTGGAAGCGGTTGAATTAAACATCAAAGGAAAAGCCGATTCTTCAGAGAAAATGTTCGGGGTTGTCAGCAAAGGTGAGCTGCTAAAAATGGAGCGCATCTTATTTCAACTCAAAGAAAAAATCGCTTTTTCATTGTCCGACAGCTCCTATATAGCGCTCGTCGTCCATCTGACGTATGCGATCGAACGAATTAAGCTTGGGGAAACCATCACCATGGAGCAAAATGAGCTTGAGGAACTGAAGAATGCGAAAGAATACAGTTCGGCTCTTGAAATCGCGGGCGAGCTTGAACGTGCCTTCGGCGTGACGATTCCAGAGGCGGAGGTCGGCTATATTACAATCCACCTTCGAAGCGCCAATCGAAAATACAAAACAGAATACAAAGCGCAGGAAATTGAGCTGGAAACAGCCCTGCAAACAAAGCGGCTCATTGCTTTTATTTCAGACAAAATCAGAATGGATCTAACGAAAAACTACTCTTTATATGAAGGCTTGATTGCCCATTTGGAGCCGGCCGTCAGCCGCATAAAAGAAAATATTGAGATATACAATCCGATGAAGGAACAGATCAAGCGCGATTATTTTCTGCTTTATATGGCGATCGAAGAAGGCGTCGAAAAGTATTTTCCGGGCATGTCCTTTTCTGATGATGAAATCGCTTTTATCGTTCTTCACTTTGGCTCGGCTCTTGAAATCAAAAAAGAAGAAGCAAAAGTGAAAGCGCTTGTCGTCTGCTCAAGCGGGATCGGCTCCTCGAAAATGCTTGCCTCCAGACTGAAAAAAGAGCTGCCGGAAATTGAATCGTTTGATATGTCATCCCTGATCGAGCTAAAGGGGAAGGATGTTCAAGCCTATGATATGATTGTGTCCACTGTACCGATTCCTTATGAAAACATTGATTACATCATGGTCAGCCCACTATTAAATGAGGAAGACGCAAACCAGGTCAAGCAGTATATCAAGCGGAAGATTCCCCTTATTCTTAACAAAAAAAGAAGCCCGAAGGAAGAGGCGCAGCAAGCTGATGTACCTGACATGCTAGAGGCGGCGGAAAGCATAGGGCGGTATATGGAGGTTATCCAAGATGTTCTGCGCCATTTTACGCTAGCTCAACTCAAAACAAACCCGGACCATAGCATGCTTCTGTTAGAGCTTTTTCAACAGCTGAAGAAGGATGGCTTGATCCGTGATCCGGAAAAAGCTGCGTTTTGCCTGGCTGAGCGGGAGAAACAAGGGGGATTGGGAATCCCCGGAACAAACATGGCGCTTTATCATCTCAAAAATGATGAAATCGTCCTGCCTTTTTTCAAAATGTTTGATCTCAGCACCTCCTATGAAGTGGATGGCATGGACGGAAATACCCTCAGGATGACACGCATTCTCGTCATGATGGCGCCTGGCTCATTATCTGCTGAAGGCTCAGAGATTTTAAGCGCGATCAGCTCGGCAATTATCGAGAGCGGAGAAAGCATGGCGGGGTTTCAGGAAGAAGGAGAACAAGAATTGTATCAGCGGTTAAACCGCATATTTTTCACATGGATGAAAGAAAAAAACATACTGTAAACCTGCATGGCACACGTCAAAAATTTGGCGTGTGTTTTTCTGTGGATGGGGAACAAAATAAGAAAATGTGGGACTATTTTATCATTCATTATTGGAATAATTCCAAAATGAAATAGTTTTACAAGTTATCTTTTTTGGGTTAAAATGGGTGAAGTAAGGAAGAAAATCTAACAAATTATTGAAGATTCAAGAGAATATAGGAGATGACGATATGGAAACATTACAGCATCTGATTCTGCATGACATGCCGAATAGCGAAGAAATAGAGGCTGTAAAAAGCGGAGACCATACACTGACATATAAAGGTTACCGTAAACGGATTAATCAGCTGGCGAATGCCATGCTTCAAAAAGGAATTCAAAAGGGCGACCGTGTTGCATTGCTTTGTAAAAACGGCCATCCCGCATCAACTGTTATGTTCGCCGCACTTGAAATAGGTGCTGTTGTCGTACCTGTCAGCTGGCAGCTGAAACCATATGAAATGACAGGCATTTTAAAAGCAAGTGAACCGAAAGCGATGTTTTACGGAGCGGAGTTTAAAGAGATACTGGATGAAGTTCTTCCTGAATTATCCTCACTGTGTGTAACAATGGAAACAGGAACAGCTTACGAAACATCTGCTGAATTTGAAGCGCTGTTTGCAGGTCCTGATCATTTGCCAGAGACGGAAATGGTTTCCCCTGATGATACAGCACTTCTGATGTTTACATCTGGAACAACGGGAAACCCGAAAAGATGCATGATTACACATGGCGGCATATACAGATACGTTAAAAAATCCAACAGCTCAATAGCACGCATGAAGGGCCTTCGTTTTCTCGCGTGCCATCCGATTTATCATACGAGTGCGCTCATTTGCATCATGCTTGGAACATTTGCAGAAACAACCTTTGTGTTTACAGAGGATCAAGATCCTGTTCACATGCTGAAGGTCATTGAAGAAGAGAAAATTCAGACCGTGATGGCTCTTCCTGTGTTTTACACGTATTTGCTTGAGGCGTGGGAAACGCACCAAACTGACTTATCTTCGCTTGTGATTTTAATGACAGGCGGAACAAAAGTGCCGAGCAGCCTAATCCGCCGCTATCTTGATATTGGCATTCCGCTTGCGCATGGCTATGGAAGTACTGAGGCTTGGGGCATCAGCACATGGACGCCTGATATGGGAATGGATAAAGCGGCATCTGCAGGAAAACCTGTGGCAGGTGTTAAAGTCAAAGTGGAAGATCCTCTGACCGGAGAAGAACTTCCTCAAGGAGAAATCGGCGAAATCGTTGTTCATACTCCATTCTTATTTAAAGGCTATGAAGACAATCCTGAAGCAACAGCGAAAGTGCTGCAAAATGGATGGTTTAAAACCGGAGATTCAGGATATGTAGATGAAGATGGCTTTATTTTCATCACGGGACGCTACAAGGATGTCATTATTTACGGAGGCGATAACGTCTATCCTGATCAGGTTGAAGAAGTTATCCAGCAGATCCCGGGAATCCTTGAAACGGCTGTGGTCGGTATTCCTGATCCGCTTTACGGTGAAAAACCGAAAGCTTTTATCGTGAAAAATGGCGGCCAGCGCATCACGGAAGAGGATGTCATTGCATTTTGTAAAGAACGCCTGTCCGCTTACAAAATACCTGAAGTTGAATTTGTTAACGAACTGCCGAAAAACAACCTTGGCAAGGTGAAAAAAGACGTCCTGCGCAATCAGGCTGTACATTCATAAAAGAAGAAGCCCGTCCACTTTATGTGGCGGGCTTCTTTGCAGTTGCACAGACGGAAAGCTCAGGCTTAATGTTCTTAAATTCTATATCAATGTCTTCGAAGCCGGCTGCTTTAAAGTCAGCAATCATCTGTCTTCCAAATGATTTGGTTTTCTCAGGACTGGCATCCGCTTCCCGCGGCTGCATCGTAATGGCTGCTTTGCCGCCTGGCTTTAATGCCCGATAAATCTGTTTCATGCCTTTTGTTTGGTCATTCCAAATGGTGTAGTTGTTAACGGAAATCACTTTATCATAAAACGAGGCGGGGAGAGGAAATGTCTCGATGCTTCCTTGTATCAGGCGCACACCCTTGGATTTCACTCTGCGGGCGGCCAGCTTCAGCATGGCCTCTGACACATCAATCCCATGAAGCTGAACATCCTTCTCGCGTTTCAGCATCTGCTGCATGCAGTATCCCGGGCCAAACCCGACTTCTAAAATGCTGTCCCCGCGCGTGATACCCAGCTGATTGATTGTCCACTGATTCAGTGTTTGATTTTCAGCAGCCATGATGTACCCGGCAATCATGCCGATGACGCCCTTTGGCCTGCTGAATCTTCTAGAAAGCATGTTAATCATTCAGCAACCAACCCCCTTTTTGAGTTATTTCCTCCAAGCGTTCCATGTGAAACATTTTTCTGATAAAGCAATGCGAAGGTGCCAAGCCATGTTTATCCAAAGAGTGTGTGAGGTACACAACAAATAGACATGAAAACAAAGGAGGAGAATCATCATGGCAAATTATCCAAAAGAACTGCCGGCACAAACTCAAAGTCGCCAGCCGGGAATTGAAAGCGAAATGAATCCAAGTCCGGTGTATGAGTACGAGGATTATAAAGGAGCAGACAAATTAAAAGGAAAAGTAGCTCTTATTACAGGCGGCGACAGCGGGATCGGACGCGCGGTTTCCGTCGCTTATGCAAAGGAAGGCGCAGACATCGCCATTGTGTATAAGGATGAGCATGAAGACGCTGAGGAGACGAAGAAACGTGTTGAACAAGAAGGCGTAAAATGCCTGCTGATTACTGGTGACGTAGGTGAAGAGGAATTCTGCAATGAAGCGGTTGAAAAAACGGTCAAGGAACTAGGCGGCCTTGACATCCTTGTCAACAATGCAGGTGAACAGCATCCGAAGGAAAGCATCAAAGAGATTACGAGCGAACAGCTTCACCGCACATTCAAAACAAACTTTTATTCTCAATTTTATTTGACTAAAAAAGCAATTGATTACCTGAAACCGGGCAGCGCCATCATCAATACGACATCCATCAACCCGTACGTAGGGAACCCGACACTGATTGATTATACAGCGACAAAAGGGGCGATCAACGCCTTTACAAGAACAATGGCGCAGGCGCTTGTTAAAGACGGCATCCGTGTAAATGCAGTCGCGCCGGGTCCAATCTGGACGCCACTAATCCCAGCTACGTTCCCTGAAGAAACAGTTGCTCAATTTGGGCAAGATACGCCGATGGGCCGTCCTGGACAGCCTGTTGAGCACGTCGGCTGTTATGTGCTTCTGGCATCAGATGAGTCCTCTTACATGACAGGACAGACCCTGCATGTCAACGGCGGAAACTTTGTGACGACATAAGAGGGAGTGAGACATATGGGCATCACGAAAGAAGAAGTGAACAGCTACTATCAAAAAGCAGGGATTGTATTAACGGACGAGGAAGTAGACCAAATCCAGCTGATGGATTACGGCTTAGGAAAAGAAAGAAAAGTCGGGCTCCAGCTCTTCGTCTACGTCAATACAGACCGTTATTGTTCAAAGGAATTGGTGCTGTTTCCGGGACAGACTTGCCCGGAACACCGCCATCCGCCGGTCGACGGCCAGGAAGGCAAGCAGGAGACCTTCCGCTGCCGCTACGGAAAAGTGTATCTTTACGTAGAAGGAGAAAAAACGCCGCTTCCAAAAGTTCTCCCTCCTCAGGAAGACAGAGAACACTATACGGTCTGGCACGAAATTGAGCTAGAACCGGGCGGGCAATATACAATTCCCCCGAATACAAAGCATTGGTTCCAGGCCGGGGAAGAAGGTGCTGTCGTGACGGAAATGTCATCGACGAGCACGGATAAACATGATATCTTTACCGATCCAAGAATATAAGGATGAGGCTTAGCAGCCCATCCTTTTTTGTATTGAAAAAAACGGAATCATCGCTATAATGGGTAAAAAAGGAAAGAGGGCGAGGCAATGTTCACCTGCAAGGTAAATGAGCACATCACCATCCGATTATTGGAGCCGAATGATGCGGAGCGGCTGGCCGAACTCATTATCCAAAATCAGCAGCGGCTTGGCAAGTGGCTGTTTTTTGCGGAAAATCCAAGTAGCGCTGACACGTACCGAGAAACAATCATTCCAGATTGGCGGCGCCAGTATGCCGACCTGAACGGCATTGAGGCGGGGCTCCTTTATGACGGCAGCCTATGCGGCATGATCAGCCTGCATAACCTTGATCAAGTGAATCGTAAGGCGGAAATCGGATATTGGATTGCCGAAGAATTTGAAGGGAAAGGCATTATTACAGCTGCCTGCCGAAAACTCATTACGTATGCTTTTGAAGAGCTTGAGCTGAATCGTGTGGCGATCTGTGCGGCTGTCGGAAACGAAAAAAGCAGAGCGGTTCCGGAGCGGATCGGGTTTCTAGAGGAAGGAAGGGCACGGGATGGCTTATACGTAAACGGCAGGCATCACGACCTCGTCTACTACAGTCTGTTAAAGCGTGAATGGGAAGGCGAAAAATAAAGAGCACACTTTCTTGTTTAAATCTTCCCCGGATGTGGAAAAGTAACAGCGGAGACGTTAAAAAGGAGTGATTCGAGATGAATCAGCAAGACATTAAACAAAAAGTGCTTGATGTTCTAGATCACCATAAAGTAGGTTCGCTCGCAACAGTTCAAAAGGGCAAACCGCATTCCCGCTACATGACTTTTTTCCATGACGGGCTGACGATTTACACACCGACAAGCAAGGAAACTCATAAAGCAGAAGAAATTGAGAACAACCCCAATGTCCACATTTTATTAGGCTATGATTGTGAAGGTTTTGGCGACGCATATGTCGAAGTTGCCGGAAAAGCCAAAATCAACAATTCGGCAGAACTCAAGGACAAAATATGGAGTTCCAAATTAGAGCGCTGGTTTGACGGCAAGGATGATCCGAATCTGGTGATTCTTGAAATTGAACCGGAGGATATCAGATTAATGAATGCCGGGGAGAAAACACCGGTCTCACTCGAACTATAAAAAATTTGTGTTTTCAGGGGCGATATGTTATTATGAATAGCTAGTAAGAAAAATAAGCAAATAAAAAAGAAAGTAAACTTCTTTTTTCTGTTTTGAGAGAGAAGCTTACCGCTTCCCAAGCAGCATAACCAGCTGCCCTTATTCTTTTCCTTCATAACAAATCGCCCCTAACGATGAGATGGAAAAAAGACTTTTTTGTTTTACAATTCACACCGGCGCGGCTTCGGAGCCGCAGTGACGATTGAGAGGTAGGGCTTTCGTTGTCTTGTGTTCAAGAAATTTCCATGGTGTTTACTTTCCAGAATGATTCTTCGGAACAATGCTTTATGAATCTAACCCGCCTGACTTGGCGGATGATATAATCTTTATTTGCGTATAGAAAAGAATAAGACAAACCGCCCGGCGTACGCCGGACGGTTTTTTTATTGCAAAAAACACATCGTACTGAAACCTCCTTGTCTTCTTTCCAGTCTTATCTCTAGGATGAAATTGGAGGAAGAATAACGTGCATGTCATTACAACACAAGTACTTTTTATTTTTTGTTTTTTATTGCTGATTCACTCGATAGAAACTTTAGCCTATGCCACAAGGCTTTCCGGGGCCCGCGTTGGATTTATTGCGTCCGCGCTTTCTCTGTTTAATGTCATGGTCATCGTATCCAGAATGTCGAACATGGTGCAGCAGCCCTTTACTGGGCATTTAATTGATGATGCTGGAAAAAACGCACTGGCGATTGTAGGGGAGCAGTTCCGCTTTTTAATTTTCGGATCGACAGTCGGCACCATTTTGGGCATTATCCTGCTCCCGTCTTTTGTCGCTCTTTTTTCACGGGCGATTATTCACTTGGCGGGCGGCGGCGGCTCCGTTTTTCAAGTATTCCGAAAGGGATTCTCGAAACAAGGATTCAAAAATGCCCTTTCCTATTTGCGTCTGCCGTCCATTTCATATGTAAAAGGATTTCATATGCGCTTGATTCCGAAGCGTTTGTTTGTCATCAACATGCTGATCACATCGATTTATACGATTGGCGTGCTTTCGGCTTTATACGCAGGCCTTCTGGCGCCGGAGCGCAGCACGACAGCCGTCATGGCTTCGGGTTTGATCAACGGAATTGCGACGATGCTGCTGGCCATTTTTGTTGATCCTAAAGTATCCGTTCTAGCTGATGATGTGGCAAAAGGAAAACGAAGCTATATCTATTTAAAATGGACCTCTGTCACAATGGTCACATCAAGGGTGGCGGGCACACTCCTCGCCCAGCTCATGTTTATTCCCGGGGCCTACTATATCGCGTGGCTGACAAAGTGGTTTTAATAAGAAAGGCTGGATCATAAAGATCCAGCCTTTTTGCGCTTCCTTATTTATAGTTCCTTAATCCGCGGTCGAACAAAAAATTTCCGAATGGGACGAAAGCGGCGATGAAGCCGGCAGCTGACCATTTCAGCGGCCATTTGACAGAGAAGGTTGCATAAGCCAAGACAAGCAAATACAAAATGAACAACCCGCCGTGAACCGAACCGACAATTGTCACCGCAAGCGGAAGGCCTGCCCAATATTTAAGCGGCATAGCGATGAACAACAGGATTAAGAGTGACATTCCTTCAATAAAACCCATCGTGCGAAGTCTTCCGATCGGCGTGTGCAGCATAAATCGCCCTCCTTGTGGACACGTTTTCATTTTATACTATAAACAATCCGGAGGGGCATATGACAGCTTTCAAAAAATGTTCGGAAAACATTCATTTTTACATGCCTTTTCTAGGGAACTGTACTTGTCATTTACAAAAATACCCGAGATAATGTGTACAAAATCAAAAAAGAAGGATGTTGAAATGAAACTTGACCAGATTGATCTGAATATCATTGAGGAGCTGAAGAAGGACAGCCGTTTGTCGATGAGGGAATTAGGCAGAAAAATTAAGCTGTCGCCTCCATCTGTGACAGAACGGGTAAGGCAGCTTGAATCGTTTGGCATCATCAAGCAATACACGCTGGAGGTCGACCAGAAAAAACTTGGGCTTCCCGTTTCCTGTATTGTGGAAGCAACCGTTAAAAACGCGGATTACGAGCGGTTCAAAAGCTATATTCAAACATTGCCGAATATTGAATTTTGCTACCGGATTGCAGGTGCAGCCTGCTATATGCTGAAAATCAATGCCGAAAGCCTCGAAGCGGTAGAAGATTTCATTAACAAAACATCGCCCTACGCGCAAACCGTCACTCACGTCATTTTCTCAGAAATTGACACGAAAAACGGGCGCGGTTAGAGAGTGCCGCGTGAAGTCTGTTATAATAACAGGATGAGCGCGAAAGAAAGAGAAGTGATCAAGCATGTCAAAAACAGTTGTATTAGCTGAAAAACCTTCAGTCGGCCGGGATTTAGCCCGGGTGCTGAAGTGCCATAAAAAAGGAAACGGTTATCTCGAAGGCGATCAATATATTGTGACCTGGGCTTTAGGCCATTTGGTGACGCTTGCTGATCCGGAAGGCTACGGAAAAGAATTTCAATCATGGCGCCTAGAGGATCTGCCGATTATTCCAGAACCCTTGAAGCTTGTGGTGATAAAAAAAACCGGAAAGCAGTTCAATGCAGTCAAATCCCAGCTTACCCGTAAAGACGTCAATCAGATTGTCATCGCGACTGACGCAGGCCGGGAAGGTGAGCTTGTTGCGCGCTGGATCATTGAGAAAGCGAATGTCCGAAAACCAATCAAGCGGCTGTGGATTTCATCTGTGACGGATAAAGCGATCAAGGAAGGTTTTCAAAAGCTGCGCAGCGGCAAAGAATATGAAAACCTGTACCATTCTGCCGTCGCCAGAGCGGAAGCGGATTGGATTGTGGGGATCAACGCCACCCGTGCACTTACCACAAAATTCAATGCCCAGCTCTCATGCGGGCGTGTGCAGACTCCGACGCTTGCCATGATTGCAAAGCGCGAGGCAGACATTCAGGCGTTTACGCCCGTTCCGTATTACGGCATCCGTGCTGCAGTCGACGGCATGACGCTGACGTGGCAGGATAAGAAATCAAAGCAGACGAGAACGTTCAATCAAGATGTAACAAGCCGTTTGCTAAAAAATCTCCAAGGAAAGCAAGCGGTCGTAGCTGAGCTGAAAAAAACAGCGAAAAAAAGCTTTGCGCCTGCGCTTTATGATTTAACGGAGCTGCAGCGTGACGCCCACAAGCGCTTCGGTTTTTCTGCTAAAGAAACGCTTTCTGTCCTGCAGAAGCTATATGAGCAGCATAAGCTCGTCACATATCCGCGGACGGACTCTAGATTTTTATCCAGTGACATCGTCCCGACGTTAAAAGACCGTCTGGAAGGCATGGAAGTAAAACCGTATGCCCAATATGTCAGCCAAATTAAAAAACGCGGCATTAAATCTCATAAAGGATATGTCAATGACGCGAAGGTGTCAGACCACCACGCGATTATCCCGACCGAAGAGCCGCTCGTTCTCAGCAGTCTGAGTGATAAAGAACGAAAGCTGTATGACCTGATTGCGAAACGTTTCCTGGCTGTATTAATGCCTGCATTCGAATATGAGGAAACAAAGGTCATCGCAGAAATCGGCGGAGAAACCTTTACGGCGAAAGGCAAAACCGTGCAGTCGCAAGGGTGGAAAGCCGTTTATGATATGGCGGATGAGGATGATGAGCAGGAGGGTGACAGAGATCAGACACTTCCTGCGCTTCAAAAAGGCGACACACTTGCCGTCCGCACGTTAACGGAAACAAGCGGCCAAACGAAGCCGCCTGCCCGCTTTAATGAAGGAACCTTGCTGTCAGCGATGGAAAACCCAAGCGCGTTTATGCAGGGAGAAGAAAAAGGCCTCGTCAAAACGCTTGGAGAAACAGGCGGCCTCGGCACGGTGGCAACGCGTGCCGACATTATTGAAAAACTGTTCAACAGCTTTTTAATCGAGAAAAAAGGCCAAGATATTTTTATCACATCTAAAGGAAAACAGCTCCTGCAGCTTGTTCCGGAGGATCTGAAATCACCGGCCTTAACAGCAGAATGGGAGCAAAAGCTGTCTGCGATCGCGGCCGGCAAATTGAAATCGGCTGTTTTTATTAAAGATATGAAGGCTTACGCTCACCAAACGGTAAAAGAAATCAAAAACAGCAGCCAAACCTTCCGACATGACAACATCACGGGAACGGCATGTCCGGAATGCGGCAAAATGATGCTGAAAGTAAACGGCAAACGCGGGACGATGCTCGTGTGCCAAGATCGTGAATGCGGAAGCAGAAAAACGATTGCCCGAAAAACAAACGCACGCTGCCCGAATTGCCATAAAAGAATGGAGCTTCGCGGCCAAGGCGAGGGCCAAACCTTTGCGTGTGTGTGCGGTCACCGTGAAAAGCTCTCTGTATTTGAAAAACGAAAAAACAAAGACAAAGCGCGTGCTACCAAACGGGACGTATCCTCTTATATGAAAAAACAAAATAAAGATGAGCCGATTAACAACGCGCTGGCAGAACAGCTGAAAAAACTCGGTTTGGATAAATAATAAAAAAACCTGTGCCTATCGCACAGGTTTTTTTAGTGGACTTAGGTCCTGTTTTCTTAATGTTCAAAAAGGGGAAAAAAAGCTAGCAATCTGCATTTTTTTCTTTTATAGTAAATGTACTTTGTAACATGGCAGTCATATTTTCGTCTATAACTATTTGTGAGCGTCTGATTTGCTTCAGGCGACAAAGGGGGATTTGCCTGTGAGGCATGTACTAATTGCTGTCATCTTATTCTTCTTATCTATCGGACTTTCCGCAGGGTGTGCTGAAGCTGGAAACAAGACCCAAAATCAGTCGGCGACAGAAGTGAATGCCAGCCCGCTCCAGCCGGCGGAATATTTCATCTATCACAATTTAATGAATGACCAAGGGCTGATTAAAACCGATTTTTCAGACCAGCCTTCTTACTTGTCGGAATCTCTCGGCCTGTGGATGGAGTTTCTGCTCAGCAAAAATGACGCACCGCATTTCCAGGATCAATATCAGCATCTGACTGATTCATTTCTGATGAGCAATCACTTGGTGACGTGGAAGATTCAAAATGGCCAAGCGAGCGGGACGAATGCGCTGATAGATGATATGAGAATTATGCTGTCTCTTGACCAAGCCGCCGCAAAATGGGGCCGCAGCGACTACGCGCAAATGGCTAGGGATATCGGCACGTCTTTGAAGACATACAATATGAACAATGGGTTATTTACAGACTATTACGACTCACAGGCCGCTTCAAAGGATGTGACGCTTTCATACGTCACGCCTGACGCCTTAGCTGTCTTAAAGAAGAATGGAATCATAGACGAAGACACAGAACAGCGGAATGCCAATGTTCTCTATTCAGCTCCTTTAAAAAATGGCTTTCTGCCGAAGACATACAGCTCGGAGACGAAGGAATACACATATGATAGTGAAATCAACCTGATTGATCAGCTTTACGCTGCTTGGCATTTGCCGGAAGGGGATGAAAAAGCATCTGTTTTAGCGGACTGGATCAAGCAGGAATTTCAGAAAAACGGAAAGCTGTACGGGCGGTATTCGGCAGATACGAAGGAGCCTGCCGTCCAATATGAGTCTCCATCCGTATATGCCTTAGCCGTATTGTTTTTGACAAAACAGCATGAAAACAGTTCTGTCATCAAAGCCATATATGACAGAATGAATGGCTTTGAAATTCATGATCCGGTGAAATCGTATTATGGAGGCTATATGAGCGGCACTCAGACGCATTCATTTGACAATCTGCTGCCGCTGTTAGCCGAAAGGAAGCTTTTTAATGAAAATATCATTCAGTGAATCACAAAAATTATTTGCTTATTTTTCAGGGCTCATCGCGGCCCTGTCTTTGTTTATTTATTATGTGTCAGCCCAGCAATCAGAAGGTGCTCTGATCCTTTGCATCACATTTGGCGTCATCGCCGCAGGCATCTGGTTCGGCCCGATTTACGCGCTGGCAGTGACCTTAATCGTACTCTTTGTTCTCGGCACCTTAATGATGTTTTTCCAGACTGGACAGACATCGCTCTTTCCGGCTGAGGAAGGGCTGCGAATGCTTGTTGTGTGGGGAATCGCGCTTTTGCTGTTTTCTTTTATTTCTGGAAGAATCCACGATATTACAGCAGAGCTTCGGCGCTCAATAACACGGCTTCAATCCGAAATTAAAAGCTATGTTGCTGTTGACAGAGTGACTGGTTTTGATAACAAGCAAAGGATGAAGCTGGAACTTTCAGAAGAAATCAAGCGGGCGGAGCGCTACGGCAATTCTTTCGTTTTTTTGCTGCTGCATATGCATTATTTCAAAGAGTTTAAGTCTTTGTACGGTGAAAAAGAAACGGACCGCCTCTTCCAATATGTCGGTCAGCAAATCAGGACAAGCGTTCGGGAAACGGATAAGAAATTCCGTCCCTCTGACGAGCGTATCGGGATCGTGCTGACGCACACGCCTGCTGAACATATGCCGGCCGTTCTGACAAAGCTGAAGAAACAATTGGATACATATCAGCTGGAAAATGGAAAGTATGTGTCGCTTACGTTCCACGTTTGCTATTTGCCCTACCGCAACGATATCAAAACAGCTGATCAATTTTTAGAAGAACTGGAAAACGAGATGATGATGAATGAACTATAAAGGAATCACATTGCTATGCGTCATGATGCTTCTATTTTTAGCTATTGCGTCTTTTCCCGTTTCTGCGCAAGCGAAAGATCAAGATGCCGGCATTCTCATCATCTACTCAACCTTGGACGGCAAAGAGTCGTCACAAGTCAAAATGCTCGATTTGCTTGCGGGCCACTTTACATCCCATGTGACAGTCAAAAAAGATTCAGACGTTGAAGCATCGGATTTCAAAGGGAAAGACCATGTGATTTATTTCGGCCAAACGAAAAGAAAGCTCAGCAAAAAATTGCTGTCTCTTATCAGCGGCGTAAAAAAACCGGTTGTCGCCATTGGCTATAACGCAGGCCAGATCAACCAATTTTCCGGGCTTTCATTAGCCCGCAAAGAAAATGTGTTTCAGGTTCACAGCAGGTCGGAAAAGGCCGATGTGTCTCTGGAAAGCGGGCTTAACGTGCTGAGTGTATCAGGCCTGAAAGGAACGGCGCTTTACACCTTCAAAGCCGATGACGGCACAATACATTCTTTTATATGGAAAACAAAAAAAGGGAATGTGTACATTGGATTAACAAATTTGTTAAATGACAATTTGATCGTGGCGAAACAGCTCAGAGAAGCTTTCGGAGAGAAGGCGGGGACGACGTTATTGTATTTGCGTCTCGAGGATATCAGCCCGATGTCTGATGAAAAACTGCTTCTTCAAGCCGGTACATACCTGCATAAGCGGCATATTCCTTTTATCCTGGCGGTCATTCCGGTTTACTTGAATCCGGAAACAGGCGACAAAGTGTATTTGTCTGATCAACCGAAGATGGTCAAGGTACTGAAAAAGCTGCAAAGCATGGGCGGCAGTATCATTGTTCACGGCTATACTCACGCTTATCGCTACAGTGAAACAGGAGAGGGCTTTGAATTTTGGGATGCAAAGGCGGATCAGCCGATTACATCCGGAAATGCCGAAGATCCCCCGTCCATTTTGGAGAAAGAACAGGACTTCCCGAACGAACAAGCCTATCACAGCTATCTCGAACCATTTCGGGAAAAGGAAGAAACGTATACAAAACAAAAACTGACGCGTGCCATTGAGGATTTGACATCGTCGGGTCTTTACCCGCTGGCGTTTGAAGCGCCGCATTACACGATGTCCGATTATGGCTATCAAATCGCCTCGCAGTATTTTACAAGCATTTTCGGCCAGGTCCAGCTCAGCAGCACAACATGGAAAACATCCGGTGCACCTCCGTTTGTGACTGCTCCTTCGATGTTGCACGGAATGACGCTTTATCCGGAAACGATCGGCTTTGTCGACACATCGAAGCAAAACCCGCTCGGTGAGATGGAGGAGCACATCTCCCAGATGATTGATTTTGAAGGCGGAGTAGCCGGAGGATTTTATCACCCGTACCTCGGGATGAAATATCTGCCGGAGCTGGTTGATCAGATGGAACGCATTCCAGACAGTGAATGGCTTGATTTAAAGAAAACGAAACAAACCGTCAAAACAGACAAAGTGGAAATTCATACAAGCGGTGACGGAACGATTCAGGTGAAAAACGGCGTAAGCGCGATTGACGAGTTTTTCGATCATCACCGGCAAACCCCTCTTGAAAAGGCGTTATGGATTCTCTCCGCTGTTGTGCTCTTATTTGTCATCATGTTTGTCAGTTATACGTTTTACTTGAGAGCCACATTGAAAAAACGAATTTTTAAGGAGAGAAGAAGCCTTGGGTAATACGCTGTTCTTTATCTCGCTAAGTTTAATATGGGTTATGCTTCTCTACCACATGTTTCTCATGCAGGGCGGGTTTCGCCACTATATGACCTTCGAACGGAATATTCCAAAGTGGAGAGAAAACATGAAGGAACTGCCGAAGGTCAGCGTCCTCATCCCGGCGCATAACGAAGAGGTTGTGATTCGACAGACGCTGAAGGCGATGGTCAACCTTTATTATCCGAAGGACCGGCTGGAGATTATCGTCGTTAACGATAATTCATCAGACCGGACGGGTGATATCGTCAATGAATTTTCCGAGAAATACGATTTCATCAAAATGGTGATTACGAAGCCGCCAAATGCAGGAAAAGGAAAATCCTCTGCACTTAACTCAGGTTTTGCCGAATCAAACGGCGATGTGATCTGTGTGTATGACGCCGACAACACGCCTGAGAAAATGGCTGTGTATTACCTTGTGCTCGGCCTGATGAATGACGAAAAGGCAGGCGCCGTGGTAGGGAAATTCCGTGTCATCAATGCGGCAAAGACGCTGCTGACGAGGTTTATTAATATCGAAACGATCTGTTTTCAGTGGATGGCCCAGGGAGGCAGATGGAAGTGGTTCAAAATCGCCACGATCCCAGGCACCAACTTCGCGATCCGCAGAAGCATTATCGAAAAGCTCGGAGGCTGGGATGACAAAGCGCTCGCTGAGGATACTGAGCTGACCATCCGGGTATATAATCTCGGCTATCACATCCGCTTTTTCCCTGCCGCCATCACGTGGGAGCAGGAACCGGAAACATGGAAGGTATGGTGGCGCCAGCGCACCCGATGGGCGCGCGGCAATCAATATGTCGTGCTCAAATTTTTGGCGCAGTTTTTTAAGCTGAAACGAAAACGGATTATCTTTGATTTGTTTTATTTTTTCTTTACGTACTTCCTGTTTTTCTTTGGCGTGATCATGTCAAATGCGATTTTTGTAGTGAATTTGTTTTATGATTTGCATTTGTCTGTTGGATTTTTGGCAATGATTCTCTGGATTTTGGCGTTTTTCTTATTTATGACAGAGGTCATGATTACGTTGAGCATTGAAAAAACAGAAATGAACAAGCAAAACTTTTTTATCGTATTTCTCATGTACTTCACATACTCGCAGGCATGGATTGTGCTTGTTATCTACTCTTTATTCGTAGAAATCAAGCACCGTTTATTCAAGCAAGAGGTCAAATGGTACAAGACAGAACGATACAATCAACATAAAAGCGGGTGACCTTTTTGAAACAAATAATGATTTTTCTCACAAGCTTCATGCTGCTGGCGATGACTGGACAAACGGCTCTTGCCAAAGACGTACAGGTCAGCGGTTCGCTCCTCGGGAAAAGCAGCCAAGAACAAGCCAAACAGCAGGTGCTGACAAGCGAGTTGATTACACTGTATGGATCAAAAGACAGCGCAGAGCTGACGTACCAGATCCCGGCAGGCGCCTCTTCGGGCAATCAGCAATTGGTAATCGAATACGAGGCATCAAATCTTTTAATTTCACCATCATCGTTAACGGCTGTCATTGATGATGAACCGGTCAAGACGTTAAAGCTTGATGGTGATTCCAAACGGAAAACAGTGAAGCTGAATCTGAATAAAAGCCAGTCTGCGCAAGGCTATCACAACGTATCGCTGAAATTCTACGGCGTAATGAAAGAGGGCGTGTGCGTCAGACAGGATACATCAGGCAACTGGATCAAAATTTATCCGGACAGCCGGCTGACACTTGCTGACAGCAGTGAAGCGAAGGGAACGTCGCTGGACCATTATCCGTATCCTTTCGCCCAATCTGGAAATACAGCGGAAGAAACAGCTATCGTCATTCCGGATAACCCAAGTTCAGCAGAAATAGATGCTGCTGTTAAAACAGAAGGCTATTTGAAAACGGTGGACAGCAGTGTCAGTATTGCGTATGTCACGGAATCTGAACTGAAAAAAATCGATAAGCCGACGATTGTTATCGGCGTGGACAAGCATTGGAACGGCAAAGTGAAAAAACTGTTGAAACAAGCTGGGCTACAGGCAAAAGGAGAAAACCTTCTGCTTGCGGAGCGGGTGCTGAAAGCAGAGGGCAAGCAGCAGCCGGTTCTGTTTGCGCAAGCTGCGTCCGAGGACGCGCTCACTAAAAAAATCAGCGTGATAACAGATCAGACATATACAGGCCAGCTCAGCGGCGATACACTTTCAATCAGCAAGCTTCAGCAGACTGAAAAAAAAGAAAGCGATAAGCTGACCCTTGAGAATTTTGGAGCGGGTGATATCACAATTGGAGCCGACAAAACATCTTCAGCACATTATTTTTATCCGGCTTCGGCTGTTTTAGATGAAAACCAATCGGCGAAGCTGTCGCTTAAACTGAAAAAGTCTGAAACGATTCAAGCCTCAGCGACTGAAAACGAGTCTGCCTCTCAGGCTGCAGAACTGAAAGTGATGATCAATGGCCAGCCGCACTCGGTCCGGCTTGATGAATTAGGAAAAGAAGATAAAAACGGATTCTATCATGTCACAGTGAAAGTGGACCCTAAGCTGCTGCAAAAAAACCGCTACATTGATATTCAGTTTGTCACGACCGGTTTAAAGGAAAACAACCCTTGTAATACGACTGATGAAGAAAAGTGGGTTTTTATCGATAAAAACAGTACATTATCATACGCCATCAAAGGCATGTCTCCGTCAGCGGATTTTCAAGAGTGGCCGCTTCCTTACGCCGGAAACCAGGATCAAACAACGTTAATCGTGCTTCCTGACACCGTAAGCCAATCGAAGCTTGAGGAGCTTTCTCTCGTGACGGAATCCTTTGGCAGCGAAGCACAGCATTCATATACGGTAAAGAAATCATCTGACGTTACAGCAAATGATGCGAAAGGACGAAACCTCATTTTCATAGGGGGGATCAATCAATTTTCTCTTCTGAAGGAGAAATCATCAGATCTGCTTGTACCGCAGGAAAAGAACGGCTCATTTGATGTATCTGGTTTCGAGATGCTGAATGAGACAACAAAACAAGTGGTATTTACCCAAGCATCGGTTTGGGATTCACGCTATACAATGGCTGTCTTTGCACCGTCAAAAGGAGATGGCACGGCTGTCACAAAAGAGATCATCAGTTATCTGAACAGCAACGATGAGTCGGCAACCGTCCTTAATGAAACAAACAGCCAGCAGGTGTTTACAAACCACCAGCAGCTCAAATCGGAAACAAACAGTTCCGATGCAGAACAACCAACACAGGATCATAGCCAGAAATGGATGTATATTGGTGTGCTGGCACTCATTATGGTGATTGCGGCAGTGTTCATTTGGATTGCCGTAAGACGCAAAAAAAGAAAGACAGATACAGAATAAAACAGAGGCGATTTTAGCCTCTGTTTTTTTTATTTTTGGTAAGTGAATTCCATTTGTGGAACCTGTCATTTTATTTTTTTCTCTCAGCCAATAAGCCTCTTTACAACGTGCGGGAACGGGAGTATGATCTCTTTTAGAAAACAAATCGCTTAATCTGAAATCAGAGCGGGGGACCCAATAGAACGGCTTTTTGCCGTTGGGGTGAATCCTTTTTAGGTAGGGCTAACTCTCATATGCCCGAATCCGTCAGCTAACCTCGTAAGCGTTCGTGAGAGGAGATGAATGAAACCTGTGTTCGATGTTATGGCACAGGGGCATCCGTTTGCCTCTGTGTTTTTTGTTGTTCATTTTTGAATGCAAATCGCATACAGAGACATCATAGCAGAAAGGACTATCATCAACATGTGAGAGCAAGACACTGATGTTTTATTGTTTTAATTGAAAAATGAGAAATTAAAAGGGGAAGACATCGATGTATCATTCAATCAAACGTTTTTTGATTGGGAAACCACTAAAATCCCAAGCAGCTGGAGAGCAAAAACTGACGAAATTAAAAGCCTTGGCTATGCTTTCCTCAGATGCGCTGTCATCTGTCGCATATGGGACAGAACAAATTCTAATCATTTTGGCAACAATCAGTGCTGCCGCATTTTGGTACTCCATTCCGATTGCGGTGGGCGTTCTCATATTACTGCTCGCACTGATTCTTTCATACAGGCAAATTATTTACGCTTATCCGCAGGGCGGCGGGGCGTATATCGTTTCTAAAGAAAATCTCGGTGAAAAACCGGGATTGATTGCGGGCGGTTCATTGCTTGTTGATTATATTTTAACAGTAGCGGTAAGTATTTCCGCAGGCACGGACGCCATCACGTCAGCCTTTCCTGCATTGCATGATTATCATGTGCCGATCGCTATTTTTCTCGTGTTAGTGATTATGATTTTGAACCTGCGCGGTCTTTCGGAATCGGCATCCATTCTTGCCTACCCGGTTTATCTGTTTGTGGTGGCGCTTTTGGTTCTCATTGCAGTCGGGTTGTTTAAACTTATGACAGGACAAATAGACCAGCCAGCCCATCATACACCGCTCGGCACACCTGTAGCCGGCATTACGCTGTTTTTGCTGCTTAAGGCTTTTTCCTCCGGATGCTCAGCGTTGACCGGGGTTGAGGCCATTTCTAATGCGATTCCTGCATTCAAAAACCCGCCTGCGCGAAACGCGGCAAGAACGCTTGCGATGATGGGGATTTTGCTGGCGATTCTGTTTTCCGGCATCACGGTGCTCGCGTACGGGTATGGTACGGCGCCGAAGCCTGATGAAACAGTGGTTTCACAAATTGCGTCCGAAACCTTCGGGCGGAATGTGTTCTACTATGTCATCCAAGGTGTCACATCGCTTATTTTGGTTCTTGCGGCAAATACGGGATTTTCAGCCTTTCCGCAGCTTGCCTTCAACCTGGCGAGAGACCAGTATATGCCGCGAATGTTTACAGTCAGGGGCGACCGCTTAGGCTTCTCAAATGGGATTATCTTTTTAGGCTTTGCCTCCATTGTTCTCATTATCTTATTCGGAGGACAGACGGAGCACTTAATCCCGTTATATGCTGTGGGCGTATTTATTCCATTTACGCTTTCACAAACCGGCATGTGCATGAAATGGATCAAGCAAAAACCAAAAGGCTGGATCGGAAAAATGCTGATCAACTCCTGCGGTGCTCTGATATCATTTATGGTTCTATCCATTCTGTTTGTGACGAAGTTTAATGTCGTATGGCCTGTGTTAATCTTTATGCCTATCGTCGTTTTGCTGTTTTTTGCGATTAAAAATCACTATACAGCGGTTGGTGAACAGCTTCGCATCGTAGACAAAGAGCCGGAAGAAATCAAAGGCACCGTTGTGATTGTGCCTGTGGCCGGTGTCACCACCGTCGTGCAAAAATCGATTCACTATGCGAAATCACTGTCTGATCAGGTGATCGCCGTTCACGTGTCATTTGACAGAGAACAGGAAAAGAAATTCGAAAAACGCTGGGAAGAGCTTAATAACGGAGTGCGTCTCGTTACGCTTCACTCCTCGTACAGAAGCCTTGTCCATCCGTTTGATAAGTTTTTGGAAACAGTTGAGGCAAAAGCGAAGAAGGAGCAGTTTTCCGTTATGGTGCTGTTTCCGCAATTTATAACGAAAAAACGCTGGCACACCATCCTTCACAACCAATCGGCCTTCCTCCTCAGAGTCCGGCTGTTCTGGAAAAAGGACATAATGGTTGCCACACTGCCGTATCATTTTAAAAAGTAAAGCTCTAGGACCAAGGGAATCACCTTGGTCCTTTTTTGCGGGAAAAGGAGGTATGGCGGTGTATACACAAGGTGCTTTTGTGATCGTATTGAACGAAAGTCAGCAAATTCTGCTGGTGAAACGAAAAGATGTCCCTCTATGGGATTTGCCGGGCGGCAGGGTTGATCCCAGGGAATCGGCTGAGGAAGCGGCAGTGCGGGAGATATTGGAAGAAACGGGATACAATGCAGCGCTTTCTGCGAAAATAGGTGTTTACCAAAGGCCAAAGTTTCAAGATGAACAGCATCTGTTTTTCGGAAGCATAACAGGCGGACAAGCAGTGGCTGACGGCACAGAGACAGCGGGATTAAAGTGGGTTTCCCCGGGGCGTTTGCCGCTTTTTATGGTGCCGAATCGAAAAAGGCAGATCAATGATTTCAAGAACGGCGCTCAAGATGTAAATGTCACCGTCAAGGATAGCGGGTTGCTCGCGGCGATCGACCTGTTGAAAAGAAGACTGGGCAAGCGATTCAGGTCTCCGGGTTTTAAAGCCTTTCTCCTGTGGTATTGAAAAAAGGAAAAAGGAGGATACGTTATGGCACATAAAACTGCAGGACAAGTAATGACAGAGCTGCTTGAGCAATGGGGAGTTGATCATGTATACGGCATCCCCGGAGACAGTATAAATGAGTTTATTGAAGAATTAAGACACGAAAGAAATCAACTGAAGTTCATTCAAACCCGCCACGAAGAGGTAGCGGCACTGGCAGCCGCGGCTGAAGCAAAACTCACCGGCAAGATCGGAGTCTGTCTGTCAATCGCAGGGCCGGGAGCGGTGCACTTATTAAATGGTTTATATGATGCTAAAGCCGACGGCGCCCCTGTGCTGGCGATTGCAGGACAGGTTTCTTCTGGCGAAGTCGGACGGGACTATTTCCAGGAGATCAAGCTGGAGCAAATGTTTGAGGACGTGGCTGTGTTCAACAGAGAGGTACATAGCGCAGAATCACTTCCGGATCTCTTAAATCAGGCGATCAGGACCGCCTACAGCAAAAAAGGCGTTGCGGTATTGAGCGTGTCAGATGATTTGTTTGCGGAGAAAATCAAACGGGAGCCCGTGTATACTTCACCAGTGTATATTGAAGGGAACCTTGAACCGAAAAAAGAACAGCTCGTCACCTGCGCCCAATATATTAATAACGCTAAGAAGCCGATTATCCTGGCAGGGCAGGGAATGAAAAAGGCGAAACGGGAGCTCTTAGAATTTGCGGACAAAGCCGCCGCTCCGATCGTTGTTACACTCCCGGCAAAGGGTGTTGTTCCCGATAAGCACCCGCATTTTCTCGGCAACCTCGGGCAAATCGGAACAAAGCCGGCTTACGAGGCAATGGAGGAATGTGATTTATTAATCATGCTCGGAACGTCATTCCCATACCGTGATTATTTGCCTGATGACACGCCGGCGATACAGCTCGATTCAGACCCGGCGAAAATCGGAAAACGGTATCCGGTGACAGCGGGCCTTGTCTGCGATTCGGCTCTCGGCCTGCGCGAATTGACAGAGTATATTGAACGCAAGGAAGACAGAAGATTCCTGAATGCCTGCACAGAACATATGCAGCATTGGTGGAACGAAATTGAAAAAGATGAGACAGAGGCCACAACACCGCTTAAACCTCAGCAGGTCGTGGCCCGTCTTCAGGAAGCGGCAGCCGATGATGCGGTGCTCTCTGTAGATGTCGGCACTGTGACAGTCTGGATGGCGCGTCATTTCAAAATGAACGCGAACCAGGATTTCATCGTTTCCAGCTGGCTTGCGACAATGGGCTGCGGCCTGCCGGGAGCGATTGCAGCAAGCTTGTCCGAACCGGAACGCCAGGCGATCGCCGTCTGCGGTGACGGGGGATTTTCCATGGTCATGCAGGACCTTCCGACCGCCGTCAAATATAAGCTCCCGATCACAGTCGTCATTTTAAACAACGAAAATCTCGGCATGATTGAGTACGAGCAGCAGGTCAAAGGCAATATCGACTATGTCACAAAACTTCAAAATGTCGACTATGCCGCATTTGCAGAAAGCTGCGGAGCAAAGGGCATCAAAGTGACCAAAGCGGAAGAGCTTGCGCCGGCTTTCCATAAGGCGCTGCAATCTGACCAACCGGTCGTAGTGGATGTCATGATTGGAAACGAACCGCCGCTGCCTGGCAAAATCACCTACGGGCAGGCGAAAGGCTTTAGCAAGTACATGCTGAAAAACTTCTTCGAAAACCAAAAATTTGAAATGCCGTCACTGAAGAAAAGTTTGAAACGGTTATTCTAAAAAAACGTATTTTCAGCTATAACATGTTTGAATTCATAAAATGATCGGTGTATGTATTAGGAACTGATTTCGCCATTCTCGAAACAGACAAAAGGACAAATGCATCTTGTTTCAAAGCAATGAGATGCATTTGTCCTTGTATGTTTATTCTTATCAAATCTTACAGACTTCTTCTCATAATAGGGTTATTTTTCTTTTTTCTTCAGCCCGAAGAAGAAAGGAAAAGCAGAACCGACCAAGAAGGTGCCGAATAAAAACATGCCGCCGATAAACACGTGGAAATTTGTGTGTCCGGCCGTAAACGCCGTGATTAGGGAAATAATACTGAGCACGATCATGGCAATGCCGGGCGCGACTCTCATTTTTCCCTTGGATTTATGGGCAGCAACAGAACATAAAATGCCGATAACAATAGGAACAATCCACAAATAAAACAGAATAAATACTGACATCATCAAAACTCCGATTTTTCTTCTATCATAACAAATTTCTGTCAAAAAGGGTATCAATGAGCTTTTGCAAAAAAATAAAAACCGGCTTTAGAAGCCGGTTTTTTTATCGAAACGTATCTACAATTAAAAACACATTCAAAGCAACGATCAATACAGCAATCAGCCAAGACACCACTGTGACCCATTTGGCGTTGATCAGAGATCCCATGATCCGTTTATTGCTTGTAAACATAATAAGCGGAATGAGGGCAAAGGCGATCCCGAAGGACAGCACGACCTGGCTCAGTACGAGAGCGGTCGTCGGATTAACTCCTGACGCGATGATCAAGATCGGCGGAATGATCGTGATAAAACGCCGTACATACAGCGGAATGCGGTAGTTGATAAATCCTTGCATAATCACGTCGCCTGAAAGTGTGCCGACAGACGAACTGGATAGACCGGCAACGAGCAGCCCGATCCCGAACAAAGCCGCAGACATAGGGCTGACAAGATGTCCGAATTGCTGAAATGCGACGTCGAGATCCTCAACAAACAGGCCGTTTTTGAAGAATAATGCGGCAGCCACAATCAGCATACTTGCATTAATAGCCCCTGCAATCAGCATCGCTATTAAAATATCAATAAATTCAAACCTAAAGATTTTTTTCCGTTCTGCATCAGTTTTGCCAACCACCCGCCGCTGTGTAAGGGCAGAGTGTAAATAAATGGCGTGCGGCATAACAGTTGCGCCAAGAATACCCGCTGCAAGAAGCACACTGTCGGTGCCATGAAACGCCGGGACAAAAAGGCCCTTCATCACTGACACGGCATCAGGCTTTGCGAAAAAGGTCTGCAGCGCAAAGGCGATCACGACCACAAACAGCATACCGGCAATACCGGCTTCAAGTGAGCGATAACCGCGGCGCTGAAGCTCCAATATCGCGAAAGAACCGATCGCCGCAATAATAGACGCTTCAAGCATCGGAATGCCGAACAGCAAATACAGTCCCAGAGCCGCTCCGATAAATTCCGCCAGGTCAGTTGCGATAATGACAAGCTCGCCCTGAATCCATAATCCGATCGAGACAGGCTTCGGGAATTCTTCACGGGCAACCTCAGGCAGATTTTTGCCTGTCGCAATACCGAGTTTGGCGGATAGGGATTGAATTAAAAGGGCCATGATATTAGAAAATAAGATCACCCATAAGAGCATATATCCGTATTTAGAACCCGCCGAAATATTCGTTGCGAAGTTGCCGGGATCAATATAGGCAATGGCTGCTATAAATGCAGGGCCGAGAAAAGGGAGCAGCCCTCTGAATCCTCTGATTTTCCCGTCAAGCGCATCTTGGACGGCTTTGGAACGGGGAGATTGTGCTGTGATGTCCTTGTTCATCATGTCTCACCTGAATTCTGTTTGTTTTTGCCGTACAACAAAGAGTTTCCTTAAGGCAAATTATTTTATCTACATCATATGACCATCCCGGTTTCTTGTCAACCGAAAATGTTCAAAATACACTTCTGAATTTTTCCCTGTTATGTAACATGATATGTAGGGATTCGGGATAAGGTCCCATATAAAAAGACATCGTTTCAGTTCGAAACGATGCCTTCTGTATCTAATGAGTCTAGGCTTCCTTCCGCAGCCCGCGGAATATAAGGCCCAGCAAGAATACGAAGATGGCTGCCCCGATGATGGCAGGGAAAATAGCAAAGCCGGCGAGGCTCGGTCCCCATGTGCCAAGAAGTCCGTGCCCGATCCAAGCGCCGATCAGCCCGGCAATCATAGAGCCGAAAATTCCTCCCGGCAGCCGGTTTCCTACAATGGCGCTCCCAATTAATCCGATAACAATAGCAACAACTAATGAAACCAAAAAGCTAAGCATCATGATCACCTCTCATAAATGATTTACCAATCAATAACCGCTCCTGATCATTTCGAAACACTTGAAAACATATTCCTTTATGATCCTGTTTTAATCTTTCTCTGCACACTGCCGTCAGCTAAATGAACAATGACCTCAGTGCCTTTATGCGCCGCGATTTCCTTTGCCCGTTCAATCGCTTCTTTCTTTGTATCCTTGATTTCAGACACACGTTTGGCGCCCTCGGCTTTGACTGCCCAGCCTTTTTTATGCTTAATAACATGTTCTGCTTTATTCATGAGCTCGGGGCCGCTGCCGCTGCTTGGATCAGCATCGCGTTCTGTCTCATCATCATGCGTCAGGAAATCGTCAATTTCATCTGGAGAGGCGTTTTCCGCCCATTCCTTCGCTTTGCTTGTCGCAATTGGAATCGCGCGCCCTTCCTCATAGCCTTCATCAATCATCGCATTCGCAATGTCTATCGCCTTTTTTCTCACCGGCTTCTCAAGATTTTTTAATGAAGCAGGATAATCCTTCATCGACCAAGGCATGTCCATCACTCCTTTTCCTTTTATAAAAATGGTACCCGCAGGCGAAAAATAAAAACGCATCCGAAAAAATGAAGGTATACTATATAGTAGAAAAAACGGAAGGGAAGTGCGGATTGGGTGCCAACAGAACGAAAAGAAGACTTACATCAGCAATTAAAAGAGATAGAGAAATGGGAAAAAGATCAGCAAAAAGTCTGGTTTTGGGAAAAGCTCAGCCGTCTCCCGTTTCAGCTGCTGGACAAGCTGACACCGGAATTCATCCAGAAAAAGATCGGCAAGCTCTTGGATGAGGTCGGCAGCTTTGTTCAAACAGGCGGACAGTACCTGACATCTGAAAAACAGATTATCAGGATATTTCAAAAGAAACTGCCGGAGGAGATCTTTGAATCGCTGGAGGACATCCGGAAGGCGCCTCTTTCTGTCATGGATGAAATTGCGGAAGGAATGGGCAAAAACAGAACCAACGCAGCAACCGTTCAAGGCGCGACAACCGGTGTGGGCGGCGTGTTTACGCTGGCGGCAGACATTCCGGCAGTGCTTGGCTTATCACTAAAAACATTACAGGATATCGCAGTCGCATACGGCTATGACCCAAAGGAGAAAAAAGAACGAGTCTTCATTGTGAAATGCCTGCAGCTTACGTCGGCTGATGTTGTCGGCAAAAGATCGATTTTGCAGGAATTAAAACACTACGATCAAGACCGTACATATAAGAATGTCGCTTCTCAAATCCAAGGCTGGCGAGAAGTCGTTTTGGGCTATCGAGACACGTTTGGCTGGAAAAAACTTTTCCAGATGGTGCCGGTTGCCGGAATGGTTTTTGGCGCCGCTGCCAATCGCTCAACATTAAACGACATTACCGAGACAGGCATGATGCTGTACAAAAAGAGGCGCATTCTTGAACGACTGAAAGAAACAGAACGAGAGATGGAATAGCAGAAAGCAGACGGACACCGCGATCCGCCTGCTTTTTTTAGTGGAAACATACCCAATGTGTTTTGTTTGTTTAAAAGAATTGTGAGCGGGAATACAACAACCAACACCAATTAAAGGAGGAATTCAAAATGGCAGACAATAACAAAATGAGCAGAGAAGAAGCAGGTAGAAAAGGCGGAGAAACAACAAGCAAGAACCATGACAAAGAATTCTATCAAGAGATTGGTCAAAAAGGCGGAGAAGCCACCAGCAAAAACCATGACAAAGAATTCTATCAGGAAATCGGCGAAAAAGGCGGAGAAGCCACTAGCAAGAACCATGACAAAGAGTTCTATCAAGAAATCGGTGAAAAAGGCGGAGAAGCCACTAGCGAAAATCATGATAAAGAATTCTATCAAGAAATCGGCCGAAAAGGCGGAGAGGCAACAAGCAAAAATCATGATAAAGAATTCTACCAAGAAATTGGCTCAAAAGGCGGAAACGCCCGCAACAACGACTAATCAAAAGCATAAAGGCAGACAACCTGTAAATAAAAAAGCGATCCGGCACATCAGCTGGATCGCTTTTTTTGGGAATCTTCTCAATTTATGCCGCTATTGCGATACAATAAGTGAAAAAGGGGTTTTCGCTAATGTCCAAGATGCAAAACTTGCTCGCCATCGCAAATGAAGTCAAAGAAAAGCACGCCAATTTTTCAATCTCAGAGGTCAACGACCACTGCGTGCGCCTTGCGGTGTTTACGGGAGAATATGACTGGCACCATCACCCTGACTCAGACGAATTGTTTATTGTTCTTGAAGGGGAGCTGCTGATCGATTTTAAGGACAAAGAAACCGCGGTGCTCAAAGCAAATGACAGCCTGCTGATCCCGAAAGGCACGGTTCACCGCACACGCTCTTATGTCAGAACGGTTAATCTCTGTGTGGAGCATAAACAAGCCGAAACCGTCATCATAGAGGAGCAGCCATGCTAATCAAAAAGATGATATGTGAAGTAGACGCTGCAAACGCTGAAGCATTTGCAAAAGCGCAGTCACAGTGGGAAGCATTATCGCATATAAGCGGCTTTATCAAACAGGCCGGCGGCTGGCGAAAAACGATAGACGAGCCGCTCACCGCAGAAATCATCAGTGTATGGGAAAACAGAGAAGCCTATGATCATTTTATGGAGAACGAACATGACAGCATATACGAGGAAAACGATCAGAAGGCTGTAATTCTTTCGATAGAGGTGACGGTGTACGAAGAGGATAAACCGTTCGTTCACGATCTGTTTCATAACCCTGATATCCGGTACGAACCAGACTGGACGGTTCTGAAGGCATAATCAAAGCCCAAAACATCATGTTTTGGGCTTGTCTCTTTACTCGCGTCCCGGAAGTGTATTATGAACAAAAGGCGGTGCTGGTTTTAACTCCGGTTTTTCTCCAAACGTTTTTGCTTCTTTCACATATTCAAAGGCTTCTCCGTCCGGCGCTTTTTCATTCAGCCAGTTTTGCTCGGCGCTTTCTTCGCCTTCAGAGAAATTGATAAGCTGATGTGAGAACTCTTGTTTTTCGAGCGCTTTCGGGAATGTACCCGGCACAACCGGACCTTCCTGTGCTTCTAATTCTTTAATGGCGGCAAGCCATTGGTTCTGGTGCATTGTGTCACGCGCCAGCAGGAAGCTGAGCATATCTTTGACGCCTTTGTCATCCGTCATTTCAAACAGGCGTGCGACCTGCAGACGGCCCTGAGATTCCGCATTCAGGTTGGCGCGGAAGTCTGCCAGCAGGTTTCCGCTTGCTACGATATAACCGCCGCTCCAAGGTACGCCTGTACTGCTTTCCGGCATGGCGCCAAGTCCTGATACAATCGCATGGTGAGGGTTCATGCCGCCTAGGATGGAGCCGATGACCGGATCTTCAGCAGCTTTTTCCTGCTGATCAAGAGGGGCATCCTCAAGAAGTCTGGCAATCATCGTTGCGATCATTTCAACATGCCCGAGCTCCTCAGTTGCCGTATCCATCAGCAAGTCCTTGTATTTTTCATTTCCTCTTGTGTTCCAGCCTTGAAATAAGTACTGCATGGCAACTGAAATTTCTCCGAATTGCCCGCCTAAAATTTCTTGCATTTTTTTAGCGAATAATGGATCTGGACGATCTGGTTTAGCAGGATGCTGCAGCATTTTTGTGTGCTTAAACATGTACCCATCTCCTTTTTCGTTTATCTCTTTTTATATTTCCGATCGATAGAAAGATAAACGAAAAACAGCGTATCGAGATGGGAACTATGAATCTTTTCGCAGCTCCAACAGTTCCCGGATCAGCTCCCGGCCAAAGATGGGCTCATACTGCCGGTAAACAGGGTCAAGACGCTTCATCCATTCTTGTTTCTCTTTATCTGACAGCTCATAAATATGTATAGCAGAATTCTTTTTGATTTCTTCCAGCTGCTCCTTGTTCATTTGTTCGGCATACGTTTCATTCCACTCCGTCGTCTCCTTCATCGCTTCAGTCAAAATGCGCCTTGTTTCTGGTGTTTGCGCCTTCCAGAAGTGTTCATCAGTCATGACAGCGTAGCCGAGATAACCGTGGCTGCTTATTGTCAAATAGTCCTGAACATTATAAAATTTTTTAGAATAGATGTTTGAAATTGTATTTTCTTCGCCATCGACTACATTGTTTTCTAACAGCTGAAAGGTAGAATTGAAGGATTCCTGATGAGGTGTTGCGCCAAGCAGCTTGAACTGGTCCTCAATCACATCGCTTTGCATAATGCGCAGATCCTGCCCTTTTAAATCATCCGGTGTTTTGACCGGCCCTTGATTTGTTGTGATTTGCTTAAAGCCGTTCGTCCAATAGGCCAGTCCTTTTAATTGGTTTTTCTTTAGAGAATCAAACAGCTGTGTGCCGATGCTTCCGTTCAACCCTTTTTTGACGGCGTTGTAATCTGTAAATGCATACGGCAGATCCAGCACTCCCCATTCAGGCGAGAGCATGCCGAGCTTCGATGTGGAGGGGGCGATAAATTGAACATCGCCGTTTTGCAATGCTTCAATTTCTTCGATGTCCGAGTACAGGCTTCCATTCGGAAATACTTCTATTTTTATTTTCCCGCCTGATTTTTCGTTCACCAGATCAGCGAATTTATTGGCGGCCAGCCCTTTTGGCGTATTTTCAGCAACCACGTGGCTGAATTTAAACACGATTTGATCCTGCAGGCCTTCTTGGTCGTCATCATAAACAGCCTTTTTATTGCCTGTATGATCATGGAATCCGATAAATAAAGCGGTTGCAATTCCAGCGATCATCAGTGCGAGACATGCAAGCAAACTCTTCATGAAAAGCCCTCCCCTATGTTAAGGATAATGGGGGCAATGACATTCGTAAAGACCTGAAAGGAGAAGCTGATGAACAAAAAGAAGCTCTCAATCCGTTGGAAAATCACGATCTTATCCTATATACTCGTCATTTTCTCCTTTTTGATCGGCGGCATTGTGCTCATCGGCAACATTCAGCATACAGAGGAGCGGGAGCTGAAAAAGCGGCTGATGAATACGGCCCGGACGGTGTCAGAGATGACAGAAGTGAAAGAAGCCTTGGCGCGAAAAAAACAAACAGAAGCTGTTCGCCATGCGGTTGAAGAAATCAGGATGATTAATGAAGCAGACTATATTGTCGTCATGGATATGAATCACATCCGATATACGCATCCTGTCAGCACAAGCATCGGCAAGAAATCAGAAGGTGCAGACGAGGAGGCAGCGTTTGCGGAGCACATTTATTTCTCTGAAGCAAAGGGCGAGATCGGCACGGCGGTTCGCGCTTTTTATCCGGTTAAGGATCAAGACCTGAACCAAATAGGCGTGGTGCTTGTCGGAAAAACGCTGCCGGGGATCGCTGACATCCTGCTTCATTTAAAGCGTGATATCGCCTTCATCGTTGTGCTGACACTCGGCTTTGGCCTTGCTGGTTCCTTTTTGCTGGCCCGCCATATCAAAAAACAAATGTTTCAGCTTGAACCCCATGAGATTGTCCGAATGTATGAAGAACGGACAGCGACGTTTCACTCGATGAATGAAGGGGTGATCGCCATTGACAATCGGCTCGTCATTACGATTTTCAATGAAAAAGCGAAACAGATCTTTGAAGTGCATGGGGATCTGATCGGCAAGGTGATTTGGGAGGTTCTCAAGGATTCGCGCCTGCCCGAAATCGTGGAGCGGAACAAAGCGGTTTATAATGAAGAAATTCGTGTCAGCGGAAAAGTCATCATGAGCAGCAGAATTCCGATCGTCATGAAGAAAAAAGTGATCGGCGCCGTTGCGATTTTTCAGGACAGAACGGAAGCGGCCAAGATGGCAGAGGAATTGACTGGTGTCAGAAACTTTGTGGAGGCGCTCCGTGTCCAAAACCATGAGCATATGAATAAGCTGCACACGATCGCCGGTCTCATCCAGCTGGGGAAATCTGGAAAAGCCTTGCAGCTTGCATTCCAGGCGTCAACTGAGCAGGAAAATGTGACTGAATTTCTGCACCGCTCGATTCAAAATGACGCTGCGGCAGGCCTTCTATTAAGTAAAATCAGGAGGGGAAGAGAGCTCGGCATTGCTGTTCATATAGATGAAAACAGCAGCCTTCAGCAATTTCCCGAGCATGTTGATCAGCATGATATTGTCGTGCTTTTGGGGAATCTGATTGAAAATGCCTTCGGCTCATTTGAAACCGTTCAATCTGAAGACAAACGAATTGACATTAGTATCGAACAAACAGATGATATCCTTGCTATTTTAATAGAAGATAACGGCTGCGGAATTGATCCGGCACATATGCCTCGCCTTTACGACAAAGGTTTTACGGTCAATAAAACTGGCGGCACAGGCTATGGCCTGTATCTAGTGAAACAAATCATAGACAAAGGATCGGGCACGATAGAAGTTGATTCACATGCGGGGCAGGGGACATCTTTTTCTATCGTTTTTCCAATGAAGGGGGAGGAAGTACAGCATGGCTCGTAAAGAATGGAAGGTTCTGCTCATTGAAGACGATCCGATGGTTCAAGAGGTCAATAAGGATTTCATTACAACTGTTAAAGGCGTTACTGTCTGTGCAACGGCAGGAAACGGAGAGGAAGGCATGAAGCTGATTAAAGAAGAACAGCCAGATCTCGTCATTCTCGATGTGTACATGCCGAAAAAAGACGGCATCAAGACCTTGCAGGAGATCAGAAAGCAAAAGCTTGAAGTGGATGTCATTGTCGTCTCCGCTGCAAAAGACAAGGAAACGATCTCACTCATGCTGCAAAACGGGGCGATTGACTATATCTTAAAGCCGTTTAAGCTTGAGCGAATGAGACAGGCGCTCGAAAAGTACAAGCAATATAAACAAAAAATCGAAGCGAATGATACGCTGTCCCAGGAACAGCTCGATGCGATCCTGAATATTCCGCAGCAGGCCGTACAGGATCTGCCGAAAGGGTTGAATCACTTCACGATGAATGAAGTCACTGCTTTTTTGAAACAGCAAACCGCATCCCTTTCTGCTGAAGAGGTCGCCAAGGCGCTCGGCATCGCCAGAGTGACAGCCAGACGATATCTTGATTACTTAGAAAAAACCGGGATCATCAAATTGGACGTTCAATACGGCGGAGTCGGCCGGCCGGTCAACCGCTACGTGTTAAAAGGATAAACCTGAGACCAAAAAGACCAAAATGTCCGTTATGATCATAAACTTCCCCAGACGTTATGAAAACGCTATCATTCTAGTAAGAAAGACACAAAAGGCGAATAGGACAGGGGGATGAAGGATATGAAACTGTTTAAAAATTTAACAGTTCAGGTCATAACCGCGGTCATCATCGGGGTCATTGTCGGGCTGGTCTGGCCGGATGTCGGCAAAGAAATGAAACCGCTTGGCGATACATTTATCAACGCTGTTAAAATGGTGATCGCACCAATCATTTTCTTCACAATCGTTCTCGGGATTGCAAAAATGGGCGATATGAAGAAGGTTGGAAAAGTAGGGGGAAAAGCGTTTATCTATTTCGAGGTTGTCACCACCCTCGCACTCATTATCGGTTTATTTGTCGTCAATATTATGAAGCCGGGTGCGGGTCTTGATTACAGCAAGCTTGAAAAGGGAGATGTATCACAATACACGCAAAATGGCGGTCAGGGAATCGACTGGATTGAATTTGTTACACACATTGTTCCATCCAACATGGTTGATGCCTTCGCAAAAGGGGACATTTTGCAGGTCTTATTCTTTTCTATTCTTTTCGGAGTGGGTCTTGCGGCATTAGGTGAAAAAGGGAAAAGCGTCATTGATTTCTTCGACAAGGTTTCTCACGTTTTTTTCAAAATTATCGGCTACATTATGCGTGCCGCGCCAATCGGGGCATTCGGGGCGATGGCGTATACAATCGGACACTTCGGGCTCGATTCCATCAAACCGCTGGCAAGCTTAATGATGTCTGTTTATATTACGATGTTCCTGTTCGT
This sequence comes from Bacillus sp. PS95, assembly GCF_037963565.1. Taxonomy (NCBI): domain Bacteria; kingdom Bacillati; phylum Bacillota; class Bacilli; order Caryophanales; family Bacillaceae; genus Bacillus; species Bacillus sp. PS95. The sequence continues at coordinate 505,289 of NZ_CP150160.1, forward strand.
ATTTGTTGCTTTAAATATCATCTGCAAGCTTTACGGATTCAGCCTGTGGAATTACCTTCGCTTCATTAAAGATGAGCTTCTGATCGTGCTTGGCACAAGCTCTTCCGAATCGGTGCTTCCGCGTATGATGGATAAAATGGAGCGCTACGGCTGTTCCAAATCAGTTGTCGGGCTTGTTATTCCGACGGGCTATTCGTTTAACCTCGACGGCACATCCATTTATTTATCAATGGCGACTGTCTTTCTGGCACAGGTGTTTGGAGTAGACCTCAGCATCGGCCAGCAAATTACGATTATCCTCGTTCTGATGCTGACATCGAAGGGAGCGGCAGGTGTGACGGGAAGCGGATTTATCGTCCTTGCCTCAACGCTGTCAGCGCTGCAGGTCATTCCGCTGGAGGGTCTTGCACTCCTGCTCGGGGTCGACCGTTTCATGAGTGAAGGAAGAGCCATTGTGAACCTGATCGGAAACGGAATCGCCACGATCATTGTTGCCAAAAGCGAAAATGAATTTGATGAAGCAAAAAGCGTAGAGGCTGTTGAAGGCATGAAAAAAATGAAAACAGCAGTCTGAAAAAAGAACGGCCCATCCATGGGGCCGTTTTTTTAATTGTTTAAGAATTATTAAGGTAAGGACAGAGACCTCAGCATTTTTTTGTTATATAATTTACAAATGGATACTATATTGAATGAAGGACGTTTGTCCTAACAGGAGTGTATAAATGGCCGCTTTAGTTAAATTTTTTCAGCACCCGGGAGTAAGGCGTTTCTCCATCTTTGTCGTGTTAACTGGTGTGTTATATCTATTTAAGAGCATGATCAACTTAATATTGCTTACCTTCATTTTCACATTTCTAATGGATCGTTTGGAGCTTGTCGTGCGGCAGTTTGTAAGCCAGTTCTTCCGCGTGAGCCAGCGGGTTGTCATTACGTTTCTTTACATGTTGCTGGCTGTGCTGCTTACAGTCGGGGGCTTTGTGTTTTATCCGGTCGTCGCGGCGCAGATCCAGCAGCTGGTAAAGCAGATTAAACATATTGCGTATCACCCTGACAGCATCCCTTTCTTTGATGAGATCACCAGTGTCTTCGGAGATATTAACATCAGTTCATATGTCAAAGAGGGCTTCAATGTAGTGTATACGTATTTGGCCGATATCAGCACATTCGGCTTGCAGGTCGTGATGGCGCTCATTCTCAGCATGTTTTTCTTATTTGAGAAAAAACGGCTTTCTGAATTCATGGCGAAATTTAAAACGAGCAAACTGAGGGTCTTTTATGAGGAAATTGCTTTTTTCGGAAGCAAATTTGCAAGAACGTTCGGCAAGGTGCTCGAGGCTCAATTTATCATTGCGCTCGTCAACTGTATTCTGACGTTTATCGCGCTTTGGATTATGCATTTTCCGCAGCTGTTTGGGCTTTCGATTATGGTGTTCTTCCTTGGGTTGATCCCTGTAGCAGGCGTCGTCATTTCCCTGATTCCGCTCAGCATTATCGCCTACAGCACTGGCGGCGGAATGTATGTGCTCTACATTGTTCTTGTCATATTCGCCATTCATGCGATCGAAACATATTTCTTAAACCCGAAGCTGATGTCGGCGAAAACAGAGCTGCCAATCTTTTTTACCTTCACAGTACTCATTTTCTCTGAACACTTCTTCGGCATTTGGGGTTTAATTATCGGGATTCCGATCTTTGTGTTTCTCCTTGATATTCTGGATGTCACCAACAAGGAAGATAGGTCTAAAGGACCCCGAGAGAATAGCGATAAAAAGTAGTTTAAAATCGAATAATGAGTGTGCCTCAATCTGCCGGCCTGCCTGTTCGGTGCATGGAATTAAGACTCGGAATCGGAGCTTGGCATTGCTTCGCACAGTGGTGAACACAACAGGTGACAATGCCTGTCATCATTACAGAAACTGAAAAGAACAAACAGTCGGAGCAAACGCTCATCATCGGTTTAACCAAACATTTGGAAGCAACAAATGCTATAATACAAACAGTGCCTAATGTTAGGCACTGTTTATTTTTTGTCGAAAAAGGAGGAAGGCTTTATGGCTGAGCCGATTTTACATATTGAAGGCCTCGATAAAAAGATTGGGTCTAAACAGATTTTAAAACAGATCAGCATGGACGTCATGGAGGGTGAAATCATCGGCCTTCTCGGTCCGAATGGTTCCGGAAAAACAACACTCATCCGTATCATCGTCGGGCTGCTGAAACAAAACAGCGGAAGCGTGACAATCAGCGGATTCCAGCATGATACAGAGTTTGAAAAAGCGATGGAAGCGGTTGGAGCGATTGTTGAGAACCCTGAGTTCTATCCGTACCTGACAGGCTGGGAAAACCTCAAGCACTTTGCGAATATGCACAAAAAAATAGCGGATGAACGGCTTGATGAAGTGGTGGAACGTGTCGGGCTGACGTCAGCGATTCATGATAAGGTGAAAACCTATTCCCTTGGGATGCGCCAGCGTCTGGGAATCGCCCAGGCAATTCTTCACCAGCCGAAGCTTCTCATTCTAGATGAACCGACAAACGGCCTCGATCCTGCGGGGATGAAGGATTTTCGCGATCATATTAAGGAACTCGCAGAAATGGAAGGAACAGCTGTCCTGTTCGCCACTCATTTATTGCGGGAGGTTGAAGACTTGTGCGACCGTGTCATCATCATTCAAAAAGGTGAGATCAAAGCGGAAGTCAGCTTACAAGGAACTGATCAAACCACAGAAAAAGCGATTATAGAAGTGCAGCCGCAAGAAAAAGCGCTCAATTGGCTGACAGGCAATCAATATCAAGCTGAGAGCCAAGACGGGACGATTGTAGTTGAGGTGGCAAAAGAAAACATACCGGAGCTGAACCGATCACTTGTCGGACAAGGTCTGAATGTATTTTCCATTACACCTTACACACAGTCACTGGAAGACGAATTTATAAAAGCGACAACAGCTCATCAAGAGGAGGGAGAAGAGCTTGTCTAAATTGATTTGGAATGAACATATGAAACTTTTTAATCGGAAGGTCACTTTGGTTTCCCTTATCCTGATGGCTGTCTTTCAATTCTTCATGGCATTGATCATTAAACGGATTGTCATCAGTGCCGGAACAGATGAAAACTTCATCGGCTATTTATCGTATACACCGAGCCTGAACATTTTGCTGCAGGCTTTAACGATCGTAATTGCAGCAACAATTGTTTCGATGGAATTTGATAAAAAGACGATCAAATTTTTGCTCATTCGTCCGGTTAAACGCCAAAAGGTCTTTTGGTCAAAATTAATCACAGTCGTGATGGTCAGCTTCTATTTGTATCTGGCATACTACATTCTCGCATTATTATTCGGTCTCGTGTTTTTTGGCACATCGGTGACTGCGGAATCAAAGACATTGCTGGTCAACACCTTGGCGCTGATCGGGTCAAACTGGCTTGAAGCTGTAATGATGGGATTATTCGGGCTGCTTTGTTCTTCGCTGTTCCGCAATAGCGCGGTAGCAGTTGTTGTTTCTTTTGTCGTTTTATACGGAGCGAGTACACTTGTTCAGCTCATGAAGTTGTTTGAAAACAAGTGGGGCAGCTTTTTGCTTTTTGCGAACACTGACTTTACGCAATACAGAAGCGGAGAGACAGCGTTGTTTTCAGGCATGACGCCATTGTTTTCAATTGGCATTCTCATCATACATGCCATATTCTTCATCGTTGTTGGCTGGTGGTGCTTCTGTAAACGGGATGTTCGGGTCTAAAGGCAAGGAATGACATTTTTGTGAAAAAGCTCACGTAAATCAATATCAAGTGATATTTTGGTTTATACTAAAGGTACTGACGGAGGTGTCTCGATTGAGGAACTTTATTACCGCTTTACCGATTGTATTGCTGCTTGGATTCTCATTTGTGTCATTCATGTTTCAGTTTGAACATCTTGTTTATTTCAGGCTCGCGCTTGGGTTGTTTTCTCTCGTGGGACTGTACATGATATATAAAATGAAGACGGGCATCCGCTATTTTATCATCTATCTGTATGCCAGCTGGATTGTGTTGGCCGCAGTGACCGCTTTTGAAGAGCCGATTTTCTCGAGCTTTTTCTTTGGCGGCCTGGTGATGACGATGGGTTACCTGACATATATGCTGATTTATCTCGGCATGAAACAAGACCGGGATGCAAATCCTGTGTAATCGCGCTGTTCCCTTGGGGAACGGCGTGTTTTTCTATACTGGACAAAAAGATTAACAGTTGCGGAAAAAGAGCAGGAAATCTATAATACATATTAAATTTATCGGAATTAAAACTTGGGGGGCTGCCGGATGTCATTATTTATACAAAACGATCAACAACGGCAATGGATGGAGAAAATCGGACGGATTGCGGATGAATTTCAGCAAACAGCTGCTGAAGATGACGAACAGGGACGTTTTCCTGCAGAGAAAATACAAAAACTGCGTGATGCTGGGTATACAGCATTAACATTGCCGGCATCTCATGGCGGAGGGGGCATTTCTGTTTACGATATGCTCTTGTTTCAAGAACGGCTTGCACGGGGAGATGCTCCGACGGCTCTTAGTATCGGCTGGCATTTGAGCGTGATCGGGGAGCTTGGAGAAGGCAACAGCTGGGATGAAGACGTATTTGCATTTGTTGCCAAGGAAGTCCAAAACGGAGCTGTCATTAACAGGGCGGCGACTGAAGCGAAAACCGGAAGCCCGACAAGAGGAGGGCGTCCCGGTACACACGCCGTCAAAAAGGATGGCAAATGGGCAGTGAACGGGAGAAAAACCTTTACGACGATGTCTCAAGCACTGGATTATTTTTTAGTAACCGCATGGATTGAAGACAAACAAACAACAGGCGTGTTTCTCATTCATAAAGATGATCACGGCTTGTCGATTGAAGAAACGTGGGATATGATGGCGATGCGGGCGACTGGGAGCCATGACCTTGTACTGAACGAAGTCATGCTTGATGAGAATAAGCTGGTGGAACTGCTTCAAGGGCCTCGCGGAGCTAAGCCGAATGGCTGGCTGCTTCACATTCCAGCGATCTATCTTGGTGTTGCTCAAGCTGCTCGTGACTATGCAGTGCAATTTGCATCTGAGTATTCTCCAAATAGCTTGAATGGACCGATCAAGAATGTCCCGGCCGTACAGCAAAGAACAGGCGAAATGGAGCTTGAACTGCTCAATGCCAGACACTTTCTTTTCCATATCGCTCAATTGTATGACGATCCGGAGCGGCGTCCACACTTGACAAGCGAGCTCGGTGCGGCTAAGCATATCGTCACAAACGCTGCGCTGTCTGTTGTTGATAAAGCGATGAGAATTGTCGGGGCCAAAAGCCTGGAACGAACCAACCCGCTTCAGCGCTATTACCGTGATGTGCGCGCCGGTCTTCACAACCCGCCGATGGATGACGCCGTGATACACAAGCTGGCAGCTGAAGCGTTTGAGTCATAAAAAAAGAGCCTAGCCGGCTCTTTTTATGTATTGTTTTGCTCTTGCAGATTTTTTTGATGCTTGCGGTCAATTCTGTCATAAATAACGTTCATCAGCTTTGGATTGCCCATAATCGCCTCTTTGTTTTCCTGGATCAGCTGTTGGTAAGTTTTCACTTTACGCTTCGGCATGCTCCGGCGCCCTCCTGACATGTTTGTATTCACTTTCTAACTCCGTCAGCGACAATTCATACAGATGACGCTTTGACTTTTTGTATATACCATTCTGTATTAACAGATGAATGAGCTGTTTTTTTCTGATTTCTGCAGACTGAGGTGTCATTGTGTCACCAACCTCCAATCAAACGATATTGATAATCATTATCAATTAACTTCAGTATACAATGTCCGCAATAGCCTGTAAAGATGAAAAGAGTCCTATTCTTGGCTAATTTACAAACATTCAACAAATCGACAAAAAGTTTCCCGGGCAATAATTTGCTGTCGAAATATTCCGCTTCATTGAACGCACCCTGCTATTTTTCATGTTTTGAACCATACTATGTAATAGAATGGAGGCTGGTATTCAATGGAGCGGACAGAAAATCTGAAAAAGGGAGAAAAAGGGGCGCTCCTCAATATTTTTGCATATGTCATTCTTGCTGTTGTAAAGCTAGTCATCGGGATTCTATATCATTCTGAAGCGCTGAGAGCAGACGGGTTAAATAATGGAACAGATATTGTTGCGTCAGTAGCAGTGCTGATAGGATTGCGGATTTCTCAAAGACCGGCTGACAGCGATCATCCATACGGCCATTATCGGGCTGAAACAATTTCGTCTCTTGTTGCGTCTTTTATTATGATGGCAGTCGGCATTGAAGTGTTAATCGGCGGAGGAAAAGCGATTGCGGGCGGCACAACGGAAACACCAAATCTTATCGCGGCATGGACGGCGTTAGGCAGTGCTGTGTTTATGTATGGCATCTATTTATATAACAAAAGGCTGGCAGCGTCCATTAAAAGCTCTGCCCTGATGGCAGCGGCAAAGGACAGCAGGTCAGACGCTTTTGTAAGCGCCGGCGCGTTTATCGGTGTTTTTTCGTCCCAGCTGAAGCTGCCGTGGATTGATCCGGTAACGGCTTTTATCATCGGCATCATCATTTGCAAAACAGCGTGGGATATCTTTAAAGACGCTTCACATTCCTTAACAGACGGCTTCCATTTAAAAGATCTTGAGCCTTACAAACAGACCGTCGGCAGGATCGAAAATGTGCATCGCCTAAAGGATGTGAAAGCGAGGTATTTAGGCAGTACAGTTCATATCGAGATGGTCATTACGGTTGATCCGAAGCTTACAGTAGAAGAAGGCCATGGAGTGGCGGATGAAGTAGAAGACAAAATAAAACATGAACACGATGTCACTCATGTTCATGTTCATGTAGAGCCTGACGACATAAAATAAGGCTGTTTAACGAATTAGCTTATATGTTCAGATAAAAATTCAGTCACTTCTTCAGGCGTTTTGGCATTGGCGCTGTGAAGGTGAGCTGTTTTTTCACCATTTTTGAAAATAAGTAGGCTGGGAATGCCCATTACTTGGTATTTTTCAGCCAGGTCAGGAAGCTCGTCCTTATTCAGCTCATACCAATCGTTTTGGTTGTACTCTTCCAAAATATCGCCGATGAACATATTCATGCGTGTGCAGTCTGGGCACCAATCAGCATAAAACTTTACAATGATTTCTTTATCAGATTGAATCAGTTCATTAAATTGTTCGTTTGTCGTGATTTTTTTCATATGTCACATCTCCTTTTCAATGCCATTTTAATATAAAATAAAAAGGAATTACATACAAATGCATTCAACATCAGCATGCCCAAAAATAATTAGATCATTTTCCGGTGAAAATGATAAGATAGTAAAGATGAATTGTAGTGGGGGGAGTATCCATTGAAAACAAGTCTAGGATTAGTGTACGGAGGAAAGTCGGCAGAACATAATGTTTCCCTGCAGACGGCTCTGGCTGTAATCAAAGCGCTAAATACTGAGAAGTTTGATATACATCCGATTTATATAACAGAAAAAGGCGAATGGGTAAGAGGCGCCCGTTTAACTGAGCCTGTTTCAAATGTGAAAATGCTTCAATTTGAGCAAGGAGGCAGTGCTTTTTCTCCAGCTGCCTTGAACCAGGAGATGTTTCCGCAGGAAGCGTCACAGCAAAATGAAGCCATCGACGTCGTATTCCCGCTCCTCCACGGACCGAATGGAGAAGACGGTACGATCCAGGGAATGCTCGAGCTGTTGAACATTCCTTATGTCGGCAACGGAGTGCTTGCTTCCTCAGCCGGCATGGATAAAGTTGTCATGAAACATTTATTTGCTCAGGCTGGCCTTGCTCAGGCTAAATACGCAGCTTTCCTTAAGAAAGACTGGACTCGTTCTCCGAAAGAAAGCTGTGAGCAGGTTGAACAGGAATTAGGCTACCCTTGCTTCGTAAAACCGGCGAACCTCGGCTCAAGTGTCGGAATCAGCAAATGCCGAAACCGTGAAGAACTGCAAAAAGCGTTTGAGCTTGCTTTCCAATATGATCGTAAAGTCGTCGTTGAAGAAGGAATTAACGGCCGCGAGATTGAGATCGGCGTTCTTGGAAATGATGATCCTAAATGCTCTGTTGTGGGAGAAATCGCACCGAAGACAGATTTCTACGATTACAAAGCGAAATATGAGGATGGAGATACTGATCTGATGATTCCGGCGATTGTGACTGATGAGGAATACGCAACAATCAGTGATATGGCGATCAAAGCGTTTAAAGCGATCGACGGTTCAGGACTCGTCAGAGCGGACTTTTTCCTGACAGCTGACGGCGAAGTTCTGATCAATGAAGTCAACACAATGCCTGGCTTTACACCTTTCAGCATGTTCCCGCTGCTCTGGAAAGAAGCCGGAGTGGAATATGCTGACCTGATTGAACAGCTTGTGGAGCTTGCAAAAGAACGCCACGCTGAAAAACAATTGATTAAGCATACATTCTAATGAAGAAGGACACTGCCGGTAAAAGGGCAGTGTTTTTTCCCGTATATACAAAAGAAAGAGAGGGACCTTACTTGATTAAGCGAACAGTAAAAAACATTGCCGAAATGGTTAAAGGCACACTAACAAATCCGCAATATGAACAAACAGTCATTCATGGAGTGGCAACCGATACAAGAAAACTGGAACAACATCAGCTCTTTATTCCGCTGAAAGGGGAACGTTTTGACGGCCACTCTTTTGTGGAGCAGGCTTTTGAAGCTGGTGTAGCGGCTGTTCTTTGGGATCGGTCAGTACCAAATCCGCCCGAGAATCACGCCGTCATTTTAGTGGACGATACCCTTACTGCACTTCAGCAGCTTGCAAAAGCCTATTTGCAGGAGCTTGGCACGCGTGTCATCGGAGTAACCGGAAGCAATGGCAAAACGACAACAAAAGATATGATTCACGCTGTACTGGGAACCAAGTACCGTGTCCACAAAACAGGAGGAAACTTCAATAATCATATCGGTTTGCCGCTGACAGTTTTAGCGATGCCTGAAAATACGGAGATCGCCGTATTGGAGATGGGAATGAGCGCCAAAGGAGAAATTGACCTCTTGAGCCGCCTGGCAAACCCGGATGCGGCAGTGATTACGAATATCGGCGAATCGCATATGCAAGACCTCGGCTCTAGAGAGGGCATCGCAGAGGCGAAGCTTGAAATCATTAACGGGCTTAAAGAAGACGGAGTGCTGATTTATATCGGGGACGAACCGCTACTTCAAAATGCATACAGCTGCCAGACGAAAACGTACGGGACGGGAGCGCATAATGATTATCAGCTTCAGGATGTCAGCCAGAGTGAGGAAGGAACCCATTTTACAATCAAAGGGATAGAAAAAACGTTTTTTATTCCGATACTCGGCAAGCACAATGTGATGAACGCCATGGCAGCGATTGCTGCAGGGACTTATTTTGGCATCGCGCCTGAGGATGCGGCAAAAGGACTGAGCGGTCTAAAGGTAACCGGGATGAGACTTGAACTCATCAAAACAGAAAGCGGCCTTTCGATAATCAATGACGCTTATAATGCGAGCCCGACTTCCATGAAAGCTGCAATTCAATTGACAGAAAGCCTCGAAGGCTACGGCAAAAAAATGCTCGTGCTCGGTGATATGCTTGAACTCGGCGATCTTGAAGAAACGTTCCATAAAGAGTGCGGCGCTGTGATCAGCCCTGATAAAATTGACCGCGTCTTTACGTACGGAAAACTGGGAGCTTTTATCGCGGAAGGCGCCCTGAAACACTTTGAGAAAGACCGCGTCAGCCATTACACTGAGAAAAAAGATCTCCTCCAAGCTGTGAAGGAAAACGCATTAAAAGGCGATTTGATTTTATTCAAAGCGTCCAGAGGTATGAAGCTTGAAGAAATCGTTAAAGATTTAATAGAGAGCCCGCTTTCGTAAGAAAATATTTTGCGAAAAAACGCATATTGCATCATAAAATAACATGATGTGCAAACACTAATGTATGCCGGCCGAAAATTATGTATATCTGGCCGGCTGCGGCTATGATACAATATATATAGGTTATTTCGCGATACGAACATATTCGTCCGGACTTTTCATCGTGACCCGAAGTTCTCCGCTGGATTCTTGGGAGCGGATGGAGCAGCAGCCGGCATATTCGAGATGCCGATCTGCTTCTCATCTTATTGAAAAACAAATAGTGTAATGGTAAGATAAAACTTAAAGTAATTCGGGCTTTGTATACGGATGGATCCTGTCCTTCTTGTCTAAAGGGCAGTTTTATAAGTGGTAAATCACGACATTACTGAAACAGCAATTAGAAGGAGTTTGAATAATTTGACTATAACGTTTCAAGATTTTAATTTAAGTTCTGATCTCATGAAAGCAATTAATCGTATGGGATTTGAAGAAGCAACACCGATTCAGGCACAAACGATACCGCTCGGACTTTCAAATAAAGACGTCATTGGACAAGCGCAAACAGGTACAGGTAAAACAGCTGCGTTTGGTATACCCCTTGTTGAAAAAATTAACCCCGAGTCTCCTAATATTCAAGCAATCGTAATCGCGCCAACCCGTGAATTAGCCATTCAAGTATCTGAAGAATTGTATAAAATCGGACAAGATAAACGTGCGAAGGTTCTTCCTATTTACGGCGGACAGGATATTGGACGGCAAATCCGGGCGTTAAAGAAGAATCCGAATATTATTGTCGGAACACCTGGCCGTCTTCTTGACCACATCAACCGCCGCACCATTCGTTTAAACAACGTAAATACCGTTGTAATGGATGAAGCGGATGAAATGCTGAACATGGGATTCATTGACGATATTGAATCTATCCTTTCAAACGTGCCAAGCGAGCATCAGACACTTCTGTTCTCTGCCACAATGCCTGCGCCGATCAAACGCATTGCAGAGCGCTTCATGACTGAGCCGGAACACGTAAAAGTAAAAGCGAAAGAAATGACGGTTTCTAACATTCAGCAGTTCTATTTGGAAGTGCAAGAACGCAAAAAATTCGATACACTGACTCGTCTTCTTGACATTCAGTCTCCTGAGCTTGCGATCGTATTCGGACGTACAAAACGCCGTGTCGATGAGCTGGCTGAAGCCCTGAACCTTCGCGGATATGCAGCTGAAGGAATTCACGGTGACTTAACGCAGGCGAAACGTATGGTTGCGCTTCGTAAATTTAAAGAAGGCGCAATCGAAGTTCTAGTCGCAACTGATGTTGCCGCTCGCGGACTTGATATCTCAGGTGTTACACACGTATACAACTTCGACGTGCCTCAAGATCCTGAAAGCTACGTTCACCGTATCGGAAGAACGGGCCGTGCAGGAAAAACAGGTATGGCAATGACGTTCATTACACCGCGTGAGAAAAGCATGCTTCGCGCAATTGAACAAACAACAAAACGCAAAATGGACCGCATGAAGGAGCCTACACTTGATGAAGCGTTAGAAGGCCAGCAGCAGGTTACTGTTGAACGTCTTCGCACAACAATCAGTGAAAACAACCTGAACTTCTACATGACAGCGGCAGCTGAGCTGCTTGAAGATCATGATGCAGTAACAGTGGTTGCGGCGGCTATCAAAATGGCTACAAAAGAGCCAGACGACACACCGGTTCGCTTAACAGACGAAGCGCCGATGGTCAGCAAACGCTACAAGAACCAGCGCTCTTCTAAACGCAGAGACGGACAAGGCGGCGGCTACCGCGGCGGAAAAGGGAAAAGCAACAACCGTTCTTCCTATGACAAAAAGCGTTCAAACGATCGCCGTTCTTCAGGTGACAGACGCCAGAAAAAATCTTACTAATTTGATCGATTCAGAGCCCAAAACATGATGTTTTGGGCTTTTTTATGTTCGCGATTTGTTATTCAGCAAACTTTCAGCTGACGGAAGTCATTTTTCTCTGTATGCTTAAGAATGAAACCTTTCTGTAAAAGAGACGTATAAATAACGACGAAAAAAAGGGAGGTAGGTATTTTTGAGAGAGCAGCCAAAAAACCAAATCAGTCCAGACGGATTAAAGGTTTGGCGACTTCAAGAGATCATCATATCCGCTGTTTGCTTACTTATTGTCATTGCAGTTGCAGTGTTAAGCTATTATTTTCATTGGCCGTACTGGATCAGCGGCGTGCTCGGCGCAGTTTGGCTGCTGGGATCGATTGTGACGGTCTTTATCATTCCGAAGGTCCGTCATAAGGTGTGGCGATATGAAGTCCATGAACATGAAATAGATATTCAGTCAGGTATTTTTGTGGTAACACGTGTGATTGTTCCGATGGTCAGAGTTCAGCACGTCGATACGTCACAAGGGCCATTATTAAAAAAATACAACCTGGCAACGGTGAAAATTTCCACGGCCGCGACCGTTCATTCGATCCCCGCTTTAGAGATGGAGGAAGCGGATCGGCTGAGAGACTCCATTTCCCGTCTGGCGAGGGTGACTGACGATGATGTCTGAACCGAAACGCCTGCACCCGGCAGCAGTCATTTTGAATTTATGCCATACCATTATTCAAACGATAAAAAATATCATTCTGCCATTCTTTTTTGTGTATATTGTCAATTCAAACCATACTGTCCGTTTTTACGGAGCCATTGCGCTCGGTGTGCTATTCATCTGGCTTGTAGCGGCAAGCATTATCAAATGGAGAAGGTTTACCTATCGAATTGAAGATGATGAATTTAGAATCGAAGAAGGCTTATTTGTTACGAAAAAGCGATACATATCGATTGATCGGATTCAAACGATGAATACGAGCGCAGGCCTTGTCCAGCAAATCTTTAAGCTTGTGAAGCTGCAAATTGAAACAGCAGGCGGAGGCAAGGAGGCAGAAGCCGTTCTTTCTGCTATTTCTGTTGAAGAAGCGGAACGCATCAAAGAAGCTGTCTTTAAGAAAAAAGCGCAAAGACGAGAAAATGAACTTGATGAAGAACGGCTTGAAGCTGAAGAGGAGTTGGTTCCGGCCGTTGAGGTGCAAGAGCACTATCGCATGAACGCGAAAGAATTGCTCATGGCCGCTTCTACCTCCGGCGGAATCGGAGTCATTATCTCCGCTGTATTTGCACTTATTTCCCAGCTTGATGAAGTGCTGCCAATGGATTGGTTATTCGATAAGTTTTCCTTCCTTCAGCACGCCAGCATCGGTATTTACGCGGTACTGATTTTTATCGGTTTATTTATCGCCTGGATTTTCAGCATCGCGGGCATGATGTTTAGATACGCGAACTTTCAAATCATAAAAAAAGAGCAGGAACTGGTGATTTCAAGGGGAATTATTGAAAAACATCAAGTCACGATTCCATTGCGAAAAATACAAGCCATTAAAATCAAAGAAAATATCATTCGCCAGTTTTTCGGCTTTGTAACGGTGTCCATCGTCAGCGCAGGAGGCGGCGACCGGGAAAAAGAAGAAGGCGCTTTGACCATTCTCTTTCCAATGATTCATAAAAAAAAGCTTCCGCACATGCTCCGAACATTTACGCCGGAATACACGCTGGAAGAAAACTGCCGCCGCCTGCCGCGGCGCGCGTTGAAACGCTATTTGTTCCGTTCTGTCATTTTTTCACTCTTTTTGATCATCCCGTTATGTATCTTCTTTCAGCCATGGGGCTATCTGTCAGCCATCCTGCTGCCGATAGAATTGTTCTTCGGCTATCTCGCGTATAAAGAGGCTGCATGGACGATCAACGGGGACCGTCTTCAGCTGACGTCTAGATTTATAGGCAGAACAACCGCCATTGTACTGAAAAAACGAATGCAGGTCTGCAAGTTCAGCCAATCCTATTTCCAAAAGAAAGGCCGCTTGTATACCATTTCTACTTCGGTGAAATCATCGAGCCATATGGAAGAATTAACGGTGAGGGATGTAGGTGAAGAGGATGCAGCCTTCATTTTAAAGTGGTACTCATATGAAAAAGCGGACGGTTAATACCGCCGCTCTTTTTTTTGCACGCATAAAAACGAAAGAAGAAACCCGCCGCATAGTCCAAACAAATGGGCCATCATGTTAATATTGGAGTTGATAAACGACATGAGAACGGCAAATGCGAGCAGTGTGATGATCATTTTGGAATGCTCCTGCCCTATTAGCTCATTGCGAAAAAGAACCATAAACAGGTACACGCCGAATAGCCCGAAAATTGCGCCTGAAGCACCGACATGCACGTAATCAAGCGGCTCTGTAACATAAGTGCCGATATTGCCGATGATGCCGGAGCCGGCGTATACAAGAAGGAAACGCGCTTTTCCCAGCATGCGTTCCAAAGCCGGGGCAAATAAAAAGATGGACATGGAATTAAACAGCAGATGTGTGAAACCGGCGTGCAGCAAAATCGGTGTGATCAGCCGCCACCATTCACCGTTTGCGACACCTAGATTATAGCCTGTGACGGTATCCCTCCATAACACGACTGAATGGGCAGGAAGTGAAAAAAACAGCCAGAGAACAGCTTGCAAAGCCAATATAAAGGTGACAACGGGGTAAAGCCTGATAAATGTTTGAAAATTTTCAGTTCGTATAAACATTCCGAGCCCCTTTTCTTCATTTTGGTATATCTATAGTAACACGTTTATGAGACAAACCATTTAAATAGTACGTACGCAAAGGAGGTTATCATACATGATTTACGGCATTGGGCTGGACATTACCGAGCTTAAACGCATCGCCTCTATGGCTGGGCGCCAGAAAAGGTTTGCCGAGCGGATTTTGACGCGAAGCGAGCTTGACCAATACTATGAGCTTTCAGAGAAAAGAAAAATTGAATTTCTCGCGGGCAGATTCGCGGCAAAAGAAGCGTTCTCGAAAGCATTTGGCACCGGCATTGGGAGGCAGCTCAGCTTTCAGGACATTGAAATTAGGAAAGACCAAAATGGCAAGCCCTATATCATTTGCACGAAACTGAGCCAGGCTGCCGTTCACGTATCGATCACTCATACAAAAGAATACGCTGCCGCGCAGGTTGTGATTGAAAGGTTGTCAAGCTAGTCTGCATATTAGGGAAACCCCACTCATATATTTGATAGTGCATTAAGGGAGACAAGTTGTTTGAGGCTTTTATGGTACGCATCTGTTCTGCCTAAACGTGTACCGAGCGTACCGTTAAAGTCAAACAAGCGATTTCTTCCTTTTACATCAATTGAGAAAAAGGGGTTGAAAAAGGTGAGAAAAAGCTTTGTTTTGCTTTTAACGGGACTGCTTGCTGTTCTTATTCTTTCTGCCTGCGGGCAAAAAACACAGCAAGATATTGTGGCCGGGTTAGATGAAAAGGCGAAAGAATACACCTCGTACAAAGCAAAAGCGAAAATGACCATCGAGACAGGGAGTGAGCCTCAAGTATACAATGTGGAAATCTGGCACAAAAAGCCGTCTCTGTACAGGGTTTATTTAGAAAATCCGAAAAAGGACCAAAACCAAGTCATTTTACGAAATGAAAACGGAGTATTCGTTCTCACGCCGTCTTTAAATAAGAGCTTCAGATTTCAAAGCGATTGGCCGAACAACAGCAGCCAGGTTTATCTGTTTGAATCGCTCGTAAAGGATGTTCAAAACGATTCGGATGCAGTTTTCACAGCGAAAGAAAAGAAATACGTATTTGAAACAAAAACAAACTATCAGCATAACAAAATGCTGCCCACGCAAGAAATCACATTTAACAAAAAAGATATGAGCCCGTCATCTGTCAAAGTGATGGATACTGACCGGAAAGTGATGGTCAAAGTAGAATTCAGCAGCTTTGAATTTAATAAACAATTTGATAAAGAATCATTTGACGAAAAGAAAAATATGACCCTTTCTCAAATGGATGTTGCCACAAGCGCAAAGCCTTCCGATACATTCGCGGTCAAAACGCCGCTGGAACTGCCGCTTGGCGTCAAGCTGCTTGAAGAAAAAGATATATCTACTGAAGACGGGAAGCGCATCATCATGACGTACGGAGGAGAAAAGTCATTTACGTTAATTCAGGAAAAAGCCCAGATTGCCAAGGCTTCCTCCTCCGTTACGCTGAACGGCGAACCGGTAAATCTCGGCTACACCATCGGCGCCTTGTCGGATGCATCATTGTCATGGACATATGAAGGTGTAGATTACCTTCTCTCTTCTAAAGATCTTTCTAAAGAGGAAATGGTGACAGTAGCGAAAAGCATGCAGGGACAATCATCGAAATAACAACAAAGGCCAAACATGATTTGGCCTTTTTTTCGTTAGACATCGTTTCCCTTTAGCCTTTAATTTTAGTATGATATGTAAATGATATTGAATAAAAGCTAGGAAGTGTCGTAATGAGCACAAAACCTTTTTACAGAGATACGTGGGCGGAAATTGACTTGTCCGCGATAAAGGAAAATGTCAGCAATATGAAAAAACATATCGGTGAACATGTCCACCTGATGGCAGTTGTGAAAGCAAACGCCTACGGGCATGGTGATGCAGAAACAGCAAAGGCTGCTCTTGACGCAGGTGCTTCATGCTTGGCCGTGGCCATTTTGGATGAAGCGATTTCACTGCGCAAAAAGGGATTGAAGGCGCCTATATTGGTGCTTGGCGCGGTTCCCCCAGAGTATGTGGCAATCGCTGCTGAGTATGACGTGACCTTAACAGGTTATTCTGTTGAATGGCTTCAGGAGGCAGCCCGCCACACAAAAAAAGGTTCTCTTCATTTTCATCTGAAGGTCGATACGGGGATGAACAGGCTTGGTGTAAAAACAGAGGAAGAAGTTCAGAACGTGATGGCCATTCTTGACCGCAACCCTCGTTTAAAGTGCAAAGGGGTATTTACCCATTTTGCGACAGCGGATGAAAAAGAAAGAGGCTATTTCTTAATGCAGTTTGAGCGTTTTAAAGAGCTGATTGCTCCGCTGCCGTTAAAGAATCTGATGGTCCACTGCGCGAACAGCGCCGCCGGACTCCGGCTGAAAAAAGGCTTTTTTAATGCAGTCAGATTCGGCATCGGCATGTATGGCCTTCGCCCGTCTGCTGACATTTCGGACGAGATACCGTTTCAGCTGCGTCCGGCATTTACCCTGCATTCGACGCTGTCGCATGTCAAACTGATCAGAAAAGGCGAGAGCGTCAGCTACGGAGCCGAGTACACAGCGGAAAAAGACACATGGATCGGGACGGTGCCTGTAGGCTATGCGGACGGCTGGCTCCGAAAATTGAAAGGGACTGACATCCTTGTGAAGGGAAAACGCTTGAAAATTGCCGGCCGAATTTGCATGGACCAATTTATGGTGGAGCTGGATCAGGAATATCCGCCGGGCACAAAAGTCACATTAATAGGCCGGCAGGGGGATGAATATATTTCCATGGATGAGATTGCAGGAAGGCTCGAAACCATTAACTATGAGGTGGCCTGTACAATAAGTTCCCGTGTTCCCCGTATGTTTTTGGAAAATGGGAGTATAATGGAAGTAAGAAATCCTTTATTGCAGGTAAATACAAGCAATTAACTTACCTAAATGGAGAATTCATAAAACAGCTTTGCTTGAAGAGTGAATAATGGTATCATTATCACTGGATGGATAAAAGAGTCGTATCCGTAAGTTTGGTGGAGGTGTATGTTTTTTGTCTGAATCCAGCGCAAGAACCGAAATGAAAATCAGCTTGCCCGAAAACCTAGTAGCTGAATTGGATGGTGTAGCGATGCGGGAGAAACGAAGCAGAAACGAACTGATATCACAAGCAGTGAGAGCGTATGTCAGCGAACGAACAACTCGTCACAACCGTGATTTGATGAGACGCGGCTATATGGAAATGGCGAAAATCAACCTGAATATTTCTTCTGAGGCTCACTTTGCGGAGTGCGAGGCTGAAACGACAGTTGAGCGCTTAGTCAGCGGAGGATAATCATTTGATTGTGAAACGCGGCGATGTTTATTTTGCTGATTTATCTCCTGTTGTTGGCTCAGAGCAAGGCGGGGTGCGCCCGGTTTTAGTGATCCAAAATGACATCGGAAATCGCTTCAGCCCAACTGCTATTGTTGCAGCCATAACAGCACAAATACAGAAAGCGAAATTACCAACCCACGTCGAAATCGATGCAAAACGCTACGGTTTTGAAAGAGATTCCGTTATTTTGCTGGAGCAAATTCGGACGATTGACAAGCAAAGGTTAACGGATAAGATTACTCATCTGGATGATGAAATGATGGATAAGGTTGATGAAGCCTTACAAATCAGTTTGGCACTCATTGATTTTTAGACATATTTGCAGGTTGCTCAAATAGAGCAACTTTTTTTGTTTTCAAAAAACATAAACGATATAATAGTGAAATAACGAAAAAAATATGTTGTTTTTTATTGGGAGGTAAGCGAATTTGATGTCGAATCAGACTGTATACCAGTTCATTGCCGAAAATCAAAATGAACTGCTCCAACTGTGGACTGACACACTAAAAGAATTAAGCGAGCAAGAATCCTATCAGCTGACTGACCAAGTGTATGAAAATATATCTAAAGAATATATCGACATTCTGCTGCTGTCTGTTAAGGACGAAAACGCTGCTGAAAGCCAAATCAGCGAACTGGCGCTTCGAGCGGTCCAAATCGGACTGTCTATGAAGTTTTTGGCTACTGCGCTTGCTGAATTCTGGAAGCGTCTCTACACGAAAATGAATGATAAGAGATTGCCAGATCAAGAGAGCACGGAATTAATCTGGCAGATTGACCGCTTTTTCAGCCCGATTAACACAGAAATTTTTAATCAATACTCAATCTCATGGGAAAAAACAGTATCCCTGCAAAAAATCGCGCTGCAAGAGCTGTCTGCGCCGCTTATCCCGGTGTTTGAAAATATCACTGTGATGCCTCTTGTCGGAACAATTGATACCGAACGCGCGAAACGAATTATGGAAAACCTTCTTAATGGCGTCGTCAAACACCGTTCCCAAGTCGTGCTGATTGACATTACAGGTGTCCCTGTCGTCGATACGATGGTTGCCCATCATATTATTCAGGCATCAGAAGCTGTAAGGCTTGTCGGAGCAAAATGCCTGCTGGCCGGAATCCGTCCGGAAATTGCTCAAACAATCGTCAACCTGGGGATTGATTTATCCCAAGTTATAACTAAGAATACCCTGCAAAAAGGAATTCAAACAGCATTGGAAATGACGGATCGAAAAATCGTTTCATTGGGGGAATAACATTTTGAGACATCCGAAAATCCCGATCTTGAAACTGTATAATTGCTTATTAGTATCCATTCAATGGGAACTTGATGACCAGACAGCTTTAACTTTTCAAGAAGACTTATTAAATAAAATATACGAAACAGGTGCTAACGGAGTCGTCATTGACCTGACATCTGTGGATATGATTGATTCATTTATCGCGAAAGTGCTGGGCGACGTCATTACAATGTCTAAGTTAATGGGGGCTAAAGTCGTCTTGACCGGCATTCAGCCCGCTGTGGCAGTGACGCTGATTGAACTTGGAATCGCACTTGAGGAAATCGAAACTGCGCTCGACTTAGAGCAGGGGCTTGAGACATTGAAGCGGGAATTGGGGGAATAGCGAATGAACGACCAATCCTGTGTAAGAATCATGACAGAATGGGATATTGTGGCCGCCAGACAGCTGGGACGAAACGTTGCGAAAGAACTGGGTTTCGGCACGGTAGACCAGGCTAGAATTACAACAGCTATTTCAGAATTAGCCAGGAATATTTATTTATATGCCGGCAAAGGGCAGATTGGAATTGAACAGGTCGCAGACAGAGGAAAAAAAGGCCTGAAAATTATAGCGGAAGACCAAGGGCCGGGAATTCCTGATATCCGAAAAGTCATGGAAGACGGGTTTTCAACGTCTGGAGGACTTGGTGCGGGACTTCCCGGGGTCAAAAGGCTGATGGATGAATTCAGCTTAAATTCCGTATCGGGGGAAGGAACAGAGATACAAGCCATCAAATGGCTTCGGTAGGAGGTAAGAACGTGGATTTTAGGGAGGTTATTGAGCAGCGGTATCATCAGCTGCTTAGTCGATATATAGCCGAATTAACAGAAACATCTTTATATCAAGCCCAAAAATTCAGCCGAAAAACAATCGAACACCAAATTCCTCCGGAAGAAATCATCAGCATTCACAGAAAAGTGCTGAAGGAGCTGTATCCAAGTCTCCCGGAAGATGTGTTTCATTCGCTGGATTTTTTAATTGAAGTCATGATTGGCTATGGAATGGCTTATCAGGAGCATCAAACCCTTAGAGGGATACAGCAGGAAATCAAATCAGAAATTGAAATCGCGGCAAATGTCCAACAGACGCTTCTCGGAACTAAAGTTCCTCAGGAGGAAGCGCTGGATATCGGCGCCATCAGTGTTCCCGCTAAACAGATGAGCGGTGATTACTACCACTTTGTCAAAGACAAGGAATCCATCAATATCGCAATCGCGGACGTGATCGGAAAAGGCATTCCAGCGGCTTTATGCATGTCCATGATTAAATACGCGATGGACTCTTTGCCGGAAACGGGCATACACCCTTCTCAAGTGCTGAAAAATTTGAATCGTGTTGTTGAACAAAACGTTGATGCCAGTATGTTTATTACGATGTTTTATGCGAATTACAATATGGACAAGCATCAATTTACATATGCTTCAGCGGGACATGAACCGGGATTCTATTATTCTCAAAAAGACAACACGTTTTACGATTTAGAGGCCAAAGGACTCGTTCTCGGCATCTCGCAGGACTATGACTACAAACAATTCGATCAGCATCTGGAAAAGGGCGATATGATTGTTTTATTTTCTGACGGCGTCACAGAATGCAGAACGGAAAACGGTTTCTTGGAGCGTCCTGATCTGCAGAAGCTCATTGAGGAACATATGTGTTCCTCCGCGCAGGAAATGGTCAAAAACATTTATGACAGCCTCCTCAAATTGCAGGATTTTCAGCTTCACGATGATTTTACGTTAATTGTTTTGCGGAGAAAGGTTTAACGTCTGTCAGACGAGGGTATAAAGCAACTAGTGATTTGAAGGAAAATTTGAGGTGATACGAATGAATATAAATGTTGATGTGAAGCAAAACGAGAATGATATACATGTAAACATTGCAGGAGAAATTGATGTATACTCAGCACCGGTGCTTAGAGAGAAGCTCGTTCCTCTGGCAGAACAAGGAGCTGACTTAAGAATTTGCCTGAAAGATGTCAGCTACATGGACAGTACCGGATTGGGCGTTTTTGTAGGGACCTTTAAAATGGTGAAAAAACAAGGCGGTTCGCTGAAACTTGAAAATCTTTCTGAACGGCTGATCCGACTGTTTGACATTACAGGCTTGAAGGACATCATTGATATTTCTGCAAAGTCAGAAGGTGGAGTGCAATGAAGAATAATGCTGATTACATCGAAATGAAAGTGCCGGCCCAACCTGAATATGTGGGAATTATAAGACTGACGCTGTCAGGGGTCGCAAGCAGAATGGGCTATACGTACGATGAAATTGAAGACTTGAAAATCGCAGTCAGTGAGGCGTGCACAAATGCGGTTCAGCACGCTTACAAAGAAGATAAAAATGGGGAAGTGTCAATACGATTCGGTGTGTTTGAAGACCGTTTAGAGGTTATTGTGGCGGATGAAGGAGACAGCTTTGACTTTGATCAAAAGCAGCAGGATTTAGGGCCGTACACACCTTCGCACACAGTTGATCAATTATCAGAAGGAGGGCTCGGTCTATATTTAATGGAAACGCTCATGGATGAAGTCAGAGTGCAAAACCACTCCGGCGTCACCGTAGCGATGACAAAGTATTTAAATGGGGAGCGAGTTGATCATGACACAACCATCAAAAACTACGAAACTAACTAAAGATGAAGTCGATCGGCTCATAAGCGATTACCAAACAAAGCAAGATGAACAGGCGCAGGAAACGCTTGTGCGGGTGTATACAAA
This sequence comes from Bacillus sp. PS95, assembly GCF_037963565.1. Classification (NCBI taxonomy): domain Bacteria; kingdom Bacillati; phylum Bacillota; class Bacilli; order Caryophanales; family Bacillaceae; genus Bacillus; species Bacillus sp. PS95. The sequence continues at coordinate 527,159 of NZ_CP150160.1, forward strand.
TCTGGTTGACATGCTTGCGAAAAAATATTCAAAAGGCAAAAGCTTCCACGAGGATCTCCGCCAGGTCGGCATGATCGGGCTGCTAGGCGCGATTAAGCGATACGATCCTGTTGTCGGCAAATCGTTTGAAGCTTTTGCAATTCCGACAATCATCGGTGAAATTAAACGTTTCCTCAGAGATAAAACATGGAGCGTTCATGTGCCGAGACGAATTAAAGAACTGGGTCCAAGAATCAAAATGGCGGTTGATCAGCTGACCACTGAAACACAAAGATCGCCGAAAGTCGAAGAGATTGCCGAATTCCTCGATGTTTCTGAAGAAGAGGTTCTTGAAACGATGGAAATGGGCAAAAGCTATCAAGCCTTATCCGTTGACCACAGCATTGAAGCGGATTCGGACGGAAGCACCGTCACGATTCTTGATATCGTCGGATCACAGGAGGACGGATATGAGCGGGTCAACCAGCAATTGATGCTGCAAAGCGTGCTTCATGTCCTTTCAGATCGTGAAAAACAAATCATAGACCTTACGTATATTCAAAACAAAAGCCAAAAAGAAACTGGGGACATTCTCGGTATATCTCAAATGCACGTCTCGCGCTTGCAACGCAAAGCTGTGAAGAAGCTCAGAGAGGCCTTGATTGAAGATCCCTCGATGGAGTTAATGTAATGATCCAGGTTGAAGAAAACGAGCATATTCAAACTCTAGTATATCAACTGAATAAAGAAGGGAAATCGATTTGCGGTGACAGCTTTTTTATGAAAGCTGATGATAAGGAGTTAATTTGCGCGGTTGCTGACGGACTGGGAAGTGGATCACTTGCTAACGAATCCTCTGCAGCCATCAAAGACTTAGTGGAAAACTATGCGAGTGAAGACGTAGAAAGCATTATCGAACGCTGTAATCAGGCGATGAAAAACAAAAGAGGCGCTACAGCATCTATCCTGAAAATCAATTTTGAGCAAAGGCAGTTTACGTACTGCTCTGTCGGAAATGTACGGTTTATTCTGCATTCCCCGTCTGGTGAAAGCTTTTATCCTCTGCCGATTTCGGGCTATTTATCAGGCAAGCCGCAAAAATACAAAACGCACACCGCCACCTATGAAAAGGGTTCAAAGTTCATTATACATACAGATGGACTCAACGTACCTGATATCCGCTCCCATTTGAAAAAAGGCCAATCGGTAGAAGAAATATCGAATTCGCTGAAAATGTATACGACATCGAGAAAAGATGACTTGACCTATATTCTCGGACAGCTGTCCTAAGAGAATAAGAACAAGAAGAAGCTGAAATACCGGCTTCTTTTTTTTATGTGTTTTTTTCGGTTTTTGATACACTAGAGAAAGAACGACAAAATTGGAGGCTTTGGTTACATGGAAACGTCAGCCCTTTTAAAACAGCAAATTGCGAAAGAAATAGGTTTATCACAAAAACACGTTGAAAGTGTCATCCGCCTGCTTGAGGACGGCAATACAGTCCCGTTTATTGCCCGGTATCGAAAAGAGCAGACGGGTTCAATGGATGAGGTTCAGATTCAGACGATTTCTGAACGCTGGCAATACATACAAAACCTGAATCAGCGAAAAGAAGAAGTCATCAGGCTGATTGCAGAGCAGGATAAACTGACAGATGATCTAAAACGTAAAATCGAGCAATCGGTGAAGCTTCAGGAAGTGGAAGACCTTTACCGCCCTTATAAGCAAAAGCGTAAAACAAAGGCGACAGTCGCCAAAAGCAAAGGCCTTGAGCCGCTTGCCGACTATATCCTGACACTTCCCCAAGATGATCGTCTGGCAGCAACTGCAGACCAATACATCAGCGAAGAAAAAGAAGTGTTCACACGAGAAGAAGCGATTGAAGGCGCCAAGCACATTATTGCGGAACAAATTTCAGACGAGCCGACATTCAGAAAGTGGATTCGCCAGGAAACCTTCAAAAGAGGAACCATTAAGTCCGCAGCCGGAAAGTCGGCAGACACCGATGAGAAAAATGTGTATGAAATGTATTACGAGTATGAAGAGCCAATTGCAAAAGTCGTTCCGCATAGGGTGCTGGCAATGAACCGCGGCGAAAAAGAAGATATTTTAAAGGTGTCAATCGAACCACCTGCGGATCACATTAAGGCGTATTTAGAAAAACAAATCATTAAAAATCGCTCAACATCCGTAAAAGAGATTTTGCAGGAGACAATTGAAGACAGCTATAAAAGGCTGATCCAGCCGGCAATCGAGCGTGAAATCAGGAAAGAGCTCTCAGAAAAAGCTGATGAACAGGCGATTCATATTTTCTCAGAGAACTTGAGAAAACTTCTTTTGCAGCCGCCGATGAAAGGCAAAACCGTTCTCGGTGTTGACCCAGCCTTTCGAACCGGCTGTAAGCTCGCTGTGTCAGATGAGACTGGAAAAGTCTTGAAAATTGATGTGATCTATCCGCATGCGCCAGTCAACAAAACAAAAGAAGCCCATGAAAAAGTGAAAAAGATTCTTGAGCAGTATCAAGTCGAGATGGTGGCGATCGGAAACGGCACAGCATCCAGAGAAACAGAACAATTCATCGTCAATGTACTGAAAGACATGCCGCGCAAAATTTATTATGTGATCGTCAATGAAGCGGGTGCAAGCGTCTATTCGGCTTCAGAGCTGGCCCGAGAAGAATTCCCTGACCTTAAGGTTGAAGAGCGCAGTGCCGTGTCTATTGCGCGAAGACTTCAAGACCCGCTCGCGGAGCTCGTTAAAATCGATCCGAAGTCTGTTGGTGTCGGACAGTATCAGCATGACGTCAGCCAAAAACGCTTAAATGAATCTCTGCGGTTTGTCGTCGAAACGGTCGTAAACCAGGTGGGAGTAAACGTCAATACAGCCTCCGCCGCGCTGCTTCAATATGTAGCTGGATTATCGAAGTCTGTAGCAGGCAACGTTGTCAAAAAACGCGAGGAAATCGGAAAATTTTCAAATCGAAAAGAACTGAAGGACATCCCAAGGCTCGGTGCGAAAACCTATGAACAATGTATCGGTTTCTTAAGAGTGCAGGAAGGGACAGAGCCTTTGGATAGAACAGGCATTCACCCGGAAAGCTATAAAGAAACAAAAGCGCTTTTGAAAAAACTCGGACTTTCAACAGAACATATCGGCACGGCGGAATTGAAGGACAAAATCAATCAGCTGGCGCTTTCTGAAACGGCAAAAGAGCTGGAAATCGGCGAAATCACTCTGAAAGACATTTGTGAACAGCTGACAAGGCCGGAACGCGATCCGCGCGATGAGGTGCCTAAGCCTTTGCTGAAAACAGACGTCCTTCAGCTGGAAGATTTGAAAGAGGGAATGGAACTGCAGGGCACCGTGCGCAATGTAGTGGACTTCGGAGCGTTTGTTGATATTGGAGTCAAACAAGACGGGCTTGTGCATATCTCAAAACTGAGCAATCAATTCGTCAAGCATCCTCTTGATGTCGTATCTGTGGGCGATATCGTGACAGTTTGGGTTGACGGCGTAGATGTACAAAAAGGCAGAGTATCGCTGTCTATGGTAAAATAAAAGCACTGCTTACGAGCAGTGTTTTTTCCTATAGAAATACCAGCATTGATTCAGCAGTTTAATTTGGTAATTATCTTTTTCAAGGAACGCTTTTTGCATCTGCTTTTTAAGCCAATTTGGCATAAGCTCATTCCTCCTCAGCTTTTATCATAAGAGGGACGGTGATTACCATATTGTATGCGAACGGTGAATTGTCCCGTTCAATGTTTTTTAAGTGAGGTGCACTATGGATAATATAGAGCTTCAAAAGCTGACAGAGGATATTTCTAAAACATATTTTAAAAAGCCGTTCCGCCATCAGGCGCTTTTTAATGACAGGCTTAAAACCACTGGCGGCAGGTACCTGTTAACCTCTCATAACATTGAATTGAACAGAAAATATCTGATTGAACACGGCAGGGAGGAACTGATCGGCATCATCAAGCACGAGCTCTGCCATTATCATCTTCATCTTGAAGGAAAAGGGTACAAGCACAGAGACAGAGATTTTAGAATGCTTTTGCAGCAAGTCAACGCGCCGAGGTTCTGTACACCCCTTAAGAAAAAAGCGGAAAACAAAAAAACTTATATGTATATCTGTACGGCCTGCGGCCAACAGTATATAAAGAAGCGCGCCATGAACCCTGACAGATACAGGTGCGGAAAATGCCGCGGGAAAATAAAAAGAATTTTTTCGTGAAAAAGGTTGACGAATATGGCAAGCCTATGTTACATTATAAAAGTCGTTACGAGAGATAAATAAAAACATTTACCTCTTGACACTGTAAATCAAGGCTGATATAATAAGTCTTGTCTCATTATTCCACAGTAGCTCAGTGGTAGAGCTATCGGCTGTTAACCGATCGGTCGCAGGTTCGAATCCTGCCTGTGGAGCCATATTGGAGAAGTACTCAAGTGGCTGAAGAGGCGCCCCTGCTAAGGGTGTAGGTCGCGTAAGCGGCGCGAGGGTTCAAATCCCTCCTTCTCCGCCATAAGATTTCGATATAAGTTCTCAACCATCGGCCCGTTGGTCAAGCGGTTAAGACACCGCCCTTTCACGGCGGTAACACGGGTTCGAATCCCGTACGGGTCATTCCATTTCGTTGGGCTATAGCCAAGCGGTAAGGCAACGGACTTTGACTCCGTCATGCGTTGGTTCGAATCCAGCTAGCCCAGCCATTTTTATTTTTTGAAATCTAATAGTAAGAGCCATTAGCTCAGTTGGTAGAGCATCTGACTTTTAATCAGAGGGTCGAAGGTTCGAGTCCTTCATGGCTCACCATTTGTCTTTTTGCGGGTGTGGCGGAATTGGCAGACGCGCTAGACTTAGGATCTAGTGTCTTACGACGTGGGGGTTCGAGTCCCTTCACCCGCACTTTATTTACAAAGTGCACGCAAATCGGTTTTACTAGGTTAAGAGCCTACTAAACCAGCACAAACACAATTTAATGATCACGCGGTCGTGGCGGAATGGCAGACGCGCTAGGTTGAGGGCCTAGTGGGTGAATAACCCGTGGAGGTTCAAGTCCTCTCGGCCGCATCCCAATAATACCAAGGGTAGTTGACCTTTGGTATTTTTTTGTGCTTATTTTTAAATTGTCTAGATGATGTAATCAATATAAAGAAAAACAAGATGACAGTGACCCCGTATATAAACGAGACAATGCACTTATTCGAGTTTATGTCAGAGGCAAATATATTCAATTTGTGTTTTACCCTCTGAAAGATGCTGTTCGTGAACCGACATCGTATCCTATTAATGAGAAAGTCGGCGAAAAGTATCAAGAGATGGATGGTATGCCAATGAACGATGAAAATGATCGACTCGGCTTATCAAGGAAAACACCAGACTATGAAGAAGCAAAAGGTAAAGAAACTAAGTTAGAGGAGTATTAACCATGTGTTTACTTCTCAGCTTCGAAGGGAAAGCGCAAAAGGCGTTAGTTCAGCTTTAATGTGTTTTTAGAATGCAGATCCTTCAGGGTTCAAAAAAACTTAAACAAATAGGAGGCATAATCCTTCTTGGATCAATGCCCTTTGTTAATGAGTACATTCAACAAATTCGCTGATAATGGAATAACTGTAAAGCTAATGAAGCATTTTTAAAAGCTGCGTTTCCTTGCCCAGACTCCTTGCATTTTACTGAGGAATACAATTTGCCCAATATGATATGCGTTGTGCATTGCTAAACTCTTCAGTTCAAGCACTAATGGATTGTCATCAGGAATCGGTCTATACAAATCTTCTAGTTCTGATTTTGCTAGTATTTTTTCAAGTTCACGATGAACAGAAAAGTATTCTTGTTTTGTTTCCTTCCAATTTTGAAAGGTCTCAGTTGGTAATCGATATGTAGCGTCATTATTTTCTGCCTTTGGTTCATTTGCTGTTTCACCAAGAAAGCGTAACAGAATTCTCTTTTCATAGAAAAGTAAATGACAAACTAATTCCCAAATGGAATGTGCCCCCTCAACTGGTTTCCAAATTGCCTGTTCCAAAGAAATATTCTCTAATACTTTTTCAAGTGGTGGAAACCAGTCTTCTTTATCTAAGCAGCTTGCCCATTGTTGTAACAAAAGTGTCCTTACATCCATTTTCTATTCCCTCCAATCTTATCCTTTCGGTCAATATTCATTTGGGCGTGTTGTTTTGGCACAACTTACAATTTCGAGATGAACCATTTGATTACCTCTCTTACTCCACAATGAGAAGTAAGCCATGTATTTCCTTCTCTTTTTTTGTGTCTATGAAAGGATTGCCGTGATGTTGGCGTCGAGTCGCAAAAGTATTGGTATAACCTCAAAAAAACGCAAAGGAGTAGTTATAATGTACCTTTTTGCAATTCATCTTTGTAAAGTAAAGGGTGTTCTGACATAATACAATTAATGTAAATATTTGAACAATTTATGTAAGGATGGGGGAATTTTCTTGCGGAGTGTTTTCTTAGATAAAGATAAAATTCCGTACGACTTAGTTACAAAAAAGTTAAATGAATGGTATACATCAATAAAAAATGATCAAGTTGAAAAAGCAGAGATTATAAAAACAGAAGTAGAGAAAGAATTACTAAACATGGAAGAGAACCAAGATGCATTGTTATATTATCAGCTATTGGAATTTAGGCATGAGATAATGTTGAGTTATATGGAATCAAAGGAAATAGATGATCTGAACAGTGCTTATGAGACTATAAAAGAGATTGAAGAGCAAGGGCAATTAACCGGAATGCTGGAATACTATTATTATTTTTTTAAAGGTATGTATGAATTTAGGCGTAAAGAATTGACTACGGCGATAAGCGCCTATCGAATAGCAGAATCAAAGTTGTCGGAAGTTGAGGACGAAATAGAAAAAGCAGAGTTTTTTTTCAAAGTGTCTTATGTGTATTATTATATGAAACAAACGTATTTCTCCATGAATTATGCAAATCGCGCACTCAAAATATTTAGAGAGTATGAAGAATACGCTGTCCAAACTGTGCGTTGTCAATTTATTGTAGCAGGAAACCTGATCGATTCTTTAGAATATGAAAGAGCCTTGGAACAATTTTTGAATTCTTTAGAGATTGCCAAGGAAAGTAACATAGATCATTTAATTGCTATGTCACACATGAATATTGGAATTTGTTATGATGAATTGAAGGAATATAAAAAGGCTTCACAACATTTAATCTTGGCGTTAGAAATTTTTGAAAAATCAAAACATAGTTTCCTAACAAAGACTTTATTTACTTTAACCTATGTTGAAGCAAAACAACAAAATTATGATGTTGCTTTGATATACTTTAGGAAAGGGCGATTTATTGCCGAGAAAAGTGATGATAAGGAATACTCAGCGAAATTCAAAATATTAGAGGGATTATTTTTTTCTGATGGTGAGACTCAATTAATAAAGAATGCATTTTCATATCTGGCTTCGAGAAAAATGTTTGCAGATGTTGAAAATTTTTCGATTGAAGTCGCTGATTATTTTCATGAACAAGGAAATTTAATGCTCTCTAATGAATATTATCGTATGAGTATTGAAGCAAGGCGAAAAATTAAAAAAGGGGAGATTATTGATGAAAATCAGCCGGATTCTATTGGCAGCAGTAATATTAGGTAGTATATTTTCAGTAACCCATTTACAAGGTGATTTTAACTTTGGTAAAGGGGATATAAATATAGCTTCAGACAGGGTTGGAGCATAAGTAAAATAATAAACTAGAAAGATGTATGATTACAAATATGATCATACATCTTTCTTTTATTCAAATATCATTTAAAAAGGATATTCACTTGCTTGAGAATCGTAATCTTCTTCATCATCCCTAAACATTGAAATATGGTCAATATTAGAGAGCTGAAAAAATTCAATATTTAAATTTGAAGGCTTGGTATCTTTTATATAATCTTTAAAACAGAATGATTCTGCCTCCAACTCTTTTTCACTGTCTATTGACAAAAGAAAGACAATACCTGCCTCTACTTTTACTGTATCTGTAGAGTGAAATTGAAATTTATCTTCCCTTCCATCATGGACTGGATTATATAGATAAACATCTATTTCGGTTTCAATATCAATATCCGCGCTTATTGCTATAGTATCTCCATAAATGTCTATATCCTGAAAACGAACATCGACTAATTGAGGGTGTGAAGGGGAAATATAACCACCCATAAAGTAGTCATCATGAACATCTTCTGGAGACAGATCAGAAAGATGATTCAGAGTAGCACCGTATATCTCTTCGATTAATTCAGATTCGATTATATCTTTAACAAGTCCATGATTTAGTTCTTCTTTAATTTGATCAGATAAATCGTCTATTAGTAGTCTTAAATGTTCTTCTTTGAAAAAATCTTTAATTGCAACTTCATTATGAGCTAAAAAATCATGTACAGTTTTATAAGCGATTATATTAACATTTTTACTTATATCGGGATGAATAGTATATGGCTTTTCTGGAGGTGTTTTTCTAGCTCCTGAAGCTCCAAAATCAGTTGTATTATTTGAGATGAAATAACAATCGTTTAGAGAATTTTTTTCGATATATATTTTATAAGAGTACCAAATAATTGCATCTCTAATTTCTTTCTCGCTATATGTCCTCTTTGTGCCTTTATTATCTATTAGTTCATGTTTTTTTACAAACGGAGGTCTTTCATTTGCATCAACTTCAACAATATGTGAGAGTACATCGGGATCATAAGGGATTACTTCTAATTGTTCCTCTTCTTCTAAATCCGAAAAATATTTTTCTAAGTCTTCTAATAAAACTTCACTCTTGACTTCTATATCAATCTTATCCCGTTTTATATTCAAAAATTGTTTGATCTTTTGAACGGCTTCGTTTAACTTGATTATTTCATGGTCTAAATATTTTTTATGATTTCTCAAAATCTCCTGTAAAACCGTTTCGTTAATAAACAATGTAACATCGTCGTGTTTAGCCAATCTAAGGAGTATAGTCTTCTTTCCTTTTGTTAAGAAGGGATCGTTATAAAATACATTTGTATCTAAAAAAATATTCATTAATTCACTCTCCGCCATTAGTTTTGTATTTTATCGACATTCGCACAAAAAATGTTTATTTATTGACTAATGTTATTATTGTAAGTTTCTTTAATTCTTTTAAATACAAGAGTGCCTATTCCGATTATTAAAACAATCATATCAACGGTTAATAAGGCCGAATATTTGGGCGGGATAATAAAAAAGGATATCAAAAGAAAATAAACTATAGCCAAAATGAAAACAGATTTTTTACTAATTAGATTCCATCTTTGTTCAACTATATCGTCCATGTTAGTTATAAATAAAAATATGCCAAATAAGAGAGCAATTAGTTTCACTTCATACCAAAAGGGGTGGTCTGAAAATAAAAGAATCAACATAGATACAATGTAAACCACTGAAATTACTGATATAAGTATAGGTGTAAAAATATCTTTCAACATTAAGAAAACACGACCTATTGTTTCTGAAATGCTCTCGTCATACGATGAATTTTCATGGGTTTTCATAAGTCGAACAGCCCTTTTAACTTCTTTTTTAATATCGCTTATTTTCTGATCACTATCGTCATTTGAGTTTATAATGTCATTTATTTTGAAATATATTTTGGGATCTATTAAGGGTAATTGTGTTTCTACATAAAGTAAGAAATCATGAGAGCTTATTTCTTTTGAGCTAACAAGGTTATGTTTATTAAGTATTTCAGAAAATATCGCATTACTTTTTTCTCTATCATTTTTTGTGTTTTCTTTGTTTTTATCATATATTGTTTTAACTTGTCGGCTAAGCCACATTACAATAACAAAAAAAAGAATCACAGCCAGCGCCAGAAAATTATCATTTCCTGTTAGGGTTTTCACTGCATCGAATAACATTTTCTCCAAAAAAAAACTCCTCCTATAAAACTCGTCTTTGATTTAAAAACAAAGACATGATTATAAAGTTTTAATCTTACTACCAATATATAGGTAGCTACGAGGGAAATGCAATAATGAAAAAAAACACTGACCAATTTATGCCCAGAATTCATGATAAGACGTAAAAATCAGTGTGAATGATATAACTAAGTGCTATAAATAAAGGCTTTTGTAAATGAAGATATAATTTTACTAGGTTGAGGGCCTAGTGGGTGAATAACCCGTGAAGGTTCAAGTCCTTTCGGCCGCATCAATATACCAAGGGTTGTAGACCTTTGGTATTTTTTGTGCTTATTTTTAAAATTGTCTACCCTTCAGAGTGATAACCAAGAAATATTGTTCGGTTTGCACCACCAGAACCGTTTACTGTTGTTTTTGGAAATTGATCACCTGTTGCATCACTGAATATCATAAAATGTACCGCCAAGAACCACAAATTACAACAGATCGATAAGTGAACCCTGACGGAATCATGAATTTCGTCAGGTTCTTTCTGCATTCTGGTCCATGATTAAATCAAAGTAATCTAAGTAAACATAAAAGTATTTTATATTTTTGTATAAGTTTACTTTACTTTTATATAAGGTGGATTTATAATTTGGTTCAAGAGGTGATGGTCATGAAGAAAGATTTTGGTGATTCGATCTCAAATAAGGTTTATGAATATCGTGTACTTGCCAGATTGTCTCAGCAAGAATTAGCAAAGAAAGTCGGGGTTTCCAAACAAACCATCTTTGTAATGGAGAAAGGAAATTATGTTCCGACTCTGCTGTTAGCTTTTCGAATTGCCGAATTTTTTAATGTGGATGTAAACGAGATTTTTACTTATGAGAAAGGAAATGATCAAAAATGAAAATGAATTCGATCACAGATACGATCACTAACGCAATTTTTTCTCCTTTAAAGTCCTGGGCTGAACATTCTCCGGGAAATTGGAATATTCTTATTGGCAGTGGGTTTGTATTGCTTGTAGTCGGATTGATTCTGACATTCGTATTTACTAAAAAAATGGGTAAGACTGATGAAAGAACAAACCAAATCGCTTTAAAAGGTAGCCTCTGTACGTTATGTGCACTAATTTTTTGCGACTTGCTTTTCCCAAAAGAATATATGTGGCAAGTTTTCTTCTTATTTAAGTATTCTATTGCATTCTTCGCTTCAGCAATCTATCTAGCCGTTCGATATAAAAAAGATTTTTTGTGAATTCAATTACCGAGAAAGATAGTGTCTCTGTAGTTTTAATTGTTTTAGGAGAGGGAACGAATATGAAATCATTTTATAATGAGATTTGGAGATGTGGGAAAGTATGGGGGTTTTTTGCTCGCCAATTATTAACCACAATTCATACAAACAGTTAGAGATGATGTAAAATGTAATGAAAATAAGCTTTCATAACCAGTGATATGAATTTACCATGTTGAGGGCCCAGTGGGGTGAATAACCCGTAAAGGTTCAAGTTCTCTCGGCCGCACCCCCAATAATACAAAGGGTTTAACCATCTTTGGCGTTATTCTTTTGCGGAAAATACGGCAACAAATGTATCGCATTGTGGAGTCCACTAAAAAAGTGCTGACCTCTGCACAACATCGTTGCGCGAGTCTGCACTTTTATTCTGCGATTATGGGGAGTTTATTTTAATCCGTTGTTAGCCGCGCCGATACTTGGCTTTTAGAAGCTTTTTTTAAGTGGCTAAAACCAACAAATTTTTTGCCTTCTTCATCCCATAGGCGGAACTTTAACGACTTAAGGCTTGTTGCCAGTGTAATGGTCGGAACGTTTTGCAATGGTTCAGTGTTGTTATGCACTTTTTCAAGCTTATAGTTTGGGACTCTCGGGCTTAAATGATGAACATGATGAAAACCGATATTGCCTGTTAGCCACTGCATGACTTTTGGAAGTTTATAAAAAGAGCTTCCTTCAACTGCTGCTTTTACATATTCCCAATTCTCATCTTCTTCAAAATAAGAATCCTCAAACGTATGCTGAATATAAAACATCCAAATTCCGAGAGAGCCCGATATCATAAAAATCGGCACCTGAACCAGCAGGAAGTTTTGCCAGCCAATAGCCCAACATAAAAGTGCTGCCAAAGCGACGATCCCCAGGTTCGTTACATACGTATTCATCCGTTCTTTGCGTTTTGCCCCTTTTCGATTAAAACGATTGGCAATCCCGAAGACGTAAATCGGCCCAATAATAAACATAACAAACGGATTTCTGTACAATCGGTACATTATTTTTGTCTTAGTTGAGGCTTCCTTATATTCCTCAACCGTCAGTACCCAAATATCGCCTGTACCGCGTTTGTCCAGATTGCTGCTTGTCGCATGATGGACAGAATGGTCGTGTGCCCAATGATCAAAAGGATGCAGAGTCAGAATTCCTGTTAATGTTCCAAGGATTCGATTCGCCTTTCTGTTTTTAAAAAAGGAATAGTGGCAGCAATCATGAAAGATGATGAAGGTTCTCACTAAAAAACCTGCCGCAACAACAGAAATCGCTAATGTAAGGAAATAAGAAATCGACAAGCTTTTATATGCCAAACACCATAATAGGAAAAATGGCACCAATGTGTTAATGATTTGACAAATGCTTTTGTGTAAATCGGACTTTTCATAAGGTGTAACCAGTTTTCTCAAAGTCCTTAGGTTTTGTTCTTTCATATTCAAAAGTTTCCCCTTCCCTGGTGATCTTCTAAGTGTAGAAAACGTTTTATAGCCTTTGAAGGCCCAACGTGATACACCTCATATATGATAAGTATTCTTCCCATTCATCTGTGAAATTATTGGAAATAATAAACTGATTTCTAGTTTATTATTAGCAGAGTCAGCCGGTATACAAAAGGCGTATGAAGATTATACCCAGCACTTTATTGGGTCAAACTCTCTCAATGCTCCCCCATGGGGATCGATTTATTTGACCGTGAACATTGATTGTTTGAGGAAAAAAGGAATGAAGTAATGGGTATATCCATGAGTGACTGTTTGGAAACATCTGCAGAAACAAAGTTTTACAAGTGAACAGCCCTGCTTTTAAAAGATTATCTTGCTCTTGAACAAGAAACAGCTGAGCTAAGTACTATTAAGCAAAGAAAAAGGTTTGAAGACAACTCGTGATTCATTTTTCACGGTGTTTTCAAACCATAGTTTTTAATAGGCCTCTTATTCTGCGCTGGTATACACATGTTTAACAAATAATGCCATGAATAAATCGTAAATATAATTTGCAGTTATTTCCGATTCCTGATATAATAAAGAAGAATTATTTTTGTTCGGTGTAAAGGATAGTATGAAGATTGACTTTTCGTCTTGATGATACTTTGGGCAAGGATAGTATATACTGTGTGGTTACACACTAGGAGGCAACAAAAATGGAACAAGGTACAGTTAAATGGTTTAATGCAGAAAAAGGTTTTGGCTTTATCGAACGCGAAAATGGAGACGATGTATTCGTACACTTTTCTGCAATCCAAAGTGACGGATTCAAATCTTTAGACGAAGGTCAAAAAGTATCGTTTGACGTTGAGCAAGGTGCTCGTGGAGCTCAAGCTGCTAACGTTCAAAAAGCTTAATCTTCAATCGTTTATACAAACAGGCTCTTTATATAGGGCCTGTTTTTTTATGTCTATATCATACTCAATAAAAAACCCTACTCAACGTTCGAGTAGGGAGATGCTACAAGGTAATAGAAAAAGATTTAAAACTTCAAAGGTTTGTTTACAGTATAACATACTGGATTGACAATATGCGGAATGTATATAAAATATTTAATTTTTTGTTCAAGCATAGATAACTCTTTTTTTCACTAACCTGTTCGTTCATTTAAGTAAGATTAGATGAATTATAAAAATGGTTTCATCTAAATGTTATCAACTCGCATATCTCTTTTATGAGAAGAAGATAAACAATTATTATTCAATGTGGCAGTGGATATAAGAAATTCTTAAAAATAATGAGGAGATCGATTGTTTTTTTCTCCTGGAAATAATCACTTAGAGATACCTAAAACAATGAAAGCCCTACCTCTCTTCCATCCTTACGGCTCCTTGTCCGTGCCAGTGTGAATCAGGATACTAATAACAAGTGACTATTTTATTGAGTTTTTTGGTAAAACTTCAATCTTCGCAGAAGAAATGTAAATAATAAAAATGGATTAGAATGTAGGAATAACAAAAGAGGTCGTTAATGTTCTAAACATAAGTTGGAGAAGATTTGCTTTTCATCATAATATTCCGAAATATTTTTTGGGATGTATCTAACCAAAACTTTTTATTTGTTTTTCAGTGATTCCTTTAATTACTTCCAGTTCACTAATCAAAAATTCATATGCATTATCCAGCATTTTTTTTTCGCTTGCATTAAGTGCTTTTTCTTTCTTCATACGCATTAAATCACGTACAACTTCAGCGCCTTCTTGTATTTCACCTGTTTTTATTTTGTCCGTGTTTATTTTATACCTTTGCTTCCATGGCAGTAACCTATCTGATTCTCCATGCTGAAAAATGTGCATAATGTGTTTTAATGCAAGTATATCGGTAACTGGTCGTATATTCGAACTCAATATTTTACGCGTTGGAATCATAACTGTCATATTACTGATTGACATTCTTATGACATAATACTGTTGTTTTTCCTCTAAGAATTCTTTTTCTTCTATGGCTTCAATTATACCTGCTCCGTGCATTGGATAAACAATGTTATCGCCAATTTGAAACATATCATCCACCTCCATATATGGTAACCTTCTTAAGATTACCATATATGGAGGTGTAATATCAAAATTTTAATAATAACATGATCGAATTTTTGATGTCAATAACTTTTTTGGAAAAACAGATCAAGCAAAAACAATAGGGAACGTGTCGGATTTCCAATCAGGAAAAGGTCAATTGATCCGTGTGATCAGTTTTTCATTGGCTCAATGACATCACAGAAATGATTTGAGTAGAAATAAGAAGGAACGATATTTGTGAAATGTCAGCTAAAAATAATAAAAGCACATGATTAAGTTCTAATTTCTTTACCGATTTGATATGGATAACGGCCCACTTACTTAATGATGCATTTTCACTTATCTTGCGAACAGAAAAAGGTTTGTTGATAAACATTTAGCCACCGAGATTGGCATTATTACCATGGAAATTGAGGACCTTCAAATGGGTATTGAGGTGAAAAGAAAAATAAAGAAAGGAGAGATTATAAATGAAGACCAGAACATAAAGAAGTAAAGGGGAAAGAACAAGGTTAATTGAAAAGCAAACTATATAAAATAGTTTGCTTTTTTTGTTATGAATTCACTTCTTTTTCTTACTCTTTAATGACTAATAAAACACCGCTAAGAATTAAAAACGAACCTATCCAAAATGTCCCGCCTATTTGTTCTCCAAGCAGAATCCATCCGAGTAAGGTTCCAACCAGAGGCTGAAAAAAGAAAAAGAGGCCTCCACTTGAGGCATTTAATAATTGTAAGCCGCGGTTCCACAATAAAAAAGCACAAGCGGTTGAAACAATTCCCAAATACAAAAGACCACCTAGAATTTTAGGGTCAAGCAGTTGTGATGTAAAAATGGTGCTAGGTTTTACAAAAGGAGTTAGCGCCACAATGGCAACAAAAGTTGAATATGTTGTAACAAGTATTGGTGAATAACTGCATGGCACGCGTTTGATAAGCACTGACATCAGTGCCCATGTAAGGGCTGCAACAAGCAGAGAAATACCGCCAAGCTGATTAGAGGTATCAATATGTCCGTTTCCAACTATAAATAATACGCCTGTGGTTGCTAAAATTATTGAAGTTCCTTTTTTTATATTCAATGGTTCTTTAAGTAATAGACGAGCAAAAATAACCATGAACGCTGGTGTGGAGGACGTAATAATTGCTCCCATTTGTGCTGAAGACAACATCGTTCCATATTCTTGTGTAACAATTGAAATGGTGTTGCCAACAATTCCAATGGCCACAATTAATAAAAGATCGCGCTTATGAATTTTCCAAGATTGTTTCCTTATTAAACCAACAATAAGAAGCGCAAGGATGGCGATGACATACCTGATCCAAACCAATTCAAAAGGCGGAATCACTGCGACAACAACCTTAACCACAACATACATGCCACCCCAGATACTAGCGGCTAAAGCTAAATATATAGAACCTAACAGGGTATTTTTCATTTTTTTTGTTCCCTCCGTATTTAAAATTAGGTCAAAAAATGCCCTAACGGAGAGAAGTAGTCACTTTACTCCATTAAGGGCGGAGAAGTGCTACTGGAACATCATTTTCAAATAGTGGAGCTAAAAACATGTTATGATCACCTCGATTTTTAAGAATGACTATCATTATACAATGTTGGTTTTAAAGCCGTAAACACCTTAAGGGGACTCCATTTAATAATAGAATAAACTTTATAAATTCATTTTTTTGTATGATAATGGCGTCATATTCATCGCTTGTTGAAATTTACTTATGAAATAACTGGTACTGTTAAATCCAACTTGATAAGACACTTCTGTCACATTAGATTCAGGGTGTTGCAGTAATAATAAGCTTTTTTGAATTCTATAATCCATTACATAACGTAATGGCGTCTTATTCAGCATTCGTTTAAAATAACGGCAGCACTCAGAACGGCTCAGTTGGCCAGCTTTTGCAATGTCCTCTAATGTGATTTTTTCAGCATAATGGAGATGGATCCAGTTTAACATTTGTTTCATTCGATGACTTTTTATCATTTCAGATTGATCGTACTCTAATTGAAAACCATTAACGACCAGGTTTTTCCACATTAACGTTAATTGCATCGTAATGTCAATCTCATAGAGCGATGTCTTTTGTTGAATCAATTGATTTATTTTTTTAACAGCATCTAGAATATTTTTTGCCCACTGTTGATTTCCATCCAAAAATAAATAGGACAAATTGGTTGAAAACATATAGGGCTGAACATAGCTTGAATACAGTTCCTGAGATAAAACGAAATGGGGTGACACATTCAAGCAAATATACGTACAATCCGAGCCTTCCTTTTCTTCGGCCATGTGCAGGCAGCCACTATTGATAAATAATCCATCCCCTTCGTGAACCTCTATTTTTTCTTCATTTATTTGAAAGAGAGCTATCCCTTTTAGTATCAAAACAAATTGGATTTCATCATGCCAATGAAGCGGAATATAGCCATTTATATTTTGATTGATCGTTGTCTTGTAACAGGCAACTGGTAATTCTACCGTTCGGTGCTCTGTTAATTCTTTTAAATTTTGATCGATCACAAAATTCTTCATTCTGACTTCTCACCTCAATATATTTATATTTTTTCATTCAATTTGAGTATTTTTTATCATGTTTTGCATTTATTATAACACTATTATTATATTTATTAGTGAGGAGTCATGTATGAATACTTCCAATAGAAGAATGGGATTGTTCTATGTTATAACAGGGGCGACATGTTGGGGGATTGGAGGCACAGTAGCCAAAAAACTTTTTCAAGAATATCAAATTGATGTCAATTGGCTTGTAACGACACGCTTGTTTACGGCTGGAATGTTACTTTTAATGCTGCAACTGTTCAGAAAGGATCGGTCTCAGGTTATTGAGGTTTGGAAAAACAAAGCGTCGGCTGGCCAGCTTCTTATTTTTGGCCTATTGGGAATGCTAGCTGTGCAGTACACATATATGGCATCCATTCAACATGGGAATGCTGCCGTTGCTACATTATTGCAATATTTATCCCCAGTAATCGTCATTATCTACACGCTTTTACGAAAACAAACGGTTCTTACCAAACAAGATATCATTACTGTTGTACTTGCTTTAGTGGGTTGCTTTTTTTTGTTAACAAATGGTTCAATATCTCAACTTTCAGTGCCGGCAGCTGCAGTAGTATGGGGAGTTTTATCAGGATTCGCGGCAGCTTTTTATACTTTATATGCCGTTGGTTTATTACATAAATTTGATTCTCTTGTCGTTGTAGGTTGGGCTATGATTATTGGCGGTTTTGCATTGGGTTTTATCCATCCACCATGGCAACTGGATTTTCAACGATTAACTGCTGAGGCGTATGCATATATTTTATTTGTGATATTATTTGGAACAATGATTGCGTTCTGGTTCTTCATAAAAAGCTTGGAAAGCCTTTCTCCCAAAGAAACAAGCCTATTAGGCAGCTTAGAACCTCTATCCGCTGTTGTAACAACTGTCGTTTGGTTAAAAGCGCCATTTGGTTCTTTTCAATGGATTGGTGCTATTTGTATTATAGGGATAACTTTAATATTGGCTTTACATAAAGAGCCTTCTATGCAGAGTGAAAAATCTTTATTAAAGATTAGGAATCATGCAAATCGGGATATATAGGGGCTTTTTTTGCTTACATGACCGATCCGGCAATGAAAAACACTGGTGGAGTTTGAGCCCTCTCGGCAGTATCAAAAATACCAAGGGTTTTGACGCCCTTGGTATTCTTTCTTCAAGAACCTTCAATTCTTCTTCTCTGATCGAAAAACGTATTACTTTTTTGTAATTGGTATCCAAATTTCACTTTTAAAAGATGGTGATGTTACATCCTTATGCTCGTTCCACAATATTTCTGGACCTTCTATTTGTTCGTAATTTGACGATGGAAACCATTCGGAATAAATACGTCCCCATACTTCTTGCAGTGTATCCGGAAATGGCCCGATTGATTCGAATACAGCCCACGTAGAGGCAGGAACTTCAAGCCTTGAGAAGTTATCTGGACACTGTTTCGTTGTGGCTGCGCCAATATAGTGATCGAGTTCTCCGTTTTCCTCTGTCCGACCTTCAGAAAAATTGGTGGATGCACTAATGAGTCCTGATGGTGCTACATTAGAAAGCTCTTTTAGTTTATTTATTGCTTTTTCATCTAAACTTTCCCACATAGATGCAATTTCCGGATTAATTCCTTTGAAAATAATAGGAACTCTTTTTTTAATGCCAACGATGCGAAATGCCTCTTTTTCTTCAATACGGTAGTTCATTTCATTTCCTCCTTTAATTGTTAGCTGGAAGGTCATTCGTGGATAAGCTTTAAGGGAATGGCCATTAAGTCTGGCTTTTGATGGGTTTATGCCATGTAAATTTTGGAATGCCCGTGCAAAAGAATCTGGTGAGTTATAACCGTACTTTATTGCAATATCAATCACTTTTACTTTGCTGTCTTTCAGTTCAAAAGCTGCAAGAGTAAGACGTCTACGACGAACATATTCCGATAATGAAATACCTGCAAGGAAGGAAAACATCCTTTTAAAATGATATTCAGAGCAGAAAGCAAGCTTTGCTGCCTCTTGAAAATCAATATCATTAGTGAGGTTTTCTTCAATATACTTTAACGCCCTATTCATACTTTTAAGCAAATCCATTTATTTGACCTCCTTTAACCAAAGAATAACAGGAGTGAAATGTATTTATCCGACATTCTGTGCACAGTTTTGCAGGATGACTTATATGAAATAAAGTAAGTGATTCACTTGTATTTGTACAGGTTTTATTGAAGCATGCTGTTCATAAAAAGGCATCAATAAAAGAAAGTTATAATTGTCTTATAAGCAGCACATTCATATAATTGAGTGAAAAAGGATGCGTATCATGCCTATCAATTCTTTTGAAAACTATCCGATGAGCTGGAAGCCATCGATTGATAAAGCTGAAAAGCCTATTTATAAAGCACTTGCAGGGCAATTGGAACAGGATATTTTAAACGGAGTTTTATTACCTGGAACAAAACTTCCTCCGCAGCGAGAATTGGCTGATTATTTAGATTTAAATGTGAGTACGATTTCCAAAGCATTTAAAGTGTGTGAGTTAAAGGGGCTGCTGAGTGCGACTGTAGGGAGCGGCACATTTGTATCGTATGATGCGTTGTCGAATGCGTATTTACTTGAGGATACAAAGCCGACACATTTAATTGAAATGGGAGCAATACTTCCAGATCACGCTTCATATGAGCCCTTGTTACACCAACTGAAAAACATGATTCAGGAGGAGGATTATGAAAAATGGTTTAGCTACGGCCGGGCAGGCGAAAGCCTTTGGCAAAAAGATGCAGCTGTAAAGCTCATCCAAAGAGGCGGATTTGAAACATCCGTTGATCACATTTTATTTGCAAATGGAGGGCAAAATGCGATTGCTGCGACATTGGCGAGTCTTTGTAAGCCTGGAGATCGCATCGGTGTTGACCATCATACGTACCCTGGATTAAAAACTGTTGCATCATTGCTTAGTGTGCAAATCGTACCGATAAAATCAGAAAACGATGAAATGAGTCCGGAGTCACTTGAATATGCGTGTAAAAACGAAAATATTAAAGGTTTGTATTTAATCCCGGATTATCATAATCCGACGACTTCCTTTATGTCTGTTGAGAATCGAAGAATGGTTGCAGACATTGCAAAGAAATATAATCTGTTTGTTATTGAAGATGCATCGTACCATCTTCTCAACAAAAATCCGCTTCCGGCACTCGCCTCATTCGCACCGCAACAGGTTATTCATATTGCAAGTTTATCAAAATCGTTAGCGCCAGGCCTGCGTTTGGCTTATGTAGCAGTGCCGAGACAATATAAGGAGCTAATATCAAAGGCGCTTTATAATTTAAATATAACCGTTTCCCCGCTATTAGCTGAACTTACTGCTCGCACGATTGTATCAAATCAATTTGAAGTCTTAATTGAGAGTCATCGTGAACAAACCATTCGCAGAAATCAAATCGTAAACCGATATGTTGCGGGATATATATGTTTAGGTGTTGAAACAGGCATTTTTCGTTGGTTGATGTTGCCGGGGAAAATGACTGGCGCTCAATTTGAAGAGTTGGCTGCTCGACATGGCGTGCAAGTGTATGCGGCTGAACGCTTTGTAGTGGGAAATAGTTGTCCTGAAAGGGCTGTAAGGGTTTCTGTCTGTGCACCAAAAACACTTGAAGAGCTTGAACAAGGATTAATGATCCTGAGACGTTTGCTAGACGATCTTACCTAATATTGTTTGCCATACAATTATGACATTGTATGGCTTTTTTGTGCGTGTTATGATGATCCACATCTAGAGGGAGGTTTATACAAAATTGGCTTTTAGAAAGGAAGGTCAGATGATGTTAGACAAGGACAGCGTAAAAGCAATAGATGTTCAAACTGCTTCATTACAAAGCTACATCAGTTCACCAGAAAAACAAAAATCGTTATACAAGCGTACACTATTCGTTGTGAGTATCTCACAAATTTTTGGCGGTGCGGGGCTGGCGGCAGGAGTGACTGTCGGTGCGCTTATTGCACAGCAAATGCTTGGCACTGATGCGTTTGCTGGTTTGCCTTCTGCTTTATTTACTTTAGGGTCAGCAGGATCTGCATTAATTGTTGGAAGACTTTCTCAACGTTATGGCCGTCGAACAGGTCTTTCAGCTGGCTTTATGATTGGCGGACTTGGAGCAATAGGCGTTATTATGGCAGCAATCATAAATAGTATTTTCTTGTTATTTATTTCGTTGCTTATTTACGGTGCAGGAACAGCCACAAACTTACAGGCGCGTTATGCTGGTACAGACTTAGCAAATCATAAGCAGCGGGCGACTGCTGTTAGTATTACGATGGTTTTTACTACATTTGGCGCAGTGGCAGGTCCAAGCTTAGTGAATGTGATGGGGGATTTCGCTCTTTCTATTGGTGTTCCATCACTTGCTGGCCCTTTCATTTTAGCCGCAGCAGCATATATGTTAGCAGGTGTGGTCCTTTTCATTATGCTTCGTCCAGATCCATTAGTTATCGCAAGAACAATAGAAGCGGCAAATGAAGAGCCTGGTGATAAAGGACATTTGGCGGCAACTGAGCATACAGAAAACAAAAAAGGGATAATCGTTGGGGCAACGGTTATGGTTCTTACCCAAATAGTAATGGTAGCTATTATGACAATGACACCGGTTCATATGAGACATCATGGGCATGACTTGGGGGCAGTAGGGCTTGTTATTGGTTTTCATATAGGTGCTATGTATCTCCCTTCACTGGTTACAGGTGTTCTTGTAGATAGGTTGGGACGTACCGCAATTGCTATTTCCTCTGGAACAACGTTGCTTTTGGCAGGTGTAATAGCAGCATTTGCTCCGGGAGATTCTATGGTTCTTCTCGTCATTGCTCTTTCTTTACTGGGATTAGGGTGGAATTTTGGTTTGATAAGCGGGACTGCCCTTATTGTAGATTCAACTGATACTGCCACACGAGCTAAAACGCAGGGGACAGTGGATGTTCTGATTGCGTTGTCAGGGGCTGCTGGCGGAGCATTATCTGGAATGATTGTGGCAGGTTCAAGTTACCTAGCATTATCATTTGCTGGAGGGATGTTGTCCTTATTACTCATTCCAGTGGTGGTATGGTTTAGGGGACGATAAAGGATAGGATTGTTTAATTTACATTAATTTGTTATATTGTTAGATAAAGTCTATTGCGTCGTCTAATAATCTAACTAACTATAGTTGCTCCATTAAATCTATTATAAAGATTTGACTAGGATTCCTTATAGCTGTGTCACTCACTGCATATTCTTTAATTGAATCACATAAAATGGTTATCGGATTTGAAAAAGGCAGGATTACTCGCTTTAGGTAAAGGAGTCATCACGTTGTTAAAAAGGTTTTCTCTTGTTTTTGTTACACTAATGATGTCTATCGTTGTTGTTTTAGCGGCAGCTAAAGAGTCGCCTGGAGATTATGTCATCTCATTTGATGAACCTATTATCTTGATGATCACAATTGGAATCGTTGTATTTTTATTTATCCCTCCATTAGTCATGTCCTTTTTTGGCAATTTGGTTGTAAGAATAATATCTGGTGTATACCAATGTTTTATCGTTTTCACTTTTCTGGGGCTCATTCCAATTGGATTTCTTATTCCCAATGGCTTTTTGACAATTCTAGTTTCTATTGCAGGAACTTTAGTCAGTATAGCTAGTGTTGCCGTAACCTTATGCATTGGCAAGAATAAAAAAGATATATAATAATCGAATTGTTATTTTTTCAGATTGTCAGTGAAATAATTATACAAGAAGAGAAGGCTTGTGGGCCTTCTTTTTTTGTTGTTGCATCATCCCCACTTTAAGCTTAATCTATTGAATAATAAGAGAAGGAACATATAGAAGAATAAAATAAATACCGAGATGTCAAAAATAAAACTGGACTTCATTATTGTCAATTCACGTAAATGTAAAAAGCTTGGAAAGAGGGGAATTCCTTCATGACAAATAGCAGAACGAATCCGAAGGTTGATGAATTTTTAAGTAAAGTGAAAAAGTGGAAGGAAGAATTTGAGAAGTTGAGAACCATCATTCTTGACTGTGAGCTGACTGAAGATTTTAAGTGGATGCATCCTTGTTACACATACAATAATAAAAATGTCGTTTTAATACATGGGTTTAAAGAATATTGTGCGCTTCTGTTTCACAAAGGTGCCCTATTACAGGATGCCCATGGAATTCTCATTCAACAAACGGAGAATGTACAGGCGGCGCGCCAGATTCGGTTTACAAATGTTCAGGAAATAAATGAGCTAGAAAACATTTTGAAAGCCTATATTCACGAAGCCATTGAAGTTGAAAAAGCCGGTTTGAAAGTGGATGTTAACAAAAATATTGAATTGAACATTCCTGAAGAACTTCAAAATAAATTCGATGAAATCCCTGCCTTGAAAACTGCTTTTGAAGCATTGACCCCGGGACGGCAAAGAGCATACACTCTTTATTTTTCTCAAGCCAAACAATCCAAAACCCGAGAATCGAGAGTCGAAAAATATGTGCAAAAAATTCTCGATGGAAAGGGATTAAAGGATTAGGCACGCCAAGGTTCAGGCTAAAGGAATAGCATCATAGCGTAATAAGATCATTTCTATAGAAGAAAAACAAGCATAGTAAGATGCTTGTTTTTTCTTAGGACAACATTCACTTACTGCTGAAATGCTTCTTTTGATTAACATTGTATGCCACTAGACAGCGTTATAAAATATTAATGCAACACCTAGAAATAGCTCAATGGTACGGCTCATCACATTTAGAATGCCTAGGAGAACTAATAGAACCGGAAGATTTTTCAGCAAGTTACTACACTTCAAACTTTGTTTTTATATTAATATATCTTATTTCCTTATTAACCATTGTATTTAGTCAGGTACAGACAAACGAATACTGATTAATGAATCATCATGATATCAATGAGCCGCTTGATTTTTTCATTGTCACCTGTATCAACATACACTGTTTTTCTGTTTTTTATGATATTCTCAGTCACTTCCCTCATGACGCCTTTTTCTACATCATCAGCAGAATCCCATCGTAAAGGCACATTATATACATGAATCGTGCCATCCCCATTGCCATGATAAGTGACTGATCCATTCACTAAACGAGAACCTGCTAACTGGGTTACATCTTCTGGATAGCTGGCACTTGTATCATCATTAGGATTAATTGGCTCGCCAGCCGAAATATGTCGAACATTCAATTCATCTATCTCTTGATTAGGTCCAAGTTGAAGCCAAACTCTGGCATATTCGATTTTTTCCGAAGAGTATGCTGCCAATACATTGTCTTCTTTGCTTTTCTCTTCTGCTGAAGAGGTATTATTTGCAGCTTTTGTTGCGGATTCTTCTGATTCTGTTATTGGCTCCGCTTCATCCTTGTGTATTTTGGTGCTCTCTTCAGGCTCAGTGTGTTTTTCGTCAGATTGTACAGCAGAAGCTTGATTTGAAGGTTGATGTGCTTCTTCATCCTTACTGCCCGTACATCCAGCAAGCAAAATCATGAGCAGCAGGGCAGTATTGCAATAACATATCTTTCTGCGTTTCTTCATTCTTTCATTCCTCTCTATTAATTCAGGTCAGCTTCATATATAAGTTTATGTATCTAAATATTACCATGGAATAGATAGGATGATATTGAAAACTGTTTAAGAAGAGGAAACGATCTTGAATAACATCGCGAAAACTTAAGAATTCTTAAGAAGTTTTGCCCCTTTTTCTGTGTTTTCAAGCGGGAACATGATGAAGGATTTAGAACGTAAATATCCAGAGTTGAAAAAATTATTGGAGACTTATAATTATAAGTTTTTGGCGCTGGGGATGATTTGTCCAATAGCTCCAACAGATGTCGTTTGTTTTTTATCGGCAGCTGTAGGAATCAAGTATACCACTTACATTTTAACGGTTATCGTTACTAATATCCCTTTATTGATATTTTCGAGTTTCATTGTGATCAATTTTAGTGAGTCATTAATGGGAACTGTATTGGTTGTCGCATCATTTGTTTTGGTTTCTATTGTATCCATTAAAATGTGGAACACCCTTAAGCATAAACGGAGCACATAGAAATGCCACGAGACTAACCATTTATAGCTTATAAGCACCTGTAGAGATTTAAGTTCTTTCGGTATCCAATAATACCAAGGGTATAACTGCCCTTGGTATTATGTTCTGCTGCACATATATAAACCCTCCATTTTCGTTTGTAGATCCTTTTTAATTTTTGTATTTTAGGTTGAATGATCACCAGAAGAAAAATGAACGCATGATCTGAAAAGCTGTTTTGCCGCAAAATAAATAAATCAACGATAACAATCTCGCTACTACGATAGATTTTGATTACTGTATATAATCGTTTTTTAGTAAATGCTCTTTCATTTTTTGAATTGCCTTCGCTTCGTCGGCTCCATGAGCGTATATATGTATTTCGGTTCCGGGTTTAATTCCTAAATCCATAATATCCATTATGGATTTGGGTGATTGTTTGAGGTTAACAGTTTTCCCTTGGTATTCAAGAAAAATATCTGATGTAAACCGATGAGCTATACTGACTAACAGGGTAGCTGGTCGCGCAAACCCTGTTTCCTTAATGATCGTAAATTGTCTTTTAATCATTCTTCACCTCATTAAAGTCTGCCTCTTGACGGATTTATAGTTGGGTTGCAGATCAAATTTGAATTTAGAGTACCTTTAGGATAAGTGATCTAATTTCATCATTTTCTCTGCATTTTGAAATAACACCCTTTCTTTGTGTTTACAAAATAATTCTCAACTAACTAAAATGGACAATGACTTCATTCGGGAAAAAGCATGATTCACTATCAGCTTTTATTTATTATTGTAAATACAAACATGGTGTGTACAATGGTTACATTCAGGCGATTTGTTGATTATTCAACATTCCACTCTAAATTGTTGATTATCTTAAGAAAGTTTGGTGAAAAGCTATGTCCAAAGTGGATAGAAGAATAACCAAAAGCCAAGAGGCTATTAAAATAGCTCTGATTGAGCTGATGACTGAAAAAAGTTTTGATCATATTACGATTAAGGAAATTTCTGAAAGGGCAAATGTAAACCGGGGAACAATCTATCTTCATTACTTAGATAAATTTGATCTATTAGAAAAAATTATGGAAGAGCATATAAACAATATGGGGGATTTTTGTGAGTCGGCAGCTGAAATGGACTGGATTGAATCGACTGTACACTGCATGGAATACCTTGAGAGTAATTATTTATTCTTTTCGACGATGTTAGCCAGTGAAGGCGCTCGATATTTTCGCAGTCAGTTCCTTAAGTTTAATATCGAAGAGTTCAGGAAAGATGTAGATGTAACGAAAGGCAAGAATTACGGCCAAAGTGAAGATGTCATTGTTGAATTTATAGCAAATGCTTACGTAGGGGTAGTGGAATGGTGGTTAAAAAACGAAATGCCTTATCCGCCTCGTGTCATGGCAGAAAAAGTGGGGGAGTTATTAGAGCGGATTTTATAATGGAGGCAGGAAATGGGTGTTGACTTATTTGTCTAGGCGGGAGATTCAAGTCTCCTCGATCGCATACAAAATACCAAGGGTTGCTGGCCCTTGGTATTTTTATACCTTCATGCATTTTTGAAGTTTACGATAAAGGTCTGCCTTACTTTGCAAATCGCCGTGCAGCAGCAACGCACATGATAACGGCGATATTCACTGCTACGAGTGCCCAGCCCACTTTCTCGTGCAGAATCACTGAGGCAAGCAGCAGCCCAAAAAAAGGCTGGAGAAGCTGGAGCTGCCCAACCGCTGCAATTCCCCCTTGGGCAAGACCTCGATACCAGAACACGAAGCCAATCAGCATGCTGAATAAGGATACATATGCAAGACTGAGCAGCGCGGGAACGCCGATCGCCGACCATGAGTCCGGCGTAAAAAAGAACGACAATGGCAGCATAAGAGGAAGCGACAGAACGAGTGCCCATGAGATCACCTGCCAATTCCCCAGACGCCGTGAAAGTTTGGCCCCTTCTGCATAACCAAGACCGCATACGACAATAGAAGCCAGCATGTACGCGTCGCCAAGCGGGGATGAACCTCCCCCCTGAATGAGGGCGAAACCTGCTACTAACAAGCTGCCGGCAGCTGAGAAAATCCAGAAGACGGGGCGAGGGCGTTCACCCCCGCGCAGTACGCCGAAGACCGCCGTTGCAAGCGGAAGAAGTCCAATGAAGACAATGGCGTGTGCGGATGTGACATGCTGAAGCGCTAAAGCTGTCAGCAACGGGAAACCAATCACTACGCCAAACGCTACCACTAATAATGAAATGAGGTCTCTTTTGGCAGGATGCTGCTGCCGGAAGATGAGAAGGAGACCTCCCGCCAGTACACCAGCTATCGCAGCGCGGCAAACGGTGAGAAATAACGGATCGAAGTCTGACACAGCCAAACGGGTCGCAGGCAGCGAGCCGCTGAAAATGAGTACGCCTATAAAACCATTTATCCAGCCATTTGTTGTTTTGTTCATTATAATCACTCCACATATCTTTCTTGTTCATTGTCTGTATTTTCTTAACAAAACCAGCAGCTAAGGATTACAATGACTATAAACTGGAATTGGCCTTTTATAAACAGCCAGTTTTCATAAAAAAATGCATACCAGTTAGGAGAGCAACGCGCAAATGGATATCACGCCTTTTTTGAATAGAACTCTGGATATTCCGCTTTATCAGCAGCTTTATCGGTATTTTAAAGAAAATATGCATCGGGGCCGTATTCAAAAAGGAATGAAGCTTCCTTCAAAAAGACTCTTGGCGAATCAGCTTTCCATCAGCCAAACGACTGTAGAACGTGCCTATGAACAGCTCGCTGCTGAGGGCTATATTGTGAGCAAGCCAAGAAGCGGGTGGTTTGCTGATTATCATGATTCTAATTTTGCTTATGATAGAATGCCAAGCACAACACCCATCCAACAAGAAGCAGAAGAAAATAAACAATGGATTGATTTTCATTATGGAAATGTAGATTCTTCTTACTTCCCTTTTTCCGCATGGCGAAAAAGCATGGTCAATAGCTTAGACCAATATGGACACGAGCTTTATCGGCCGGGACATGTTTTAGGAGAGTTTGAGCTGAGAACACTCATTGCAGAGTACCTGTATCAATCTCGGGGTGTTCATTGCGGCCCTGAACAAGTGATTATAGGTGCCGGGAACCCTATTCTGCTGCAAATCTTGTGCCAAGTTTTTGAGCCGAATATTTCTATAGGGTATGAGGATCCTGGTTATCCAAGAGCACGCAAGATTTTTGAAGCCAACCGCATGAATATTGTTCCTATACCAGTCGATGATGAAGGAATCTGTATACAGAAGGTCAAAGAACAGCAGCCAAACCTTGTATATGTCACACCTTCCCATCAATTTACGCTGGGAACCATAATGACAATAAACAGAAGAATTCAGCTGCTCAAATGGGCGGCCGAAAATCAATCCTTTATCATAGAGGATGATTATGACGGGGAATTTAGGTACACAGGACAGCCGGTTCCTTCTCTGCAAGGGCTTGATCAGCATAACCGTGTCATTTATATGGGCACTTTTTCTAAGTCTCTTTTGCCCTCGCTGCGTATCAGCTATATGATTCTTCCTTCGCCTCTTTTAAAAAAGGGGCATGAAATCACGTCCTTATATAAGCAGACAGTGTCCTGCCACAGTCAGCTAACCCTAGCTGAATTTATAAAAAATGGAGAGTGGCAAAAACACATCAACAGAATGAGAAAACTTTACCGCAAAAAAAGAGCCATTGTATTAGAGGCAGTGCAAAGGGAATTAGGAGAGCATGTCAGAATCCGCGGAGAAAACTCTGGGCTTCGTATCTTACTTGACGTTTATTTGCCATTTGGTGAAAAAGAGTTAATTGAGAAGGCGAAAAAACATGGAGTAAAAATTTATCCTGTTTCTCTTTCTTATCAAAATCATCCTCCTGCAAAAACGGTCTCGCTCGGGTTTGCAGGGGTTTCTGAATCCGACATAAGAGAAGGCATAAAAAAACTGAAGGCTGCCTGGAAGATATGAGGGAGCTTTCAGTTTAGCAAAACGGCCAAGTGACGGAACTAAGTGTTGAGAGCTGTTCAATATTTTTTAAGTATATGATGAGTGCCAGCAGTCCAGCCCACGATATGTCTGTTTAGCGAAAAACAGAATTTTTTATTTGCTCATCACAGTGCTAAAATAAACAAAATAGACAATTGAAAAATAGAGGTGTAAGAATGAAGTTAGATGAGTTTACAATTGGCCAGGTCTTCAAAACGAAATCATTAAAAGTATCAAAAGATGATATTATGCGGTTTGCGGGTGAATTTGACCCTCAGTATATGCATGTAGATGAAGAAAAAGCGAGTAAAGGCAGATTTAATGGAATTATCGCTTCCGGCATACAAACACTGGCCATATCTTTTAAACTTTGGATTGAAGAAGGTTTCTATGGAGACGATATTATAGCCGGAACAGAGATGAATCATATGACATTCATAAAACCCGTATATCCGGATGATGAATTGTTTACAATTGTTGAGGTTCTTGATAAGCAGCCAAAGAGAAATGAATTGGGAATACTCACAGTATTGCTATCTACTTATAATCAAAAAGAAGTAAAAGTGTTTGAAGGTGAGTTATCTGTATTGATCAAACGATAACTCAGAAAGCCCGCTTTTCGCGGGCTCGATTGAAGCAGCTGGGTGAAAGATGTTAGCGGGTTTCCTTTGAAAAATAAGAGGTTAAAACATCATAAACAATAGGCAAAGAAGTAAATCCCTCATCTTCTAGAAAATGACCTCCGTGCTGAACTTCATATAACGCAGCATCAATTTGTTGTGCCAGATCCTTGCTGAATGAAAAAGGCACAATTTGGTCGTCCTTAGAAGCAATGACAGCACGGTGCTTCGCGGACTCGATGATTTTTTGATGATCAAACGATCCCTGTGTAAATTCATCTAACATCTGTAAAGTGGGCAATGATTTGGCAAAGCCGGAAACAAGTATGATTCCGCCAAGCTGTTTTCGTAATTGAAGATGTTCCAAAAATCTCAAAATGGCGGGGCAACCTAAGCTGTGCGCAACCAAATACGTATTTTCATGTAAAGTGTGCTGATATAAAGAGAGTGTATCCAGCCAATCCTCAAGTCTTGGCTGGAGCGGATTAGGCATGTTTAAAATGTCTGCTTGGACCCCATCTGCGAGCAGACGTTTTTTCAGCCAAGGGAACCAATGATTTGTTGAGGAGGCTCTGTAGCCATGAATGATATAGACTTGTTTTGTCATTATTTCCTCCTAAGAAATATTTTCATTCAGTATAAAATTCCTCTCATTGGGAAACAAGTACGCACTTTTTTGTAAGTAGCTTTACATATGAGGCCCTCCTTGTGCCATTCCCCACTTACACATCTCATCTATGAGGGGATACAAAGATCGCCCTCTGTCAGATAACGAATACTCTACTTTCAGTGGGGTGTGAGAAACCTCAGACCGATGAATAAGGCCGTCAGTTTGCAATTCCTTAAGCTGTGCGCTTAACATTTTATGGGTGATGAAGGGCATAGCCCTTTTCAGCTCGCCGTATCTCATCGTTTTTTCACACCCTAACTCATAGAGAATTCTCATTTTCCATTTGCCCCCTATAAGAGATAAGGTGTATTCAAATGGGGCTTGTTTACTGCGGCACAGGCTATTCATTGTAATCAAACCTCCTTTTTTAAGTATCATATCAGAATAAATTAGGATTTTCGGTGTTGAAGTTTGAGGGCGATTCACGATCTGAAGTGAAAGGGGCCGCTTGCTCAACAGGCGGCACGGTACATGAATGTTCTAAGTCAAAGAGGGTTACCTTACTGTTAGTTACTTTATTTAAAAAAACGCATGTTTTTAGCTGAAAATATCTATTATGGTATATTTAAATATAAAGAAATATTTGAGAAATGAGGAATGGTATGAATACACCCAAAAAACATAAGAAATTTAAAGCGAAAATGATTCTCCAAATCATCATGGTTATCATTGGAGGAATCATAGCGGCATATGGACTAGAAACAGTGCTCATTCCAAACAGTGTATCTGATGGAGGGGTGACGGGTCTTAGCATCGTTGGTTCACAGCTATTCAACTTGCCGCTGGGGATTTTGATTGCAGTGATCAACATTCCATTTGTCTGGTTAGGATATAAGCAAATTGGGAAAAGCTTTGCATTATTATCAATTATCGGAATCGTATCGCTTGCCGCGGGGACAAGCTTTTTCCACCACACACCCGCCATCATAGAAGGAGATACCCTGTTAATTACCGTTGTCGGCGGGATTATCCTTGGATTCGGAATGGGGCTGGCGCTGCGTAATGGCGGCGCATTAGATGGAATTGACATGCTTGCTGTGCTGCTATCCCGAAAACTGCCATTCGGAACGAGCGATCTCATTCTATTCTTAAACCTATTTGTGTTTATCTTTGTTTCCACAGTATTTGGCTTACAAGGGGCATTGCTTTCAGTCATTGCTTACTACATTGCATCCAAAGTGATTCATGTTGTGGAGGAAGGCTTAAGCGGCTCTAAAACCTTTCAAATTATTACAACCCAACCTGAATTAATGGTAGAGACAATACGTGATCAATTAGGCCGAAGCGCCACATATAAAGAAGCTTACGGGGGTTTTTCCCACGAGAAATTTAAAGAAATCACATGTGTCATCAACCGTTTAGAAGAAACCAAGCTAAAGGAAATTATTAATGATATTGATAAATCCGCCTTTGTCACCGTATATGACGTAGCTGAAGTGAAGGGCAGCAATTTTAGAAATCTCAATCATCATTAGAAAAAAGAATGACCTTAACTGACATGCCGCCGATAAATATAATCAAAAACACTTTTTGAGGGCTTGAGGGTGTAACCGTAAAGGTCTGAATTATAGAAATACCAAGGGTGTCAAAACCCTTGGTATTTTTTCTGCCAAAAATAAGCCATTTTGGTGAAAGATTATTTCTCTGTGATGAAATAAAGCAAAGCGATGACCGGAAAAGCGATTCCAATCCATAATGCTGTACTCCATCCCCCTGAGGCATATGCCCATCCTCCAATTGATGACCCTATCGCACCGCCTAGAAAGAAGATCGCCATGAATAATCCGTTTAATCGACTGCGAATTTCAGGCGCCAACGAAAAAATAGCACGTTGACTGAGCACGAGGTTTGCAGATACACCCATATCTAACAGAATAGCTGCGGCCACTAGAACTGTTATACCGACGGGGGAGCTGCTCTGAATCATGAGCGGCAGTAATAAAGAGACAACGACAACACCGAGAGCGATTCCAGTGGCAAGCCGGGTCAAGCCTCGATCAGCCAGCCGGCCGCCTATTGGTGCAGCGACTGCACCCGCAATGCCCACCAATGCGTAGAGTGCTATTGCCTTCTGAGAAAAATGAAAATCAGGACCCGACAATAATAAAGGAACGGTAGTCCAGAACAAGCTGAAAGCTCCAAATACAAACGCATGATAGATGGCACGGCGGCGTAAGATTGGAGTCGTGCGCAGCAGCTTCCACATTGAACCGAGTAAGGCAGTATAGTTTGTATTTGCTGTTGGTTTTCTGGCAGGAAGCACTTTTGATAATACGATGGCCAGGATAACACTTACCACGGCGGACAAAGCGAATATTGCATTCCACCCCCAGATATCAGCGACTAGACTAGATATCGGACGGGAAAGCATAATACCGAGTAATAAGCCGCTCATGACATTGCCAACAACCCGGCCGCGTGCAGCGTCTGATGCAAGGTATGATGCAAATGGAACAAGCACTTGGGCTGCGATTGATCCCAATCCGACGAAAAACGCAGCTGCTAAAAAAAGTGTTCCATGCTTCACAAATGCTGTTAGTGTCAAAGCCGCTGCGCTTAGAAGGAGCGATACAACAATAAGTTTTTTGTTTTCGATAATATCTCCTAAAGGGACAAGGAATAGTAAGCCGGCAACGTATCCGATTTGGGTGAGTGTGACAATCAATCCAGCACCGCTTGGAGAAAGTCCAATTGCCTTACTAATTAATCCGACCAAGGGTTGTGCATAGTAAAGATTAGCAACAATGATACCGCATGCAGTTGCGAGAAGAAGGGTTAAACTGGGTGAAATCCTCTGACCTGCTTGTTTGTTTCCATTAGCCATATGAATGAACTCCTTTTTAAGTGGTTTTTTGAGTGTAATCATGACTTCTCACAAGTGATTTTATAAACTGAACGTTCAGTTTCGTCGATTAATAAAAATAATATACTAAACGTTCAGTTTTGTAAATGGATTTCTGTTTTCTTTTTTTATTCAATTTAAGTATACTGAACGTATAGTTTATATTGCGGGAAGGAATGATTTATGTGCAGAGTAAACGAGGGCGGCCGCGTGATGAAGGAACGCATAAGGCGATTCTCTCTGCAGCCTATGACCTATTGCTGGAAAAAGGCTTCGATGCGGTGACAGTCGATAAAATTGCCGAGCGTGCGAAAGTGAGTAAAGCAACGATTTATAAATGGTGGTCTAACAAGGCTGCCGTTATCATGGACAGCTTTCTTTCGACCGCGACGGACAGGCTGCCTGTGCCTGATACAGGGTCGTCAGTACAAGATATAGTAACCCACGCCACGAATTTAGCTAGGTTTTTGACAAGCCGGGAAGGAACCGTTATTAAGGAATTAATAGGTGCAGGGCAGTTGGATGAAAAATTGGCAGAAGAATATCGCACGCGATTTTTCCAGCCTCGCCGCCTCCAAGCGAAAGGCCTTCTAGAAAAGGGAATTCAGAAAGGTGAATTGAGAGAGAATCTTGATATTGAAGTAAGCATAGATCTCATTTACGGACCAATTTTCTATCGTCTGCTTATAACAGGGGATGAGGTGAATGATTCCTATGTGCGTGATTTGGTGATGAATGCGTTTAAGGGAGTTCAAGCTACCTCTGCTACAGAGAGTATGTAGCTGATAAGAACTGCAAAAGCTACGGATTATATGACAAATTGGTTCTCTCTAATCGCAAAGTGAGATATAAGATTTTTGTTGCTGAGCGCAATTATCGGATGTCGAAAAAGAAGTCATTCAATCGTGAATACATAACATCATATTATTACATTTCCTTTTCATCGATTGGAACAAGGGTTCTATACTTCAATGGAATATCGCAAAGTTGGAGTATTTAAAGAACAGGGGAAAATCGATGGCCATTATGTAGGTGTCATGGCAATGGAAAAAATACTTGCAATGTAAACAGGCCTCTAA
The DNA here is from genome assembly GCF_037963565.1 of Bacillus sp. PS95. Classification (NCBI taxonomy): domain Bacteria; kingdom Bacillati; phylum Bacillota; class Bacilli; order Caryophanales; family Bacillaceae; genus Bacillus; species Bacillus sp. PS95. The sequence goes on from NZ_CP150160.1 coordinate 561,646, forward strand.
AGAGACCTGTTTTTTAATATCCAGATGATTGTCTAGTTTCAGCTTGGGCTCTATGACCACTCCCATAACTGAAATAGTCTAATATTTATACCAGAAGGGATTGTTTATATAAATAAAAGTTTATATAATGACGGGGGCGCTAAGGAAACGCGGGGAGCGACTCAGGTTTTCGTTTCAAAGTTTTGATCCTTAAGATATACGGAGCGCTACATATGGAAACGTAAAGGGGAATGTATAATCATTTGGCGTGTATATAACGATTTGCTTATATATTGATTTGGGAAGGAGGAGCTCATATGACGATTGATGTTGCGGCGATGACTCGTTGTTTGAAAACACTTAGTGATCAAACTAGGCTTATCATGATGAGATTATTTCTTGAACAAGAATATTGTGTCTGTCAATTGGTTGATATGTTCGAAATGAGCCAGCCCGCCATAAGCCAGCATTTGCGGAAATTAAAAAACGCAGGTTTTGTGAATGAGGACAGAAGAGGCCAATGGCGTTATTATTCAATAAATGGGTCATGTCCTGAGTTTGATACATTGCAATTGATCTTACATCAAATCGATCAGGAGGATGAATTGTTAAACCATATCAAACAAAAGAAAACTCAAGCGTGTTGCCAGTAAGGAGGCATTAGATTGACATCAATGATTTTGGCAGTATTCATCTTTTTATTAACTCTAGTATTGGTCATATGGCAGCCGAAAAATTTATCTATAGGGTGGTCAGCCTGTGGAGGCGCAGTTTTAGCTCTAATAGCAGGTGTTGTCAATTTTCATGATGTGTTAAATGTGACAGGGATTGTTTGGAATGCGACATTGGCTTTTGTGGCCATCATACTGATATCGTTAATTCTTGATAATATCGGTTTCTTTGAATGGGCAGCGCTTCATATGGCTAAGGCTGCAAAAGGAAACGGTGTGCGGATGTTCGTTTATGTATCTCTATTAGGAGCTATCGTCGCCGCGTTATTTGCAAATGACGGTGCAGCTCTTATATTGACACCAATCGTATTAGCGATGGTCAGAGCATTACATTTTAATGAAAAATTAGTTTTTCCTTTTATCATTGCCAGCGGATTTATAGCGGATACCACTTCGCTTCCTTTAGTAGTGAGCAATTTGGTCAACATTGTTTCAGCGGACTATTTTCATATTACGTTTATTAATTATGCATCCAGAATGGTTGTCCCGTACTTGTTTTCGCTGCTGGCGAGCATCATTGTACTTTACCTTTTCTTTAGAAAAAGTATACCAAAACGCTATGATCTGACTGAGGTTAAAAAACCTGTTGAAGCAATTAAAGATCAAAACATGTTCAGACTGTCATGGTATATCTTAGGGCTGCTGTTAATTGGATATTTTGCAAGTGAATTTTTTTCTATCCCTGTATCAGTGGTAGCGGGCAGCATTGCGATCATTTTCTTAATCGCTGCGCAAAAGAGTCCGGCCGTCCATACAAAGAAAGTGGTGAAAGAGGCACCGTGGGCTATCGTATTCTTTTCAATTGGCATGTACGTTGTTGTGTATGGTGTCCGAAATGCTGGATTAACGGATGTCCTTTCAGATGTGATTCAAGCCGCAGCTGATCAAGGATTGTTTGCTGGGACAATTGGAATGGGCTTTATTGCGGCGATTCTTTCTTCCGTTATGAATAACTTGCCGACTGTTATGATTGACGCATTGGCTATTGCCGGTACAGATACACATGGGATGATGAGAGAAGCGCTTATTTATGCAAATGTGATCGGTTCAGATTTAGGGCCTAAAATAACGCCGATTGGTTCCTTGGCGACATTATTATGGCTTCATGTTCTTTCTCACAAAGGTATGAAGATTTCCTGGGGCACGTATTTTAAAACAGGAATTATCCTCACGATACCCACTTTATTGATCACACTTGTCGGCCTGTATATTTGGCTGCTTGTGATCCATTCATGTTTCTAAAAGGACAAGGTCACTATATCAAGGAAAACAATGCACTGGTAACTCTTGCCGCAGCCAAATGGCTGAAGGGTGGGGGAAAAATATCTTGGAGACAAGTGGAATGTGTACAGCGCAGGAATCGAAGCTCATGGATGACATCGAGTGCTGTCAAAGCAATGAAAGAAGCAGGGATTGATATTTTAAATCAAACATCGGATAAATTTGATGATCCGGCAAAAGCACACGGAACAGAAGAAGTGTTTCCAAAGGGTCCGTGATGAAATTGGTGACCGTTTAAAACAGTTTGCTGTAACTGGGGAATAAGAAATCGATATACTCAGCGTTTCCTTGGGTTTATATAATGCAATGTGTTGTTCAACAGGTGTCTGCGAGCTGAGTGCAGACACCTGTTTTTATTTGTCTGAGATTCGTAACAGGGAAGTTATTTAGCTGGTGACAGAGGAAAATTGATTTTGTGAACAGAATCAAGAAGAAGACGGTGTTTTAAAGGAGTTGTCTGTTTTGCAGGAATTAACAAAAGAAAAGTATAGTAGCTTAAAAACAATGTTTGATGACAAATATTGTCCCACATTTGTCTATTCAATATTAGACCAAACCATTCCGGGAGCTGTTTATGCAGATGATCAAACCTTTCCTAAATCGTTTTTTATAGGAACTGAATCAGGCATTTATTTTATTGCGGGAGACCAAGGGAATCGGGATTTTCATGATTTCATTGCAGGATATTATGAAGAACAAGTGAAATCATCAAAACGATTTACCTTGTTTTCTTCCAGTGATACATGGGATAGCGTACTGAAACCCTTACTGAAAGATGACTTGAACCAAATGAGAAGAGCTGCATTTTCTTATCAACCAAAATCTTTCAAAAAGACTTTGCAACTGCCAAAGGGTCTTGTATTGAAAAGAATAGACGAAGACATCATTTCACACAGCACAGCGTTTAACAGCGCTTATTATGAGGAGTATTGGAATTCTGTCTCACAGTTTGCTTCAAAAGGTTTTGGATTTGCTGTATTACATGGCAATCATGTAGTAAGTGAGTGTACCTCTATATTTTTAGGGCATAATCGAGCGGAAATGGATATCTATACACTTGAAGAATATAGAGGATTGGGGTTAGCTTATTGCGTAGCAAATAGGTTTATAGCATTTTGTATGGAAAATGGGATTGTTCCTAGCTGGGATTGTGATATCTGCAACACTTCGTCCATTGCATTAGCAGCTAAACTAGGGTTTAAGCCGGTAACGGAATACACTATTTACTACTCTGGCTAATCTTAATGAAAGAACCTTAAAAGGAGATACCAACCGATGTTGGTATCTTTTTTGTTTTAGAGTTTTTTTACCCTTTTAGCAGAAAAATGGGTGATGAAAATCTTATTCATTTTATTTACTTTTAGGTAGGTAAAACATACCCCGCCAACTGTAACCACTCCGCCTAGCAGAGAGAGCAATGTGGGTATCTCGCCGATCCAGAGCCAAGATATGATCAAGGCTAAAGCCGGTGTAACATAAAGTGAAAGGGTTGCTTCTGAACACCCGACGAGTGAAGTGACATATGCTAGTGCGAAGTAAGGAATAACCGTCGGCAATAATCCTAAGTAAACGATAGACAAAGTTGCGCTTATTGAAGCGTTCATCATCTCTTCGCCTAAGCCTGGCAGAAACACAAGCATAGGTATTGTTCCGCCCCAAATGGTGAATGTAACGAATGGAATAAAACCATATTTTTTTATATAGCGGGCTTGAAAAACGAAATAAATACTCTCCGAAAATGCTGCCAGCAGGATGACCAAGATACCGCTCATTGAATATGTAAAGTCTCCCGCCCCAAATGCAATCAATAATACACCCAATAAACTGATCATAGAGCCAAGCCATTTCGTAAATCCAAAATGCTCTTTATAAAACAGGCGGGATAGCATGGCTGAGAAGATCGGTGCCGTAGTAACGAGTAAGCTTGCAACTCCGGCACTAACTGTTTTTTCACCGATGTTCAGCAAAATGTGATAGAGTGCAAATCCTAAAAACCCTAAAAGAAAAATGGCAGGAATGTCTTTCAAGTCGGGTAGGCGCATCTGAGTCAAAACAGCAAAAAGCAATAATGCCATAGAGCCGATTAACAAACGAAATAAAGCAAGGTGTTCTGGTGTGTACCCTTCTAGTCCTGCGCGAATTCCCGGAAAAGCAGATGCCCATAAACCAATCATGAGACTATGAGATATCATTATTTGAACTGTTTTCTTTCGCATTCCTCTCACTCCTCTTTACAAAAACCAACCAGTTATTTAATGTGTTTTTATATTAATAAAGATTTGGTGATATGGCTTCAACCAGTTAAACGGATTTTGACCCAACCAATTTATTTTAAGGAGACCGATTCTATGAGCTTTCCAGAAGAAAAAAAGATGAAAAAGCTCCCTAAGTACAGACAAATCGTTCATTTTATTAAAGAGAAAATAGGAAATGGCGAGTGGCCGATTGGAAGCAAGATTCCAAGCCAGCGCACGCTTGCAAAAGATTTTCAGGTAAATCGGAGCACAGTGATTACAGCGTTAGAGGAATTGATGGCCGATGGGTTAATAGAAGGCACAATGGGGAAAGGCACAGTTGTTATCAACAACACATGGACACTGATGGCTAAGAATTCTGCTCCCGATTGGGATCAATATGTCACCTCTGGCATTCAGATGCCAAGCCGGAAAATCGTTCAAGAGATCAATCAATCGGAATCCAATCCGGATCTGATACAGCTCAGCAAAGGTGAGCTTTCACCTGAGATTTTTCCTTTGGCTGTTATGAAAGAGATGATGGGGAAGGTATCTCATCACATGGAGGCATTCGGTTATGAAGAACCAAAAGGTTACTTACCTTTGAGGGAGGCATTAAGCAACTATTTAAAAACCATTGGAATCAACGTCTCATCTTCTTCCATTCTGATTGTCTCAGGAGCGTTGCAAGCCTTGCAGCTGATATCAATGGGGCTGTTACAAAGAGGATCAACCGTTTATCTTGATCAGCCCTCCTACCTTTATTCATTACACGTATTTCAATCAGCTGGTATGAAGCTGACTGGACTTCCTATGGATAATGAAGGACTTTTGCCTGAAAATGTTCATTTAACAAGAGGAGAGCGGGGAAGGGCTATCTTATATACAAATCCATGTTTTCACAATCCGACTGGTATTCTTATGTCTAAAAAGCGGCGGGAAGAAATCCTAGCAGTAAGTGAGAATACACAGCTTCCTATTATTGAAGATGACATTTATCGTGAGTTATGGATCGATGAAATTCCGCCATATCCTATTAAAACAATTGATAAAAATGGACACGTACTGTACATAGGAAGTTTATCGAAAACATTAAGCCCAGGTTTGAGGATTGGATGGATCGTTGGACCGGAACCGGTGATTGAACGTTTATCTGACATTAAAATGCAAACAGATTATGGATCCAGTTCGCTATCCCAAAGAGTAGCGGCAGAGTGGTTTACTTCCGGCCACTACCAGCAGCATGTAGAAAAGGTTAGGCAGCAATTAAAGGTGAGAAGAGAATTGGCCTTGAGTGCTTTAGAAACTCATTTGAAAGATGTGGCGACATGGAATATCCCAAAAGGAGGGTTTTTTGTCTGGATAAAAATATTGCCTTCCATATCAATGAAATTACTTTATACTAAAGCCTTATCAAAAGGGATTCTGCTCAATCTCGGCAGTATCTATGCTCAGGAAAAAGGGAATTATATTCGCTTATCATATGCTTATGCATCTCTTGAAGACCTTCAAAAGGGGATTTATGAGTTGGGTTTAATGATTAAAGAATTGGCAAGCAGGTAACTTTTATATCCTTAAATGGATGTTTCACTAAAAAAGAGATCAAGCCTAATGATCGCTTGATCTGATAATAACAAGGGTTACTAGAATAGACCAAATCATGGTTCGGTCTTAAAATGATCATGTCTCTGAACGAAAAGTCTTTCCGACTTCTCTTCCTAAACCAAAGTAGTGTCTGAAATTATAGATAAGCGGGCTCCATTTGGAAGGGTTGATATGGTTTTCGTCCAGAATGATACTTTCCTCGGCATGAAAATGTAGTGCCTGCGTCTCTACAATTGCGAATGACGATTCATATTCTGGAAGCCGAATGTGTTTCACTTCGGCTTCTATTTGGATAGGGCATTCTTTGATTCGTGTTGGTGATACTGTTTTTGATTGTAAAGGCGTTAACCCTGCTGCCTCGTATTTTTCTTTTTTATATGTAAATCCGAGCTGCTTCTTTAAAGGCGGTATGCTTTTTTTTCCGCTATAAGATGAAATTCTTTCAACGTTTTCCCATAATTCCGGGCCAGGCAAGTTTATGACACACTCTTTGTGTCTTTCCAAATTGTCGATGGCTTTTCCTCCCAGTCCTACTCCAAGGATTATATAATGTCCAAGAGCCCAAGAAGAAGACATAGGACTAATATTAGTGGTTCCATCCTCATTCAATGTGGTTAGAAGAAATGTCGAGGTACCATAATACATGATCTTGGGTTTGATTTCCTTAAATCGACGAGTGTCTTGTTTTTTGATGTCCAACGTTTTTTCCTCCTTGTCACGCTTACATTTATATTGTAAAGGATTAACATTTCAACTATCATCGAAATATGAATGTAAGGAGGAAAATCATGAATCCTAATATTGCAAAAATCTCTTCGTTGCTATCAGATCCCTCGCGTTCTTCCATTCTTCTCAGTCTGATGGATGGAAGGATACACCCTGCGGGAGAGCTTGCATATCTCGCTAACATTAAACCTCAAACCGCCAGTTTTCACCTGAATAAATTGCTTGAAGCAAAGCTGATTAGCGTAGAGAAGCATGGGAGACATCGGTATTACAGATTGGCTGACTCAGATGCTGCAAATGTGATCGAACAATTGCTTCATATTGCGCCTAAAGCAAAAGTCAAATCTTTAAAAGAGTCAAAAGAGAAAAAGGACTTGCATTTCGCCCGGACCTGTTATGATCATTTGGCAGGTTATGTGGGCGTGCAAATGGCACATTCACTAGTTGAGCAGGGGTTGTTAAAAAAAGTTGATTTAAACTTTGAGGTGACTTCAGAGGGTGCTTTATTTTTTTCGAAGTTAGGCATCAATGAAGAGCAACAACGGAATAAGAGGAGAGCCTTTGCCCGCTGCTGTTTGGATTGGAGTGAACGGCAGCATCATATTGCAGGAGCATTAGGAAACGCCCTATTGGTGCGCATGTTAGAAGAAGAATGGATCGTTCGTATGCCTAAAACGAGAGCGATTAGGATTACACAAAGCGGGAAAATCGCGTTTGAAAAGCACCTAAACGTGAAGATTTAGGATTTTGAAGCGGAAACATCAGATGATGAGGCACGATATCTAGGAGGAGTAAGATTTGTTCTAATCTTACTCCTTCTTCTTATTTTGAAGCAGCTCGATTCCCCATTGCAATAGAGATGCGGTTCCAACTGTTTATTTGATTAATGATCAGAACAAGGTCAACATATTGTTTTTCATCATAATGTTCCCGCACCCGATGATATAGCTCATCAGGAACCCTTTTAGATGGAATGAGCGTGATGTGTTCAGATAGTTCGAGAGCCGCTTTCTCTTCAGGTGAGTAAAAATCACATTCATTCCAAGCATGTAAACAGTAAATTCGCTGTTCAGTTTCTCCCATTTTGCGGGCATCGGACGTATGCATATCTATGCAGAAGGCACAGCCGTTCATTTGAGAGACTCTGATTTTGATTAGTTCTCTCGTCGTTCGGTTAATTGAGGATTGTTTCGTGTATTTCTCCATATCCATCATGATTTTCATACCTTCAGGTGCAATCTCATAGTAGGACACTCTTTGACTCATAAGGCAAGACTCCTTTCCATAGAATACCTAGATTGTATCCCGGTATTGATCATTTTACCAATGTGCGGTTTGAATGACAGCTGTTTCAGCGTCTTTTGGAAAGAAGCTTCTTTGAATAAAAATAAGGGTAGCCAGCAATGATGAGTGGAGCTGCTAATGCAAGCAGTATCCATGAGCCTGATTGGCTGTCTCTAGTGACTCTAATGAATATATAAGTACCGATCAGAAAATATAATAAAGCACCTAGAAACCAATACATGTTCATTCCTCTTTTTCCTTGCTTTTTGGTTGCGCATTTTTGTCTGTCATATGGCTTAATCGATCAGGGTTCTGATTTTTTAATACCTTTTCGGTCCGGATTCCTTTTCTCTTTAATGATAAAATTGTGAGATCAATCGATTTCAATGATGATCATTCCTTCAATGAATAGTAAGTTCCTTATGATTTTAAAGGTAAATTTGAAAAGATAAAACGTACATAGAGGCAGAACGTTCATGTACGTTTGGGCAATGATCACTTGTTGGAAACTCTAATGTTTCCCTGCACCTGATATTGTTGTGTTCCTTCTCTTCCTATAAAATGATTGGATACATGTATGTTTGCACGTTGAAATATGAGTTCGATTTTCATGAATCTCTATTCGGTGAAACAGGTAAAGGAAGTGGATAAGGTTTGCTTATAAGGAATCCTTTCAAAGATAAATATTACTCACATGATAGGCGGGCATTAAACATGCTTGCACTCAGAGTGCCGGGCCTGGCTTTTATTCTCATGATCTATATAGCCTCTATCGTGCTGCAATTTGTTTCTGGGGGCTGGTCCATTTTATTGCTTTATGCGTTTACCATATTAATCGCCATTTTTGCTTTGCTTCATTGGCACTCATATCGCTGGGTTAAGAAAAGAGTGATTCTGTATTTCGCGGTACAAGGTTTGATCACCTTTGCACTTGCTAATCTCATGACTGGCTTCTTTATACTTGTCATTATCGGCCTTTATGCATTTTTAATTGGACAAATCATAGGAATGGCAGACAGAAGAAGGACTTTTCTCATTCTTTATCTATTGCTGCTGCTGGTCATAAATTCGGCGTATCACCTTCATAAAGGTGAAGTTTTGCATTTTATTGTTATTGCTGCGCCGATCATGATTGTCATCATCACTTATGCCGCAACATTTTTTGCCCAAGTCGATGAAAAAATAAAAGCTCAATTGACTCTTGAAAGGCTGGAGCTGGCTCATCAGCAGGTAGAACAGCTGACGCTGCAGAACGAAAGACAGCGGATGGCCCGAGACTTACACGATACGCTTGCTCAAGGTCTTGTCAGTTTAAATATGCAGCTGGATGCGATTCATGTTCATCTCGCCAAAGGCAACACAGAGAGAGCGAAGGAAATCATACAACAATCGATGAAAAGAGTAAAAAGCACATTAGCTGATGCACGTTCAGCTATTGACGATCTCCGCAGCAAATCAGAAGAAATCGGTGTTTTAAAAGAAAGAATTACCTCGCTAATGGATCATTTTATAGAGTCGACAGGCATGGCTTGTTTATTAGATTACAGATTGCATCAGGTGCTGGATGTGCGTACAGCTGAAAACTGTTATTACATCATTGGAGAATGCATGACGAATGCGGCAAAGCATGCTGAGGCGAAAACAATCTGGATATCCATTTGGGATGATGAAAAGGGAAGGCTCCATTTAACAGTTAAAGATAACGGCAAGGGATTTGATGTTGAAAAAGGAAAGAAAAAGAGAGGACATTATGGGCTTCTTGGCATACAAGAACGCGTCAGGGCAATAAATGGCCAATTCAATATCAAGAGTACAAAATTGAAAGGAACACAAATTGAGATCACTGTACCAATTCAGGGAGAGATGCAAGATGAATAAGGTTTTAATCGTTGATGACCATCTTGTCGTGAGGGAAGGTCTGAAGCTTTTAATTGAAACGAATGATCAATACACCATTATAGGAGAGGCGGAAAATGGAAAAGTCGCAGTCCGTCTTGCAGATGAATTAGAACCGGATATCATTCTGATGGATTTGTATATGCCGGAGATGAGCGGGTTAGAGGCCATTAAACAAATAAAAGAAAAACACGATATCCCCATCATTATTTTGACTACATATAATGAAGATCACTTAATGATCGAAGGGATTGAATTAGGAGCGAAAGGATATCTGTTAAAGGATACGAGTTCAGAAACCCTTTTTCACACAATGGATGCAGCGATCAGAGGAAATGTGCTGTTGCAGCCTGATATCCTCAAACGTCTGCAAGAAATCCAATTTGAGCGGATGAAAAAGCAGCGCAATGAGACGCAGCTGACAGAAAAGGAAGTCATTGTTCTAAAAGCAATTGCTAAAGGTCTTAAAAGCAAAGCGATTGCCTTTGATTTGGGCGTCTCTGAGCGAACAGTAAAGTCAAGATTAACGTCCATTTACAATAAATTAGGCGCGAATTCAAGAACTGAGGCAGTAACGATTGCCATGCAAAAAGGTATTCTGACAATAGACAACTAAACTGCATATTTGAAAATTGCCCAAACGTACATGCCCGAATGTACGTTTTTTTCATTTCATTGTCAACTACAATGAGAAAGAATGTGATCAAGCAATGTGTTGAAAGGAGATTATCATGTCAAAAATGTTATATACATTAGGAGGATGGGTTGCTCGCAATCGCATAAAAGCAATATGTGCGTGGATCGTTGTGTTAGTTGCTGCGATAGGCCTTGCAGTCACCTTGAAACCAAGTTTTTCTGAGGATATGTCCATACCTGACACACCTTCGGAAAAAGCGATGGATGTGATTCAAAAAGAATTTCCTCATGGTCCTGATAAAGGGAGCATACGGGTTATTTTCGGTGCTGGTGATGGGGAGAAACTTACTGGGAAGCCAGAAAAAAAAGCAATAGAAGATACGCTCAAAGAAATCAGTAAAGATGATTCTGTTGACTCGATTGCAAGTCCTTTTGTGACAGGGACAATCGCGAAAGATGGCACAGTTGCCTATGCTGATATCAAGTATAAATCATCAGCAGATGATATAAAGGATTACTCTATCAAACACTTAAAAGACAGTTTGAAAATGGCTGATGATGAAGGATTGCAAACTGAGCTAAGCGGAGATGTACCGGGAGCGGAGATGGAGATAGGCGGTGTCTCTGAAATTGTCGGCATTATCTTGGCTTTTGTCGTTTTAGCCATTACATTCGGTTCTTTATTAATAGCAGGCTTGCCGATTTTAACTGCACTGATTGGTTTAGGTGTAAGTATTGGACTGGTTTTGATTGGGACACAAGTATTTGATATTGCTTCCGTCAGTCTATCATTAGCCGGAATGATTGGCCTTGCTGTTGGTATTGATTATGCTTTATTTATTTTTACGAAACACCGCCAGTTTTTAGGCGAAGGCATACAAAAGAATGAATCAATTGCGAGAGCCGTGGGAACAGCGGGAAGCGCAGTCGTTTTTGCCGGACTTACTGTTATCGTTGCACTTTGCGGATTAACTGTCGTTAACATTCCTTTTATGTCTGCGATGGGGCTGACAGCAGGGCTTAGTGTACTGATGGCTGTTTTGGCTTCCATCACACTTGTGCCTGCGGTCTTATCAATTGCAGGGAAGCGGATGATTCCGAAATCAAACAAGAAAATAGAAAAACAAAGCACTGAAACAAATGTCTGGGGACGCTTTGTCACCAAAAATCCTATCATGCTAAGTGTATGCAGCATTCTGATTTTGATCGTCATTAGTATCCCATCTATGCATTTGGAACTGGGCTTGCCTGATGCTGGGATGAAAGCTAAGGATAATCCGGATCGCCGGGCATATGACTTGCTTGCCGAAGGCTTTGGAGAAGGGTTTAATGGCCAATTAACAATCGTAGCGGATGCCACAAATGCTACAGAAAATAAGGCGGAGGCTTTCGCAGATGCAGTGAAAGAAATAAAGGGTTTAGACCATGTAGCAAGTGTCACCCCTGCAATGCCTAATAAAGAAGGGAACTTTGCCATCATTACGGTCGTTCCGGAAACAGGTCCAAATGATGTCACAACGAAAGATTTGGTACACGATGTACGCAGTTTGTCAGATAAAAACGGAGTAGATTTGCTTGTTACTGGATCGACTGCAGTGAATATTGACATTTCAGATCGCCTGAATGATGCGATACCGGTGTTTGCTGTACTTATTGTTGGATTTGCGTTTGTATTGCTGACCATCGTTTTCCGTTCGCTGCTTGTGCCGCTTGTTGCTGTTGCAGGTTTCATGTTGACGATGACAGCCACTCTTGGGATTTGTGTATTTGTCTTGCAAGACGGGAATCTCATCGACTTTTTCAAAATACCTGAAAGAGGGCCGATACTCGCGTTCCTGCCGATTTTATCTATTGGGATTCTGTTCGGGTTAGCCATGGATTATCAAGTATTCCTTGTCAGCAGAATGCGTGAAGAATATGTAAAAACAAAGAATCCAGTACAAGCCATTCAGGCTGGATTAAAACACAGTGGTCCTGTTGTTACAGCAGCCGGCTTGATCATGATCTTCGTTTTTGCAGGATTTATCTTTGCAGGCGAAGCTTCTATTAAAGCCAACGGATTAGCACTTTCCTTTGGTGTGCTCTTTGATGCCTTTATTGTAAGAATGACACTGATTCCAAGTGTCATGAAGCTGATGGGGAATGCAGCCTGGTATTTGCCGAAATGGTTAGACAAGATTATTCCGAACGTGGATATAGAAGGGCATCAACTGACAAAGGAAATACAGCCAGAAATAGATCATGAACAAAAGAAACAAATCAGTGTGTAATAGAAAAAGCAGATCTTTTATGATCTGCTCTTTTGCTTATGGTAGTATTTAGAAGATGAAGTCGGCAGTTAAAAGGAGACGCTTATGGCGCAATCACTCATTTTCGATATGGATGGAACTTTGTTTCATATTGGCAGAAGCTGCATTATACTAGCAGGCATTCCAGGAGAAGTGATAAAGCACATCAAATGATTTTTTTGACGCTGCCTTCTCTCCGTGATGCCTAGGTTCTTGATAATTCTAAGAATAAACCAACTGATCATATAAGAAACCTAAAGAAACAAACACACAAAACCAGCTGTGGGTTTTGTCCAAGAAAAATAGAGTCCGTAAGAGGGACTCTATTTTTTGAAATGCCCGGCTAGAAGCATATTGCAGGACTTTATGAATGCAAATCACTATCTTATAAGCCCTTACCGTGAAATGCCTGTTTCTGCATTGAAAAAACGCATTACACGTTCATTTACGTAAGCGGGTTGTTCTATCGATAAAACATGTCCGGCATTTTTAATGACTTCCACCTCAATATCAGGAACGAATGAAGAGGCTCGGTGCAGGGCTGAGTGGGGATCATAGATGACTTCATGTTCACCAAGTAATAATAGGATAGGAACTCTTGCTGAACGTAATTCCTCATCGGTAAAAACATACGGAAATCCGTCGGCATTAGGATTTGGATTTCTTGATCCATCCTGCCACATTACCCCTGCCTTAAACTGCTTCACAAAAATCGGGTGCAGCACATTCTGATCATTCATCATCCAATTTAAGAATGTTTCAACTCCATTTGACGCTGTAAGGCCAAGAGCGTATTTGTAGAAATCGTGATGAAATGGCAAAAACGTTTCTGCCGGACTCAGTATAGCTGCGCTTTTTACTCTCTCAGGCATACGTAAAAGGAAATTCATCGTATGGAGACCGCCAAGCGAAAGTCCGATCATGTGGGACTTTTCGATCCCCAGATTGTCAAACACATCAAGAAGCCAATTGGCGTAATCCGTTCTTGTACCGCTTACATTCTCAGGAATACTCTTGTTTTTATCACCTATGATATCAACTGCATAAGTTCTGTATTTACTGCTCCAATCGGCGATGTTGGGATACCACATCGTCGAGCTGAATAATGCTCCGTGGAGTAATACAAGCGGCGGGGCATCCTCTGGGCCGCTTGCAATCACATGTGTTTGACCAAAACGAGTAGATATATAGAATGATTTACAACGGACCGGCCAAAGACTAAGGCTTTCATTATAAGTTTGATAATAGCGGATACCGTTGTCACTTAATTCGGGAATACTAGATGAATGGTTTGACATACAAATGCCCCTCCCAACATTGTTTAAATGAATGTGCCGTTTCGTGATGGGGAATCTGATTTTGATATAACAGACTTTATTTACAATATAATACAGTTGTTATTAGACGTCAAATCCAAGATGAAAAGGAAATAAAACGATTGGAACAGATTATTGAAAATCAATATAACAGAATATTAACCTCCTTTGTGGGGCCGCTTCATTAAAACCGCAATCCAAATGCATGAATCACAAAAATCACAACAGGAGGGATCAAGAGGGAAGGCAGCAAATTCAATGTTTTGAACTTCTTGATTCCAAGAATGCTTAGACCTGAACTGAGGATGAGTATGCCTCCCACAATTGTGATTTCATTAATAAGGTCTGTATTGATTGCGCTCTCCATTACTTTAGCAAATAAATAGATGGAGCCTTGCCAGGCAAATAATACAATGGCTGCAGCCGCTATTCCAAAACCAAAAGTTGAAGCGAGCACAATGGAGGTGATCCCATCTAACATCCCGTTTGTCAGGAGGTATGTATAATCTCCATGCAAAGCGGCTTCAACAGGGCCCAATATTGACAGCGAACCTATACAAAATAATAAGACCGCAGTAGATAAGCCCTCTGCTAAATTACTTTTAGAAAATTTGTTCACCAGCTTGTTGAATCGTAATTCTAAATTGATGATCTGGCCTAGCAAACCTCCAATGGCTAAACTCACGATGAATAGAATGGGATATTTACTATCAGGCAAATGCTGTGTAATGGCGTTGATCCCCAGCGCGACTGCAGCGAATCCCATTGCCTGCATCAAAATATCCTGGTATTCATCTTTAATGCCTTTTTTGAATATCCCCCCGATTATGCTTCCTGCAATGATCATCACTGTGTTAAAAATCGTTCCAAACATCAGCTTTCTCCTCCAAAAATCATTCCTGCATAAAAAATAAACCCTCTAGTTAGTAGAGAGTCAAGGGAGATCAAAACATATTCATGAGATTATTTGATGGGCAGCAGGATTTCAGTCACGTAATTATCTAGGTTATTCGTAATGCCATAATCAATGAGTGTGATTTCGATTGAGTCCCCTGCTACTTCATAATGATGTTCTTTCATATATGCCAGTAATTTTTTGTAGTATGGTTCGGCTTCTGGATGTGACCCTTTAAACCTAATTTGCAGATATTCTCTTGAAGGAAAGATGATTTCTGAAGAAGTTTTTTCATTTTCATCTTCAAGAATCATAAATATACTGGAATATTTGTCAAACTGTTTTGCTTTCACATTTGCTGCAGAAATGGATAAACCGATCTTGCCTATGAATATATCTTCGTTTACATTCAGGTGGGTTCTCAATTCAGCTAACGAATGTTCGATATCATGGCCGAGAACATATTCATGCTGCAAGTAAGCCACACGCATTGCGGGAAGTTTGATTTTTGAAATTTGATGTAACGGCATGTTAACGGCATCTTCTATATGTGTGATGCGTCGGGAGATCTTTCGTTCGATGCGTTCCAATTCTTTCTTTTTGCGATCAATTTCAGCTTGCTGGCTTTTTAGTAGATGAAGAAGGGTATTTGTATTTTGAGAGTTATAAAAATCAAGCAGCTTATGGATTGGCAGACCTAAGGCCCTCAAATACTTGATAGTATCCAGCCGCTCAAACTGTTGGGTGGAATAATATCGATAGTTCGTTTTCTCGTCTTTATATTCCGGCTTCAAAAGACCGATTTCATCATAATACCTAAGAGCAGAGATTTTCACATTGAATAACTTTGACACTTCTCCAATCGAAAAAAATTCCTTCATTCTAACAACCTTTCTGTGCCTATGATTGATATACACACATTATATAGTACGGCGAGTTCTAAAGGTAAAGTTTGCATCATAAAGAAAAAGCTCCTTCTAAAAAGGAGCTTTTCACTCTTCGAAATAAGGATTTACATGGATGAGCACTTCTTCTACATCTGAAAACTGTCTTTTGATTTCATTTCGAATTTCGCGGGCGATGTCGTGTCCCTGCTTAATTGTCAAATCATGATCCAAAGATAAACGGACATCAAGCAATTTATAGTGGCCATGTTCTCGCGCGCGGATTCTATCAATTCGTTTTACTTGATCACATTGAAAAATAACAGCTTTATATTCCTCTATCAGCTCGGGATCAACACTCTTTTCCATGAGCACATCAACAGACGGCCTGATTAATTCCATTGAAATCTTAAAAATGAGGTAAGCAACGATTGCACTGGCAATGGCATCGGCGTACAACAGATAGGACCATCCGCGGGTGTTTCCGATGATAGCCAACAGGACGCCGATAAAAGCGGCAAGAGAGGCAACGATATCGCCTTTATGATCGTACGCAATCGCTATAATCGCTTTGCTGTTCCATTTTTCCCCTTGCTTTATAGAATAACGATATAAGATTTCCTTAGCCACGTACGAAATCAGAGCCGCAAACAATGCGCTGTATTGGGGAACGCTTGGCCCTTTAACAAAGGACAGAATCGCTTCTATGAGGATATAAACGGATACGATCACTAAGATAATTCCTACAATCGCCTCACTAATGACTTCAGCTTTTCCGTGACCAAAAGGATGGTCTTGATCGGGCGGTTTATTGGAAATTCCGATCACTGCCAAGACTGCAATCGAAGCAACGACATCTGCCGCGGAATGTATTCCGTCTGCAAACACGGCTTCACTATCGCCTACCAGCCCAAAAAAGACCTTTCCTGCCATTAAGATCAGATTGGCGATCAATGCAATCAAAGCAACTTTTCTGCTTATTTGTTCTCTTTCACTTGCCATTTTTTCCTCCTATAAAACTGCACAAAAAAATAGGAGTGCTCTATATACGCTCTCCGTATCCTTTCCTGTGTAATCACTTTGTTTATCGTTTATCATACCAATTCAATTTCGAGTGGGTCTATAGCAACGTTGTTTCCTGTTTACTAATAAATAAGGTGACAGAAAAAAAGTTGGAGCTATGCTAAAAAGGTCATACAGCAAACAAATGAGTTCTTATGTAACAACAGTGATGATTCGCTATTAAAATGCTGCCGTCAGTGAAAAATTTCCACCTAATTTTCAAAAACCTATTGACATGAGAAGATCTGTATTTTACTATTATCTCATATTCAAGATATTTTAATTTGAGATATTTGGTCGGAAAGATCAGCGATCAAGCGCATCTCTAAGTGTTCAATCCGTTGTCATTTCTTTTACACAATATTCAATATGGATTTTTTATAATAAAATATCTCGAATTCGAGATAAAAGGGAGTGTATCGTAATGGCTGAATTTATACAGTTAGTCAATGAAAGACGATCTGCAAGCAATTTTCTTTCAGGTCATCCAATCACAAAAGAAGACCTCAATGAAATGTTTGAATTGGTTGCATTGGCGCCATCGGCTTTTAATTTGCAGCATACAAAATATGTGACGGTTCTTGACCAGGACGTAAAAGAAAAACTGAAGCAGGCCGCAAACGGACAATATAAAGTGGTTAGCTCTTCTGCCGTTCTCTTGGTATTAGGGGATAAGCAGGCATATCAACAAGCGGCTGATATCTATGAAGGTTTAAAGGTATTGGGGATATTAAATAAGCAAGAGTATGACCACATGGTGCACGACACCGTTTCGTTTTATGAAAACAGGGGAGAACAATTTAAAAGAGATGAGGCGATAAGGAATGCTTCACTTTCTGCGATGATGTTTATGCTGAGTGCTAAGGAAAAAGGCTGGGATACCTGCCCGATGATCGGCTTTGATGCGGAAGCCGTAAAACGGATTTTGAACATAGACGACCAATTTGAAGTTGTCATGATGATTACGATTGGAAAAGAAAAAACAGAGAGCAGAAGACCGCGCGGCTACCGGAAGCCTGTGAATGAGTTTGTTGAGTATATGTAAAAGGAGCGGATAAAAATGGCTAAAAAAACGATGGGAATTCATCATATTACAGCGATTGTCGGTCACCCTCAAGAGAACACAGATTTCTACGCAGGAGTGCTTGGGCTTCGTTTGGTCAAGCAAACTGTCAATTTTGATGACCCAGGTACGTATCATCTTTATTTTGGGAATGAAGGCGGGAAGCCGGGAACAATCATTACCTTCTTTCCGTGGGCCGGAGCCCGCCAAGGCGTCATTGGAGACGGTCAAGTTGGCGTGACTTCGTATGTCGTGCCGAAAGGGGCTATGGCATTTTGGGAAAAGAGACTAGAAAAGTTCAACGTTCTATACACCAAAATCGAGCGCTTTGGGGAACAATATGTAGAATTTGATGATCCTCATGGACTGCACTTAGAAATCGTGGAAAGAGAAGAAGGAGAGGCTAATACGTGGACTTTCGGAGATGTAACGCCCGATGTTGCCATTAAAGGTTTTGGGGGTGCAACCCTATTATCAGCGCAGCCTGACAAAACCGCTGACCTTTTAGAAAACATCATGGGGCTGGAGCGAGTCGGCAAAGAAGGAGACTTCGTTCGTTATCGTTCCGCCGGTGATATCGGAAATGTGATTGACCTTAAGTTAACGCCTATTGGCCGCGGGCAAATGGGGGCCGGAACGGTGCATCACATCGCTTGGCGGGCTAACGATGATGAAGATCAGTTAGATTGGCAAAGATATATTGCTTCGCACGGATATGGTGTAACTCCTGTTCGGGATAGAAACTACTTTAATGCCATTTACTTCAGGGAACACGGGGAAATCCTGTTTGAAATCGCAACTGATCCCCCAGGCTTTGCACATGATGAAACACAGGAAACAATGGGCGAAAAACTGATGCTGCCTGTGCAATATGAACCGCATCGCACACAAATTGAACAAGGGCTGCTGCCGTTTGAAGTAAGAGAGTTAGATTGATTTGACACATAAAAAATAAAGAAACATATATTCAATTGATGATTGCTGGATACCGTCAGCAAAGAATTAGATAAAATTAAAGATGAGGAGAGATACAAATGGAAGATGCAGGACTGTTGCTTATTCGTATAATGATTGGTGTGGTGTTTTTGTTTTATGGCACACAAAAATTATTCGGCTGGTTTGGCGGATACGGGATTAAAGGAACCGGACAATGGTTCGAATCAATTGGGGTGAAACCAGGAAACGTTGCGGCCGCTCTATCAGGTCTTGGGGAGTTAGTAAGCGGAATTCTATTTATTTTAGGCGTATTCCTCCCGCTTGGAGCTGCTATCATAACGATCATCATGTTAGGTGCTATCGTAAAAGTCCATGGAGCGAAAGGTTTTGCGAATGGCGCCGGAGGTTTTGAATATAACCTGGTGCTCATTGCAGTTTCCATAGGGGTTGCACTCATCGGTTCAGGAGCTTACGCTTTGCATTTTTAATACGAAAGTATGTAAGAACAGTTGCTGCTTGTCAGTAACTGTTCTTTTATTTTGACATTTTCGGCAAGCTTGCAGGTACTCTGCAAAGTAAAAAAGCGGATATAATAAATATAAATCAGTATAGTGAATGATACGTATTGATGAGCTTGGTTATAAAAGACAGACCTATTTGAAGGAGTAAATGGATGAAAGAGATGACAGAATTACATTCATTAGATTCTATAGATAATTTTATCAAACAGCACAAATTCAGTTTTATTTATATATCAAGGCCTGCCTGTACAGTATGTCACGCAGTCCTGCCCCAGCTCAGAATAGTATTGGATCAGTTTCCAAACATCAAATTGGGGCATATCAATGCTGACGATGTAGCAGAGGTCGCTGGCAGATTTTCAGTTTTCACCGTTCCTGTGCTTCTTTTGTTCATTGATGGGACTGAGTTTCTAAGAGAAGCCCGTTTTGTTCATTTTGAACAGCTTGAACAAAAGCTGAAAAGGGTTTATCGATTATATGAAGGTGAATAAAGAAATAAGGCAAAAAAAGAACTCAAATGAGTTCTTTTTTTATTCTTCACTAGGCGAAGAAGGGTTATCAACCTGCCCTTGATCACTTGTATCATTATCACAACTTGCTGAAATAATAATTGAATGAGAAGGAGAGTAATCTCCTAATGTGAAATTCACTCCGTAATTTTTGCTGTTCGCAGTATGGCTGTTTTGCAAGTTTTGTCCGATATCTGTATTGGCGTTTTGTGTCATTCCATTTATCGTGAGATTTGAGATGTTGATTTGAGATCGCATGCTTCAAAAACTCCTTTCACTCAGAAGTAGCCGTCATAGAGGACGCTGGCAGTCTATTTACTTCTATGATATTGCGTTTTTATATCATTGCATCAACATAATGGTAAAAATAATAGCGAGTGAATGAGCATCTCTTTTGAAGATGATCAACCTATCAGCAGAAATAAAGCCGCCTGATAAAGAGGCGGCAGATCGTTATATGTCATCTATGAATTTGATGTATCGTTTTTCGTTTGCCTGAAGGATAAGATGGTCGTTTTTAATGATGAGTAGGAGCCTATAGCAGCGTAGCCATAAAACCAGCCCATAAATACGCCAGAAAAGAGGCTGTGTCGATGGCTTATGAAAACAGAAATGACAAGGCCTGTTATTAAGGCAACTGACGGTACAAAAGTTTTGGGGATTTTCAATAATATTTTGAGGATTTGGGTTATCAATATGATGATTGGAACAGCTATCACAGCATCCCAAAAGTTCGTGTGAATAATTGGAAAAGCCATACGGCACCTCATGAAGTGTTTATTTCTTAATTTTTACGCTAAAAGCTTGGAAAGCAGCTCTTGGATCGCATATGTTACATTTTGGGCTTGATTGGCGGAGCTTGTTTGGCTTAAAGTATTGGATTCAAAAACCAAACCTGTATTACTCCCACCGGAACCCTCTGTTGTTTTAGACACAGAGAACGGGCTGATGGAAACTGCAAATCCGTTATTAAAAACGCTGTTCCCGGATATCGAATGAATATAAACTGGGAATTTCATCATTCATCTCTCCTCTCTGTTATGACTGTTTATACAATATGGTGTGTGAGCAGCAGTTGCTTAAACAAAACGGCAAAAACTTTCAGTAAGAGACAAAAACCTGCAAAATGCCACAAGCGCCTTTTGTTAATGCAGCTTTTTAGGGACGTTTTTTTTATTTTTTTTACCAACTTCATCAAAAATATTCTGATTGCCAGACTGGGCTTGTCCATCCTTATTTATGAAATCGGGGTGAATGAGTTTTTTCAGATCCCTGACTGTTAAAGGCTTGGCGTCATCAGTTAATTCTATTCCTAATTGCCCGTTTGCCTCTAATGTCGCAATTTTGACATCTTGTATAGCCGTAACGCCGTGAAGCCTTAGCTGCATTTCAAGCTGGTCAGCTGTAAGTCTCATCTTCTTTAAGTTTTCGATATGAAGCTGTCCGTTTTCAATGACGATTTTTGCTTTTCCGGTTAACATCTTTTCAATGGTGTTCGATTTCATTTGGATCCATTCCATAACGATGAGTGTGCTTGTGAAAATTGCCGCTGCAATTAATGTTTTGAAGAGGCTGTACTCGATGATTGGCTGAACGATAATAGTTCCGATCGAAATCATGACAACCGTTTGAGTTGACGTCATTTGTGCGATTGATTTCCTTCCTGAAATTCTCAGCAAAATGACCCCGGCTACAATGAGAACAAGAGATTCCCAAGTGAAATTCATGCTACCACCTGACCAATGATGAATTAGATTTGTCATGGGATTGGCTTTTCTTCCGGCCAATCGCAATTTAATATATCCGAAAGGCAGTCGGTTCATTCTGTCCTGAACCGAACAATATTTTTGGTATAGATGGATATATTAAGCCAAACAATGATAGCAACAGGAGTTTTTTGGCCGAAACAATCTGGGAAGCGGGGAGCGCCATAACATGATTGAACTTGAAGTTGTCATTAGAACGGTTGCCAGCTTTGGCTTGCTGTTAATCGCAGAACGAATTTTAGGCAAACAGACAATCTCTCAAATGACGATTTTTGATTTTATTGCGGCGATCACACTAGGGGCGATTGCTGCCGGATTAGCTTACAATACTTCAATAAAACCGCACAATATGGCCATTTCGTTTAGTATTTTTGTGCTAACCATTTTTCTAATTTCGTTTCTGTCGATAAAGAACAGGAAGCTGAGGAAATTTTTTGCCGGAGATCCAACAGTGCTGATTCAAAACGGGAAGATACTTGAATCAAATATGAGGAAAATGCGTTACACACTTGATTATTTAAATCAGCAATTACGGGAAAAAGAAATATTTAATATCGAAGAAGTTCTTTTTGCCATTCTTGAAACGAATGGTCAGCTGACTGTGTTAAGAAAACCGCAATTCCGGCATGTGACCAAACAGGATTTAATGATTGCGGTAAACCAAGAACAAAGGCTTCCGATAGAACTTATTATGGACGGAGAAATCATTGAGAATAATTTAAAGCAGAATCGTTTGACGGAATCCTGGCTTTTGGAAGAATTGCGAAAAAGAGACATAAAGGTGAAAGAGACCGTGTACGCAGTGCTGCTGGGTAATGGGGATATTTATGTGGATCAATATAAAGACCATATATCAGTCCCTATGGATAAGGAATGAAGGAACAATCAATCTTAAAGCCCCTTATTGAACGCAATGGTTTCAACTTGTCTTGGGTACGAAATGTGCAGAAGCCCGTTTAACAGCTGAATCTGTAACAAATGAGTTTCAGCGGCTTCGGGAAGCTGAATGATTCGCTCAATTTCTCCGTAATACCGTTCACGCAGCACTTCCATTTCGGCTGGAAAAACAGGCGTGATCGTTCCTTTGATCAGCAGCTGGGTTTTAGACAGTAAACGGATCGTTAATTCTTCCTCATACACACCGGGCATTTCCACAATGATAAAATTATATTCCTCATCTTGATAAAAGTCGTAAACAAACGTAGAAGCTTCGGAATCAAAAAAATGTTCCGGGGCTTTATATTTGAGCACATTTGTCCAAAAGTCACTTTGTTTATATTCATTCGTAATCTCAAGCCACTTTCGAATTTTTTCGAAATCCATATGAGATTCTCCTTAAATTTGATTTGAAATCGGCGCAGAAGGGTTTCCGATTTGGTCTTGGTCACTAACGTCTGAATCAATATTTCCAGTGTTCAAAAGTGAAGACGTAGGCGAAAGATCCCCTAAGGAAAAGTTTGCTCCAAAATATTTGCTGTTCGCAGTATGGCTGTTGTGCACAGTCGGACCGACATCTATATTTCCGTTTTGCGTGACGCCGTTGATCTTAATATTTGCGATATTAATTTGATATGGCATAGACGAAACCCCTTTAATCTAAAATTGGCGGTGGTGCAATCGGAGGAGCATTAACGTTGGATGTATCAGAGTTGCCGATAGATGTCTGGTCATTTACATCAGGATCGTTTAAGAAGTTTTCCATTACGGATTCTGTAGGTGATGTATCACCGAAAGAAGAGTTGGTCCCTTGAGATTTTTGATTGTTGGTAGGGCTGTTATAAGCAGCTTCGCCTATTGTAATTGAACCATTGCCCGAAATACTGTTGATCTTCAAATAATATAGGTTGATTACTGTAGACGGCATCCCATCACACCCTTCCATCTTTCTGTACAGTACATTATGCGCCGCTGCACCCAATTGTTCCTTGCATTTACGGGCAAAACTCTATCTGGCCCCGGAGTGATGCTCAATTATCAGTGAATGAAAAGCCATTGATATAGGAAGCAATGAATTGATTCGGTTATTCGAAATGCATGAGACCTTTTAATAAAGGAAGCTGGCAAACAGGATCAGTTTGAAATCATTGACAATGAAGCTAATGCCATGAAATAATACTCGTGAGTAACATTACTTTCGAGTATTATTTTTGGGGGTGGTCCTCGTTGAAAAGTAAAAAAGGACGTAAAGGAGAAGAAAGCCGGAAACGGTTACTCAAAGCTGCCGCTAATGAATTTTCGATTCGGGGATTCCATGACACGAAGATAAGTGAGATTGTAAAAAAAGCTGGGTTCACACAGCCTTCATTTTACCTGTACTTTCAAAGCAAAGAAGCCATCTTTGAGGAGTTAATCACCGATTTTCACTTCCGAGTAAGAAAGCTGACAGAGTCACTTCTTCTGGAAAACGGATTAAACACGGAGGATGTGACAAAACGGGTGCTGTCTGCTGTGGAATCTGTTTTTCAATGTCTGGCTGAGGACAAGGATTTAACCAAGATCGGCTTTTTTCTCAACCCGGAAGCAAAACAAATGAAAAAAGACTTGGCGATGGTTTTGAAAGAGAACTTAGAAGCAGAACAGCGGCTTGGCTATTTTCACTCTGAACTGGATATGGAAACTGTCGCTGAGTGTTTGGTCGGCATGATTGAACATTTAACCGATTCATTTTTGTTAACCGGAATCAAAGATCCGGCAAGCCTCGCAGCAGAGGTTGTGAATCTTTTGATATACGGGATGCTTCCGAAAGGGAATGATGTAAGATGATATCTATTATTCTGAAAGTCAGTTTGGCAGTTTTTATGCTTGCGGGAGGCATCATAAAGGTAAGCCGCGTTCCCTTTCAAGTTGAGCATTGGCGGCATTATCAATATCCATTATGGTTTCTGACTGTTACTGGCATTCTTGAAATAGCCGGGGCACTTGCTATGACAGCGGGAATTTGGAATCGGAATGCAGCGATTGGAGCAGGTGTTCTGTTTGTCGTTCTCATGGCGGGAGCCATTCATGCGCATATGTTTCGAGCAAGACAATCGGCCATCATGGCGATACCAGCGATGATCTGTTTGATTGTTTCTATCATGATCATCATGGGGAGTTACACGTAAGCTTTTCACTAATGTTTAAGAACAAGCCCATTTGCAGGAAATCTCCTGTTCTTATCGAATAATAGAAAGTCCAGGAATTAACTGAAGCAGTAAAATAGAGATCCATTTCTGCGTTATTCGTCCGGCATCAGCTGGGCTTTTTTTATAAAGGAGGAATACAGGATGGCAAGCACTTTGGAAGACATGACTGAGGAAGAGTTCGAAGCCTTTCGAGTGATGTCCGTGCAAAATTATGCGAAACAAAACATAACGTCAGGAACTTGGACGGAAAAAGAGGCATTTGAGAAATCGGAGCAGGCATATGAGAACATGATTCCGAATGGGCGAGACAGCAGCAATCATTATTTTTGGAACATCACAAATGACCAAGGGGAAAGAATGGGCTGGCTCTGGCTGTATGCTGATCCGTTTCATCCGCAAAAGGAAGCGTTTATCTATTCCTTTGGATTGTATGAAGCCTTTCGCGGAAAAGGACTTGCTCAATTGGCGCTTCAAACGCTTGATGAAAGAGCAAGAGAGCTTGGTGCGGAAAGGCTGGCTCTACATGTATTTGCGCACAACGAGACAGCCGTCTATCTTTATCAGAAGATGGGTTATGCCATGACCAATATACGTATGCGGAAACAGCTATGCTGAAAAGTCGCTTACGTTACCCAAACACAACATGCCTATCCGGAAGCAGTGGCAGGGTACTATAAGTCATCATTAGAAACATTATGGTCATGGGAAGGCTTGAAAATATAAAGAAAAAGGACAACAGCTGTTGTCCTTTGCAATGCCGCTTGAACTTTCTCCCTCAGTCATTTTTGTCTTGATGATCCAGCTCTTTTATTCGTTTCGTAAGCTCATTGAAAGCCTGATCAAGCTCCTTATACCCTTTATCATTTGGCGTCATAAAACTGAGCTTTCCCAGCACTTCTTGTCTTTCTGTCTCAAGCTTTAACCGAAGCTCCTCCCGCTCATTTCTTTCTGAAGGAGCGTCGTTTAACTGCTTTTCGATGCCGTTGTTCGAGATGACGAGTTTACTGTTTGTTGTTTTTTCGAGAAAGTATCGGTCATGTGAAACCGCCAGCAATGTGCCGCTGTATTGTGACAGTGTTTCTTCCAGCTGTTCGCGTGACGGCAGGTCGAGATGGTTTGTCGGCTCATCTAAAATCAGCACGTCTTTTTCCTCCAGAATATATGCCATCAGCTTGATCTTTACACGCTCACCCATACTCATATGCTTGATCGGTTCAGTCCATTGGGCGGCTGTAAAACCTAAGTGCCTCATCAGATTTTGAACGTGCCCCCTTGCTTTGAATGTTTCATTCTCAAATAACTCTTCCGGTGTTTGTTCTAAAGGCAAATCAAACACCTCCTGCGTTAAATAGCCGATGTTTGCGGACGGCGACACCCATACGCTTCCTTCTGCTGTTTCCTGTCCCAGAATGATGTTCAGTAATGTCGTTTTTCCGCTGCCATTGGGGCCTATGATCGCAACCTTTTCGCCGTGCTGAATCGTAAAGTTTGCGTTTTTAAAGAGGATCCTTTCTCCAAACGTTTTCGTTACATTCTGAACTTCTAAAAAACGTTTTCCTGTTTTGTGGGTTGTATCGATTGAAAAGCGGACTGTATATTCTGGGGTGACGGGTTCCGCCTTTGCTTTTTCCAGCTCTTTTTCAAGCCGCTTCTGCTTGGATTTTATCTGGGCATCCGTACGCTTCGCTTTTACCCGGTGATATTCTTTAAACCCTTCCTTTTTCGTCGATTGAGCATGGGCTTTTTCCGACCAAGAAGCGAGCTCATTCATTTGTGCTTCAATCCGTTCAACCATTTTTTGCTGCTTTTCATATTCACGCTGCTGGGTGAGTCTTTTCTTCTCCCGGAACTTCATATACCCGGAGTAATTCCCTTTGAATTCAATCAGCGTCTGATCCTCAAGCGACCATATTTTTGTTGCGGCTTCGTCTAAAAAATATCGATCGTGAGAAACGAGAATCACAGTGCCGTTATAATGTTTCAGCTGTTGGATGAGAAATTGCAGGCTTTTTTCATCAAGGTGGTTTGTCGGTTCATCTAACAGCAGCAGATCTGCATCCTCTGATAGTCCTTTCGCCAGCCGCGCTTTTAGTTTTTCACCGCCGCTTAACTGATGAAAATCACGAAGAGGCACATGCCATTTCTCCAGTAACTTCTTTTCGGCAGGTGTCTGATCCGCAAAGGAATATGCCGCTGTTTCCTGTTCAACCAAAGCCAGTTTTATATCCTTTCGAAGGATTTGACCTTGTGCAGGGGCTAAGTCATTGTGAATGAGGTGCAGCAGCGTAGATTTCCCAGCGCCGTTTTTGCCGATAATTCCAATGATATCTCCTTGCTGAACACTGGCATTTATATTTTTAAAAACAGTCAGATCCTTCACTTCATAGCTAACGTTTGTTAATGTTACGATCTCTTTCATCCATATCCCTCGCTTTAAAGGGAGAATAAAAAAATCCTCCCAAATGTGTTGGAAGGATTAGCCGTGCCTGTGCATGATCAAATAAGCTATTTTTTATAAATAGCAGGTCGTATATATAGAAAATGGGCAGACTAATCCTATTTTTTGATTTGAAATATTGATTTCAAACGGTAAAAATAAGATTAGTTAATCATTGTCCACCCATCATCCCTTCTTGTTTTGATTACAAACACTATAGCATACCTTCAAATTCAAAAGCAAAGGTCATTTTCATCAAAAAAACTCCTGCTCTCATTTTTGAGGCAGGAGTTTCGAGTGTTATTGATGCTTCGCTTTTCTCACTTTATAAATCACAATCAGCAAAATAAACCAAACCGGTGTGACAAATAAGGAAACACGAGTATCCTGTGCCAGTGCCAGCACAACCAGAACAAACGCCAGGAACGCAAGAATCAGGTAATTTGTAAACGGATAAAGCGGAAGCTTAAACTTGTTTGTTTTCGCTAATTCAGGTCTTGTTTTGCGGTATTTCATATGGCAGATGACCGTAATTCCCCAAATGTAGATAAAGCATACGGTTGAAATACTTGTGATCAGGGTGAATACGCCTTCTGGCATGATGTAGTTTAACGTAACACCGATTAAAATCACGATAGCTGAAAAGAATAAAGCATTTCTTGGCACTTTACGCTGAGTCAGTTTCGCCATTGACTCAGGCGCATTGTGATCTTTCGCCAGGGAATAGACCATACGGCTTGTACTGAATACAGCGCTGTTGCATGCTGAAGCAGCGGAAGTCAATACAACAAAGTTGATAATACTTGCAGCCCCGACGATGCCAACCGCGACAAATACTTGTACGAATGGGCTTTCGCTGGGATTGATGACATCCCAAGGATAGATGCTCATAATCACGAGAAGAGCCCCGATATAAAAAAGCAACACACGGACAGGAATATTGTTGATCGCCTTAGGGATTACTTTTTCAGGATTTTCTGTTTCACCGGCTGTAAGCCCGACAAGCTCAATGCCGACAAAAGCAAACACAACCATCTGGAACGAGAGGATAAACCCGTGCATGCCATTCGGGAACAGGCCTCCGTGGCTCCAGAGATTTGTGAAGCTGGACACTCCTGAGCTTGTGGAAAAGCCTTTGAAAATCATCACAAGGCCAATGACGATTAACGCCAAAATAGCAATGACTTTAATCAAAGCAAACCAAAATTCTAATTCTCCAAACAGCTTGACTGTCGCCAGGTTCATAATCAGTAAAATAA
The DNA here is from genome assembly GCF_037963565.1 of Bacillus sp. PS95. Lineage (NCBI taxonomy): Bacteria > Bacillati > Bacillota > Bacilli > Caryophanales > Bacillaceae > Bacillus > Bacillus sp. PS95. The sequence goes on from NZ_CP150160.1 coordinate 590,079, forward strand.
TTAGAGCGATTAAGCCAGGCACCCATTGCGGCACACCCGGGAGCCAATATTGAGTGTAGAGCCCGACTGCTGTCAGATCAGCCATCGCAATGGAAATCCAGCAGAACCAATATGTCCAGCCGGTGATAAATGCTGCCATATCGCCTAGGTAGTCTTGTACAAAATCCACAAAAGAGTGATAGTTCAAGTTTGATAACAGCAGTTCACCCAGCGATCTCATAATTAAAAAGCAAATGATCCCTGTGATCATATAAGCAAATAAAATCGAAGGTCCGGCAAAATGAATCGATTTGCCCGAGCCGAGAAATAAGCCTGTCCCAATGGCTCCGCCGATGGCGATGAGCTGGATATGCCTGTTTTTCAAGCCTCTCTGCAACGTTTGCTGATTTATATTGTCTTTCGTCATGTCGTCTGTCACTTTATGTGTTCCTCCATTGAAAATTGTTTATTGAGTCAGCAATCTATTTTTAATGATTATTATAACACTAAAATTTCTATCTTTTTTACTAAAAAAGGATTGATGAAAAGAATTTTAATGTGATTTGGACTATTTCCCGAAAAAAGCGGCTCCATTTAGGGAGCCGCTTTTTTATGCTTTTTCAGTTTTTTTCATAAACAGGTAGAGCCCGTAATCTGTCGGTGCGGATGCGTAGCCTGCCTGCCGCAGCATTGCTGTGATATTGCCGCGGTGGTATGTCCCGTGGTTGACAACGTGGGGAAGCAGTTCGGAAACAGTTGTTTTCATGATTCCGCTTGAGGGATTTTGAATCTGGAGTGGCTTATTGAGCTGTTCTTTTTGCTGTAAAAATAGTATATAGCGCTCGGATAACCTCAGAAAAAGGTCTTCCATTTCCTCTATTTCTTTAGCCTCTGTCTGTTCTTTAAGCTGTTCAGCTAAAGCCAACGCATCGCTCAAGGTTTTGCCGGAAAACACTTCAATCCAGCCGAGATCAGAAAGATAAACATGAGACAATACATGGGATATTGACGGAAACACGCTTTGAATTTCTTGATGGTATATCTCTTTTGGAAGCTCTTTTAATCGGTTGAATATTTGTTGATTGGCCCAGACGTTATATTCATACAATTTGAATGCCAAATCTGACATGTTAAAATTCCCCCTTTCGTGTGTATAGCTTCTATTATACACGAACGTGTGTTCTTGTGTAGAGTGCTCGTGAATAAAATTTGTTGACATATATAGTTTAGGGGAATAAACTAATTGACATTGAACATAAAGTTTAGCGGGGTAAACTATAATGAGGAGGGGAAGATATTGAATGAACAAAAGCTATGTCAGGCGATAAACCTGTTTGTGGAAGTCCTGCTTGAAGGGACAGAATTTGTGCATCGTGAAATCAATCAGGATGTCTTCAAGCATATCTCAAGGGAACAGGCAGACCTGTTGAAAATTTTAAAAGTCAAGGGCCCAACCTCTCCCGGCAGCCTGGCCATGTACCAAAATGTACATAAAAGCGCGATCTCTAACAGACTGAAAAAGCTGCTCGAAAAGGGATTGGTTCAATGGGACGACGGTCCGGAAAAAAGTGATAGGCGCTCTAAGCTTATTAACATTACACCCAGTGGTGAACACATACTAGAAGAATTAGATTCTGCCATCTTTAACGCGCTCAAACCGCTGATTGATGATATAGATGAAGAACACTTACATTCCATCATCGAGATATTCACCATTTTAAAAAGCAAATTTAAAGGAGGAGATTCTGCCGAATGAGAGCAATCATCAAATTCAAGTGGGCAATTGCAGCCATAGTATTAGCACTTACCGTCGTTTTGAGTTTGTTTTCTCCGAACTTAACGGAGCTGGCCAATCAAAAGGGGCAGGCCCAGCTTCCCGCTGATGCTGTTTCAGAAAGGGCAAACGCCATTTTAAAACAAGCGGGAGAAGACAATAATTCGATCAGTGTCGTCTTTACATTAGACCATGCTCTAAAGAAAGAAACAGAGAATCAGCTTCGGGTAATGATCGATAAAATCAAAAAGATCGACGGTGTAGAAGAGGTAACATCTCCTCTGTCAGCGGAAAAAGAAGTCAAAGACCAGTTGATGTCGAAAGACAAGAAAACCGTTCTCATGCCTGTCACGATTACAGGTTCTGATAAAAAGGCGGAAAAAATTGCGGACGAGATTTATCAAATCGTTCCTGATGATTTGACGGCATATATTACGGGAGCTTCCCTTATCAACCAGGATTTCGCTCACAGCTCAGAGGAAGGGCTTAAGAAAACGGAAGTGATAACAGTCTGCCTGATCATCGGTTTACTGTTGATCGTGTTCCGATCTGTTGTGACGCCTTTTATCCCGATTGTGGTTGTCGGTTTTTCTTATCTGATCAGTCAATCCATACTGGGCATCCTTGTATACAATGTTGATTTTCCTATCTCGACGTTTACGCAAACCTTCTTAGTCGCGATCTTGTTCGGCATTGGAACAGATTACTGCATACTGCTTCTTACACGATTCCGTGAAGAATTGGCAAACGGGCATGATAAAAAAGAAGCGGCGCTTACCGCTTACCACACAGGGGGAAAAACCTTATTTATCAGCGGATTTGCGGTATTGATCGGATTTTCTGCCTTAGGATTTGCGAAGTTTGCGATTTTCCAATCCGCAGTAGGGGTAGCAGTCGGTGTGGGAATTTTAATGATCATCCTCTACACACTGCTGCCATTATTTATGGTGACGCTGGGAGAAAAATTATTCTGGCCTTCTAAGAAAGTGCTGTCACACAGTGATAACAAACTATGGGCGTTTCTCGGCAGACACTCCGTTGCGCGTCCGTTTCTGTTCATTGTCATCACGATGGTGATTACGCTTCCGTTCATCTTGACCTATGATGACCAGATTTCATTCGACTCAACTGCGGAAATCAGCAGCGATTATAAATCTATAAAAGCTCTCGAGGCCATTAAGGATGGATTCGGGGAAGGAAAAGCGTTCCCGATCAATGTTGTCGTAAAAGGAGACAAAGATCTTACAACAGCTGATACAATCCCCTATCTAGGAAATATCAGCAAAGCGATCGAGAAAGTTGATCATGTTGACTCTGTTATGACCATTACGCAGCCGACTGGTGAAAAAATCAAAGATTTATATATTGATAACCAGCTAGGATCGGTATCAGACGGGCTGGATAAGACGGTAAAAGGGATTGCCGATGTCCAAAGCGGATTAACGGATATAGAAAACGGATTGAATCAAATGGCAGGGCAAACCGGCTCGGCCTCAAATGGAGGGTCTGGCGGTTCACTGGGCGATGCGGCAGATGGCTTGGGCAAAATCAATCAGCAGCTGCAGCTTGTGAGCAAACAGATTTCCCAAACCGGCAATACCGCACAGACCGTGCAGCAGCTTACGGCAATAAGCGGACAGCTTGGCCAGATTCAAACCGGCCTTGAACAAGCGAACCAACAGCTCTCAGGCCAGCAGGCACAAGCTGGAACCCTGACAGAAAGCCTGAAGAAGCTGTCCGAAGGCGTAAAAAGCGCAAATGAGGGCCTGACGAAAGTCTCTGACGGTATTACAGCTTCCAGTGATATGTTAGAAGACATGAGCAAAAGTCCAACTGTAAGAGATACAGGCATATTCATTCCTGATCAAGTAATGAAGGACAAAGACTTTAAGAAGTCAATTGACCAGTATTCCTTTGCAGACGGCAAAGGTGTTCAATTAAGTGTCGTTCTGGATTCAAATCCGTACTCAGAACAAGCTATTGCGACAATAAACCAAATCAAAAAAGCTGTCGCAAACGAAGTTGACGGCACTCCTTTGGAGGATGCACAGATCGTATACGGCGGGGTCACGAGTATGAATGCGGACTTAAAAGAGCTGTCCACAACGGACTTCTCCAGAACAATGGTGATTATGATTATAGGCCTGTTTATCGTGTTAACCATTTTGTTCCGCTCAATGATCATGCCGATTTATATGATCGCGTCTTTGCTGCTGACGTACTATACGTCGATATCCATAACAGAATTAATTTTTGTAAACGGCTTAGGAAACGCGGGTGTCAGCTGGGCAGTGCCATTCTTCAGCTTTGTCATCTTGATCGCGTTAGGGGTAGATTATTCGATCTTCTTGCTGGATCGATTTAAGGAAGAGGTGCACCTTGGCATTGAGCAAGGTGTCGTCAGGTCAATGAGCAAAATGGGATCTGTCATTATTACAGCTGCCATTATATTGGCCGGTACGTTCGCGGCGATGATGCCTTCAGGTGTTAATACACTGATGCAGGTGGCAAGTGTTATCATCATCGGGCTCTTGCTTTACGGCCTTGTCATACTTCCGCTCTTCATCCCGGCAATCATTGCGACCTTTGGAGAAGGAAACTGGTGGCCGTTCGGCAGGAAGAAAGGAAAAGAGTAATCGAGAGAAGAGTGATGAATGGTCATCACTCTTTTTTCATGACTAAACGACTAACTTCAGACGTGTTACCCAAAAAGATCAGACGATCAAACGGCGGCTGTACTTAAAAACAAAGAGCCCGGAAAACATTCCCGGGCTCTTTGTTTTATTTCCATTCTGCAATTGTATCAATCGGCAGACGGTAGGAAGCATAGCCTTCGTCTGCTGCTTTTCCGATAGAAAGTAGCATAACCGGTACATAACGTTCTTTATCTAATCCGAAGGTTTCCGCGATGTTTTCTTTATCGTATCCGCCGATCGGGTTTGTATCGTAGCCATGCGCGCGTGCAGTCAGCATCAGCTGCATGGAAACAAGACCTCCATCAATCAGGATCGTTTCACGGTTGACCTGTGCCGGAAGCTTTTCAAAATGTGCGGTCAGCGCGGCGATTTGTCTGTCTTTGACCTCCTGCGGCATGTAACCGAGTTCCACGGCTTTTGAATAGATTTCTTCTAAGTAGTCTGCATTGTTCATGTCTGCAAATACAGCGATGACAGCAGATGATGTTGTGACCTGTGTTTGGTTAAAGCTTGCAAGCGGTGCGAGCTTTTCTTTTCCTTCCGGGCTGTCAATGACAAGAAAACGCCATGGCTGCGCGTTAACAGAAGATGGGGCAGTTGTTGCTTCCTCTAAGATCTCTGTCATTTCTTCTTTGCTGATTTTTACTGCCGGATCATAGTTGCGGATAGAACGGCGGCCTTTCATAATTTCCATAAAATCGTTTGTTTTGATCATGTTGATACACTCCTCTTAAGCTTCGATATTATTTATATTGTTTCGCATGCGCGCCAGCACATCAATGAGCAGGCGGCGTTCTTCTGCGCTTACATTTGCGAGCATTTCCTTCATGAAACGCTCCTTTTCCTTCTTAGAAGACTCAATTCGCTCTCTTCCTTGGTCTGTTAACCGAACAAGGGTGATGCGGTTGTCCTCAGGCTTGCGCCGCCTTGATACCATGCCTTTAGCTTCCAGCTGTTTCAGGTGTCTGGTAACGGCTGCGCTATCGATATTTACTTTCTTTTGAAGGTCGCTTTGACTGATCTCATCTGCATGATAAAGCAATGTCAGCAATTCCAAACGAGATTGGCTGATGCCCGTGCATGCCTCGAACTTCACGCCAATCACCTTGTTCACGCCTTGCAGCTGATATAAAATCTCGGCTTCCTCTGAACAAAATGACGCCAAAACCCATCCCTTCTTTCCTGTCAAAACTATTAATTGATATATCAATGATTGACACGTCAATTAATATACAACGATTGATTTCATCTTGCAAGCCATTTGCACTTTTGAACAACCTCCCAGCGCATAAAATTCGCTAGGCTAGAACTTAGCAAAAAAAGCTGGCCGCTTCTTCAGATGATGCTGGTCACGATGATTCCCTGCATCATTCCCATTTATAGGTGTTCGGAATATCACTTTGCCGAGCCCGTGCTCAAGCGGCTTTCACAGGCTGAAAGTTATGATACAATATACAAATGTTTCACAGCTTCAATCCATAGTTGGAGCTGACATCCATTATATAAGGGACTAGGTTGAAGGGAAGGTTTGATAACATGCTGCACAATCCAACTGGAAAAGAACGCTTGGCACTAGCGTTTCTGCTCGGCATGCTTGCTATATTGGGCCCGCTTAATATAGATATGTATTTGCCAAGTTTTCCTGAAATCGCGAAAGATTTATCAGCAAGTGCTTCACTTGTTCAGTTAAGTTTAACAGCCTGTCTGGTCGGGCTTACGATCGGCCAGCTGATTGTCGGGCCGGTCAGCGATGCGCAGGGAAGACGAAAACCGCTATTAATCTGTATATTTTTATTTGCGTTATCTTCTCTGTTTTGTGCACTGTCGCCCAATATAACAACTTTAGTGGCTGCGCGTTTTTTACAAGGCTTCACTGCTTCTGCAGGGCTTGTGCTGTCTCGCGCAATCGTCCGCGATGTGTTTACCGGAAGAGAGCTTTCTAAATTTTTCTCGCTGTTAATGGTCATTACCTCGGTGGCGCCAATGGTTGCGCCTATGACAGGCGGTGCCATTTTGCTTTTGCCGTTCGCAACGTGGCATACAATTTTTCACGTCCTCATGATCATCGGATTTTTACTAGTTCTTCTGATTGCATTGAGGTTAAAAGAAACGCTTCCGCCGGAAAAACGGATTCCAAGCTCAATCGGAACATCCGTCAAAACGATGGGCAGCCTGCTGAAGGATCGATCCTTTATGGGGTACGCGTTAACTGTCGGATTTATTCACGGGGGAAGCTTTGCATATGTGTCTGGTACGCCTTTTGTATACCAGGATATCTACGGGGTGTCTCCGCAGGTATTTAGTATTCTTTTTGGCATTAACGGGCTGGCGATTATATCGGGCAGCTTTATCATCGGACGCTTTGGCGGAATCATTCATGAAAAAAGCCTGCTTCGTATAGCGGTCATTACGGCTATGATTGCGACGGCTGTGCTATTAACCATGACCATGATTCACGGTCCTCTTGCTACATTAGTCATATCCATTTTCATTTACATGATTACGATCGGCATGGTTCTGACCAGCACGTTTACCCTAGCCATGGAAAAGCAGGGGCACCGCGCCGGAAGTGCAAGTGCGCTGCTTGGGATGCTCCCGCTGCTCCTCGGTTCAATCGTGTCACCGCTTGTAGGCATTAATGAGACAACAGCCGTTCCGATGGGAGCCATCATGTTTGTGACAGCTGTCATCGGCTCACTGGCGTTTTTTGGATTAACGAAAGAACGAGTAGGGCAGAATTCATAAAAAAACCTGACATGACGTCAGGTTTTTTGTTTTATTTAGAATAACAACAGCAGGCCTGCAATCGCCGGAGTCAAAAAGATGGCTGATTTCAAAACCACCTTTGGCATGAGGTTGGTGAATTTCGCGCCTACATAGGCACCGCACATTGTCCCGACCAGAACTTTGACAAGCAAAACGTAATCAACAAAACCTTCTGTGATATATCCGATGCCTCCACCTACAGCCAGAGGGATGATCACAAGCATCGTCGTTCCGACAGAATGACGAATGGACAGATTCAGCATAATCATTAAACCGATTTGAATAAAAGGTGCCGACCCGATGCCGAATGTGCCGGAAAGAACGCCGGCTGCAATTCCTAAGATGACCGCTCTCGTATACGTTGAAAGAGTGCTTTGATTCACTTGAGCCTTCTCTTTTAAAATAAATAATCTGATTAAAATGAGAATTGCTGATAAAAATAACATTCCAGCCGTCAAATAATGAAGCAAATCAGCCGGAATAAAAGATGTCAGCTTGGCGCCGAAAAATGAGCCAACCGCAGCAAAGCCTCCGACTATTAAGCCGATTTTCATTTGAATGTTACCCTCGCGATAGTGGCTGTATGCCCCTGATAAGCTTGTAAAAGCCATGCCGGCAAGCGAAGTGCCTAAAGCCGTATGAATCGGGATATGGAAAAGAAGCGTTAAAAGGGCAATGACAAAGCCGGCTCCACCGGCGCCAATAAAGCCTAAAATAATTCCTAGAAGAAACATAACAAGAATAATGAGCATATTTTTTCCTCCATTGAAAAGATGTAAAAAATGTAATCGTGCGCTATTCTGGCGGAGGTATGGTGTCCTATTGACGAAGAAAAACACGCCGTTTTTTCAGTTGCCAGTAGTCCGTCGACCGTCGTTCAGCAAACATATCGTACCTCAAATTCTGGGATCTGACAAGGCAGTTTGTTGCTTCCCATTACCATCTGTTATATGATTTTGATGAAGAAAAGCCCTTGAATATATTCAAAAGAGGTATTACATATGGACGATTTTAAATTAGATAAGCCGACTCCCTACTACCTGCAATTTTATAACCAGCTAAAAAAAATGATCTTCAACGGGACTTTTAAGCCTGGGGAACGGATAAACGAAACACAGCTGGCGAAAAGCTTTGGCGTCAGCCGCTCTCCGATAAGGGAAGCCATGCGATTGCTTGAGAAAGATGGTTTGTTAAAAGCGGATGACCGAAATGGGTTTTCGATCACGTCATTAACGGCAAAAGATGTAGATGAGATTTATAAAATCAGAATTCCGCTGGAGCAGCTGGCAGTCGAATTAGTCATAGACGAAGCGGACGAAGAAGAGCTGACCATACTCGAAAAACAGCTTGAAGAAACAGAGAAAGCCATTCACAACGGCACGGAAGATACGGAAATCATTCGTTTAAACCAAAAATTTCATGAGCTGCTGGTTGATTTCAGCCATAACAGACATTTGAAAAATTTGCTTGAGCATGTAAATGACCTGATTCATTTTTGCAGAATCCTTAATTATACCGGCGACCACCGTGCAGAAACGATACTGCGTGAGCACCGCAGGATATTTGAAGAAGTGAAAAAGAAAAACAAAGAAGCAGCCAAACAGCATGTGCTGGCTCATTTCAATCATGACTGTGAGCATTTGAAGCATGTGCTTGAAGAAGGTAAAGAGAATTGATTTGTATGATCCGGTACCAAGGGAGAGCAGAACCCTTGGTATTTTTTTATGTATTCACCACATATCTAAGAGGCCCCGTTAATAAGATTTTATGATGGTTTGACTAACGAATAATGGGGGTTAAACATGTTTATCCATATCGTCGGGCCTGGTGATTCTTTGTTTTCGATAGGCAGAAGATACGGTGCTTCTGTTGATCAAATACGGGGTGTGAATGGTTTAGATGAAACGAATATCGTGCCGGGGCAGGCTCTGCTTATCCCTCTTTATGTATATACAGTCCAGCCGAGAGATACGCTTACCGCCATTGCAGCTAAAGCGTTTGTGCCATTAGAGCGACTGCGAGCGGCCAATCCGGGCATCAGCCCAAATGCTTTACAAGCGGGAGCAAAAATAACGATTCCTTCGATCTCAAATTACATTGCGGGGACATTGAGTTTTTACGTGCTCCGGAATCCTGACCTCGATCGGGAGCTGATCAATGATTATGCGCCATACTCGTCTTCGATTTCGATTTTCGAATACCATATTGCACCGAACGGCGACATTGCAAACCAATTGAATGATGCGGCTGCTATTGAGACAACTTGGCAAAGACGGGTCACGCCGCTGGCAACAATAACGAACCTTACATCAGGAGGCTTCAGTACGGAGATTGTTCACCAAGTGCTAAACAATCCGACAGCGAGAACCAATCTGGTCAACAACATTTATGACTTAGTTTCCACAAGGGGATATGGCGGTGTCACAATCGATTTTGAGCAGGTGAGCGCCGCGGATCGCGATCTTTTCACTGGGTTTTTACGCCAGCTGAGAGATCGCCTTCAGGCGGGAGGGTATGTGCTGACGATAGCTGTTCCTGCAAAAACAAGTGATAATATTCCATGGCTGAGGGGCTACGATTACGGGGGGATAGGAGCGGTTGTCAATTATATGTTTATCATGGCTTATGATTGGCATCATGCCGGAAGTGAGCCGGGTCCTGTAGCGCCGATTACTGAAATAAGGAGAACCATTGAGTTTACGATTGCGCAGGTGCCGAGCAGAAAAATCATTATTGGAGTCCCGCTCTACGGGTACGACTGGATCATCCCGTACCAGCCGGGCACAGTTGCTTCAGCGATTTCAAATCAAAACGCAATCGAAAGAGCGATGAGGTACCAAGCCCCGATACAATATTCAGCCGAATATCAATCACCGTTTTTCCGGTACAGTGATCAGCAGGGGCGGACGCATGAGGTATGGTTTGAGGATGTCAGGAGCATGAGCCGGAAGATGCAGATCGTCCGCGAATACAGATTGCAGGCTATTGGCGCTTGGCAGTTAACGCTGGGCTTTACACCGGGCCCATGGCTTCTGCGGAAATTTTTTACGATCAGAAAAGTGTAAAAAAAGACACCAGAGCTTGGGTGTCTTTTTTTTGATTAAGTCCAGAGCAGCAGAATAGTTCATTCATTTGTACCTTGCATGGGTTGTGTTCCCATTTTACGATTAGTAGTAGTCTGATCAAACAAAGAGTCAGAATACGATTTGAGAGGGAGTTGTCTACATGAAGACAGTATTGATTTTGAATTTTCCTGCGGAAGGCCATGTGAATCCTACCTTAGGCATTACAAAAGCGTTTTCCGATAAGGGATATGATGTCCATTATATATCCACTGAAAAATATAAAAAACGATTAGAAGCAGCGGGAGCAACGGTTCATCTTCACCGGGATCTGCTGCGAACAACACCTATTCATGTCGGTTCGCCCAATGGCATTCTTGATTTCGTGAAAATCCATATCAAAACGTCATTGGACATTTTACAGATTGTCAAAGACTTATCTAAGAGCATTCAATTTGATTTTGTTTATTATGATAAATTCGGCGCGGGGGAATTGGTGAGGGATTACTTAGATATTTCAGGGGTCTCTTCATCGGCGTCTTTCCTGTTTGGCGAGGAGCATCTGAAAATCCTGCCGCTGCATCCGGAGTCTGGAGCGCCGCTTGAATTGGATCAAGAGTGCGAAGATCTTTTGGCAAAAATGAAAGAAACGTACGGTGTTGCCCCGAAAAACCTGGTTCAATTCATGAACAATAAAGGGGAATTGAACGTAGTGTATACAAGCCGTTATTTTCAGCCAGAAAGTGATCGTTTCGGGGATGAATGTCTATTTATCGGGCCGAGCTTTCCAAAGAGAGCGGAAAAAACAGATTTCCCGATTGAACAGCTAAAAGATGAGAAGGTCATTTATATTTCAATGGGGACTGTACTGGATCATACAGAGGATTTCTTCAACCTTTGTATTGATGCATTTTCAAGCTTTAACGGAAAAGTCGTCATCGCTGCCGGAGAAAAAGCGGACCTGACCAAATTAAAGCAGGCGCCGGAAAACTTTATCATTGCTCCGTATGTCCCTCAGCTGGAAGTGCTGGAGCAATCGGATGTTTTCATTACACACGGCGGAATGAACAGCGTTAACGAAGGCATTCATTTCAGCGTGCCACTGGTTGTCATGCCTCATGACAAGGATCAGCCGATGGTGGCGCAGCGTCTCTCTGAACTCCATGCAGGCTATGTCATCTCTAAAGATGAAGTCAATGCCCAAATATTAAAACAGGCCGTAGATGAGGTTTTGCGCAACGATCAGTATACAGCAGGCATTAAAAAAATCAATCAAAGCTTCAAAGAATGTATGGACATGGAAGAAGTGATGGAGCGGATTGATGAGTTGATTCGCCAAAAAAACAAATAAGAAAAAGAACTCCCGTACCTTGTACGGGAGTTCTTGATTTAAAACTTGATTTTGATTTTTTGAGCATCATTGATTTTCTTATGGTTATGGTCAAAGACGTCACTTGTCGTGATTTCGATCCACTTGATCTCTTTTGTTTTCTTCTCAGCATCCGCGGCCTTATCATGAGCATGGCCGCTTGATGCGTTCACAATAAAGCCGAGATTTCCGGACTTTTCGGCGCCGCCTTCCAATTCGCCGTTTAACTCTTCAAGATAAATATCTTTGTTCCAATCAAAGGTTTCACCCGTATTTGTTTTCATCAATGCAATCGGCGCAACATTTACTTTTTTTGTAGAGGTGTTCTTGATATCAACGAAAACCTTAACGAAATCAAACTCTTCATCATGTGTTAACTCATGAAAGTAATCAATCATGCTGTAGTCCGGGCGCAAGTGGATCAGCTTCATTTCTTTTACTGTTAACTCCACGTCGCCAATCTTATAGGTTTTGTTCACTTGTTTGATATCTTTTAAGACAGCTTTTCCTTTATCATCTGAAAACGTTTGGCCGACCTTAAGCAATGACCGGTCATCAGTTACCTGGGAATTAGGTTGATAATTATCTGTGCTGTCCTTCTGGGATGAAGTGCTTTGCGGCTCAGCTTTTACTGTTTTCTCCCCGCCTGCATGCTGTTTTTCAGTACTGGCGTTTGATGAGCAGCCCGCAAGCATGATAGCAAAAACGAAAATTGAAAGAATTCTTCTCATGATGATTCCTCCATTAAAAAGAGATCCCGTTACTTCATACAAGCAACGGGACACCTTGTATTCTTTTACTTATCGTTAATCTTAATGTTGTAATGTAAAGCCTTGAAAACATTTTTGGCGATTTCTGTATTGTCGATTTGGCCGGCAAATGTCTCACTAGACGGACCGTATGCATAGACGGGAACATCTTCACCGGTATGTCCGCCTGTTGTCCATCCAGTGTGAGAGCGTTTATTAAAGATGTTCTCGATTGCGTTATCGATATCCAGTACTTCCTTCGATTTTGCCGCTTCTTCAACAGATTGAATTTCGGCTTTTGTTAAAGCCAATTTCTTTTGATCGATATATGTTTTCAACGTTTTTTCAACATCCGCGCCGTCAGCGATCTTTTCTGCCATAAAGTCTGGTGTGCGTTTTGCGGCTTTAATGGGTTCACTGAACCAATTGTAGATGCCGTCCGCACCGATGGAATATCCGCCGGTTGAGTGGTCAGCCGTTGCGACAACCAATGTGTGCTTGTCTTTTTTAGCGAAATCAATAGCCGCCTTATAAGCTTGTTCGAAGTCTTCCATCTCGCTCATGGCGCCGACGATATCATTGTCATGGCCCGCCCAGTCAATTTGGCTGCCTTCCACCATGAGGAAGAATCCGTCTTTATCCTTGTTTAATTTTTTAATGGCTGTGTTTGTCATATCTTTAAGTGATGGAATATCCTTCGTCCGGTCAATTTTTTTAGGCAGGCCGCCGTCAGCGAATAGGCCGAGAACTTGGCTGTCTTTGTTTTTCAGCATGTCCTTGCGGTTATCCACATAGCTGTACCCCGCCTTTTTGAATTCCTTAATCAAATTACGGTCCTTACGGTCAAAATTGCTCTTTCCCCCGCCTAAAAGGACATCAATTTTGTGCTTGCCGTTGACCATCTCATCAAAATAATCATCCGCAATTGAGTTCATATTTTTTCGGCTGTGGTCGTGTGAACCGAAAGAGGCCGGAGTGGCGTGTGTAATTTCTGAAGTGGCCACAAGTCCTGTTGCTTTTCCTTTTTCTTTCGCAGCTTCAAGCACCGTTTTGGCTTCTGATCCGTCGTTATCCACCGCTATGGCATTATTGTATGTTTTAATTCCCGCAGACATAGCCGTTGCCGCCGCTGCAGAATCCGTTACATTTTGTTCAGGATCATCGGGGTAAGTTGTTTGCTGGCCGACAAGATACTGATCAAAAGCCGTAGGCTCCACAACTTTTGTCTTTTTATTATCCTTTAAGTATCGATAAGCAGACGTATAAGACACACCCATACCATCACCAATCAGAACAATAACATTCTTAATTTCGTCGTGGTTCCCCTTTTTCTTTTCCTGGGCGCTGGCTTCAGGCACACTGCCGCTGGCTAAGCTGCTGAACGCAATTGATGATAAAACCGCGATAGGCAGTAATTTCTTCGGGAATTTTTTCAACTGGATAACCTCCTAAATATAGATAAATCTCAATGACAACCCAATTATATTTTTAAACTGTTAAGCTAGTATTAATCGATTTTAAAGATTGGATTTACAAGAATAATGAACTGCTATCAAAAGAAGGAAAGAGTGATAGTACTAAAGAAATAAATTAGAGGAATAGATACTGGCCGTGGATAGGCGGACTGAAATCTGCTATAGTCGCATAGAAGCAACCCGCTTACATCTTGAACAATTTAAAGTATTACGTTGGAAAGAGGTATTGTGTAAGCACATGTCTGAGCAGTTCATATGGAGTGGCATCATTTTATTTTAGGAGGGAACAACATGGACGTTTTTTCTGAGTACTTAGCGGGGATTGCTGACCCGTTCCACCGAGAAAGAACGGAAGAGGTGTTAACTTGGATAAAAAATAAATATCCAAATTTACATACAGAAATAAAATGGAATCAGCCGATGTTTACGGATCACGGTACATTTATTATTGGCTTTAGTGTTTCTAAAAAGCATTTAGCTGTCGCTCCTGAAAAAGTAACGATAGCGCACGTAGAGGATGATATTGTGAAGGCCGGATATGATTACACCGAGCAGCTGATACGTATCCCTTGGAACGGTCCAGTTGATTATACGCTACTTGAGAAAATGATTGCGTTTAATATTCTGGACAAGGCGGACTGCTCCACTTTTTGGCGGAAATGAAGAAAAAGGCATAACATATGAGCTGTATAAAATATGTTACGCCTTTTCATTTGTCTATTTTTCGTTTTGATCATCTATTGCTGCTTTTCATCAAACAAGGTCTTTTCATTGAGCGTAAGCTGACTCGCAGAATAATGATTACCTTGTTTCCATTTCACTTCAATCGTAATATCATGGCCTTCAAGCTCATGTTCATCTAACCGCTCTAAAAAAGAAACGGACTTTTCTTTTGCGCTTCCATCAGAAAAAGTGCCTCCAGCATAATCATGCATCGGGATTTCCGTGTCAGAACTCAGCAGAACTTCATCATCCTTTTTTACAATCAGTGATTCCAGATAAGTGTTGTCTATTTCAATTGTATCACCGATCCAATAAAGTTTGCCGCTGTATTCATTCGGTGCATCTTCATTTTTTGTGAAAACAGCTTCCCAATTCTGATCTTTGCTTTCTCCCTGCCAATTCGGATACTCCAAACGAACATGATGAATCAGGTGATAGGAAAAAAAGATCAAGCAGAAAGCGATTAATAGGAATGCCGTGAAAATGAGAGGGTATTTATAATGACTGGACATAAAAGACTCCTATTCGTTTAATCAATTACCTTCGAAAATAGAATTTCATCCCGAATCAAAATGCCGTTTTCAGCCACCTCGGGAATCTCCGGCTTGAGTCGGCGCGCTTTTTCAACTGCGTTCGGAAACACTGCGGCGAATTGATAGCCTCTCTTTTGATAAAACGCTATCGCATTTACATTATCATTCGTTGTGATAAGCTTTATTCGTTGACAATGTGCATGTTTAGCCTTCTCTTCAACCTGCTGAAGTAAAGCTGTGCCGATTCCTTTATTTTCAATCATACTATCTAATGAAATAATTTCACAATCTTTCCCATCTATTGTGTATGTAATACAGCCAATGATTTCGCCGCTTTCATTTACTGCGGCAAATCCATCTAATTCATCACACCGAAAAATGCCGCTGGAAATCGCCATCTCGGGTGTACCCCAATGCTTGGCAAAAAAATCGGTCAACATATGTTTCGCTATCTCATTGTTTGGGATGATGATCATCATAACACTCCTCTATTGAAAGATTGCATATGTACTATCAATATAAACAATATATAACAAAAAAAATAGATGTTGAGGTGACGGCATGGAAATCAGCGATGTTATTTACGGGCACCACCATTTAGACGGTGTGCTGGAAGAGATTGTCAAAAGCGCTCCTGTGCAAAGATTAAAAGGGATCTATCAAGGCGGAGCAAGCTTTTTAGTCAATCGAAGGTGGAATGTGACCAGGTATGAGCACTCCATCGGCGTGATGCTCCTCATCAAAAAGCTCGGAGGAACGATAGAAGAACAGATTGCAGGTCTGCTCCACGACGTATCACACACAGCTTTTTCTCATGTGGTTGACGTTGTCTTTGAAAATCAAGCAGAAGACTATCATGAAAACATCTTTCAACAAGTCATTGTTCACTCTGAAATCCCGGACATTCTACAAAAACACGGCTATCATACTGAAGAACTTTTATCTGACGATTCAAAGTGGACATTGCTCGAACAGCCCGCACCGGAGCTGTGTGCTGATCGGACAGACTATACGCTGCGTGATATGTACCGATATGGACACATTAGCCTGCACGAAGCGCAAACCTTTTTGGATCATCTTATTGTGAGAAACGGAAGGATGTTTCTTGATAGTATTGAAGCTGCCGAATGGTTTGTCAGTGTGTACTACAAGGAAGTGATTGATTTCTTTTTGAATCCTGTGAATGTATATGGATATGAATATTTAGCGCGAGCATTGAAGGCAGCGCTGCGGCATGATGTCATATCCGCAGAGGATCTGCTGAAAACGGACCAAGAGGTACTGAACATCCTGCGTGCATCAAAAAATGAAGAAGTTCTGAGCTTGCTTACATCTATTCATCCCGGCATACAAGTAATAGAGGATGACATCCAGTACGATTTCCATCAAAAGAAGAAAATGCGCCTAATCGATCCATCCATTTTTCTTGATGACGAATGGATCAAATCCTCAGATGCTTCTGAAAAGGTGAGGAAAATGGGTGAGGCCGCTTATCAAAAAGCAAAAAAAGGTGTGTATATAAAAATCTTAAATCAGTAATTGCCGCCTGACAGCGGCTTTTTTCATGTTTGGCTTTGCAATCAAAGGGGAATAGGACAAACTGCGGGAATGCTTTATGAGAATATCAGCGTATTTACATACCGTTCGGGGGTATAGTATTATCGAGAGGGCATGTTTTCGTTGTCTGCGGGCAAAAGTTACAGGAAAAAAATGAAGCAAAGGAGAATGTACATGAAAATCTCTAAAAATGCACTGGGAATTCTGATGTTATCTCTTGTTTTTGTTTTATCAGCATGCGGCAATAACAACAGTACGAAAGAAAGCACACATGACAATCATTCAGACTCCTCATCACATGAAGAGATGGACCATTCCGGATCAGCTGACGTTCCAGAGGGATTACAGGAATCTAAAAATCCGAAATACAAAGTAGGCAGCCAAGTAATCATCAATACTTCTCATATGAAAGGCATGAAAGGTGCCGAAGCTACGGTAACAGGCGCCTATGATACAACGGCGTATGTGGTTTCTTATACTCCGACTAATGGGGGACAGCGTGTGGATCATCATAAATGGGTGATCCAAGAAGAAATCAAAGATGCCGGAGATAAAACGTTACAACCCGGAGATCAGGTGATTTTAGAGGCTTCTCATATGAAAGGCATGAAAGGAGCAACAGTCGAGATCAACTCCGCGGAAAAAACAACTGTATACATGGTTGACTATACATCGACAACAAGCGGCGAAAAAGTGAAAAACCACAAATGGGTCACAGAAGATGAGCTTTCAGCTAAATCATAAAAAATCCTCCTTTTACAAGGAGGATTTTTTTGCTGTCTGAACAGGTCTTGTTAAAGAAATGAAAGCAAACAGGACAGCGATGATCACAATCGATCCGCCGCACCATGCCGTTGACACCACAGTACCCGTCTGATCCAAAACAACACCGCCAATGGCTGAGCCAAGGGCAATTCCGACTTGGAGGGCCGATGTGTTAAAGCTTTGCTGAATGTCAGACGAATCAGGTGCAATTTCAATTAAATAGCTTTGTTGAGCCGGGGCGAGGCTCCAGCTCAGAAGACCCCAAATCACCATGACAGGCAAAAAGAAAATCATAGACGATGTAGACAGCGGCAGTAAGAACATAATGATGGCAAAGGAACCGGTCACCAGCAAAATGCTCTTAAAGGAACCAAGCCGGTCAGATAGCGCTCCTCCGAAAGGGCCTCCGCATACAGCAGATATCCCGAAAAGGAAATAACAAATGCTGACCCAGAAAGAGCTCAGGTGAAGAGTCTCTTCTAAAAACGGCGCAAAGTAAGCGTAAAGCGTGTAGTGGCCAGCTAATGTAAACATCGTGACGAGGTGTGAACTCGCGATTTTCAGATTACCGATCGTCTTGAGTTGTTCCCGGAAAGGAATCATTTTCTCCGCCGGTATTCTTTCAAAGAAGATTGAAATAATCAGCATGGAGATCAGTGCCAACAGGCCGATGCCAAGGAACAAAATCCGCCACCCGAAGGAATCGCTGATTAAGATTCCGAGCGGCACGCCTAATGCGATAGCAGAGCTGAATCCCATAAAAATAATTCCAATTGCGCGGGCTCTGTATTCAGGCGCTACAATTTTCGGGGCAATTGTTAAAGAAAGCACAACAATCAGCCCTGTACTCATTGCTGCCAATACCCTAGATACCATCAGTGTTGCGAAATTAGGGCTGAAATAGGCGACAAGATTGCTAAGGAAGAAAACAAATAAAGCAATTAGATATAAGCGCTTCCGCTCAATCTTCGCAGTCAATGCCAAAAGCAGCGGCCCAGATACTGCATATCCCAGCGCAAACACACTGATCAGCTGTCCGGCTGAAACAATGGAAATGTCTAAATCATTTGCGATCTGAGGAAGAATTCCCCCCACAATTAACTCAACCAATCCGACTGCAATCGTAGAAGCTGCAAGCAGGAAAACTTTGAAATTCATAACAAACTCCTTTACTTAAATGTTTTGATAAATAAAAAAAATCCTGATTACAAAAAATGTCATAAACAAATTTTGTAATCAGGATTTTACGGTTCCTGGTAGACACCCTCAAACCATATTATTGAGGTTATACAAGTGTTAATAGCTATTTAATTGATTCGTTTCCGTTGATGAGTGTACCACATTATGAATGAATCTTCCATAGAAAAATTTACAAAGTAATGAACCGGACAGGTATATGATTATATTTATTTTACAAAAGTATAGACATTTAAAAATAAATGACTATAATAATCCACGTAAGCGTTTTAATAACAAGGGGGGATAGCAGTTGAAAAAAATATTACTCGCGTGCAGTTCAGGAATGTCTACCAGTTTATTGGTGACAAAAATGAAGGAATACGCACAGTCTATCGGTGAGGAAGCAGAGATTTGGGCTGTTGGCCAGGATAAAGCAAAAGAAGACATGAGAAAAGCGGATGCCGTTTTGATCGGTCCGCAAATGAGCTTTCTGAAAAGCGAACTCCAAAAAGAAGCGGATCAATACAACATTCGGGTTGAAGTCATTGACATGATGGCCTACGGAATGGCAGATGGGAAAAAAGCGTATGAGCAGGCATTGTCCTTAATGGAGAATCAATAATGGAACAGGTGAAAATCACGAATTTAACAGACGAACAAATCAGTTTTCAGCTTATCCTGCACAGCGGCAATGCCCGCAGCTGCATTATACAATCACTGCGCGCCTACAAAGAAGGGAACAAGGATGAGGCGGATGCCCTCATTGCCAAGGCTGAGCAGGATTTATCCGCGGCCCATGACATTCACTTTCAAATGATACAAAAGGAATCCGGTGGAGAAGCACAAGCTTTCTCATTGTTGCTTATGCATGCGGAGGATCACCTGATGTCAACATTATCCATGAAAGAATTAGTGAAAGAGATGCTTGATATTTTTAAAACCAAGAATCTATAAATAATCGGGGTGGATAGGGTGTTCGAGAAAATCAGCCAATTCCTTGTTCCAATTGCAGGGAGGTTAAACAATAACCGTTATTTGCAAGTGCTGCGTGATGCGTTTATGCTGGCTTTCCCGCTTACGATATTCGGGTCCATTTTTGTCGTGTTAACGAATTTGCCGTTTCTAAACAAAATCATGAACGCCTCAATGCTTACATCGTTTCAGTCTCATTTCGGCATTGCCTCCACGGCGACTATGGGCATTATGTCTGTCTTTGTTGTGTTCGGGATAGGCTATTACCTGTCAAAAAGCTATCAGGTCGAAGCTGTATTTGGCGGAGCGATCGCTTTGGTCTCCTTTTTGCTCTTAACGCCATTTATCGTTCAGCCAGAAACAGGAGATGCCGTTACAGGGGTTATTCCGGTCGACCGTCTCGGTGCAAAAGGGATGTTTCTTGGGATGATTACGGCATTTCTTTCTGGCGAAATTTACAGAAGAATCGTTCAAAAAAACCTGACAATCAAAATGCCAGCCGGCGTTCCGCCTGCTGTAGCAAAATCATTTGCCGCACTTATTCCGGCTTTTATCACATTGACCGTATTTTTGCTGATTAACGTAATGGTGACTCTATTTTTTAAAACAAATATGCACGACGTCATTTATCACGCGATTCAGGCTCCGCTTGTCGGACTTGGAAGCGGTATCATCCCAACGCTGATTGCCGTGTTTTTCATTCAAATTCTTTGGTTTTTCGGACTGCATGGACAGATCATTATCAACTCCGTGATGGACCCGATTTGGAATACACTGCAGGTAGAAAACCTTTCTGCTTACACGGCGGGAAAAGAAATCCCTCATATTATTTCAAAACCGTTTATGGAGATTTATACAGTAGGGATGGGCGGAACAGGGATGACGCTTGCGATTGTGTTTACCATTCTCATATTCATGAAAAGCAGGCAGATGAAGCAAGTATCAAAACTTGGCCTTGCTCCCGGTATTTTTAACGTCAACGAACCGATTATCTTCGGGCTTCCGATTGTCATGAATCCGATCATTATTGTGCCTTGGGTGCTGGCACCGATGGTTGTTACGCTCGTCACCTATCTGGCTATGTCAGCCGGGCTCGTTCCGCCTCCGACTGGTGTGACAGTGCCGTGGACGGTTCCATTATTCATTAATGGCATCATGGCGACGAACTCAATCATGGGGGGCGTGATGCAGCTTATCAATCTGCTGATTGTCTTCGTGATCTGGTTTCCGTTCCTAAAAGCAATGGATAAATTAAATCTGGCAAAAGAAAAAGAACAGGCTGTGCAGGAGACAGCTGCTCAGCAAAATGATAACAGCATAAAAATGTGACATAAGGGGAGAGAGACTTGGCACATACAGAACAATATCGCTTTCCAAAGGATTTTTGGTGGGGATCATCCGCTTCAGCAACACAAATGGAGGGTGCCGCCGACAGAGACGGAAAAGGCCAGAATATATGGGATTATTGGTTTGAAAAAGAACCGCATCGTTTTTTTGATCATGTCGGCCCCGCAGACACATCCCAATTTTACGACAATTATAAAGAAGATATCAGGCTGATGAAGGAGCTTGGCCACAACTCGTTCCGGATGTCGATTTCCTGGTCGCGTTTAATACCAGACGGAACAGGCGAGATCAACGATAAAGCCGTAAATTTCTATAACAATGTCATTGATGAGTTAATCGCTAACGGAATTGAACCTTTTGTCAATTTGTTTCATTTCGATATGCCGATGGCGCTTCAAAAAATCGGCGGCTGGGTAAACAGAGAGACGGTTGACGCGTATGAAAACTATGCGAGAACGTGCTTCCGTTTGTTTGGCGGCAGAGTGAAAAAATGGTTCACGCATAATGAACCAATCGTTCCCGTAGAAGGCGGCTACTTATATGATTTTCATTATCCAAACAAGGTCGACTTTAAAGAGGCTGTCCAGGTTGGATTTCATACGATGCTGTCAAGTGCCCGTGCGATTCAGGCTTACAGGGAGATGGAGCAGGACGGAAAAATCGGAATCATTTTAAATTTGACCCCATCATACCCGAGAAGCAGCCATCCGGCGGATGTGAAAGCCGGGGAAATCGCAGACGCGTTTTTTAACAGATCCTTTTTAGACCCATCTGTCAAAGGCGAATTTCCAAAAGAGCTGGTTGACATTTTGAAGCATGAAGGCTTTATGCCTGATTACAACGCTGAAGATCTTGACATTATCAAAAAGAACACGGTTGACCTGTTGGGAGTGAATTATTACCAGCCGAGACGTGTGAAAGCGAAAGAACATCTTCCGAATCCCGACGCTCCTTTTTTACCGGACAGATATTTTGACCCCTACGTCATGCCGGGCCGCAAAATGAATCCGCATCGCGGCTGGGAGATCTATGAAAAAGGCGTTTATGATATTTTGATCAATTTAAAAGAAAACTACGGCAACATCGAGTGTTTTATCTCTGAAAACGGCATGGGGGTTGAAGGTGAAGAGCGCTTCAGAGATGAACAAGGCATCATTCAAGATGATTACCGGATTGAATTTATAAAAGAGCACCTCAAATGGATTCACCGCGCCATACAGGAAGGCTCAAACGTAAAAGGCTATCACTTATGGACGTTCATGGACAACTGGTCTTGGACAAATGCCTATAAAAACCGATACGGGTTTGTATCAGTCAATCTTGAGAAAGACGGAGAAAGAACCGTCAAAAAGAGCGGAAAATGGTTCAAAAAGGTTGCTGAACATAGCGGTTTCTAGATTTTCCTAAAGGCCAAGATCTTCCGGCAATCATCATAACGAATAGAGATGACGAAAATCCGCAACATTGATGAAATAGGGAAAAGAACTTATGATATCCGTAAAAGCTTATGTGATATCAGACTCTAACAGCTGCCGGAGGATGCCAATGAATAAATACGAAATTATTGCAAATGAAATGAGAAATAGAATTAAAAATAACGTATATCCGATCGATCAGCCCATTCCTGATGAAGTATCTCTTGCAAAAGAATTTAACTCAAGCCGCATGACGATGAAGAGAGCCTTGGATAATTTAGTTGCCGAGGGTCTGCTGTTCAGAAAACGAGGCCATGGCACGTTTATTATTCAATCTGCAATACAGGATGACCATGTACATGTAGTCAGCAATGAGATTCTCGGATTGACCAACTTGCTGAAAGATAAAAAAATCCAAAGCAAGGTCATTCAGTTTGAAGTGCAATTTCCCACTGAGGAAGTGGCCGCCCATTTGTCTATTGATCAGAAAACACCGGTTTATTATGTCGTTCGGCTGCGAATTGTAGAAGGTGAACCCTATGTATTAGAAAAAACATATATGCCGACTCATTTAATACCGGGCATTAATGACGATGTCCTTCATGATTCGATCTACAATCACATTACAAATGTGCTACAGCTCAAAATCGCCGGAACGCATCGGAAAATCAGAGCCTGCAAATCTGATCATATTGACCAGCAGCATCTGGGCTGTAAACAGGATGATCCAATTCTTGAAGTGGAACATGTGGGCTTCTTAGATACCGGGATTCCATTTGAATATTCCTTTTCACGTCATCGGCATGACAAGTTTGTTGTGACTTCTGTAAACATACGGCGCTGATTGCGGAGACAACAAGGAGGCCATCTGCATGCTTGGCGGTATTGAAGCAGGCGGCACAAAGGTTATTTGTGCTGTCGGTAAAGAAGATGGAACAATCATTGACCGAATAGAATTCCCTACAAAGATGCCGGATGAAACGATAGAGAAAGTGATTCAATATTTTCGCCAATTTTCATTACAGGCGATCGGCATCGGCTCCTTTGGCCCCGTTGATAACGATAAAACCAGTCAAACATACGGTACCATTATGGCCACGCCGAAAGCGGGCTGGAGACACTACCCCTTTTTGCAAACCGTTAAGAACGAAATGAAAATCCCAGTCGGATTTAGTACAGATGTCAACGCTGCGGCGCTGGGTGAATTCCTTTTCGGTGAAGCGAAGGGTCTCGACAGCTGCCTGTATATAACGATTGGTACTGGCATCGGTGCGGGCGCAATTGTAGGGGGCAGGCTCCTTCAGGGGCTGTCGCACCCAGAGATGGGCCATATTTATATCCGGAGGCACCCGGATGACGCATACCAAGGGAAGTGTCCTTATCATGGAGATTGCTTTGAAGGCTTGGCTTCCGGTCCCGCCATTGAAGCGCGCTGGGGAAAAAAAGCCGCGGATTTATCAGGTATAGCACAAGTCTGGGAACTGGAAGGGTACTATATTGCCCAAGCACTGGCTCAGTATATTTTGATCCTTGCACCTAAAAAAATCATTCTTGGCGGCGGCGTCATGCAACAGAAACAAGTGTTTTCTTATATCTATCAATATGTACCGAAAATCATGAACAACTACTTAGATTTTTCTGAATTGTCAGATGATATAAGTGATTATATTGTACCTCCACGTTTAGGCAGTAACGCCGGAATCATCGGCACGCTAGTTTTAGCGCATCAGGCCTTACAAGCAGAGGCAGCATCCGGGGAGGTGCGATCATGACGCATCCATTATTTTTAGAGCCTGTCTTTAAAGAAAGACTATGGGGAGGGACGAAGCTTCGTGACGCTTTTGGCTACGCAATACCCTCACAAAAAACAGGTGAGTGCTGGGCCGTTTCTGCACATGCCCATGGCCCGTCGGCTGTAAAGAACGGCCCGCTGGCAGGAAAGACACTAGATCAAGTATGGCAAGATCACCCAGAGATATTCGGGTTTCCGGATGGTAAGGTGTTTCCGCTGCTGGTAAAGCTGCTGGACGCCAATATGGATCTCTCCGTGCAAGTCCATCCTGATGATGATTATGCAAAACTGCATGAAAATGGCGACCTTGGTAAAACGGAGTGCTGGTATATCATTGATTGCAAAGATGACGCCGAACTGATTTTGGGACATCACGCAAGCACAAAGGAGGAATTCAAACAACGAATAGAAAGCGGTGATTGGAACGGGCTGCTGAGGCGAATCAAAATCAAGCCCGGAGATTTCTTTTATGTGCCAAGCGGTACACTCCATGCATTATGTGAGGGAACCCTTGTCCTTGAAATCCAGCAAAACTCTGATACAACGTATCGCGTATACGATTATGACCGCTGTAATGACCAGGGCCAAAAAAGAACTCTTCATATAGAAAAAGCCATGGAAGTCATAACGATACCGCATATCGATAAAGTGCATACACCGGAAGTAAAAGAAGTTGGTAACGCTGAGATCATTGTTTATGTGCAATCAGATTATTTCTCAGTGTACAAATGGAAGATTAGCGGCCGAGCTGCTTTTCCTTCACATCAAACCTATTTGCTGGGGAGTGTTCTGAGCGGATCAGGACGAATCATAAATAATGGTATTCAGTATGAATGCAATGCAGGCTCACACTTTGTCTTGCCTGCGCATTTTGGCGAGTTTTCAATAGAAGGCACATGTGAATTCATGATATCTCATCCTTAATGAATGGGGGAGTTGCATTTGTTTAAGAAACATACGATCTCTTTGCTCATTATATTTTTACTTGCGTCTGCTGTTTTAGCAAAACCAATTGAAGCGCATACTGTGTCGCCTGTGAATCCTAATGCCCAGCAGACAACAAAAGCAGTGATGAACTGGCTTGCACACCTGCCGAACCGAACGGAAAACAGAGTCCTTTCCGGAGCGTTCGGAGGTTACAGTCATGACACATTTTCTGTGGCTGAGGCTGATAGAATCCGAAGCGCCACCGGGCAATCGCCTGCTATTTACGGCTGCGATTATGCCAGAGGGTGGCTTGAAACAGCTAAAATTGAAGATTCAATAGATGTAAGCTGCAACGGTGATTTAATTTCGTATTGGAAAAATGGCGGAATTCCGCAAATCAGTTTGCACCTGGCGAACCCTGCTTTTCAGTCAGGGCATTTTAAAACACCGATTACAAACGATCAGTATAAAAAAATACTAGATTCTTCAACAGCAGAAGGAAAGCGGCTAAATGCCATGCTCAGCAAAATTGCTGACGGACTTCAAGAGCTGGAGAACCAAGGTGTGCCTGTTCTGTTCAGGCCACTGCATGAAATGAACGGCGAATGGTTTTGGTGGGGACTTACATCATATAACCAAAAGGATAATGAAAGAATCTCTCTATATAAACAGCTCTACAAGAAAATCTATCATTATATGACCGACACAAGAGGACTTGATCATTTGATTTGGGTTTACTCACCCGACGCCAACCGAGATTTTAAAACTGATTTTTACCCGGGAGCGTCTTACGTGGATATTGTCGGATTAGATGCGTATTTTCAAGATGCCTACTCGATCAATGGATACGATCAGCTAACAGCGCTTAATAAACCATTTGCTTTTACAGAAGTCGGCCCGCAACCAGCAAACGGCAGCTTTGATTACAGCCTATTTATCAATGCTATAAAACAAAAATATCCTAAAACCATTTACTTTCTGGCATGGAATGATGAATGGAGCCCAGCTGTAAACAAGGGTGCTTCGGCTTTATATCATGACAGCTGGACACTCAACAAGGGAGAAATATGGAACGGCGATTCTTTAACGCCAATCGTTGAATGAATCAGTAATGTACAATAAGAAGGTGCTCAAGAAGTTTCTTGAGCACCTTCCCACTGGATTAAGCATTCATATCGCCTAACCCAGGACTGTGTTCATTCGGTATTTCAGGAAGCACTGGTACGGGAAACCCTGCCGGAGGATCTATTACTTGTAACTCTCCGCCATTTCGGCTTGGAGATTTCCCTTGATAGATTTCACCGATTCTCGTTTCATCCAACCTAAAGTTAAACTGTGCATTATGGTAGCCTAATTCGACATACTTTCTGCACTCAGGATATTTATTAATGTCATAATTCGGTACAGGGAGGAGCTTCGCCCACTCAACGCCCAATGTCTCGAGCGCTTTCGCGAATGCATTCTGGTGAGCATTGTCGCGTACAATCAGAAAAGCAAGTGTTTCGCGGAACGTCTGATTAGAGCTCATTTCATAAATTCTTGTTTTTTGCAGCACACCTGTCGACTCAAGAAGCAGGTTATCCAGCAGGTCAGTAATTAAGTTTCCGTGGTTATACACCCACGACCCGTTCCACGGATTGCCCCCTGCATCAACGGGAAGGGAACTTTGCGCACCAATAATATAATGATGAGGATTAGCATGTTTAACGGCTTCATTAAGTGGTGCTTGATCTGCACCTTGACTGCCGACACCTTCACCGCCTGATTCATCTAATAAAGCATTGATTGTGTTTTGAACCAGTTCAACGTGGGCAATCTCCTCTAAAAAAATGCCGCGAAGCAGATCGCGGTACTGTTTCTGCTTTCCTCTGAAATTAGAGCTTTGGAAAAAAAACTGCATCATTGTACGCATTTCTCCGTAATGACCGCCTAGTATCTCCTGCAGGACCTTAGCAGCTGCCGGGTCTGGCTTGTCCGGTTTAATGATATTAATCAGTTCCTCTTTGTAGTAATACATAACACGCCTCATTTCTTCTTAAGAGATTTTCTTATATTATTTGTAAGATGAGATAAAATATATACATGAGAAGGGGTGAAAGAAGAGAATAAAAAATACAGGAAAAGTGTTGACCAAATAAAATAGGCATGGTATATTATTAAACGTCGCTGATGAACAGCGTGAAACAAAACGAAAAACAAAAAAGTTTTTCTAAGGTGTTTACAAGATTTTAAAAATGTGTATAATAAGAAAAGTCGAATTGAAAAAGATTCGAAAAAACATTTTAAAAAAACTTCTTGACTTCACCATCAAATGATAGTATGATAGTTAAGTCGCTTGATAAGCGCCCGTAGCTCAATTGGATAGAGCGTTTGACTACGGATCAAAAGGTTAGGGGTTCGACTCCTCTCGGGCGC
Organism: Bacillus sp. PS95; assembly: GCF_037963565.1. NCBI lineage: Bacteria > Bacillati > Bacillota > Bacilli > Caryophanales > Bacillaceae > Bacillus > Bacillus sp. PS95. The sequence continues at coordinate 617,574 of NZ_CP150160.1, forward strand.
GCCAATATAAGATACTACGCGGGTGTAGTTTAGTGGTAAAACCTCAGCCTTCCAAGCTGATGTCGTGAGTTCGATTCTCATCACCCGCTCCATTATTGAATGATCTTTGAAAACTAAACAAGACAAAACGTACCTGTTAATTCATTTTTATAAATCGCACAGCGATGTGCGTAGTCAGTCAAACTAGGGTCTGCACGACGCAGGTCACACAGGTGTCGCCGCAGGATGCGGTGAACTTAACCTGTGATCCATTTATCGGAGAGTTTGATCCTGGCTCAGGACGAACGCTGGCGGCGTGCCTAATACATGCAAGTCGAGCGGACAGATGGGAGCTTGCTCCCTGATGTTAGCGGCGGACGGGTGAGTAACACGTGGGTAACCTGCCTGTAAGACTGGGATAACTCCGGGAAACCGGGGCTAATACCGGATGGTTGTTTGAACCGCATGGTTCAAACATAAAAGGTGGCTTCGGCTACCACTTACAGATGGACCCGCGGCGCATTAGCTAGTTGGTGAGGTAACGGCTCACCAAGGCAACGATGCGTAGCCGACCTGAGAGGGTGATCGGCCACACTGGGACTGAGACACGGCCCAGACTCCTACGGGAGGCAGCAGTAGGGAATCTTCCGCAATGGACGAAAGTCTGACGGAGCAACGCCGCGTGAGTGATGAAGGTTTTCGGATCGTAAAGCTCTGTTGTTAGGGAAGAACAAGTACCGTTCGAATAGGGCGGTACCTTGACGGTACCTAACCAGAAAGCCACGGCTAACTACGTGCCAGCAGCCGCGGTAATACGTAGGTGGCAAGCGTTGTCCGGAATTATTGGGCGTAAAGGGCTCGCAGGCGGTTTCTTAAGTCTGATGTGAAAGCCCCCGGCTCAACCGGGGAGGGTCATTGGAAACTGGGGAACTTGAGTGCAGAAGAGGAGAGTGGAATTCCACGTGTAGCGGTGAAATGCGTAGAGATGTGGAGGAACACCAGTGGCGAAGGCGACTCTCTGGTCTGTAACTGACGCTGAGGAGCGAAAGCGTGGGGAGCGAACAGGATTAGATACCCTGGTAGTCCACGCCGTAAACGATGAGTGCTAAGTGTTAGGGGGTTTCCGCCCCTTAGTGCTGCAGCTAACGCATTAAGCACTCCGCCTGGGGAGTACGGTCGCAAGACTGAAACTCAAAGGAATTGACGGGGGCCCGCACAAGCGGTGGAGCATGTGGTTTAATTCGAAGCAACGCGAAGAACCTTACCAGGTCTTGACATCCTCTGACAATCCTAGAGATAGGACGTCCCCTTCGGGGGCAGAGTGACAGGTGGTGCATGGTTGTCGTCAGCTCGTGTCGTGAGATGTTGGGTTAAGTCCCGCAACGAGCGCAACCCTTGATCTTAGTTGCCAGCATTCAGTTGGGCACTCTAAGGTGACTGCCGGTGACAAACCGGAGGAAGGTGGGGATGACGTCAAATCATCATGCCCCTTATGACCTGGGCTACACACGTGCTACAATGGACAGAACAAAGGGCAGCGAAACCGCGAGGTTAAGCCAATCCCACAAATCTGTTCTCAGTTCGGATCGCAGTCTGCAACTCGACTGCGTGAAGCTGGAATCGCTAGTAATCGCGGATCAGCATGCCGCGGTGAATACGTTCCCGGGCCTTGTACACACCGCCCGTCACACCACGAGAGTTTGTAACACCCGAAGTCGGTGAGGTAACCTTTTAGGAGCCAGCCGCCGAAGGTGGGACAGATGATTGGGGTGAAGTCGTAACAAGGTAGCCGTATCGGAAGGTGCGGCTGGATCACCTCCTTTCTAAGGATATTATACGGAATATAAGACCTTGGGTCTTATAAACAGAACGTTCCCTGTCTTGTTTAGTTTTGAAGGATCATTCCTTCGAAACGTGTTCTTTGAAAACTAGATAACAGTAGACATCACATTCAATTAGTAACACAAGATATCACATAGTGATTCTTTTTAACGGTTAAGTTAGAAAGGGCGCACGGTGGATGCCTTGGCACTAGGAGCCGATGAAGGACGGGACGAACACCGATATGCTTCGGGGAGCTGTAAGCAAGCTTTGATCCGGAGATTTCCGAATGGGGAAACCCACCACTCGTAATGGAGTGGTATCCATATCTGAATTCATAGGATATGAGAAGGCAGACCCGGGGAACTGAAACATCTAAGTACCCGGAGGAAGAGAAAGCAAATGCGATTCCCTGAGTAGCGGCGAGCGAAACGGGATTAGCCCAAACCAAGAGGCTTGCCTCTTGGGGTTGTAGGACACTCTGTACGGAGTTACAAAAGAACGAGGTAGATGAAGAGGTCTGGAAAGGCCCGCCATAGGAGGTAACAGCCCTGTAGTCAAAACTTCGTTCTCTCCTGAGTGGATCCTGAGTACGGCGGAACACGTGAAATTCCGTCGGAATCCGGGAGGACCATCTCCCAAGGCTAAATACTCCCTAGTGACCGATAGTGAACCAGTACCGTGAGGGAAAGGTGAAAAGCACCCCGGAAGGGGAGTGAAAGAGATCCTGAAACCGTGTGCCTACAAGTAGTCAGAGCCCGTTAACGGGTGATGGCGTGCCTTTTGTAGAATGAACCGGCGAGTTACGATCCCGTGCAAGGTTAAGCAGAAGATGCGGAGCCGCAGCGAAAGCGAGTCTGAATAGGGCGCATGAGTACGTGGTCGTAGACCCGAAACCAGGTGATCTACCCATGTCCAGGGTGAAGTTCAGGTAACACTGAATGGAGGCCCGAACCCACGCACGTTGAAAAGTGCGGGGATGAGGTGTGGGTAGGGGTGAAATGCCAATCGAACCTGGAGATAGCTGGTTCTCTCCGAAATAGCTTTAGGGCTAGCCTCAAGGTAAGAGTCTTGGAGGTAGAGCACTGATTGGACTAGGGGCCCCTACCGGGTTACCGAATTCAGTCAAACTCCGAATGCCAATGACTTATCCTTGGGAGTCAGACTGCGAGTGATAAGATCCGTAGTCGAAAGGGAAACAGCCCAGACCGCCAGCTAAGGTCCCAAAGTATACGTTAAGTGGAAAAGGATGTGGAGTTGCTTAGACAACCAGGATGTTGGCTTAGAAGCAGCCACCATTTAAAGAGTGCGTAATAGCTCACTGGTCGAGTGACTCTGCGCCGAAAATGTACCGGGGCTAAACGTATCACCGAAGCTGCGGACTGTTCTTCGAACAGTGGTAGGAGAGCGTTCTAAGGGCTGTGAAGCCAGACCGGAAGGACTGGTGGAGCGCTTAGAAGTGAGAATGCCGGTATGAGTAGCGAAAGAGGGGTGAGAATCCCCTCCACCGAATGCCTAAGGTTTCCTGAGGAAGGCTCGTCCGCTCAGGGTTAGTCGGGACCTAAGCCGAGGCCGAAAGGCGTAGGCGATGGACAACAGGTTGATATTCCTGTACCACCTCCTCACCATTTGAGCAATGGGGGGACGCAGGAGGATAGGGTAAGCGCGGTATTGGATATCCGCGTCCAAGCAGTTAGGCTGGGAAATAGGCAAATCCGTTTCCCATAAGGCTGAGCTGTGATGGCGAGCGAAATATAGTAGCGAAGTTCCTGATTCCACACTGCCAAGAAAAGCCTCTAGCGAGGTGAGAGGTGCCCGTACCGCAAACCGACACAGGTAGGCGAGGAGAGAATCCTAAGGTGATCGAGAGAACTCTCGTTAAGGAACTCGGCAAAATGACCCCGTAACTTCGGGAGAAGGGGTGCTCTGTTAGGGTGCAAGCCCGAGAGAGCCGCAGTGAATAGGCCCAGGCGACTGTTTAGCAAAAACACAGGTCTCTGCGAAGCCGTAAGGCGAAGTATAGGGGCTGACGCCTGCCCGGTGCTGGAAGGTTAAGAGGAGCGCTTAGCGTAAGCGAAGGTGCGAATTGAAGCCCCAGTAAACGGCGGCCGTAACTATAACGGTCCTAAGGTAGCGAAATTCCTTGTCGGGTAAGTTCCGACCCGCACGAAAGGCGCAACGATCTGGGCACTGTCTCAACGAGAGACTCGGTGAAATTATAGTACCTGTGAAGATGCAGGTTACCCGCGACAGGACGGAAAGACCCCGTGGAGCTTTACTGCAGCCTGATATTGAATGTTGGTACAGCTTGTACAGGATAGGTAGGAGCCTTGGAAACCGGAGCGCCAGCTTCGGTGGAGGCATCGGTGGGATACTACCCTGGCTGTATTGACCTTCTAACCCGCCGCCCTTATCGGGCGGGGAGACAGTGTCAGGTGGGCAGTTTGACTGGGGCGGTCGCCTCCTAAAAGGTAACGGAGGCGCCCAAAGGTTCCCTCAGAATGGTTGGAAATCATTCGCAGAGTGTAAAGGCACAAGGGAGCTTGACTGCGAGACCTACAAGTCGAGCAGGGACGAAAGTCGGGCTTAGTGATCCGGTGGTTCCGCATGGAAGGGCCATCGCTCAACGGATAAAAGCTACCCCGGGGATAACAGGCTTATCTCCCCCAAGAGTCCACATCGACGGGGAGGTTTGGCACCTCGATGTCGGCTCATCGCATCCTGGGGCTGTAGTCGGTCCCAAGGGTTGGGCTGTTCGCCCATTAAAGCGGTACGCGAGCTGGGTTCAGAACGTCGTGAGACAGTTCGGTCCCTATCCGTCGCGGGCGCAGGAAATTTGAGAGGAGCTGTCCTTAGTACGAGAGGACCGGGATGGACGCACCGCTGGTGTACCAGTTGTTCTGCCAAGGGCATCGCTGGGTAGCTATGTGCGGACGGGATAAGTGCTGAAAGCATCTAAGCATGAAGCCCCCCTCAAGATGAGATTTCCCATTCCGCAAGGAAGTAAGATCCCTGAAAGATGATCAGGTTGATAGGTCTGAGGTGGAAGTGTGGCGACACATGGAGCTGACAGATACTAATCGATCGAGGACTTAACCATATTTTTGAATGATGTCACACCTGTTATCTAGTTTTGAGAGAACACTCTCAATTTGTTTGGTGGCGATAGCGAAGAGGTCACACCCGTTCCCATACCGAACACGGAAGTTAAGCTCTTCAGCGCCGATGGTAGTCGGGGGTTTCCCCCTGTGAGAGTAGGACGCCGCCAAGCATTACTTTTATCATCGCGGGGTGGAGCAGTTCGGTAGCTCGTCGGGCTCATAACCCGAAGGTCGCAGGTTCAAATCCTGCCCCCGCAACCAAATATATGATTAAATAAGGAGTGCCCTAAGGGTACAACTAAAATAATCTTATACAAATATGGTCCGGTAGTTCAGTTGGTTAGAATGCCTGCCTGTCACGCAGGAGGTCGCGGGTTCGAGTCCCGTCCGGACCGCCATTAATGTAAACGAAACGATCATGTTTTCGTTTTTTTTGTGTTTTCTTTTACTGTATCTTCTGCTTGGTGTCATAGCCAAGCTTTCTTTATATCGGGAACATCTTGGATATTCCAGCAAAATTCGATAAACTAGGAAGAGCACATATAGGCATATGCAGGGGTGAAAGGAGATTTTGGTTCATGGATGAATTTGATTTGATACATAGCATTACTCCGCGGACCATTCACCATTCTTCCGTTGATGTAGGAATAGGTGATGATGCAGCGCTCTACACTGCGAAACACGGCGTTCAGGAAATTGTTTGTGTTGATACTATGGTAGAAGACGTGCACTTCAAATTACACTATTCCTCACCTGAAGATATCGGGTATAAGGCGTTAGCCGTTAATATAAGTGATATTGCCGCGATGGGAGGCATTCCGAAATTTTATTTGGTATCACTTGCGGTACCTTCAAAATGGACTGAATCTGAAATCAAGGCGATGTATGAAGGAATGAATGAACTGGCGAAACTATATCATATGGATCTGATTGGCGGCGATACAGTTTCTACCGCTGACAAATTAGTCGTTACAGTCACTGTGATCGGTGAAATTGAAAAGGGACAGGCCTGTTTGCGCAGCTTAGCAAAACCGAATGATATTGTGTTTGTAACCGGTGAAATCGGTTCTTCTGCAGCAGGACTTTCTTTATTATTAGAGGAGACTCATCCTCAAAATTCTTCTATTGACACGGATTACTTTATCCACAGGCATAAACGGCCTGAGCCAAGAGTAAGTGTCGGCAGATTATGCTCGAGTCTTGAACGGGCAGCTTTAAATGATGTTAGTGACGGATTGGCTAGTGAACTGAACGAGATTGCAGAAGCCAGCTGTGTTTCAATTGAAATTGATGAAAGCATGCTTCCAATTCATTCTGATTTACCTAAGCTTCATCCTAACTGGAAAGAATGGGCTTTGTTTGGCGGTGAGGATTTTGAGCTGACAGGGACGGTTTCAAAAGAGGAGTGGGAAGTGTTGAAGCAGCAGTGCGCAGCACGTCAACTTCCCATTACAAAGATTGGCCATGTCAGGGAAAAAACAAAATCTAAAGTGATCCTAAAAACAGATCAAACATCAATGATCTTAGAGAAAAAGGGATATAATCATTTTAAATAAGACGGGTGACTCGTGTGAAGCAATTAAAATGGAGAACTGTAAATCCAGAAGAAACAAAAGCAATTGCCAAGCTGACGGCATCGTTTGCTAAACCGGGAGACGTCCTGACATTAGAGGGCGATTTAGGTGCAGGAAAAACGACTTTTACGAAAGGTTTTGCAGAAGGGCTGGGAATTACACGTGTTGTAAACAGTCCGACTTTTACAATTATAAAAGAATATAACGATGGCGTACTTCCTCTTTATCATATGGATGTGTATAGAATGGAAGATGAAAGTGAAGATTTGGGACTTGATGAATATTTTCACGGACAAGGTGTCTGTCTCGTTGAATGGGCTCATTTAATTGAAGAACAGCTGCCGCAGGAGCGACTGCAAATTGTCATCAAAAGAGCTGGTGATGATGAGCGGGAAATTACCTTTACTGCTGTCGGGAATCGGTATGAAATGCTTTGTGAGGAGTTAAGTAGACATGACAATATTAGCAATTGATACATCAAATTATACATTGGGCATTGCGCTGCTTCGAGAAGACACTGTTATAGCAGAATACATTACATATTTGAAAAAGAACCACTCTGTAAGAGCGATGCCTGCTGTTCATTCATTGCTGAATGATTGTGATATGGCACCGCAGGACCTTTCTAAAATTGTCGTTGCAAAAGGCCCAGGTTCATACACAGGAGTAAGAATAGGTGTGACGTTGGCCAAAACACTTGCCTGGTCTTTAGACATTCCAATAAGTGCTGTATCAAGTCTTGAGACGCTTGCGGCAAATGGCCGGCATTTTGACGGTCTGATCAGCCCAATCTTTGATGCTAGACGGGGACAGGTGTACACAGGTCTGTATCAATATAAAAATGGACTTTTAGAGCAAGTTGTTCCAGATCAAAATGTGATGCTGGCAGATTGGCTGGAGATGTTAAAAGAAAAGGATCGTCCTGTTTTGTTTTTAGGTCACGACACTTCTATTCACAAGCAGATGATAGAGGATGTTCTTAGAACAAAAGGATTCATTGGAACTGCCGTCCAGCATAACCCGCGTCCTTCAGAATTGGCTTTTCTCGGGAAGGAAAAGGAAGCAGCTGATGTTCATGGGCTTGTCCCGGATTACTTGCGGCTGGCAGAAGCTGAAGCGAAATGGATTGAAAGTCAAAAGTAGGGTGATAGGATGAAAACAAAAGCAGCGGTCAGAAATATGCGGCTTGAAGATATAGATCACGTATACGAAATCGAAGCATCCTCCTTTACGTCTCCTTGGACGAAGGATTCGTTTTATCATGAGCTGCTGGAAAATCCGTATGCTCATTATCTCGTGATTGAAAAGGACGGCCATGTTGTTGGGTATTGCGGGATTTGGATTGTGATGGATGATGCCCAGATTACAAATATAGCGATAAAACCAGAGTATCGCGGCCAGTCTTTAGGAGAAACGCTTTTTCGCTCAGCTGTTGAACTGTGTAAAGAAAAAGACGCAAGGCGGCTTTCGCTTGAAGTGAGGGTTTCGAATCATCCTGCTCAAGGCTTATATAAGAAATTCGGGATGCAGCCCGGCGGAATAAGAAAGAACTATTATACTGATAACGGGGAAGATGCGTTAATTATGTGGGTGACGATAAATGAGTGAGCAAAAAGACATGTACGTATTAGGAATTGAAACAAGCTGTGATGAGACTGCTGCAGCTATTGTGAAAAACGGAAAAGAGATCATTTCAAACGTAGTAGCCTCTCAAATTGAAAGCCATAAGCGCTTCGGAGGCGTTGTTCCGGAAATTGCTTCAAGACATCATGTTGAACAAATCACTTTGGTTATAGAAGAGGCGTTTCGCAAAGCTGGCATGACGTATAGTGATATTGATGCGATTGCAGTAACAGAAGGTCCGGGACTGGTGGGAGCGCTTCTTATCGGAGTGAATGCCGCTAAAGCATTGAGCTTTGCACATAACATTCCGTTAGTAGGCGTTCATCATATAGCCGGTCATATATACGCGAACCGTCTTGTAGAAGACATCGTGTTCCCGGCACTGGCATTGGTCGTTTCAGGAGGCCATACAGAACTGGTTTATATGAAGGAACATGGATCATTTGAAGTCATTGGGGAAACCCTTGATGATGCGGCAGGAGAAGCCTACGACAAAGTGGCGCGGACGATGGGATTGCCATATCCGGGTGGACCGCAAATTGACAAGCTAGCTGAAAAAGGGAATGACAATATTCCGCTTCCTCGCGCATGGCTTGAAGAAGGCTCTTACAACTTCAGCTTTAGCGGGTTGAAGTCTGCGGTGATCAATACGCTTCATAATGCATCCCAAAAAGGGCAAGAGATTGCTCCGGAAGATTTGTCTGCCAGCTTCCAAAATAGTGTGATCGATGTCTTGGTAACCAAAACGGCGCGCGCGGCAAAGGAATATGATGTCAAACAGGTCCTTTTAGCCGGAGGAGTAGCTGCAAACAGAGGCCTCAGAGCTGCATTAGAAAAGGAATTTGCCCAGCATGAAGGGATTACGCTTGTCATTCCTCCATTAGCTTTATGTACGGATAATGCTGCGATGATTGCTGCTGCTGGTACAATTGCTTTTGAAAAAGGAATTCGCGGTGCATATGATATGAATGGCCAGCCCGGCCTTGAATTGACTTCTTATCAAAGTCTCACGAGATAATAGCGTGAGACTTTTTATCTGTTTGTTATTAACAGATAATTCACAATTTATCCACATGTCTGTGAGTAATTATAGAGATATTGATGGATAAAGGGCTGAGGTCACTGTTAATAAAGTGGATAAATTCAGAATATTTTGTGGATAGTGTGTATAAAACGCTTACTTTGTTTATTTATTAGGGGATGTTCTGTGGATAAAAAGCACCTCTAAAAAGAGGTGCTTGACTTTTTTAATCTTCTTCTGTGGATAGTTCTTCCCATTCGGACAAAAGAGATTCCAGCTCCTGATTAAGCTTCTCATTGTCTGCATGGATAGCTTGTACTTTTTCATGGTCCTGATAGACTTCAGGGTCACATAGCAATTCATCATTGCGGCTGATGTTCTCTTCAATGGTTTGAACAGTGGTTTCAATTTCTTCAATCCGACGGAGTCGTTGGCGCTCTTTCTTTTTCCATTCTTTTTCTTCCTCGTAGGAACGTTTGGAGTCAGACTTCACTGTAGCTGGCGTTTTTTCAGTTTCTTCTTGCTGATTTATTTTCTCCAATTCAAGCTGCTCTGTTTTTTTCTCTGTATAATAATCGTAATCTCCCAGATACTCCTCTATATGGCTTGAAGAAAGCTCCAGCACTCTTGTGGCGATTCTGTTAATAAAATATCTGTCATGTGAGACAAATAAAAGTGTACCTGGATAATCAATCAGCGCGTTTTCGAGAACTTCTTTGCTGTCTAAGTCCAGATGGTTTGTCGGTTCATCAAGGATGAGAAAGTTGGCTTTTTGAAGCATCAGCTTAGCTAGAGCCAATCTTGCTTTTTCGCCCCCGCTCAGTGAATGAACTGGTTTCAGCACATCATCTCCGGAGAATAAGAAATTTCCGAGACACGTCCTGATTTCTTTTTCTGGGAGCCCGGGGTACTCGTCCCACAGCTCATCAAGGACACGTTTAGAGGAAGTCAACTCAGCCTGTTCCTGGTCATAATAGCCGACACTGACATTTGAGCCGTATGAGATCGTTCCTTGATCTGGTTTTAGGGTGTCTATCAATGTTTTCAGCAATGTCGATTTACCGATTCCGTTAGGGCCGACAAGCGCAGCGCTTTCTCCTCTTGTGAGCATGAATGACACTTCTGTTAAAAGCGGCGGCTGGTTTTCATAGCTGATTGTGAGATCCTGAACACGAAGGACTTCATTTCCGCTCTGTTTTGTAATATCAAAATGAAAGTTTGCCGATTTTTCATCGCCAAGCGGTTTTGACATGACTTCCATTCGCTCAAGCTGCTTTCTGCGGCTTTGTGCCCTTTTGGTGGTAGAGGCTCTCGCCAGATTTCGGTCTACGAAGTCCTGCAGCTTTGCAATCTCGTCCTGCTGCTTTTCATACATTTTCAGATCTTTTTCATACTGCGCGGCTTTTTGGTCGAGATAAGCGCTGTAGTTGCCGTGATACTTTTTGCTTTCTGCTCTTGATACCTCGTACACCTGGTTTACTACTTTGTCCAAAAAGTAGCGGTCATGCGAAACGATGAGGATGGCGCCTGAATAGCCTTGCAAATAATGCTCAAGCCAGGTAAGCGTATCAATATCCAGATGGTTTGTCGGCTCATCGAGAATGAGCAAATCAGGCTGTGTTAACAGAAGCTTACCTAAAGCCAGTCTTGTTTTCTGGCCTCCGCTGAGGCTTTGAACCTGTGTAGAATCGTCAAAATGGCTGAAGCCGAGACCATGCAGCACAGATCTAACATCTGCTTCATATTGATAGCCGCCTTTATCTTTGAATTCCTGCTGAAGGCGGTCGTAGGTTTTCATGATGCTTTCTAATTCACCGGGGTCAGCTGCCGCCATTTTTTCTTCCATAGCCCGCATTTCCTTTTCCATTGCTTTTAAGTGGTCAAAAACAGTCAGCAGCTCTTCTTTTATGGTAAGCTTAGAATCCAAGCCAGTATGCTGGGCGAGATATCCCATTGTAATATCTTTCGGTTTAATAATTTCGCCCTTTTCATACGAAAGCTGGCCTGCGATAATTTTAAGGAGCGTGGATTTTCCGGCGCCATTTCTTCCTACAATGGCGATGCGATCACGATTTCTGACTTCCAGCTTTATATTGTTTAAAATAGTATCAGCACCAAACGATTTGGACAGCTGATTAACTTGTAAGATCATCATATTATTTCACCTCTGCTATAATAAGTTAAGTGTAGCTTATGAACCAGAAGTCAGCAAACAATACATTGGCCATATAAGACATAGAGAAGAAAATAGTGTATGATCTGTTTAAGGAGCGTTTTAATATGAATGGATTTTCTCATTTTAATGAACAGGGCAGAGCCCAGATGGTGGATATCAGCGAAAAATCTTCGACTGTCCGTACTGCGGCGGCTGTTTCAAGCGTACACATGAAGAATGAGGTGTACGAGAAAATACAAAGTCACGATATCGGCAAAGGAGATGTACTGGCTGTCGCGCAGGTGGCAGGCATTATGGCCGCAAAGCAAACGTCGAATATCATTCCGATGTGCCATCCGCTTTCATTGAGCGGGATAGATATATCGTTTGACTGGAAAATAAAAGAAGCAGAAGTTATACTTCATATAAAAGCACAGGTCAAAACGAAAGGGAGTACAGGTGTGGAAATGGAAGCGCTCACTTCTGCATCGGTGTGCGCTCTTACCGTTTACGATATGTGCAAGGCCCTTGATAAGGGGATGGTCATCGGCCCTACTTTCTTGCTGGAGAAGACAGGCGGGAAAAACGGTGACTTTAAAAGAGAACTATCCGAGTATAATTTGGAGGACCAAAAATGAATAAGGATCAATCAAAAATTCCGCAGGCGACGGCGAAACGGCTGCCGCTTTACTATCGCTTTTTAAAGAATCTGCATGCGTCAGGAAAACAGCGTGTATCATCCGCTGAACTCAGTGATGCCGTAAAGGTTGATTCTGCCACGATTCGGAGGGATTTTTCCTATTTTGGAGCTCTTGGCAAAAAAGGATACGGATATAATGTGGATTATTTGCTGTCTTTTTTCCGAAAAACGCTTGATCAGGATGAGATGACAGACGTCATCTTGATTGGTGTCGGGAACTTGGGAACGGCATTTCTTCACTATAATTTCACAAAAAATAATAACACAAAAATTTCTATGGCTTTTGATATAAATGAGAGTAAAATAGGAACTGAGGTAGGCGGCGTGCCCGTCTATAACCTTGATGACCTTGAACAACACGTAAAAGATGAATCAGTTGCCATTCTTACAGTGCCAGCAGTAGCCGCTCAATCCATTACAGACAGATTGGTCGCATTAGGAATCAAGGGAATCCTTAATTTTACGCCGGCCCGTTTGAATGTGCCGGAACACATTCGAATTCATCATATAGATTTAGCAGTTGAGCTTCAGTCACTTGTTTATTTTTTGAAGCATTACTCAGTTTTAGAGGAAATCGAATAGAGGGAAAGGAGGAGCCCAAATATGCCGATCGGTCCTGGAAGCCTTGCTGTTATCGCAATCGTTGCTCTGATTATCTTTGGCCCCAAAAAGCTGCCTGAATTGGGGAAAGCAGCGGGAGACACACTTCGTGAATTCAAAAACGCTACTAAAGGATTAACGAGTGATGAAGAGGAAAAAAAGAAAGAAGATCAGTAAGTTAGGATGACACGAATGAAAGTGAATCAAATGTCGCTGCTGGAGCATATTGCTGAGCTTCGAAAACGGTTGCTGATTGTAGCGCTGGCGTTTGTCGTTTTCTTTATTGCTGGATTTTTTTTAGCAAAGCCGATTATTGTGTACCTGCAAGAAACAGATGAAGCGAAGCAGCTTACGCTTAACGCGTTTAACCTGACAGACCCGCTTTATGTGTTTATGCAATTTGCATTTATCATCGGCATAGTCCTGACCTCGCCGGTTATTCTTTATCAGCTTTGGGCTTTTGTGAGCCCGGGCCTCTATGAGAAAGAGCGCAAAGTAACGCTCAGCTACATTCCGATCTCTATTTTGCTGTTTTTAGCGGGCTTATCTTTTTCATATTATATTTTATTTCCTTTTGTTGTTGATTTTATGAAGCGGATCTCTCAGGACTTGAATGTCAATCAGGTGATCGGAATTAATGAATATTTTCATTTTCTTCTGCAGCTGACGATTCCGTTTGGACTGCTGTTCCAAATGCCGGTCATCCTTATGTTTTTGACCAGGCTCGGAATTGTGACACCGATGTTCTTGGCGAAAATCAGAAAGTATGCGTATTTTACGCTGCTGGTGATCGCAGCCCTGATTACACCGCCTGAGCTTCTGTCCCATATGATGGTCACAGTCCCGCTTTTGATTTTATATGAAATCAGTATTCTGATATCGAAGGCCGCCTATCGGAAAGCGCAGAAAAGCAGTGCAGCCGATCAGGACGTGTCTTCCGGGCAATAATAAAAAATCCATTTCTCAGGCGAGAAATGGATTTTCTTTATTTTTGGTTCTTTTTGATTTTAAATGAAAAGGCGAACATCTTAAAAGAAATGCTGATGTTGTAAGCGGCGAACACCATCAGCAGGATGGAGTAAAATGACCACATGCTGCCTGGCGAGCTTGCGGCAAGATAAGTAAAGATGCACCCTACGGCAAAGTAGATCATTCCCCAAACTACCGGGTTTCTCATAAAAATAATCCTCCAATAATCAATTGCATTTGTGTGCTCTGCTGTTCAAGGTAATTCCGAACAGGCTCAAGCTGCATGATGACGACGAATGTATTCATCATTAAATGGGCGAAAATCGGCACCCATATCCGTTTTGTTCTCGCATATAAAAAGGCAAAGGTAAAGCCCATTGCTGTATATAGAAGAAGATGCTTCAAATCAGCGTGAACAATACCGAAGATAACCGAGCTGATCAGTCCTGCGAAAAAGAAATTCGTTTTTTCGTACAGCGCGCCGAAAATGATTTTTCTGAAGATGATTTCTTCTAATATAGGCCCGACGATGGAAGAAACGATAATCATGAGCGGGACTGCCTGAATGACATCCAGAATCGCTTGTGTATTTTCTGATTCTCTTCCGATGCCAAAAACATAATATTCAATAGAGCCTGCTATTCCTTGAGAGAAAAGGGCAATGAAAAAACCGGCTATCGCCCAAAGGATAGAAAGTCCGATTGAGTCCTTCTGTCCGTTTCGCAGCGTTTCTTTCGGAACGGTTCTCAGAATGAGCAGAACAACAACGAGACAGGCGATAAAGCTGATAACGGACCATAATCCTTGTGCATGCAGCATATTTTCATCTGTAGGCTGTCCTCCGGCATAACCGAATTTAAATAACAAGGGAATCGCGATTAATGCGGAAAACTGCATGATGATATATGTCAAAATAATAAACCAATACTGTTTTCTCAAATGGTATGTACTCCTTTGTTAAGTGGGTTTCGTTCATCTACAGCTATTGTAACATAATCGGTACGGGGGTGAAAAAGCTAACGGAAAAGGGAGCGGAAAAGAATGATGTAAGCGTGAAAAATTTTTTATCTTATCACTTGAAATTGGAAGGGAGATTCTTTATTATAAGAATTGTGTTAGCACTCTTTAGTGCTGAGTGCTAAAATTACATATTCATACTATTGAGGAGGTTATTACATTGTTAAAGCCATTAGGTGATCGCGTTGTCATTGAACTCGTAGAATCTGAAGAAAAAACTGCCAGCGGAATTGTGTTGCCGGATTCTGCAAAAGAAAAACCGCAAGAAGGCAAAATCGTGGCAGCTGGTTCAGGTCGCGTGTTAGAAAGCGGAGAGCGCGTTGCTTTAGAAGTAAAAGAGGGCGACCGCATTATCTTCTCAAAATACGCAGGTACTGAAGTGAAATACGAAGGTACTGAATACTTAATCTTACGTGAAAGCGACATTTTAGCTGTTATCGGCTAATTCTTAAATAAACAATATTTAAAACATTTGAGGAGGTCTTGTAAACATGGCAAAAGAAATTAAGTTTAGTGAAGAAGCTCGCCGCGCAATGCTTCGCGGTGTCGATGCACTTGCTGATGCTGTTAAAGTAACTTTAGGACCAAAAGGACGCAACGTGGTTCTAGAGAAAAAATTCGGTTCTCCGTTAATCACAAATGACGGTGTAACAATCGCTAAAGAAATCGAGCTAGAAGACGCTTTTGAAAACATGGGTGCTAAGCTTGTTGCTGAAGTAGCCAGCAAAACAAACGACGTTGCCGGTGACGGTACAACAACTGCAACAGTTCTTGCGCAAGCAATGATCCGTGAAGGCCTTAAAAACGTAACAGCAGGCGCTAACCCTGTAGGCGTGCGTAAAGGGATGGAACAAGCTGTAGCGGTTGCGATCGAAAACTTAAAAGAAATTTCTAAGCCAATCGAAGGCAAAGAGTCTATCGCTCAGGTTGCTGCGATCTCTGCTGCTGATGAGGAAGTCGGAAGCCTTATCGCTGAAGCAATGGAGCGCGTAGGAAACGACGGCGTTATCACAATCGAAGAGTCTAAAGGCTTCACAACTGAGCTTGAAGTTGTTGAAGGTATGCAATTCGACCGCGGATATGCGTCTCCTTACATGGTAACTGACTCTGATAAGATGGAAGCGGTTCTTGACAATCCTTACATCTTAATCACAGACAAAAAAATCACAAACATTCAAGAAATCCTTCCTGTGCTTGAGCAGGTTGTTCAGCAAGGCAAACCATTGCTTCTGATCGCTGAGGATGTTGAAGGCGAAGCACTTGCAACACTTGTTGTGAACAAACTTCGCGGCACATTCAACGCAGTTGCTGTTAAAGCTCCTGGCTTCGGTGACCGCCGTAAAGCAATGCTTGAAGACATCGCTGTCCTTACTGGCGGAGAAGTCATCACAGAAGATCTT
Organism: Bacillus sp. PS95; assembly: GCF_037963565.1. Taxonomy (NCBI): domain Bacteria; kingdom Bacillati; phylum Bacillota; class Bacilli; order Caryophanales; family Bacillaceae; genus Bacillus; species Bacillus sp. PS95. The sequence continues at coordinate 633,534 of NZ_CP150160.1, forward strand.
GGCCTTGACCTGAAATCTACTCAAATCGCTCAATTGGGACGCGCTTCTAAAGTTGTCGTTACTAAAGAAAACACAACAATCGTTGAAGGCGCTGGCGAAACAGACAAAATTTCTGCCCGCGTGACTCAAATCCGCGCTCAAGTGGAAGAAACAACTTCTGAATTCGACAGAGAAAAATTACAAGAGCGTCTTGCTAAACTTGCTGGCGGCGTAGCTGTCATCAAAGTCGGCGCTGCGACTGAAACTGAGCTGAAAGAGCGTAAACTTCGCATCGAAGACGCCTTGAACTCAACTCGCGCAGCTGTTGAAGAAGGCATCGTATCCGGTGGTGGTACAGCGCTTGTAAACGTATATAACAAAGTCGCTGCAGTTGAAGCTGAAGGCGATGCTCAAACAGGTATCAACATCGTGCTTCGCGCGCTTGAAGAGCCAATCCGTCAAATCGCACATAACGCTGGTCTTGAAGGATCTGTCATCGTTGAGCGCCTTAAAAACGAAGAAATCGGCGTAGGCTTCAACGCTGCAACTGGCGAATGGGTAAACATGATCGAAAAAGGTATCGTTGACCCAACGAAAGTTACACGCTCAGCTCTTCAAAACGCTGCGTCTGTAGCTGCAATGTTCCTAACAACTGAAGCCGTTGTCGCTGACAAGCCAGAAGAAAACGCTGGCGGCGGAATGCCTGACATGGGCGGCATGGGCGGTATGGGCGGCATGATGTAAAACCGACAAAAAACCCTTGATTTACAAGGGTTTGTCGGCAACGGACGTCATTTTTGATGCCCTATTGATCCATTAATAAATTTTCGAGGCTTCTCATGAGTTCACTGAACTTGTGAGAAGCTTCTTTTTTTTCTGTCTTTCGTAGTTTGATTTTTTCAGCACTGTTCTATATCGATTTTCAATAGTTTTGATAATCCCGATATGAATTATTCAATTGACCAAAATACAAAATTCCACCGGCTCAGATTCCTGTTTACGTCTTCTTTGACAAACGGCTTACTGTAACTTCAGTAAACTGCACTTCTGTTATGATTATAAAATAGGTTTAAAAATTATTCGTCCAGACCTCTGTTACTTCTCTCACTATTGCAGACAGGAGATGGTATCCTCTCATAAGACAAAAAAGCCCCAGTTACCTAAATAAATAGTGTCACCAACACTCTTAGACGTTTCCCCAAGGAAAACACTGTCAAAGAGAAAACCTATTAAAATGTCTATTTGTGCTGCTTTTTAGCTACTAAGACGATGTATGTTAAATATATAGAACGGCAGAATAATCTGATTCTCAAAAATTCACTGGCGATGTAGTTAGGTTCTTCCACCAACATCTTGATAATATTCATCCCTACTCTATGGAGACCGACATTCCAATTATTAAATCTAATATTAGTTTTTTATGATTACCAAGGAGGACTTAATAGTGCATTTCTCAAAAATGATAGATCGCTTGGCTTTATATGATTTACATAGAAAAAGAAGCAAAGATAAACAATTTTCTGTTGCTTTTACAGCCGATGCAGATGATAGAGAGGAATTTTACAGTGCAAATATAGCCGATGTTTCAATTGACTTGAATGAATCTAAAAAAAATTATAGGGTTGGAACATTTCGTTATGAATCCTTAATTCAAACTGGGAATCCTGTTAATGATACTTTAAAAGGGGAGACTTTTTTAAATAAAAATGACATAGATCCGCCCAATGTCATCTTTGTACACGGCTGGCGCATGGATTCGTTCGATAGAATCAAAAAAATATTTCATAAACGTATAATGAACGATTTAGGCTGGAATATGTATTATTATTCTCTTCCATACCATTTTGAAAGAGAACCGGAAAATTCACTGTATAGTGGCGAGTTGATGATTAGTGCGAATATTGATCGTACAATTGAGTCGACAAGACAGGCCATTGTCGATTTACGGGCATTAATTTACTGGATAAAAGCAAATAAAAAAGGCCCTGTTATCATAGTGGGGGTGAGTTTAGGGGGATGGATCACTAATCTAATTGCTACCCTAGAATCTCAAATTGATGTAGTGGTATCAATCTTTTATGCCAATCGCCTTTCTTATTCAATATGGAACACGATCCCAGGTAAATTCATAAGAGAAGAATTAGAACAAAATGGTGTGACCTATGAAGATTTAACAAAATATTGGAATATCACAGATCCTAGTCAAGCCTTGCCGAAAGTTAATAAAGATAACATTCTGCTGATTTCTGCTAAACATGATCAGTATATTGACTTAAAAGATGCAGATTATTTATGGGAAAGTTGGGGGAAACCCACAAGATATGTCTACGATTGTGGTCATTCCGGTATTGTTTTTTGTCGCAAAAAACTGGCAAATGATACGCTTTCCTTTATAAGAGAAAGGATAAATACGGGAAAACCTGGTTCAGTACATTTGTAGACCTTAATAAGAAACGAAAGGCCAACTGCAACTTCAGTTGGCCTTTCCTATTTATTGAGTGAGATTGCTGACAGAACTACTATGCGTACTAGTCGTTTTCTTTAATCACCATTGCCAGTTCTTCCACCTCTCCCCGAATCCCAATCGCAGGCTCCCACGAATCAATCAAACGAATCGCTCTCTGATTAGCTTCCATAGCTTTCGTTTTCTCTCCTTTACGGTTCAACAGCTGCGCCATCCCGTAAAAATAATAGATCAACTCAACCTGATTGGCGTTATGTTTGTCATAGAGCATTTGCTCAAAGGCTTCTTCCGCTTTCTCAAACTGACCACTTTTCACGTAAGCGACACCCAGATTGAAATAGGCTTCTATCGTTTTTTCGCCGCCGTACGTGGAGCTGATTTCATTTGCGGCTTCGTATAATTGAATGGCTTCTTCATGATGACCTCTCGCAAAGCTTAAGTCACCGCGAACCAATAGAACTCTGTGTTGAATGGTAGGGGAAATCGGTTGATTTTCGATTTCGTTTAAAATGGTCTCTGCTATTTCCTGTTGCCCGTCTTTTAAAAAAAGCCTTGCTTTGAGTGCGTGTCCCCAAACCTTTAGATCATAGGCATCGTGAGCGTCTGATTGTTCCAGAATCCTCAGCCCGGCTTCAATTTGCTGTAAGGCCCTGTCTAAATCATTGACTTCCATCAGAGCCCAGCCTGCTGTGTCGATTCGGAAGTACGCTTCTCGTGTGTGTTGGCCTAATTGATGGGCGGCGTCGGCGGCTTTGCGTCCGTATTCGATTCGCAAGGGCAGGTTGATTCTGCTTAGAAAATGGCTAATGCGGGTGATGAGTTCGATTAGGATTTCTTTTTGATCGGTTTCACTTGCCCATTGGATGACCTTTAAGATGTTTGGCCATTCTTGTTTCATTTGATCTAAATTCCGTCCCAGCAGGTAGCTCCAATAGATAGAGTCGGGCTGTTCCCGCTTTAAATGGGTTTCGGCATAATCAACATAATAGTGCGCCCATCGATTGCGGGCTTCTTTTTCATATTCGTGCTGTTCGGACAAGTGCTGTTCTCCGTAAGCGACAACGGTTTGGTGCGCTAAGTATTGTGTCCTGCCTTGGCTTCGTTCCGGCTGAATCAGCGCATATGACCGCATTTGTTCCATAGCGTAATGAAAACGGCGGGCGTCTAATCCGGCTGCTGCCGCCAGGCTTTTTTCATCAGGCGGCTTGCTGAAAAAGCAAAGCGTCTGCCATAGCTTTCGCGTATCTTCATTGCATCTATCCCAGGTGCGGCCAAAGAGGAATTCAAACAATTCCAGCAGTGAGTAGCCTGCTTTTCCAAGCTCATGAATCAGCTGCTGAGCGGGGATGTCATCGTCTGACATATAGGCGATGCTGAGTGCCATGGCTTTCGGGTTTCCGGCAGTCGCTGAAATGAATTCGTTTTTCAGGTCAGATGATAGATGTAACAGCTGCTCCAGCTTTTCCCGTTTATTTTGAATGTTGCATGTTTGTAAGCATCGGTGCACTTCTTGCTGAAAAAAATCCAAAGCATCTGTTTGGTCAAGGCCGCTCAGCTGAATAGCTGTCATTTCTCCGAAGCTTTCCCGATAGGTTTGCTTTACGTTTTCCCGCGCTGTGAGGAGAACTTTCACGCCTTGCGGAAGGCTGGTGATAAATTCATGAATGTCACGTTCTGCAGTATCAATGCTGTCAACGATCAGCAGGATCGGTTTTTCTCTAGTGTAATTAGCTAACGCATTGCGGACGACGAATCGTTTTTCATTGATTGATTTATCGATTTGTTCTGTGCGTCCGAGCTGATAGGCGATCGTATTTAAAAAATCGCTAAAGCTCAATCCTTTCCAATCACCGCTGACCCAAATGATACTGTTGAACGCCGGCCAATCTGAAGTATCGTCGACACAGGAATAGGCGGCTTCAAGAGCGATTGTGGTTTTACCCATACCAGCCCAGCCGGTGATTAAACAGACTGGTGAGGGAGAAAGCATCCATTGCCGTATCGCTTCCATATCAAAGCTGCGTCCGATAAAGCGTCCGGACCAGCGTGAGGGTAAATTATGAGTGATAGGCTGTTCTGTAAGCGCATTCGTTTCATGGCCGGGTCTGTCATGAAACAGCCGTTTTACTACATTTTCAATTTCGTCTTCACTCGGAGCCCCGAATAATCCGTCTTTTCGCAGTATTTTCGCTTTTTTCAAACAGGATGCTGCCCATACAGGCAATGCGGGTTTGATGACTGGGATAGTGGTGGCTTCCAGCAAGTCGGTCAACCACTCGATATCCAAGTCGGTCTTTTCGAGAATGATCCAGATCATTCCGAACAGTTTTCCGTCGTCGATTCTTCCGGGAATGTAGTTTGCCCCCATCTGTCCGATCCAGCTTTTGATCGTGTTTGGGGAGACTCCCAGCTGGAGTGCGATTTTATCTATGTAAGACTGTCCTGTTTTTTCATTCTTTTTCCTTCTGACTTTATAATCAGGATGAAGTTTTAGCGTTTTGACGCCAGGTGCCAGCAGTTGTGCAAATTGTTTTCGGTTTTCAAGTTCAGCCATAAGCCTGCACCTCCTATTAGTACTATTTTATCAATCCAGCGTTTTTTGTATATGAAAAAATAAAAGTACAGTGCCGCTGTCCTTTTATACAGCAGGAAAGGCTGTTGAACGTGTTGAAAAGCAGATAAAATGGGGGCAGTAACAGAGAAAACAAAAATGTATGCACTTACATTTTATTTTCTAAAGAAAGGAACTTGCCAAATGACTCACACAGTACCTCAAAACATGAAAGCGGCTGTTATGCACAACACAAGAGAGATCAAAATTGAAACATTGCCTGTGCCTGATATCAATCATGATGAAGTGTTGATTAAGGTGATGGCTGTCGGAATTTGCGGATCTGATCTGCATTACTATACAAATGGCCGAATAGGCAACTATGTTGTGGAAAAACCATTTATCCTTGGGCATGAATGTGCGGGTGAAATTGCCGCTGTCGGATCATCTGTCGATCAATTCAAGGTGGGAGACCGCGTCGCTGTAGAGCCGGGTGTTACGTGCGGACGCTGTGAAGCGTGCAAAGAAGGGCGCTATAATCTTTGCCCGGATGTACAGTTTTTGGCTACACCGCCGGTAGACGGCGCGTTTGTCCAATATATTAAAATGCGTCAGGACTTTGTTTTTTTAATCCCAGACTCACTTTCTTATGAAGATGCTGCTTTGATCGAGCCGTTTTCTGTCGGCATCCATGCGGCGGCCAGAACGAAGCTACAGCCCGGATCAACGATTGCGATTATGGGGATGGGCCCTGTTGGGTTAATGGCTGTTGCCGCAGCTAAAGCATTTGGGGCAGGCACAATCATTGTCACCGACTTAGAGCCGCTGCGGTTAGAAGCTGCGAAAAAAATGGGAGCGACTCACATTATTAATATACGTGAACAGGATGCACTTGAAGAGATTAAAACGATCACGAATGATAGAGGCGTTGATGTTGCTTGGGAAACAGCAGGGAATCCAGCGGCATTGCAATCCGCACTGGCTTCTGTGCGCCGGGGCGGAAAATTGGCGATTGTCGGTTTGCCTTCACAGAACGAGATTCCGCTCAACGTACCGTTTATTGCGGATAATGAGATTGATATTTACGGGATCTTCCGTTATGCCAATACGTATCCAAAGGGAATCGAATTTCTTGCTTCAGGCATTGTGGACACGAAGCATCTAGTAACGGACCAATATTCGCTGGAGCAGACGCAAGATGCGATGGAGCGGGCGCTTCAATTTAAGAATGAATGTTTAAAAGTGATGGTGTATCCAAATCGCTGAGTGAACAGGGAGGATCTTCGTATTCTCCCTCTTGTTTACTGGAAATGAAAACGGATTCTTGGGGTGGGAAATGATGATTGAAACAGAAAAAGTAACGGCAATGAAAGTGAAGCATCAGTCAAAATCCAGTACCGGACTGTCCTGGTTTGAACGAATCGGTTATGGATTCGGCGATATGTCGTATAATATTATCTTTCAGTTTGTAAACGCATACTTATTATTTTATTATACAGACGTCGGCGGCATTCAGCCTGCGGTGATCGCAACTTTGTTTCTTGTTGTGCGTGTGCTGGATGCTATTTTTGACCCGATCATGGGATTGATTTTAGATAAAACGAATACAAGGTGGGGAAAAGCAAGGCCATATTTGCTGTGGGTGGCATTTCCTTTTGCGCTATTCACATTCTTATGTTTCACGACGCCTCATTTCGGTGAGACCGGAAATATGGTATATGCGTATGTCACTTATATTCTGCTTGGGATGTCCTTTAGTATGCAAACGATCCCGGTGAACAGCTTAACGGGGCGGATGACGAATTCGGTGGAGGAACGAACGGTTCTGACCACAACCCGGATGATTTTGGTGTATATCGGCATTCTTTTATCCATTTCCTGTGCGACACCGCTTGCAACTGCTATCGGAGGAGAGGATCAGGCGTTTGGATTTCAGATGACGGCGCTCATCTATGCGGCTGTCAGCATCGTTTTGAATCTATTTAGTTTCTTTACTGTACGGGAGCGGATTCAGCCTAAAAAGAGAAAAAAACAAGGGATCAAAAAGACATTATCCGTTTTATTCCGAAATAAACCCTTGCTTATGTTAATTTCATCATTTTTGGCTTTTGCGATCGGGTTTAATATTAAGCTCAGCACGATGGTGTATTATTTTACGTATAACGTCAACCATAAAGAGTTCGTGTTTATGGGCACCGTTTTATTTTTCGGGGCAGCGCTGATCAGTAATTTGTTTATTCCTTTCTTTTCTGAGAAGTGGGGCAGAAAACAAGTCATGATCATCACGGCAGCTCTATCGCTTATTTCTTATGCCGGCCTGCATTTTACGCCGTATTCTTCAATTCCACTCATTTTCATTTGGCTTTTCGCTTCGGGATTTTTCACAACGCCTTTAAATACGCTTGCTTGGGGAATGGTTGCGGATTGTGTCGATTATGCGGAATGGAAAACCGGAATTCGCGCGGATGGTGTGGTGATTTCCAGCATGAGCTTTATCAATAAGCTGGGTGTTGCGTTAGCCGGGTCATTTTCGGCCATTTATTTAGGAATCGCCGGGTATGTGGCGAATACAGACCAGACAATTGCGTCATTGAATGCGATTAAAAATATGAATGCTTTGATTCCGGGATTTTTCATTTTGCTTTCTATTATTCTTATCGCCTTCTATCCTTTAACGGAAAAAAGATATAAACACATCATCTCTGAGCTGGAGCAAAGGTCTGCGAGATAAATATATGTAAAATTTTTAATATTCAATGTTGTATTTATGGCAGAAAGTAATATACTGAGACTGTAATCTAGACTTTATAAATGAGTGTGATAATATGCGTAGTCATTCTGTAGTTTGTATTGGGGAATTGTTGATTGATTTCTTTTGTACCGATGTTGACGTTGATTTAATGGTAGGGCGCCAATTCCTGAAAAGTGCCGGCGGGGCACCGGCGAATGTGTCGGCAGCAATTGCTAAGCTGGGCGGAGACGCCGCTTTCAGCGGAAAAGTAGGAAAGGATCCGTTTGGGTATTTTCTGAAGCAAACATTGGACGCTGTACATGTCGATACCTCTATGCTGGTGATGGATGAGAAAGCGCCTACAACGCTTGCTTTTGTTTCATTAAAACAAAATGGAGAGCGTGACTTTGTTTTTAATAGAGGCGCGGACGCTTTGTTTACGCTGGAGGACATTGACCAGGAAAAACTAAACGAAGCGAAAATCCTTCATTTCGGCTCTGCGACGGCACTGTTATCGGATCCGTTTTGCTCAGCCTATTTACGGTTGATGTCGATTGCGAAAGACAATGGACAGTTTATTTCGTTTGACCCTAACTACCGTGAAGATTTATGGAGGGGAAGAGTCTCAGAGTTTGTAAGTGTTGCGAAAAAAGCGATCGCTGTAAGTGATTTTGTGAAAGTCAGTGACGAGGAGCTTGAGATTATCAGCGGTGTGAAGGATCATGAAAAGGGTGTTGCGATCCTTCATGAGATCGGAGCCAACATTGTCGCTGTGACACTTGGGAAAAGCGGAACGCTTCTTTCCAATGGAAAAGACCGTGAAATCATTCCAAGCATTCCGGTGACATCAATCGATTCAACAGGGGCGGGAGATGCTTTTGTCGGTGCGGCTTTATATCAATTGGCAAATACGAATCAGATTCAATCTGTAGATGCTGATTTTGTGAAACTGCGTGAGATTGTGTCGTTTGCCAATAAGGTCGGAGCTCTTGTGTGTACTAAAATTGGAGCGATTGATGCACTGCCGAGCTTGGATGAGATCGAAGTTTCTTTGTAAATCATTGAAGATGTTTCTTGAAAGTCTTTGGACTTTTGGGGGCATTTTTTTTTATTGCTTACATTTTTGTTCAGGTAAAAAGTTGTATATTTTTTGTTTGAAATGTCATTTTTTATTAAAAAAGTGAAACTTTTAACGATAATAAATAGTATATGTAACAAGGGTTACCGAATTAGCTTTAGGAGGAACGATATAATGAGTATAATTGGAAGATTTAAAGATATTATGTCTGCGAATATCAATGCTTTATTGGACAAGGCTGAAAATCCGGAGAAAATGGCAGATCAATATTTAAGAAACATGAATAGCGATTTGGCTAAGGTTAAGGCAGAAACAGCAGCTGTTATGGCTGAGGAGCAGAGAGCAAAAAGAGAATATCACGAATGCCAGGCGGATATGGAAAAGATGGAAAGCTATGCAATGAAGGCGCTGCAAGCCGGGAATGAGAGCGATGCGAGAAAATTTCTTGAAAGAAAAACATCTTTGGAGTCAAAGCTTTCTGAGCTGCAGGCGGCGAATCAAATTGCTGCAACCAATGCCGCACAGATGAGAAAGATGCATGACAAATTGGTATCTGACATTGGAGAGCTGGAAGCACGTAAAAATATGATCAAGGCGAAGTGGGCAGTAGCGAAAACGCAAGAAAGAATGAACAAACTGGGCGCTTCTGTTTCAAGTACAAGCCAATCAATGTCTGCATTCGGCCGAATGGAGGACAAAGTAAATAAGGCACTTGATCAGGCCAATGCAATGGCTGAACTGAACAGCGCTCCGCAGGATGATATGGCTGATCTGACTGCAAAGTATGACACTGGCGGTTCAAGCCAGGTTGACGATGAACTTGCGGCGTTAAAAGCGAAAATGATGCTCGATAAGTAATACATAGGAGGCCGCAGCTTTCGGCTGCGGCGTCATTTTATCATAAGATGTGAGAGGGAACGGTAATGATAATATCTTATAAGTGTCCGAACTGCGGCAGTGATATGGCATTTGACAGTGAAACCGGCTCGTTATCCTGCAGCAGCTGCGGAAGACAGGACAATATTGAAAGCCTTCCGAAAGAAAACATTGCGGCACGGTTTTCTGATGATGAAGCAAAAGAATATCAATGTGAAAACTGCGGTGCCGTTTTGATCACGGAAGCTGAAACGACAGCAACGACGTGCAGCTTCTGCGGAGGTGCTGCAATACTTGCCGATCGTTTATCAGGACATTTGGCGCCGGCGAAAGTCATTCCATTTACAATCAGTAAACAAGAAGCGGAGCAGGCATTTCGAAAGTGGTGCAAAAAAGGCCTTCTGACACCAAGAGGTTTCATGTCGGCTGATCGTATCAAAAGCATCACCGGCATGTATATTCCGTTTTGGATGTTTGATTTAAATAGTGAAGTACAGGTGAGAGCAAACTGTACCAGGGTCCACCGGTATGAAGAAGGGGATTATATTTGCACGGAAACAGAGCACTTTGAAGCGTTTCGTGATATCAATCTCGATTATTTGAAAATCCCTGTCGATGCCTCTGAAAAAATGAAAGACGAATTAATGGACAAATTGGAGCCTTATTCATACGAAGAGCTGAAGGACTTTCAAACGGCATATTTGGCCGGTTATATTGCGGAAAAGTACAATTATACCGATGAGGAGCTTTTTCCGAGGGCAAAAGAGAAAATCAGCAGTTATATAGATTCATACATCCATTCTACTTTTTCCGGATATACGTCAGTCAATGTGAGGGACAAACATATTCACACGAAAAACGTGAACAGCTTTTACGTTTTGCTTCCTGTTTGGATGGTCAGTTACGATTATGAAAGAGCGGAGCATATCTTTGCGATGAACGGGCAAACAGGAAAGGTTGTTGGAAAGCCGCCGATCAGTCGAGGAAAAGTGGCGGCATGGTTTAGCGGAATAGCAGGCGGGACATTTCTTGCGTTGAAGCTCGTCTCATTGATGATGGGAGGCGGATTTTGATGCGTGGATTTTTTGGGAAAGCGATCTTTGTTGTGCTGGCTGTTTTCATCATGATGCCTTTACTGGGGATCGAAGCGGCAAGAGCTTCTGAATCACAGCAGCATGTGTACGATCGCGCTCATCTATTGTCAAAAGCGGAGATCGGAAAACTTGAATCTCTCTCGGCAGAGCTGGGTGCAAAGAGGGACACTGATTTCATCATTATTACGACCAAAAGCACAAACGGTGAAGATATTGCAGACTATACCGGCGATTTTTATGATCGTTACGGAAAAGGCAGTACAGCCATTCTGACGATTGATATGACAAACAGAGAAGTGTTTATCGCAGGCTTCAAAAAAGCCGAACAGTATTTGGACAACAGCAGGCTCAATAGCATCAGAAATACGATTTCATCTGATTTATCCAATGAAAATTATTTTGAAGCTTTTGAGACATATATTCAGCTTTCCTATAAAGATATGGGCATAAAACCGGGAGTAAACCCCGAAAACATATTCTTTACATGGTGGTTTCAGCTGATTGCTGCCATCGCAGTCGGGGGAATTGCGGTTTCAATCATGCTTTATCATGCAGGCGGCAAAGTAACGGTTAATGGAAATACATATATGGATCAGCGTACGTCTGATGTGATTGATCAATACGACACTTATATTAGAACGACTGTAACAAGAGAAAGAAAACCATCAGATAAAGACAGCGGCAGCGATGGCGGTGTTACGAAAGGCGGCACGTCATACAGTGGGAGCCGGGGCAGTTTTTAAATGTAAGAAATAGAGAAAGGGAGAGGCGTAATGTCGTTTTTCAGAAATCAATTAGCGAATGTAGTAGAGTGGGAAGAATTTAGAGATGATATGATTTTTTATAAATGGAACAATCGTGAAATCAAAAAAGGGAGCCGTTTAATCATTCGTCCCGGACAGGATGCTGTCTTTTTGAACAATGGGCGGGTTGAAGGAGTCTTTCAAGATGATGGCGATTATGATATTGAATCAGAAATTATTCCATTCCTTTCAACGTTAAAGGGCTTTAAGTTTGGCTTTAACAGCGGCATGCGAGCTGAGGTGCTGTTTGTCAATACGAAGGAATTTACCGTAAGATGGGGAACAAAACAGGCGATAAATATTCCGGCAGCGGGAATGCCAGGCGGGATGCCCATTCGCGCAAACGGCACATTTAATTTCAAGGTGCAGGACTATATCAGCCTGATTGATAAAATCGCTGGTGTGAAAGATCAATATTTTGTAGAGGATATTAAAACCCGTATCATTTCTATTCTGGATCAGCTTCTCATGAAGTGGATCACAAGAGAAGGGAAAGATATGTTTAATCTTCAAGCAAACGCTTTTGATATTGCCAAGGGAATTCAAGAGGACTTAGATATGCAATTAATAAGCGACGGGATGACAGTCACTGGTTTTCAAATCATGAGCTTTAATTATCCTCAAGAGGTTCAAGATATGATTACAAAGAACGCTTCCTACGGTATGGTTGGGGATGTGAACAGATACCAGCAAATATCAATGACGGATGGAATGGCATCCGGAAAGATGAGCGGAGGCGGAGCGGCTTCGGATATGGCTGGAATGATGATGGGAATGAATATGGCCAATCAGATGATGAACCAAATGAATCAAAATCAGCAGGCACAGTCATCAGGCCCACAGTCAACTGGCAGCGGAAGCAAACCGAATTTCTGTCCAAACTGCGGAACAAAAACGGGCGAAGCCAATTTTTGTCCGAATTGCGGCCAGAAGCTTGTGTAAGACTCATACAGTGAAAAGTCCGGAGTGATCAGCACTCGGGACTTTTTTATTTAGGAGAATAAGCGTTACCTATTGCTTGCTCCTGAACAGGCCATTTTCGAGCACCCGCTTGGATAATTCCCAGCAGCAATTGACGGCGTTCCTTTATTGAATTGACGGCAATTTGAAATGTTTGCTTTGATAAAGCCGGTATGCCTGATTGTTGAAGCTTTGAGATGTCTGGTTCCGGCGGCGCTTGTTCTGCAGGATGGATATAGGCAGTATGAACGGTATCCAGGTAGTTTTTGATACTTGAGCGCGCTTCTTTGATATGAAGCTGATTCGGCTGATATTGTTCAGGAATTCCGTATTTGAAAATGGTTAGTGCCTCATCCAATACAGCAACAGCTATAATGGATGATTCCTGATGCTGCGTGCTGTGGTAAAAATGAAGGATGGGGAAGGCGTTATGCTGAGCGGTCAGCTTTCCCAGTTCTGATGAGGCAGCGACAAGAAGAAAATCAATGTCGTGAAAATCTTTGCCATTCCATGCATTATGGACGATTTCTGTTCCGTCATGCCCTAGACTTAATACACTTTGGGCAAAGGAACGTTTTTGATTAACCGCACTCAAGACGGAAATCAAATACGTGACAGAAAACGTGATGGTAAGCAGTCCTTGAGCTGTTTCAATAATCGTGACAAGCTTCCATAGGCCTCCGTTCGGAGCGAGGTCGCCATTTCCTAATGTAAACATGACATAGCCGGAAAAATAAATTCGGTCTGACCAGGAAGCCGGTTCTTTTGATTGAGTTTCCATAAGTGAGTGAGGGTCACTCGAGTAAATCAAAACCCACCCGCCCCAAAATAGACTAATCCATATCACTAACGTCAGGCATAACAGCAGAGGACCAGCCATACTTAGAACCTTTGCGTGGTCACCGCTGATTTTGCGGCAGCCCTTCCACAGCCAGGCAGACAGGCATCTTGTGATCGGGCCGGCACCGCTCTCTAACCATAACGTGGTCCATAAAAAATCAATCATCCCCGCTGTCAATAATAAAAGGCCTGCAATGATATAACCCTCATTCATTTTGGTTGCCTCCCTTAAGTCAGCCTTCTTTTATTTTCTTCTCTATTTCCTTTTATCCTGAGTCTGAAACAATTGAACGAATGTTTGATTTTACAGAGAAAAATAGGTGGGAGTTACCCAACACTTACTCATTTTTCGATATGAACAGAAAATCACAGGATTTTTGACTTGATTCACACATTTTCATGAAGAAAAACGTCCATTTTCCCCTTGAATTGGTGATTTTCCTTTTATAGAGTAAAAAATTTTCAGAAATTTATATTGACTGAAAACGTTTTTATAATTATGATAATATCAGATATAACAAAAATGTCACTATCATATCACTACAATTGAACTATCAAGTGACTATTAAATGCCAAATTTACAAGGTTATGCACAAAGAAATGACCATTGCTCTTTTAGCGAGAAATGAAATCGCTTCCATTGGGACTGACATGCTAAGAAGAAGGGAAGGTTATGAGGTTATTGGATAAAAACATGAACAACTATTTTCTGAAGCCTGCTTACGAAATGTGAGGAAGGCAGCAGCCCTGGAATGAGTTTTTGACATACGCATTTTGAAAAAGACTGGGGGAAACAGTATGAATAAACAAGGCAATCAAATGTCATTTTTACGTACAATTATTTTAGTCTCCACTTTCGGCGGGCTTCTTTTTGGCTATGATACCGGTGTGCTCAATGGAGCTTTGCCGTATATGGGAGAGCCGGATCAGCTTAATCTCAATGCCTTCACAGAGGGCCTTGTCACCAGTTCACTTCTTTTTGGAGCGGCACTAGGTGCTGTGTTTGGCGGCAGGATGTCTGATTTTAACGGCCGCCGCAAAAATATTTTGTTCCTCGCTGTTATATTTTTTATTTCAACGATTGGGTGTACGTTTGCACCAAATGTTACGGTCATGATTATTTCCCGTTTTGTGCTCGGTATTGCGGTTGGGGGTGCATCCGTAACGGTGCCTGCCTATTTAGCAGAGATGTCTCCTGTGGAAAGCAGGGGACGGATGGTGACGCAGAACGAATTGATGATTGTATCAGGACAGCTTTTGGCCTTTGTTTTTAATGCGATCCTTGGAACAACAATGGGAGACAACTCCCATGTGTGGAGGTTTATGCTGGTCATTGCGTCACTTCCAGCCGTGTTCCTGTTTTTCGGCATGATCAGAATGCCCGAGAGTCCCCGCTGGCTTGTTTCTAAAGGAAGAAAAGAAGATGCTTTGCGTGTATTGAAAAAAATCAGAGACGAAAAGCGGGCAGCAGCTGAGCTGCAAGAAATTGAATTCGCTTTCAAAAAAGAAGATCAGCTTGAAAAAGCGACGTTTAAAGATCTTTCAGTCCCATGGGTGCGCCGTATTGTGTTTATTGGATTAGGGATTGCGATTGTACAGCAAATTACAGGTGTGAATTCGATTATGTATTATGGGACTGAAATTCTAAGAAATTCCGGTTTCCAAACGGAAGCCGCTTTAATCGGAAATATTGCGAATGGCGTGATTTCGGTATTGGCAACATTCGTCGGAATCTGGCTGCTGGGAAGAGTGGGGCGCCGGCCGATGCTGATGACAGGCTTGATCGGTACGACAACAGCATTATTGCTAATCGGGATATTCTCACTTGTACTTGAAGGATCACCGGCACTTCCGTATGTAGTCCTGTCATTAACGGTCACATTTCTTGCTTTTCAGCAGGGCGCCATTTCACCAGTGACTTGGCTGATGCTATCTGAAATTTTCCCGCTTCGCCTTCGCGGACTGGGAATGGGTGTTACGGTATTCTGTCTGTGGATGGTGAATTTTGCAGTCAGTTTCACGTTTCCGATATTGCTGGCAGCTATCGGGCTGTCCACAACGTTCTTTATCTTCGTTGGATTAGGAATTTGCTCTGTCCTGTTTGTGAAGAAGTTTTTACCGGAAACGAAAGGTCTTTCGCTTGAGCAGCTGGAGGAAAACTTCCGCGCTTATGATCACGGCGGGGCAAAGAAGGATTCTGGGGCTGAAGTGATTGGATAATTAAAAAAAGAATCCGCACCCGAGTGCGGATTCTTTTTGGTTTCAAATTAGTTAGGTCTGACAAGGATTTTGACTTGGCTTTTCTCTTTAATAAGAGCCCCGAAGCCTTCCTCGATCAAATCATCTAGTACGATTTTTTTCGTTACGAGTTTGTCGGCTGAGAAATAGCCTTCTTTCATTAATGACAATACAGCCGGGAAGATGTCGCGGTATCCGATAATTCCTTTTACTGTACGTTCTTTGATTACGATATCGTTCGGATGGATTTCAGCACCTTTTTCCCAAATGCTGACGATGACGGTTTCACCGGCAATTGTAGTGGACTGGATGGCTTGTCGTAACACCACTGGGACACCAGTGACTTCGAATGCTACGTCAACACCGCCTCCTGTACGTTCTGCAATCTCAGCGACTACATCGTCTGTTTTAGACGGATCTACGATGATCGCGCCAAGCTCCTCAGCTTTTTGCTGGCGTTCAGGAGAAAGCTCAACAGCGTAAATATCAGTTGCACCGGCAGCCTTCAGCGCTTCAATGACAAGAAGTCCGATCGGGCCGCAGCCGAATACAGCCGCTTTGTCGCCTGCTTTGAGTTTGCTTGAGCGGACAGCGTATAGAGCAACTGCAGAAGGTTCAACGAGCGCGCCTTGTTCATATGATAATTCATCAGGAAGTTTGAACAAAAGCTCTTCATCTACAGAGACGTATTCAGAGAAACCGCCGCCTCCGCCGGCTAAGCCGAGGAATCCCATTTGTTCATCAAGGTTGTAGGCGCCTTGGTGGCCGTGTGTAGCAAAAATCGGCTCGACTACGACGCGGTCTCCAACTTTATAATTTTCAACGCCTTCTCCGACTTCGACAACTTCACCGGAGAATTCATGCCCCATTGTGACAGGTGCCGTTTCATTTGTTAACGGGTGCGGTTTGTCAACCGGAATAAAGATCGGGCCGCCCAGATATTCGTGTAAATCACTTCCGCAGATGCCGCACCATTTGACTTTGATCTTTACTTTTCCCGGCTCCGTTTTTGGCTCTTCAATATGTTCAATACGGATATCCTTTTGGTTATGCCATCTTGCTGCCTTCATGGATTACCACTCCTATAACTTTTGATGTGAGTAATTCCGCACCGGTCAATATGAACTGTTCACAAAATCGCCATTTTTAAAACCAAAAAAGAAATGAAATTTTTATATAATATAATCTACGTTTTTTTGAAAAAAGAAACTTTGAAGAAAAAAGGGTCTCGCACACTCTTTTTTCTTTATATGAGAGTATCAATCGTTTACATAGCTATGAATTTGGTTTGAACAATACGGTAATGGTTCGTTCATATTGAATGCGACAACTACTCTATCAATAATTATAACGCTAATACCGCTATTATAATAGGATAATCTTCCATGGTTTAATTTAGCAGAGGTAACTTTTTGACTTTGTAACATTACTGTAAGGATATTGAAATAAAAAATAGCTGGTTGATCGTGTATAATCTTCCTAGATGTTAACAAACAGGGGGACGAAATGTTGAAGAAAGTCATTTTAGCCGCTTTTATCTTAGTAGGAAGTACTTTGGGAGCTTTTAGTTTTTCATCAGATGCCAGTGCGAAACATGTGAACGGAAATATTACTTGGTATAACGGAGTCGGGAAAAAAGGCTCTTCAGGTAAGAAACTTGGACATTGGGATTGTGCGACCAAAATCGGATTTGATGTTCCTAGAAACGGGACAAAAATCAGAGCTTATGCAAAAGCGAAGCCTAAAAAGGTGATTACGGTTTATAAAAATGATGTTGGCAGAATGCCTAATGCAGTGCTGGATGTTAGCCCTAAAGCGTTTAAAGCGCTTGGATACCCATTAAGCAAAGGTAAAGTAGCGGGGCATTACAGCTATTAATGTACATATATAATCTGGAAAGCAAGAAGTCACATTCTTGCTTTTTCTATTGGTGGAGATAAAAGATGAAAAAAAGAATCATATTATTATTAGCAGTGATAATAGCGGCAGCTGCCGCTGGAGTTGCGTTTTATGTTGCAAAGGATAAAGGCCATGAGAAGGCTGCTGATGTTTCAGTCAATACCGAAAGCGGTGATGAGCTGCTGGTTTCAATTACAGATACGGATCTGCTGACAAAGTATTATGAAAATGACAAGGTGATCCATGAGGAGAAGCTGACCAGCTATCCGGCATTTGCCTTGGATCAAAAACAGCAGGTGCTCTATTATACGGGCAATAATGAACAGAATGAAATGAGGCTTTTTAAATTGGATCTGAAGTCTCATAAAAAAACGATGCTTTATAAAGGCGCGGAGAGTGCGGACAGTTTATTTTTATCAAAGGACCGTTCAACCATCTATTTCCGCTTAGGAAAAGCGGACGAAAGCAATTTTCGGATCGCCGCTTTTGATCTGAAGACGAAAAAGTATAAAAATCTTTATCCTGCCGCTAATGATCAGGATGACACCGTCAGCAGCTTCTTTTATAACCAAAAAAACGATTCATTTGCATTGCTTCATTATTCTGTAGAAGAAGACTACAAGAAAACAGATGAAGCAAACGAAAAGGGCATCGACCCTGAACCGACAACGATTCATTTTGCGGAAGGCCGTCAACATAAATTTAATGAGCTGAAAAGCCTGAACCAATTTATCAGCGATATTGCTGTTTCTGATGATGATAAACGTATTTTATTCACATCATATACGCAAAAAGGAACGGAGCAAACCGCTTCTATTCAAATGCTCAATGCGGATACGAAAAAATATGAAAGCATCATCTCAAATCAAAAATCATTTAAGCTGTTAATTGACGCACAGCCTCAGTTTTCTAAGGATGGGAAGAACATTTATTTTCTTGCCGAAGCCAAGGGGGCTAAAAAGCTGAAGGACGAAACAGGGCGTGAAGCTAAGGTGCGGACGATTTATTCCTATAGCCTTGAAAATAAGACCTTCAAAAAAGTATGGGAAAATCCGAACGGCATCATCAACAGCTTTTCTGTGATTAACTAATAAAAACCACTCGGCATAAGCTGAGTGGCTTTTTTAATGGATGAGGTGCAGAGCTAATGGTCCGAGCCATTTAAAGATATGAATCAGAGGTACCGACAAAAACAGAAGTTCAACATATGAGTTCATTGCAACATTCAGCTTTTTGAACGCAGCTCTTTTTTTCAAGTCTTTTTGCTGCTAGTTTGAGATCACGTTATCACTCCTCTCATATCCATATTATACCATTAAAACAGACAAAAAAGCCCTAAACGTTTACAGTTTTGGGCTTCTTTCTTCGTATTTGGCCTCTTGCAATGAGAGGCTTTTATTCTGAAATATAGAATTTTGTCTCCGTTCGGGGTTTGTTTGCTTGCAGGAGACTGCATTTGTTATAGGGAAGAACTAGCTTGTTTTCGTTTGGCTGTTGTTTTGGAGATTCACTAATGAACGGATGCCGTCGACCATTTTACTTCCGCATAAAGGGCACAATGGCGTATCACTGCTGGCGAAGTTTTTTCGGGTCCAGCCATTACAGTCTTCTTTTGTGCATTCCCAAGTACTCACATCTTCTTTTGGCAGCGGTTCTTGATTTCGTTTGTTATAGTAAGACATAAAGTCACTTCTTCCCTCATGTATTTTACTGCACATTTCTTATTGTCTCATACTTTTCCCTAATCTCCTAATTCCTTTTTCTTTATGACTTTCCAATAACCCCATCTAAAAAGGAGAGGAGTGTGCTGTTAAAAGCATCTGGCTCTTCTAAAAACGGGCAATGGCTGCTTTTAGGAAAGGTAACGAGTGTCGCGTTTGGAATATTGCTCCGCAAGTGTTCCCCAGCTGCTGTAGAGAAAAATTTCTTGTCTTCCCCGAAGCACAACAATGTCGGCACATTGATGTTTTGGAGGGTGCCCCGGTAATCAGCGGCCGTTTGGTTAAATAAAATCGTGCTAGAAATGGCAGCCGGCTGTTTGAGGATTTCTGCCAGCATCCATTCTGTTTCGGTCTCGGCAGGCGGTTCTGCGAACATATTCTGGATGAAGCTTTCGTAGAAAGGCAGCGGGTCAGTTTGAATGGCGTGCATCGCTGTTTTTAAGCCGTCAAAATCAAATGGACCATGTTCCCAGCCCTCCCATTGATAGTCGGAAGCAGATTGATCGATGATCACAGCGGCTTGAATGTTATCATTCCCAAATTGATTGAGATAATCCCATACGACAAAAGCGCCCATTGACCAGCCGGCAAGAACGACATGGCCAAGCTCCATTGCATTTAGAAATTCCCTTATGTCACGGGCATATTGGGAAATGGTGTGGCCGTGAAGCACTTTGTCAGATTCGCCGTGTCCTCTAAGATCAAGACGAATACATTGATAATTGGCAGAAAGCGCCGAAAATTGTTTGTGGAAAAATTGTCCGCTCATCAGCACCCCATGTATAAACAGGATCGGCGTCCCGCTCCCGTGTGTTTCATAGTAAAGGCGTGTCTGATCTTCTAATGTGATGTATGGCATGTTTCTCCTCCTTTAGTTTCCATCATGAGTATGGCTGGCTGCTGTTGAGCTGATGATGACAGCTGTCGCGGCTGCCTGCTGCGCTTGAATGGCTGTTTCGATAGCGGTGTATAGTCCTGATTCCATCAGCAGATTTTTCTCCATATGCTCACTGAGATAGAGGCTGACAGCAATTTTAAAATTCATTTCCTTTTGCCATTTAAAAGCTTTTTCCTGGTTTAATTCGTCAGTGATGCACAAAACGGTTTTGATATCTGGCTCTTCCAGAAATGTGAGGAGAGCAAGGTCTGGATAATGATAATCCTTTGGTTTTTTGACAGATTCAGTGATCGATTGATATATCTGTTTGCAAGCGGAAACAAGCATTTCGGGCTCTTTTTCACTTTGCAAGGCCAGAATATGGCTGACCTGATGTAAGTACTGTCCTTTTTTAAAGCCGTTGGCCGCCAGCAGCTGATAGCATGTTTCCGCCTTCTGTAGCGCCTGCAAACCTTTTCCGTTTTCTCCAAGCAGTACGGCAAGCGGAACATTCTGAGTTGAAGTGAGGAAATAATGATTTTTCTTCATCTGCTGATAAACAGCTAGCCCCATGTTCATCTGTTCTTTTTGGTTTGTCGTTTCAGATTTGCCGGTGAGCAAGATCAGAGCGGAAAGGTATGTGAACATATCCCGCTTATACCCTAGCTTCACCATTTCATTGTATACATCGATGAAAGTCTGAAATGTTTGTTTTGCCTCATGCTGAAAATGAATGTCCAGAATAGATGCAACAGTAAAGCGGTGGTGTGAATTGAGTGTTGAGAAGCTGCCGATGTTTGATTTGATATAGCTGCTCAAATCATAAAAGCGCTGAAAATCAAACTCTCTTTTATTCACAATATATGCAGAAGAAATGAGCATTAATATCTGATCGTGTGAAACTTTCCATTTTAATTTTGATTTTAATTCAGCATAAATTGAAATGTATTGCTTTATTTTTTCATGTAGGTCGTGTGTCAGCATAAAAAGCAGCTCCTTTTGCTGTTTTTACGTAATACGATAAATAGGGCCAAAGGTTCCATAAAGAAAAAACTTGCCTGCTAGAGGCAAGTTTGTCGGATTATTTATGGGGATCTGTTATATCCATCGGTCTCATCATGTCATAGTCTTCATGCTCTAGAATATGGCAATGCCATACGTATCGTCCGCTGTACGGACCGAATGTCGCCGCGATTCTCAGGACTTCACCTGCATGCGCTTGAATGGTGTCTTTCCAGCCCTTTTCACTTGGCGGCGGCGGGACAGCCGGACCGGTATAGGACAATTCCCCGCTTTCTTGATAACGGGCGATATCAAACGGCCGCCGGTCTAATACACGGAAGGAGACTAGATGCAGGTGGATCGGATGTGTTCCGCGTGTCGGGTTGATAATGGACCATATTTCAGTTGTGCCGACTTTTGGTGCTTCTGTGACGGGATCGTGCCAGCGTTTGTTATTAAGCAGAAGGACGGGTCTGCCGTATTCGTCCTGGGTGCCTGCCAGTTTTAACGTTCTGATGTTTTGTATTCTTTCATGCTGTACCGAAGGGTATGAGGCGAGGTACTTCGGCTTTCTGCTTTCGTCTTTTTGTGCCAATGGTTTTGTGACTCTGAATTGCATGATATTCGCATCTGTTTCAGGATTGACGTCACCGCCGCAGCCCGCGCTGTTTGCCAAAATGATCGATTCTCCTTCATATGCTGTGAAGTCAATGATGATATCATAACGTTCAGCAGGCGCAAGGCTGAAAGAATTCAGTTTAACAGATCGCGGCAGGAGCCCTCCATCTGAACCAATCTGAATAAACTCTCCGCCATTATCGAGTGACAGGTTATAGGTTCTTGTATTGGAGGCGTTGATGACACGGAATCGGTATTTCCTTGGCTCGACTTCCAAGTATGGCCATACCTTCCCGTTGACGAGTATGGTTTCTCCGCAAAAAGCCGGAACGATTGAAGGATTAGGCAGTGACGGAGAAGGGTTTTCCGGTGCGCTCGGATAAAACAAAGAACCATCCTCATTGATCGTGCGGTCTGTGATAAGAAGCGGCACATCGTATTCGTCTGAAGGCAGTTTTAAGCGTTTTTCCTTTGGGTCATGAATGATATAAGCACCGACAAGTCCGGCATAGACATTTAGCCTGGTGAGCGCCATGGCGTGATCGTGGTACCACAATATAGCCCCGCGCTGCTGGTTTGGATAATGATAAACCTCTCTTTTGAAATAAGGTCCTGTTTGTTCAAAGTCTTTGGAAAACCAAGCCTCCGGATACCCGTCACTATCATCTGGCGTGATGCCGCCGTGTAAATGAACAACAGTCTTTACCTCGGGCTCTTCATGCTGGCTGTCACTGTGATGAATGGTGTGATCAATTGGAAGGAAATGCGTGGAAGGAAGGTTATTCATCCATTTTACATATACGTTTTCATTTCTTTTAACCTCAATGGTCGGCCCCGGAAATAAGCCGTTGTAGCCCCACAGGCGGGTTGGAGGGAGATCGCGATGGAGCTGATGAGTGCATTCCTCCATGGTGACTTCGTAGTATGTTTTTTCTTTTGATTGCTGTACTGGCTTTAGTGTATCTGGGATTGGGAGAGCATCCACAAATTTTTCAAGTGTCATTTTCATCTGTCCTTATCTAAATTTTCCAAATTGGTACTATAGTTAATGACAATAAGGACGTGATGGTTACAAAAAATCTTCGTGCTGCAGACCGCCCGAAGAAGAAAATAACAAAATCCTAAACGGCAGGCCGTTTAGGATTTGATCAGCATTAAGGCAGGATATCGGGCTGCTGCTGTGTGACTGGGTTGGCAGCCGCTTTCTCGCTCACCTTGCGTTTTCTGAACACAAGGTAAGAAATCAGAACGATTCCCGTGATGACGCCTGTAAGCAGCAGCTCGTCTCTCATGGAATCAATAAACGCCATGGACACTAAAATTCCGCAAATGGCGATGATGGTCAAGTAGGTTAGGAAAGGGAAGAGCCACATTTTGATCTTCAATGCTTCCGGGTTTGTTTTTTCGAGTTTTTTCCGCATTTTCAGCTGGGAAACAGCGATGACAAGATAGACGAGTAAAGCGATTGCGCCTGATGAGTTGACTAAGAATAAAAAGACGGTATCCGGTGAAAAATAGTTCATTACGACCGCGATATAAGAGAAAAATGTCCCGGCCACAATGGCTTGTACGGGAACGCCTTTTTTGCTCAATTTCATAAAACGGCGCGGCGCTTCGTTTCTTTCTGCAAGAGAATACAGCATTCTGGATGTGGTGTACAAACCTGAATTCAGGCAAGAGAGTACGGCTGTGAGGACGATAAAGTTCATAATCTGTGCGGCTGCGGGCACTCCTATATGCTCAAGTACAGCGACGAAAGGGCTTTCTAAAATATTTGCTGAATTCCATGGCAATAGCGCTACGACAATGGCGATTGAGCCCACGTAAAAGACGATGATGCGCCATACAACGGATCTGGTGGCTTTTGTCACAGATTCGATCGGGTTGGATGTTTCCCCTGCTGCAATGGCAACGATTTCAGTTCCCATAAAAGAGAAAATGACAACGACAATGCCGAGCAATACGGAGCTGATGCCTTCCGGGAAAAATCCGCCTTTGCCTGTAAGATTCGAAAAACCGACTGGCTCACTGCCCGGTGCAAAGCCAAAAATAAAGGCAAAACCAACGATTAGAAAAGCAATGATAGTCACAACTTTAATGAGGGAGAACCAATATTCAAACTCACCGAAAGACTTAACAGAGTAGACGTTTGTCAGGGTGAGCACAATGGTCAAGATCAAACTTGTCAGCCACAGCGGAATATCATGGAACCAGTATTGAATAATGCCAGCACCGGCAATGGCTTCGATCGCTATGACGATCACCCAGAAAAACCAGTACAGCCAGCCGATTGTAAATCCTGCCCACGGTCCGATGGCGTCGTGAGCGTATTGAGAAAACGATCCGCTCGTCGGGTTTACGGCAGACATCTCACCGAGCATTCTCATAATAAAAATCACCAATAATCCGGCTAACGCGTAAGAAACAACGGCACCCGGACCGGTCGAGTGAATCACTGAACCGCTGCCTACAAATAGGCCGGCTCCGATTACACCGGCAATCGAAATCATTGTCATATGGCGGGTCTTTAATTCCTTTTTTAATCCTGATTGAGACTGGTTCATAAGTTACCTCCTTTTAAAATGCAATCATTACTGAATATTATGATAATTGAAACTCTATCATAAATATACAGTTTGTCGAAAATTCGTGTAAGAAAATATACCAGCTTATTTCAAATTTGTAGTGTTTTGTTTGCGCTTTCAGCGAATGTGTGGAAAAAATGTTTCGTTTTTTATTTGCTGTGTGATTTTGTGTACTATTTACAATTCGATAGAATGCGAGAAGCGCTGGTGTCATTGGATCTGATGGGCTTTTTGGCGGAGCAAATAAATTGGATGAGAGAAAAAGTGTTCCATCGTCACTATTTTTCTGTGGCGGGTGAATCATGTTTCTGTAGACCCACTGCGGTTCAGCTTTGTAAGATAATAATAGGAAAATGTGAGCGGGGAGGAGGTTTTGTATGGAGAGATATGATGAACTGAAAAAGGGAGAATCCGGGGCGCTGGTCAGCATTGCCGCGTATCTTGTTCTTTCCGCAATTAAACTGATCATCGGTTATCTTTTTCACTCGGAAGCACTTACGGCAGACGGGTTAAATAATACAACTGACATTATTGCTTCTGTTGCTGTGCTGATTGGCCTGCGCATCTCCCAAAAGCCTCCTGACGAAGATCATCCATACGGCCACTTTCGAGCGGAAACGATTGCATCGCTTATCGCATCGTTTATTATGATGGTTGTCGGCCTGCAAGTGCTGTTCAGCGCCGGAGAATCTATTTTTTCTGCTAAACAAGAGACGCCGGATATGATTGCGGCTTGGACGGCAGCGGGCGGGGCAGTCCTGATGCTGATCGTTTACCGGTACAATAAAAGGCTGGCCAAAAAGGTGAAGAGCCAGGCGCTCCTTGCTGCGGCTGCTGATAATAAATCAGACGCATTTGTCAGTATCGGCACATTTATCGGCATTGTAGCTGCTCAATTCCATCTTGCTTGGATTGATACGGTCACTGCGTTTGTGATCGGTCTGCTTATTTGCAAGACCGCATGGGATATTTTTAAAGAGTCATCTCACTCTTTGACAGATGGATTCGACATAAAGGACATTTCCGCTTATAAACAGACAATCGAAAAAATCTCCGGTGTGAGCCGTTTAAAAGACATAAAAGCAAGATACTTGGGCAGTACGGTTCATGTTGATGTGGTGGTTGAGGTATCGGCAGATTTAAATATTACGGAAAGCCACGATATAGCCAATGAAATTGAGCGGAGAATGAAGGAGGAGCATGAGATTGATTATTCGCATGTTCATATGGAGCCTTTAGAACAAAAATAATGGAGCTTCCTGTCACAGGAAGCTTTTTTGTGTGTTTTGGCCAGCTTTATTGGAAACAATTTGCTAGAATCGTTTTTTTATACAGATTGCTTTTTGTGGTAAAGTTAGGTTACATTATGATGAATTTTGTAGATGACTAGGAGGAAAAGAATGGCATATCAAGAAGACCTGCATCCTTTGCTGGGGAAAGCAGTTGAACATATTAATAGAGTAATGGTTGGAAAACGAGACATCGCCATACTCAGCTTAGCAGCCCTTCTTGCCAAAGGGCATGTGCTGCTTGAGGATGTACCCGGAGTCGGAAAAACGATGATGGTCCGCGTGCTGGCAAAGTCAATCGGCGCTGATTTCAAAAGAATCCAATTCACTCCGGATTTGCTGCCATCTGATGTAACAGGGGTATCTATCTATAATGCGAAAACGATGGAATTTGAATATCGTCCCGGCCCAATTATGGGAAATATCGTGCTGGCCGATGAAATCAACCGTACCTCTCCGAAGACACAGTCGGCTTTGCTCGAAGCGATGGAAGAGGGAAGCGTCACGGTAGATGGCCATACGATGCAGCTTGCCGCTCCTTTTTTTGTGATGGCAACGCAAAACCCGGTCGAATATGAAGGGACCTATCCTTTGCCGGAAGCTCAGCTTGACCGTTTTTTATTCAAACTTCGGATGGGTTATCCGTCCTTTAATGAAGAGCTTGACGTCTTATCTCTTCAGGAAAAAAGCCATCCGATTGAGACGCTTGAGTCGGTTATTGCAAAAGAAGACTTCATCCGTTTACAGCGGGAAGTGCAGAATGTCCGTGCTGATGACAGCATTAAGGAATATATCGTTGAAATTGTGCAGAAAACGAGACAGCATCCTTCTGTTCAATTAGGCGTCAGTCCGCGCGGCTCAATCGCCCTCATGAAAGCGGCACAGGCATACGCGCTGCTGCATCATCGCGACTACGTCATACCGGATGATATTCAATATTTAGCTCCTTTCACGCTGCCGCACCGGATGATGCTTCATCCTGAGGCAAAATTTGAAGGGATTCAGGCAGAAGCGATCGTAAGGGAGATCATGTCAGCTGTGAAGGTGCCGGTTCAAAGGTCGTCGGTCCGCTGATGAATAAGAAATGGCAATGGCTCATATATGGTTGGAAGCTGATTATATTAACTTTATTGACGGCTGCTGTTTTTTCTTATGCGATGTTTCAGGGCGGCTTTGTCAGCTGGTTTTTGTTTTACGCGTTTCTCCCTTTTGTCTTGTATGCCGGGCTGTTGGCCTTGTATCCGCTCCGTTCTTTTCAGGCTTCAAGGCAAATGGATAAAACACAATTGCATGCGGGGGACAGGCTGGGCGTAACGGTTACGTTGAGAAGAAAGCTGCCATTCCCCCTGATGTATATGGTGATTGAAGATTGCCTGCCAGAAGGTATCGAGTCATTAAATCGAGACGGAGCCGCGGCCAAACGGCTCGTTTTTCCTTGGTTTAAACGGAGCATGACGATGTCGTATGAATTAGCTCGGGTACCGCGCGGAGAGCATCACTTTCATTCTGTCAGGGTGCGAACCGGGGATGTTCTTGGCTTGATTGAAAAAACAGCATTTTTTGAGCTGGATGACACCCTGTTTGTTTATCCATTCTTTCAGCGTTTTTCCTATCAGGTGAATGAGAGGCATCAGGAAGACGGTGTAAGCGGTTCTTCTCCTATTCATCAGCACCATTCCTCAGTCGCAGCAAGTGTGCGGAATTATCAGCCGGGAGACCGGTTTGCTGCGTTAGATTGGAAGACCTCTGCACGGCGGAGCCAGCTGATGACGAAGGAATTTGAGCCTTCTCGCAGCAAAAATCTGTTTCTGCTGATGGACCGTTTTTCCTCAGACGCATTCGAAGAGGTCGTTTCAGTGACAGCTTCGATTCTTCATTCTGTTTTAAAAAACGGCGCGGGTGCTGGTCTGGCTTCCATCGGGAAGGAAAAAAACATTTTCCCTATTCAGGAAGGGGATCAGCATTTTAAGCACATGCTTCGGCATTTAGCCATCGCTCATTGTGATGCGGCAGACCCGATAAGCCGATATGCACGGGAAGAGCTGGGAAAGCCATCTGTTCGCCAAGCTGATCAAGTTGTTGTCACGGGACAGTTAACGGAAGATATGCTGCACCTCGCAGAAATAGGAGGCGGCCGGGTTACGGTGATACTGGCAAAAGAGAAAGATGCTGAGCTCTCTCAAGCTGAAAATGTCATGATTGAACGCATGATGAAACGCCAAATCAGAGTTCGGGTCATGAGGGGCGGGCGAGTTTCGCGTGTTGTTTAGAAAGAGAGGTGACTGGTTCACATGCCGCACGATGATCACAAGGGAAGCCGTTTGAGCTTGCTGTTATTTTATTTTCTGGCTTTTTTATTGCTGTGGGAGTGGCTCAGGCCGCTTGACAGTTTTACTGAAACGAAACATACAGGCTTTTTTAGTGTCTTTATCGGTTTGACGTTTCTGCTGACTTTTTTCAGGATGAGGTGGTTTGTCACCGTTCCTTTTTGTGTCATATTTACATTGATCTCGATACACATCCTGTTTTATCAAGGATCTATATTCGACTTGAGCTGGGTCAGCTCTTTTTTGCAGGATGTCTATCTGAATATCACGCTGATTCAATCTGGGCAATGGAATGACATGATTCCTTCATTTCGGACCCTGCTGTTTTTTGTGCTGCTGTGGCTGCTGGTCTATCTCCTGCATTATTGGGTGATTTACCAGAGAAGAATTTTGTTTTTCTTTATGATGACAGTAGCGTATATTACGATTCTTGATACCTTTACGCCATATGATGCCACTTTTGCCGTCATCCGTATCGTACTGATCGGCTTCTTTATGCTGGGCCTTTTATACTTGGAACGCATTAAGCTGATGGAAAGAATCACACTGCCAAAAACATCTGTCCTGAAATGGTTTCTTCCTTTATCTGTATTGGTTTTGGCTGCAACGGGATTCGGACTCGCCGCTCCAAAATCAGAGCCGGCCTGGCCTGATCCGGTGCCTTTTCTTAAAAAAATCACTCATCAAGACCGCGTGTCTGCAGGGGAAAGCAAAATCGGATACGGGAATCATGATGAATCACTCGGCGGCCCGTTCCAGCAGGATGCTACACCTGTTTTTACATGGCAGGGAAAAGAGCGTACGTATTTCCGTGTGGAAACGAAGGACACGTATACCGGAAAAGGCTGGATTGAAACAGACACAGGCATGTCGTATCAGCTTAGCAATGGAAAAGTTGAAAATCTGTGGTTTGACCATAAGGTTGCGACAGAGCGCCGCACCGTCCGTGTAAAAGTCGATAAGCACTACGGGTATAACCATCTGATGTATCCGATTGGTGCGGAAACCATTCAGCCAAAGCAGGCTGTCTCACTTGAAATGAACGGCAACACGGAGCAAATTTCTCCGATCAGTGAACAAGCCGGTGAAATCAGAAATATGGGGAATTATACTGTAACGTACAATTCCCCGGTTTATAAGCTGGATGAACTGAGAAAGGTAAAAGTGAGAAAAAATAGTGAGGAGTACACATTCAGCGATCGCTACATGCAGCTTCCAGATTCACTGCCAGAGCGGGTGAGAACCCTTGCGATCAAACTGACTCAGGATCACGACAATATGTTTGATAAGGTGAAAGCGGTTGAGGACTATTTAGGGTCAAATGCGTTCACCTATGAAACAGAAAACGTGACCATTCCGAAGAATGATGAGGATTATGTCGATCAATTTCTCTTTGAAACGAAAATGGGTTATTGTGATAACTTTTCTTCCGCCATGGTGGTGCTCTTGCGCTCGGCCGGCATTCCGGCCCGCTGGGTAAAGGGTTATACGTCCGGCGAATACAAAGAAGCAGGGAACAAAAATGGCAGCATTTACGAAGTGACAAATAACAATGCCCATTCCTGGGTAGAGGTGTATTTCCCGGAACAGGGCTGGGTTACATTTGAGCCGACTAAAGGGTTTACAAATCCGGCTAAATTTACATCTTCTGAAACAAGGGACTCTGGCAGCGATAACAGCAGCTCGCCGAAGAAAGCAAAAGAGAAACAGAAAGAAGAGAAAAAACAGCCGCAAAAAGAGGAAAAACAAAAGGAAAAGCGGGAGCCAGCTGTTTCTAAAAAGCCGTCCGCTTCGCATACTAATGCCGGTGCGGGCTTGTATGCAGCGCTTGCGGTTCTTGCAGTCCTCTTGGTGGCAGCTGTATTGCTGTATGTTTTCCGCTCGTTATGGATTCCTGTTTTCACCGTGAGGAAATTGAAGCGGCGCAGCGATCAGCACGCGTTTTTTGAGGCATATGACGCGCTTCTGAAACAACTGAAGAGAAAAGGGCTGCCGAAACGAGGCAGTGAAACGCTGCGTGATTATGCAAAACGAATTGATGAAAAATACGACATAGAAGACATGTCAAAGCTGACATTAAGCTATGAAAGGGCGCTTTACAGAAATGAAGATTCTTCGGCGCTATGGAATGATTCGAGAGAGTTATGGGAAAATTTAATTAAAAGAAGATGGTCTTGACCGCTTATCAACGTGTTGTTAGAATTAGTGAATATTATCGGAGTCTGGGAGCGAGTTGGCCTGACTCCGGCAAACGGCCTTGCCAAAGAGGGCGGAGCGAGCTTCATATCTGTCCTCGTTTTTTTCTGTGTCAAAAAACTTAGAGGAGATTAGGTGACAACCATGACAAAGTTAGTGAATGAAATGATTCTTGTCCTTGATTTCGGCAGTCAGTATAACCAGCTGATTACACGCCGTATCCGTGAATTCGGTGTTTACAGCGAGCTGCATCCACATACATTGACGGCTGAAGAAATTAAAAAAATGAATCCAAAAGGAATTATTTTATCCGGCGGTCCAAACAGTGTGTATGATGAAAACTCTTTCCGCTGTGACGAGAAAATCTTCGAGCTTGATATTCCTGTTTTGGGAATTTGCTACGGCATGCAGCTGATGACTCATTACCTTGGCGGTAAAGTTGAAGCGGCAAGCCAGCGTGAATACGGAAAAGCAAACATCCGCATCGAAGGCACACCTGATTTGTTCAAAGATCTTCCAAACGAACAAGTGGTTTGGATGAGCCACGGCGATTTGGTTGTAGAAGTTCCTGAAGGCTTCACTGTTGACGCGACAAGCCATCATTGCCCGAACTCAGCGATGAGCAAAGCGGACAAAAAATGGTATGGCGTTCAGTTCCACCCGGAAGTGCGCCACTCTGAATACGGCAATGATCTTCTGAAAAACTTTGTATTCGGTGTTTGCGAATGCGAAGGCGAATGGTCAATGGAGAACTTTATCGAAATCGAAATGCAAAAAATCCGTGAAACGGTCGGAGACAAACAGGTTCTTTGCGCGCTAAGCGGCGGCGTTGATTCCTCTGTTGTTGCTGTTTTGATTCATAAAGCGATCGGCGACCAGCTGACTTGTATCTTTGTAGACCATGGTCTTCTCCGTAAAGGCGAAGCTGAGGGTGTTATGAAAACATTCAGCGAAGGCTTTAACATGAATGTGATTAAAGTAGACGCAAAAGATCGATTCTTAAACAAACTAAAAGGCGTTTCTGATCCTGAGCAAAAACGCAAAATCATCGGTAATGAATTCATTTACGTGTTTGATGATGAAGCGGACAAGCTCAAAGGCATCGACTACCTTGCACAAGGTACGCTTTACACAGATATCATCGAGAGCGGTACAGCAACGGCGCAAACGATCAAATCTCACCACAATGTCGGCGGACTTCCTGAAGACATGCAGTTTGAGCTGATCGAGCCGTTAAATACGCTCTTCAAAGACGAAGTGCGCGCGCTTGGCACAGAGCTCGGCATTCCGGATGAAATCGTATGGCGTCAGCCGTTCCCAGGACCGGGACTCGGAATCCGCGTTCTTGGCGAAGTAACAGAAGAAAAACTTGAAATCGTTCGTGAATCAGATGCAATCTTGCGTGAAGAAATTGCAAATCACGGCTTAGAGCGTGATATCTGGCAATACTTCACTGTTCTTCCTGACATCCGCAGCGTTGGTGTTATGGGTGACGCAAGAACATATGATTACACAATCGGAATCCGTGCCGTTACATCAATAGACGGCATGACATCAGACTGGGCGCGTATCCCGTGGGATGTGCTTGAAGTCATTTCGACACGTATCGTAAACGAAGTGAAGCACATTAACCGCGTGGTGTACGATATTACAAGTAAGCCGCCTGCGACGATTGAGTGGGAATAAGAATCAATTAATGGAAACCATCTTTTTGGCAATTTTGCCGGGAAGATGGTTTTATTTGTTTATTACGAACAAAATCTGATTTTGTGCGACTATTGTTCGCTTTTTGTATTGTTTTTTCAAAATGAACTTGGTACAATAGACACAGAAATCAAATAAGATGAATTCGTATAATCGCGGGAATATGGCTCGCAAGTCTCTACCAAGCTACCGTAAATGGCTTGACTACGTAAACATTTCTTTCGTTTGATATAAATAAAACACGTTTATTTATTCAAACTGAAATCCGTCTGTAGTCAAGCGTCCCAAAATTATTGGGGCGTTTTTTATTTGGCGATTTCAGGACAGAATAAATAGCAAAGAGTGAAGGGAGTCAAATAGCTTGAAAAAGTATTTTCAGTTTGATGAGCTGGGCACCAGCTATCGCAATGAAATCATTGGCGGATTAACGACTTTTTTATCTATGGCATATATTTTGTTCGTCAATCCGATTACGCTTGCTTTGGACAGCGTGAAAGATTTTCCGGAGGCGCTGAGAATTGACCAGGGTGCGGTCTTTACGGCGACAGCGCTGGCGTCTGCAGCAGGCTGTATCTTAATGGGATTAATAGCGAGATATCCGATTGCCATCGCGCCGGGTATGGGGCTGAACGCGTTTTTTGCGTTTTCTGTTGTCCTTGGTATGAGTATTTCATGGCAGGCAGCTTTGTCTGGTGTTTTTATTTCAGGTCTTATTTTCGTTGCTCTTTCTTTAACAGGTTTTCGTGAAAAAATCATCAACGCCATTCCGCCTGAGCTGAAATTGGCAGTCGGTGCGGGGATCGGCCTGTTTATTACATTCGTTGGTTTGCAAGGCTCAGGAATCATTACTGCAAATCCTTCTACGCTCGTCACGATCGGAAACATTCACAGCGGTCCTGTGCTGTTAACGATTTTCGGTGTGATTGTCACGGTTATTTTAATGGTGCTTCGCGTGAACGCAGGCGTGTTTATCGGGATGCTGTTAACAGCGGTAGCCGGCATGATTTTCGGTTTGGTTCCGGTTCCGACTCAAATTGTCGGCAGTGTGCCGAGCCTTGCGCCGACTTTCGGACAAGCGTGGATTCACCTCCCGGATATTTTCTCTGTACAAATGCTGATCGTTATTTTAACATTCTTGTTTGTCGGATTTTTTGATACAGCTGGTACACTTGTTGCTGTGGCGACACAAGCTGGTTTAATGAAGGAAAACAAATTGCCGCGTGCAGGCCGTGCGCTTTTAGCTGATTCATCTTCTATTGTGATCGGTGCCGTGCTTGGTACGTCTACAACAACTTCTTATGTGGAATCAAGCTCAGGTGTCGCTGCGGGTGCCCGTTCAGGATTTGCCGCAATTGTAACAGGGATTCTCTTTTTACTGGCTACGTTTTTCTCTCCGCTCCTATCAGTCGTTACGTCAAATGTAACAGCGCCGGCGCTTATTATTGTTGGTGCATTGATGGTGGCGCCGCTTGGCAAAATCGCTTGGGATAAGTTCGAAGTGGCCGTTCCTGCTTTCCTTACCATGATCATGATGCCGTTAACGTACAGCATCGCGACTGGTATTGCCATCGGATTTATTTTCTATCCGATTACAATGGTGTGCAAAGGAAAAGCAAAAGAGGTTCATCCAATCATGTACGGGCTGTTTGTCGTATTTATCCTGTACTTTATCTTCTTAAAATAAGGAATGAAAAACCAGCTGCACTGGCAGCTGGTTTTTTTGTTGCAAAAGATAAAACCATTTCATACGATATACCGTCATGTAGATGTGCCGCCATGCTTTACTTAAATGGAAATGACTTGACTGTTCAGGAAGGCTTCGGTACCTTATATAAGTGTTTTATTTTCTTGCTGAATGGTATTCCGCCGTATTTTTTTGATAGGAGTTGCTGACATGACGGAAGAAAGAAAAGAAACGTTTGAAGAAGAAATTAACCAGAGTGAAAGAATAGATGCAGATGAAGAACCGCTATCGAGAATGTCCAGAAAGGCGAGCCGGCAAAGCAAGCAGAAGCAAAAACAAAAGCAGAAACCGCGCCAGGAACGCGGTGAATCAACTGTTAAAGACAAGCTTGCGTCTGTTTGGGCAGCCATCAACAGATATTGCGGTTTTGCGTTCTCGATTTTAAAATCACCGGCGAAAACTGTCGTAACGGATGGTTTTTCTCATTATAAGTACGGTCTGATTTCAATGCTTATATTCAGTATCATTTTTTCAATTGGGAATTGGTTTCAGTTAAAGGCAAGCTGGAATCGGCCGCTCGGTTTCGGAGAACGCCATCATGCTTTCTATGACGGGTTTTTAGTTGTTCTTGTGTATTTGCTGATCTTTTTCGCGGTAATGGTCTTTGCTATATGGGCTGTCTCCCGCTATATGATGAAGCAGAAGGTGACGTTCAGAGAAGCGGCTGCCGTATTGGGTTCATTGCTTGTACCCGTAATTGCTGTTTCAATCCTTTGGCTGATCTTTGCGATCGTAAATATCCCAATGCTGACAGTACTGTTTACGGTGCTGATCTTGTTTTCCATCTTTTTTATCATCGCGCTGTATGTACAGCGTGTGTACCAGGCGGCACAAGATGCACCAATTGATTATATCTATTGTGTATTTGCAGTGGTTGCGATAGCGCTGCTGTTTACGGCAGTGACTTGGCCGTTTATTTCGGAATATTTTACGGCGTCGCTGATTCCGCTTTAATGAAAAAACCGGCTAATCCTAGCCGGTTTTTTATGTCACACTTTTTACAAATATATCTAAAAAACATAGTTGATTTGTAGGATTAACCCGTGTATGATGGGGAAAATGCTGAAAACGTCCAGCGCAAAAACCTTTATGTTTAAGGAGGATGATGGACATGGCTGATGTGCTTCGCCGAGCAATTAATCAAAAGAAGCAATTTTTAAAAACCAAATTACTGCTCTCGGAATTTTATCAAGGAAGAGGGGAACAGCTTGCTGACTACACGCTGAGTGAGCTTGAGAAAGAATACAAGTCCCTTCAGAAAATGAAAAAAGAGATCTGACAATAGATATAAAGAGGTGAGTCTGCTGAAAAGCGGGCTTTTTTGTTTTGATTTTGAAAAGGCGAGAAAGAGGGTAAACTACTACTGTTCAATTCATAAAAGCATGTCGAAATATTTTGCTTAAACTTACGGGCGAAGCTGATTGTAAACGGCTCATTTCTCTAGTAGAATATGAATGCTTTGTGCAAGCTGAAGAGTAGGGGGATGAATAAAATGATGCAAACCATCTTATCAAATGGGATAGCCATGGTTCTCATAATTCTCATTATTAATATTGTCTATGTGTCATTTTTTACGATAAGAATGATTTTAACGCTGAAAGGACAGCGTTATTTAGCGGCCGGCATCAGTACGATTGAAATACTGGTTTATGTGACAGGGCTGAGTCTGGTGCTCGATAACTTAGACCAGATTCAAAATGTGATCGCGTACGCGCTCGGTTACGGTCTAGGCGTAATTGTCGGCATGAAAATAGAAGAAAAATTGGCGCTTGGCTATATTATGGTCAATGTGATTACGAAGGAGCTCGATCTTGATCTTCCGAAGCAGCTCCGTGAAAAAGGCTACGGCGTGACAAATTGGGTGGCAGGCGGGCTTGAAGGCGACCGCACAGCCCTTCAGATCCTAACGCCGAGAAAATATGAACTCCAGCTATATGATACGATTAAAACACTTGATTCAAAAGCCTTTATTATTGCGTACGAACCAAAAACAATCCACGGCGGCTTCTGGGTCAAAGCGGTGAAGAAGAGGAGAATTAAAGAATAATGGCAAAGCCGAAGAAGAAAAAGTTTGAAGTGACAGAGCAGCAAACGATTGATGCGGTGCTTCAGCAAATGAAAGAAGAAGGATATCTGCCTGTAAGGCGAATGGAAGAACCTATTTTTATGGAAAAAAAG
The DNA here is from genome assembly GCF_037963565.1 of Bacillus sp. PS95. Taxonomy (NCBI): domain Bacteria; kingdom Bacillati; phylum Bacillota; class Bacilli; order Caryophanales; family Bacillaceae; genus Bacillus; species Bacillus sp. PS95. The sequence goes on from NZ_CP150160.1 coordinate 669,288, forward strand.
GAAAATGGGTCAATTCAGATCGTTCCGTGCGGGAAAAAAATCGTATTTGAAGGGAAATTGATCTAAAACACGAACATTAGTAGAATGAATTTTTGTATCGTTCGATAATATCGTTGACATTATCCATGTCCGTTGTTAAGATAAACATGAAATCAAAACACGACCTCATATAATCTTGGGAATATGGCCCATAAGTTTCTACCCGGCAACCGTAAATTGCCGGACTATGCAGGAAAGTGATCGATAAAACTGACATGGATATATCGCAGAAGCGAACGACTGACGATACATGTACCATGCCCGGTTTGTATTGCTTCCTCATAAGTGCAATGCAGAGCGGGTATTTTTTATTTTCTGAAAACAAAAGCATTAGAAGGTGGGGAACAGAATGCAGCCGCTAGTAGGAATCATCATGGGAAGCACTTCCGATTGGGAGACAATGAAACACGCATGCGACATACTTGACGAACTCAATGTTCCGTACGAAAAAAAGGTCGTTTCCGCTCACCGGACGCCTGATTTCATGTTTGAATATGCTGAAACTGCTAGAGAAAGAGGCATCAAGGTGATTATTGCCGGTGCCGGAGGAGCGGCGCATCTGCCAGGGATGACGGCTGCGAAAACAACACTGCCAGTCATTGGAGTTCCGGTTCAGTCCAAGGCGCTGAACGGAATGGATTCACTTCTTTCCATCGTCCAAATGCCTGGAGGCGTGCCTGTTGCGACAACATCCATCGGCAAAGCGGGTGCTGTGAACGCAGGCCTGTTAGCGGCGCAAATTTTGTCAGCATTTGACGAAGACCTTGCCCGTAAGCTGGATGAGAGAAGAGAAAATACAAAACAGACGGTGTTAGAAAGCAGTGATCAGCTTGTCTAAACAAATCATCTATCCGGGAGCTGTAATCGGCATTATCGGCGGCGGCCAGCTTGGGAAAATGATGGCTGTGTCCGCCAAACAAATGGGGTATAAAGTCGCGGTCGTTGATCCGGTGAAAGATTCGCCGTGCGGGCAGGTTGCGGATGTCGAAATTACCGCTCATTATAATGACCGTGAAGCGATTCGAAAATTGGCTGAAATCAGCGATATCATCACATATGAGTTTGAAAACATCGACTATGATGCGCTGCATTGGCTAAAAGATCATGCGTATCTCCCGCAAGGAAGTGAGCTGCTGCTCATTACCCAAAACCGTGAAACAGAGAAAAAAGCAATTCAATCCGCGGGCTGTGAAGTCGCACCGTACAGCATCGTCAAAACAAAGAATGAATTGAAACAGGCGGTACAGGAGCTCGGGTTACCCGCAGTTCTGAAGACATGCCGCGGCGGGTACGACGGCAAAGGCCAATTTGTGATAAAAGAAGAGGCGCAAATGGAGCAGGCAGCCGGTCTGTTAGAACACGGAACTTGCATTCTTGAAAGCTGGGTTTCTTTTAAAATGGAACTGTCGGTGATCGTCGTCAGATCGGTAAACGGTGAAATTTCAACATTTCCGACAGCTGAAAACATTCACCACAACAATATTCTTTTCCAAAGCATCGTGCCCGCACGGGTAGAGAAAGGGATTCAGCAGAAGGCTGCTGATCTCGCAGTTAAGCTTGCAGATGAGCTTAACCTTGTCGGACCGCTTGCTGTTGAGATGTTCCTGACAGAGGACGGAGAGCTTTTGGTCAATGAACTGGCGCCAAGACCGCACAATTCTGGGCATTATACGCTGGACCTTTGCGAGACGAGCCAGTTTGAGCAGCATATCAGAGCGGTATGCGGGCTTCCGCTTGGGAAGACAGATTTGCTGAAGCCGGGCATGATGGTGAATCTTCTCGGCGATGAAGTAAAGCTTGTTGAGGAAGACCCGGAGCTTTTAAAAGAGGCAAAGCTATATATATACGGAAAACATGAAATCAAAAAAGGCCGCAAAATGGGGCATATTACATTTATGAAGCAGCCTGAAGACGAATGGATTCAGGAGATCACAAATAAATGGATGAATAGAGACGGAGGACAAGCAGAATGATCGAACGTTATTCAAGACCTGAAATGTCCGCGATTTGGACGGATGAAAACAGATTTCAAGCATGGCTGGAGGTAGAGATTCTTGCCTGTGAAGCGTGGGCGGAGCTTGGCGTCATTCCGAAAGAAGATGTAAAGGTTATGCGCGAAAACGCGTCATTTGACATCAACCGTATTTTAGAAATTGAAAAGGACACGCGCCATGACGTTGTCGCTTTTACACGCGCCGTTTCCGAATCACTGGGCGAAGAAAGAAAATGGGTGCACTACGGATTAACGTCAACTGACGTTGTTGATACGGCTCTTTCCTACTTATTAAAACAGGCAAACGATATTTTGCTCAAGGATCTTGAGAGATTTGTTGACATTATAAAAGGAAAAGCGAAAGAACATAAATACACAGTCATGATGGGGCGCACGCACGGCGTACATGCTGAGCCTACAACTTTCGGCTTAAAACTTGCGCTTTGGCATGAAGAAATGAAACGTAATCTTGAGCGCTTCAAACAAGCGAAAGCAGGCATCGAGGTTGGAAAGATTTCCGGCGCTGTCGGCACATATGCGAACATTGATCCATTTGTTGAACAATATGTCTGTGAGAAGCTCGGATTGAAAGCAGCACCGATTTCCACTCAAACCCTTCAGCGTGACCGCCATGCTGACTATATGGCAACACTTGCTTTGATCGCGACAAGCATCGAGAAATTTGCTGTGGAAATCCGCGGACTGCAAAAGAGTGAAACACGTGAAGTAGAGGAATTTTTCGCGAAAGGGCAAAAGGGTTCATCTGCAATGCCGCATAAACGAAATCCGATTGGCTCTGAAAACATGACAGGCATGGCGCGCGTGATCCGCGGCTACATGATGACAGCTTACGAAAATGTTCCATTATGGCATGAGCGCGATATTTCTCATTCTTCAGCAGAACGGATTATTCTTCCGGATGCGACAATTGCGCTGAACTACATGCTGAACCGCTTCTCCAACATCGTGAAGAACTTAACGGTCTTCCCGGAAAACATGAAGCGCAACATGGACCGCACTCTCGGCCTTATCTATTCTCAGCGTGTGCTGCTTGCTTTGATTGACACAGGCCTTACACGTGAAGAAGCCTATGATACAGTTCAGCCGAAAGCAATGGAAGCGTGGGAAAAACAAGTGCCGTTCCGCGAGCTTGTGGAAGCGGAAGAGAAAATCACGTCACGCCTTTCTCCGGAAAAAATTGCTGACTGCTTTGATTACAATTACCATCTGAAAAATGTTGATCTGATCTTTGAACGTTTAGGTTTAGCATAGAAGAAGCTTTTAGCGGCTTCTTCTAAGCCGCCTTAGTTTGAAAATTCCCAACATTCGGGTTAGGAGGCCTTCCGTGAATATTGTGAAGAATGAACTTTTATACGAAGGAAAAGCAAAAAAGATCTACAAAACCGATGACGAAAACACTCTGTATGTCGTGTATAAAGACTCCGCCACTGCCTTTAACGGCGAGAAAAAAGCAGAAATCAGCGGGAAAGGGCGCTTAAATAACGAGATTTCAAGCTTAATTTTCAAACACCTTCATGCAAAGGGCATTAACAATCATTTTATCGAGCGCATTTCGGAAACGGAGCAGCTCATTAAAAAGGTAACGATTGTGCCGCTTGAAGTCGTGGTAAGAAATGTTGTGGCAGGAAGCATGTCCAAACGTCTCGGCATTCCAGAAGGCACGGAGCTTGAGCAGCCGATTATCGAGTTTTACTACAAGGATGACGCGCTGGGTGATCCGCTCATCACAGAAGATCATATTTGGCTTTTGAAGGCGGCGACTCCTGAGCAGGTAGAAACCATTAAGTCCATTACAACAATAGTAAATGAAGAGCTTCAAAGCATCTTCGACGATTGTCATGTCAGATTAATAGATTTCAAGCTTGAATTCGGTTTAGATGCAGAAGGGCAAGTGCTTTTGGCGGATGAAATATCTCCTGACACATGCCGCTTGTGGGATAAAGAAACGAACGAAAAGCTGGACAAAGATTTATTCAGACGCAATCTGGGAAGCTTAACCGACGCATACGAAGAGATTTTCAATAGACTGGGAGGCATTCATCATGTATAAAGTAAAAGTTTATGTCAGCTTAAAAGAAAGTGTACTAGATCCACAAGGGAGCGCTGTCCAGCATGCCTTGCACAGTATGACTTACAACGAAGTTCAAGATGTGCGCATCGGGAAATACATGGAGCTTACCATTGAAAAATCTGACCGTGATCTTGACGTGCTAGTGAAAGAAATGTGCGAAAAACTTCTTGCGAACACAGTGATTGAAGATTATAGATATGAGGTTGAGGAGGTAGTCGCACAGTGAAATTTGCGGTGATTGTGTTACCCGGCTCCAACTGTGATATCGATATGTATCATGCTGTAAAGGATGAGCTCGGCCATGAAGTGGAATACGTCTGGCATGAGGAAACAAGCCTTGACGGCTTCGACGGCGTGTTAATTCCGGGAGGATTTTCTTACGGCGATTACTTAAGATGCGGCGCCATCGCCCGATTTGCGAATATTATGCCAGCTGTCAAACAAGCAGCGGCTGAAGGAAAACCTGTTCTTGGCGTCTGTAACGGATTCCAGATTTTACAGGAGCTTGGGCTGCTGCCAGGCGCAATGAGACGCAACAAAGATCTGAAGTTCATTTGCCGTCCGGTTGAATTGATTGTTCAGAACGACGAAACCTTATTCACAGCTTCCTACGAAAAGGGAGAATCGATTACAATCCCGGTTGCCCATGGTGAAGGGAATTTCTACTGTGATGACGAGACGCTTGCTACATTAAAGGAAAACAATCAAATTGCTTTCACATACGGCTCTAATATTAATGGAAGTGTCAGCGACATTGCCGGTGTCGTGAATGAGAAAGGCAATGTATTAGGCATGATGCCTCACCCTGAGCGCGCGGTCGATGAACTGCTTGGAAGCGCCGACGGTCTTAAATTGTTCCAGTCTATCGTGAAAAATTGGAGGGAAACTCATGTCACTACTGCTTGAACCAAGTAAAGAACAAATAAAAGAAGAGAAACTGTATCAGCAAATGGGTGTCAGTGATGATGAGTTTGCATTGATAGAATCCATTCTTGGAAGATTGCCGAACTACACAGAAATCGGAATTTTTTCTGTCATGTGGTCTGAGCATTGCAGCTATAAAAACTCAAAGCCGATTCTGCGTAAATTCCCGACAAGCGGCGAGCGTGTGCTGCAGGGGCCGGGGGAAGGCGCCGGAATCGTTGATATCGGTGATAACCAAGCGGTTGTGTTCAAAATTGAATCACATAACCACCCATCAGCTCTCGAGCCTTACCAAGGCGCTGCGACTGGCGTAGGCGGAATTATCCGTGATGTATTCTCAATGGGTGCACGCCCAATCGCTGTATTGAACTCTCTTCGATTTGGTGAACTGACTTCACCCCGCGTGAAGTACTTGTTTGAAGAAGTAGTAGCGGGTATCGCCGGATACGGCAACTGTATCGGCATCCCGACAGTCGGCGGAGAAGTGCAGTTTGACAGCAGCTATGAAGGAAATCCGCTCGTCAACGCAATGTGCGTCGGTTTAATCAATCATGAAGACATCAAAAAAGGCCAGGCAAAGGGTGTCGGCAACACAGTAATGTACGTAGGAGCGAAAACAGGGCGTGACGGAATCCACGGCGCTACGTTTGCTTCTGAAGAAATGTCAGACTCGTCTGAAGAAAAGCGTTCTGCTGTCCAAGTCGGCGATCCGTTTATGGAGAAGCTTTTGCTTGAAGCATGTCTGGAAGTTATCCAATGCGACGCCTTAGTCGGCATTCAGGATATGGGAGCTGCCGGTTTAACAAGCTCAAGTGCAGAAATGGCAAGTAAAGCCGGTTCTGGCATTGAAATGAATCTTGACCTGATTCCTCAGCGCGAAACAGGCATGACCGCGTATGAAATGATGCTTTCTGAATCACAAGAACGGATGCTTTTGGTTATTGAGCGCGGACGTGAGCAGGAAATCATCGATATTTTTGACAAGTATGATCTTGAAGCGGTTTCTGTCGGACATGTGACAGATGATAAAATGCTTCGCCTGACACACAAAGGAGAGGTTGTGTGCGAGCTGCCTGTTGATGCCTTGGCAGAAGAAGCACCGGTTTACCATAAGCCTTCTCAAGAACCTGCTTACTATCGCGAGTTTTTGGAAACGGACGTTCCGGCTCCGCAAATTGAAGATGCGAATGAAACGCTGAAGGCCCTTCTTCAGCAGCCGACGATCGCGAGTAAAGAGTGGGTTTATGATCAGTATGACTACATGGTGCGCACGAATACAGTTGTCGCTCCTGGGTCTGATGCTGGTGTTCTCAGAATCCGCGGAACGAAAAAGGCGCTGGCGATGACGACAGACTGTAACGCGCGTTATCTCTATCTTGATCCTGAAGTCGGCGGAAAAATTGCTGTTGCTGAAGCGGCACGCAACATCATTTGTTCAGGCGCAGAACCGCTTGCGGTCACAGATAACCTTAACTTCGGAAACCCGGAGAAGCCGGAAATCTTCTGGCAGATCGAAAAAGTGGCAGACGGCATAAGCGAAGCGTGCAATGTTCTCAGCACTCCGGTTATCGGCGGTAACGTATCGCTTTATAACGAATCAAACGGCACGGCGATCTATCCGACACCAGTTATCGGCATGGTCGGCCTAATTGAAGATACAGCGCACATTACAACACAGCATTTCAAACAAGCAGGAGATCTCGTATACGTGATCGGCGAAACAAAACCAGAGTTTGCGGGAAGCGAGCTGCAAAAAATGACAGAAGGCCGTATTTACGGCAAAGCGCCGCAAATCGATCTTGATGTAGAGCTGTCTCGTCAAAAAGCACTGCTTGACGCGATTAAAAAAGGCTTTGTTCAATCTGCGCATGATGTGTCTGAAGGCGGCTTAGGCGTAGCGATTGCGGAAAGTGTCATGACGACGGAAAACCTTGGCGCTAATGTGACTGTAGAAGGGGAAGCGGCGTTATTATTCTCTGAATCTCAATCCCGCTTCGTCGTTTCAGTGAAAAAAGAACATCAAGCTGCGTTTGAAGCAACTGTCAAAGATGCGGTTCATATTGGTGAGGTAACAGCTGACGGAATTCTGGCGATTCAAAACCAAGACGGACAACAAATGATTCATGCGCAAACGAAAGAGCTTGAACGCGTATGGAAAGGAGCTATCCCATGCTTGCTGAAATCAAAGGCTTAAATGAAGAATGCGGCGTTTTTGGGATTTGGGGACATGAAGAAGCCCCGCAAATCACGTATTACGGTCTCCACAGCCTTCAGCACCGAGGACAGGAGGGTGCGGGCATCGTAGCGACTGATGGTGAAAAGCTGACGGCTCACAAAGGCCAAGGTCTGATCACTGAAGTATTTCAAAACGGCGAACTCAGCAAAGTAAAGGGAAAAGGCGCTATCGGGCACGTTCGGTACGCAACGGCTGGAGGCGGCGGATACGAAAATGTTCAGCCGCTCCTCTTCCGTTCCCAAAACAATGGCAGCCTGGCGCTTGCTCATAACGGAAATCTTGTCAACGCCACTCAGCTGAAGCAGCAGCTCGAAAATCAAGGGAGCATCTTTCAAACCTCTTCGGATACAGAGGTTTTGGCTCACTTGATCAAAAGAAGCGGACACTTCACGCTGAAGGACCAAATTAAAAACTCGCTTTCTATGCTGAAAGGCGCCTACGCGTTCCTGATCATGACCGAAACAGAAATGATTGTCGCACTTGATCCAAACGGGCTGAGACCGCTATCCATCGGCATGATGGGCGACGCTTATGTGGTCGCATCAGAAACATGCGCATTTGACGTCGTCGGCGCAACGTACCTTCGTGAGGTAGAGCCGGGAGAAATGCTGATCATTAATGATGAAGGAATGAAATCAGAGCGTTTTTCCATGAATATCAACCGTTCCATTTGCAGCATGGAGTACATTTATTTCTCCAGACCAGACAGCAATATTGACGGTATTAACGTACACAGTGCCCGTAAAAACCTTGGGAAAATGCTGGCTCAGGAATCCGCAGTTGAAGCTGACGTCGTAACCGGGGTTCCGGATTCCAGTATTTCTGCGGCGATCGGCTATGCAGAGGCAACAGGCATTCCGTATGAGCTTGGCTTAATCAAAAACCGTTATGTTGGCAGAACGTTTATTCAGCCGTCCCAGGCTCTGCGTGAGCAAGGCGTCAGAATGAAGCTGTCTGCGGTGCGCGGGGTTGTAGAAGGCAAACGCGTCGTGATGGTGGATGACTCTATCGTGCGAGGAACAACTAGCCGCCGGATTGTCACGATGCTAAGAGAAGCGGGTGCGACAGAGGTGCATGTGAAAATCAGTTCACCGCCGATCGCTCATCCGTGCTTTTACGGCATTGACACTTCCACACATGAAGAACTGATCGCGTCTTCGCATTCTGTTGAAGAAATCCGTCAGGAAATCGGAGCCGATACCCTCTCATTTTTGAGTGTGGAAGGGCTGCTGAAAGGCATCGGCAGAAAATACGATGACTCGAATTGCGGACAGTGTCTCGCTTGCTTTACAGGAAAATATCCGACTGAAATTTACCAGGATACAGTGCTTCCTCACGTAAAAGAAGCAGTATTAACCAAATAAAACTTGAAAAATGACATAAAGGCAGCGCAGTTCGGCTGCCTTTCTCTTTCTGCCCTCGTTCGGGGAGATATTTTGAAAAGCGCCTTAAAGGAGTGAATAGGATGTCTGAAGCATATAAAAACGCAGGAGTTGACATCGAAGCCGGATATGAAGCCGTAAAACGAATGAAAAAACACGTGGAGCGCACGAAACGGCTTGGCGTTATGGGCAGCCTTGGCGGTTTTGGCGGCATGTTTGACCTGTCTGAGCTTTCTTATCAAAAACCAGTTCTCATTTCGGGAACGGACGGTGTCGGCACAAAATTAAAGCTCGCTTTTTCCATGGATAAGCATGACACGATTGGCGTGGATGCTGTTGCAATGTGTGTCAATGACGTGCTGGCACAAGGTGCAGAGCCGCTGTTTTTCCTCGATTATTTAGCGGTTGGCAAAGCGGACCCAGTGAAAATTGAACAGATTGTACAAGGTGTTGCGGAAGGCTGTGAGCAGTCAGGTTCAGCCTTAGTCGGCGGTGAAACGGCTGAAATGCCGGGGCTCTATACAGCTGATGAATACGATATTGCCGGTTTCTCAGTCGGAGTGGCAGAAAAGGACGAAATCGTGACTGGAGAAAAAATTGAAGAGGGCCATCTGTTGATCGGCCTCAGCTCCAGCGGCCTTCACAGCAACGGCTTTTCCCTTGTCAGAAAAGTGCTTCTGGATGATGCGGAGCTGGACCTCGATACAACATATGAGCCGTTTGAACGCCCGCTTGGCGAGGAATTGCTTGAACCGACAAGGATTTACGTGAAGCCTGTGCTTGCCGCGGTCAAAAGCGGAAAAATCGACGGCATGGCGCACGTGACAGGCGGAGGATTTATTGAAAATATTCCGCGTATGCTTCCGGAAGGCTTAAGTGCGGAAATTGATCATGGCTCATGGCCGATCCCGCCGATTTTTTCTTTCTTGCAAGAGTACGGCAAGCTAAAGGAAGAAGACATGTTCAACGTCTTTAATATGGGTATCGGTTTTGTTTTGGCAGTCAAAGAAGAGCATCTGACAGATGTGATCGGAACGCTTGAAAGCCATGGCGAAAAAGCCTATTTAATTGGGCGTGTGAAAAAAGGTGAAGGCGTCACATTCGGCGGTGCGGCACTTTCATGAAAAAGTTTGCGGTATTTGCATCAGGAAACGGTTCAAACTTCGAAGCCATCGTTACGCGTTTGAAGGAGGAGAACTGGGATGCGTCAGCAGCGCTCCTCGTTTGCGACAAACCGCAGGCGAAAGTCATCGAACGGGCGGAAGCATTCCACATTCCATCCTTTGCATTTGAGCCGAAGTCTTATGAAAACAAGGCCGCATTTGAACAAGCCATCATTGAACAGCTTCGTCTTCACGAGGTTGAATTGATTGTTCTTGCCGGCTATATGAGGCTAATTGGTGATACGCTCCTTCAAGCATATGGAGGAAAAATCATTAACATTCACCCGTCGCTTCTTCCGGCGTTTCCTGGGATCGACGCAGTCGGACAGGCGTTCCGGGCGGGTGTGAAGGTGGCCGGAATCACCGTGCATTATGTCGATGAAGGAATGGATACAGGTCCGATCATCGCTCAAAAGGCAATCGAAATTGATGAACATGATACATTGGAAACAATCGAACAGCGGATTCACAAGCTTGAGCATAAATGGTATCCGAGTGTGATTAAACAGCTATTAGGATTAAATAACAGAGGTGAAAAGGCATGACCATTAAACGTGCGTTAATCAGTGTTTCAGATAAAACAAATCTCGTTCCTTTCGTAAAAGAACTGACAGAGCTTGGCATTGAAGTCATCTCCACAGGCGGAACGAAAAAGCTTCTTCAAGAAAACGGTGTGGATGTGATCGGAATTTCGGAAGTGACAGGCTTCCCTGAAATTATGGACGGCCGGTTAAAAACCCTTCACCCGAATATTCACGGCGGCCTTCTGGCGGTTCGCGGCAATGAAGAGCATATGGCGCAGATCAATGAACACGGGATTCAGCCGATTGACCTCGTTGTCGTCAACCTCTATCCATTTAAAGAAACGATTTCTAAGGAAGACGTCACATATGAAGAAGCGATCGAAAATATCGACATCGGCGGACCTGGCATGCTGCGTGCGGCATCAAAGAACCATCAAGATGTCACGGTTATCGTCGATCCGGCCGATTACAGCCCAGTGCTGAATCAAATCAAAGAAGAAGGCAGCGTATCTCTTCAGAAAAAACGCGAGCTCGCGGCAAAGGTATTCCGTCATACTGCGGCATATGATGCACTGATCGCTGACTATCTGACAAATGTTGTCGGTGAAAAAGAACCAGAGCAATTCACTGTGACATTTGAGAAAAAACAATCGCTTCGCTATGGAGAAAACCCGCATCAGGAAGCAACTTTCTATCAAACAGCTCTTCCTGTCAAAGGCTCCATTGCGCAAGCAGAACAGCTTCACGGAAAAGAGCTTTCTTACAACAACATTAAAGACGCGGATGCGGCAGTTCAAATCGTTCGTGAATTCACTGATCCGGCTGCTGTTGCTGTAAAGCATATGAATCCGTGCGGTGTAGGAACAGGAAAAACGATCGCCGAAGCGTTTGACAGAGCGTTTGAAGCGGATAAAACATCTATCTTCGGCGGCATTATCGCGTTGAACCGTGAAGTGGACAAGACAACTGCCGAATCGCTTCATAACATTTTCTTAGAAATCATCATTGCGCCTTCATTCAGCCAAGAAGCGCTCGACGTCCTGACTGCGAAGAAAAATCTCCGCCTGCTGACGCTTGACGTATCTGCTGCTGTTCAAAAGGAAAAACAGCTGACATCCGTTCAAGGCGGGCTGCTGATTCAAGATTTAGATATGCACGGCTTCGATGATGCTGAGATTAGCATTCCGACAAAAAGAGAGCCGAACGAGCAAGAGTGGGAAGACTTGAAGCTTGCTTGGAAAGTCGTGAAGCATGTGAAATCAAATGCGATTGTTCTCGCGAAGGACAACATGACAGTCGGCGTGGGAGCAGGCCAAATGAACCGCGTCGGATCGGCAAAAATCGCAATCGAGCAAGCAGGGGAAAAAGCGAAGGGCAGCGCGCTCGGTTCGGATGCATATTTCCCAATGCCAGATACTGTCGAAGAAGCGGCAAAAGCGGGCGTTACGGCCATCATTCAACCTGGCGGATCGATCCGTGATGAGGATTCCATCAAAAAAGCGGATGAATACGGCATTGCCATGGTATTCACCGGCATCAGACACTTCAAACATTAAGGGGATGAAAACGACGTGAATGTATTAATTATCGGTAAAGGCGGAAGAGAACATACGCTGGCGTGGAAGGCAGCGCAAAGCAGCCTCGTCGAGAATGTATTTGCCGCTCCCGGAAATGACGGCATGGCAGCTTCCGCACAGCTTGTAAACATTGAGGAAAGCGACCACGCAGGGCTTGTCTCGTTTGCAAAAGAAAACCAGGTCGGCCTGACCATTGTCGGCCCTGAGGTTCCTTTAATTGAAGGTCTGGTGGATGAATTTGAAAAAGCGGGTCTGCGCGTGTTCGGCCCGTCAAAAGCCGCGGCGATCATCGAAGGAAGCAAACAGTTCGCTAAGGATTTAATGAAGAAATACGACATTCCGACCGCAGAATACGACACGTTTACATCCTTTGATGAGGCGAAGGCATATGTGCAGGAAAAAGGTGCTCCGATTGTGATAAAAGCTGATGGACTTGCAGCTGGAAAAGGCGTTACTGTGGCTATGACAAAGGAAGAAGCAATTGCATGTCTGCATGACTTTCTTGAAGATGAAAAGTTCGGTGATGCGAGCGCGTCCGTTGTCATTGAAGAATATCTTTCTGGTGAAGAATTTTCTCTGATGGCCTTTGTCAAAGGGGAAAAGGTGTATCCAATGGTGATTGCCCAAGATCACAAGCGTGCGTTTGACGGAGACAAAGGCCCGAATACGGGCGGAATGGGCGCTTACTCTCCAGTTCCGCAAATTTCGGAAGAAACGGTTCGCCATGCTGTAGAAACGATCGTTAAGCCGGCCGCAAAAGCAATGGTACAAGAAGGCCGTTCTTTCACTGGCGTTTTGTACGCTGGATTGATGCTTACTGAAAACGGCTCGAAGGTCATTGAATTTAATGCCCGTTTCGGCGATCCGGAAACACAGGTCGTGCTTCCGCGCATGGAATCTGATCTGGTACAGGTGCTTCTTGATCTTTTAGATGATAAGGAAGTTGACTTAAGATGGAAGGATACCGCGGCAGTGAGTGTTGTGCTTGCATCAGAAGGGTATCCGGAAAGCTATGCAAAAGGCACGCCGATCGGCAGCCTTGCAGCAGAAACTGAGCAGGTCGTGGTCTTCCATGCCGGAACGAAAGCAGAAGGTGGAGAGTTCGTTACAAACGGGGGGCGCGTCGCCAATGTGACGGCTTTTGATGAAACGTTTGAAGCGGCTAGAGACCGAGTGTACAAAGCGGTTGATGAAATTTTCAAACCGGGACTCTTTTTCAGAAAAGACATTGGGGCACGCGCTTTAAAGGCTGCCCAAAAATAAGTGAGGAAAACCCGCAGATGAAGCTGCGGGTTTTTTTATTATGTAAAAGCGGGGTGGTGAGCGGAAGAAGAAAGGACAACGAGCGTGGTCGGTTTTCCATGGGCCATAGAGGCGTCAATAAAATCTTCAAGCGTATGTACCGATTCAGTCACGACCTTTGTCACATAGCTGTACATCCCCGTGATGCGGTGATTTTCTGCTACATCAGGATGCGATGTTGCAAAGGCGGCGTAGTGCTTGCAGCTTTTTGGCTCCATGAGAATAAAAGCGGTGACATGCTTGTTTAGTTTTTCGTAACAGATATTCGCACTGTACCCGGTAATCAATCCTTTGTCTTCAAGCTTCCTGACACGCTCCGCCGCGCTAGGCGAGCTGAGTCCGACAAGCTTTCCCAGCTCAACCATCGTTAATCTGCCGTTTCGCTGCAAATGCGAGAGAATCTGAAGGTCTGTATCGTCCATTTGTCTGGCTCCTTTACATATTTAGGCGAATGAATGAAAATTCCTTTGATCATAAGGCAATGCTGTTGATTTACCTTCATTGTAGCATATGGATGCCGTCTTATTTTTTCTATAATAAAGCCATCAATCTGAGAGGAGGCATCATGTTGCCAGAATTACAGCGTTCGATCACTTGGATACAGGGAACGGCGTTAACGATTGGGGCGGTTTTAGGCTGTGGGATATTAATTTTGCCGTCTGTTACCGCGGATACGGCCGGTGCGGCTTCTTTATTTGTCTGGGTATTCATGTCTTTTTTATCTTTTCTTCTCGTCGGCACGCTGGCACGGCTTGTGAAAATAGCGCCCAGCGCGGGAGGAATCACGGCTTATGTGCAGCTGGCCTTTCAGAAAAAAGCAGGGGCTATTTTGGGCTGGATCATGTTAGGGTCCGTTCCGATCGGCGTTCCCATCATCGCTTTGACTGGCGCGCATTACGTCAGTTACATCACAGAGGCGGCCGATTGGCAGATTACATTGATTGCTGGTTGTATGCTGGCTATATCTATTTTGCTTCATATGAGAGGGATTCAACTATCCGCAAACATCAGTACACTCGTTATTTGTGTCATCGTATTTCTGCTTGTCACTTCTATTGCTGTGTCATTGCCACACGTCACGCTAGCAGAATTCAAACCGTTTCTTCCGCATGGCTGGTCTGCCGCGGGATCTGTTTCTGTCATGATTTTTTTCTCCTTTGTAGGCTGGGAAATGATTACCCCATTAGCTGAGGAATTTCATCGCCCTGAAAAAGATGTCCCGCTCAGCTTGTTTTTGGCAGCGTCTTGTGTGGCAGGGCTGTATATCATGCTGTCATTTGTGACGGTGGGAACTCATTCATACGGAGAGAATGGAGAAATTGCATCGCTTGCCATGCTCATCTCAAAAGGAGCAGGGGAAAGCGGTGTATATGTTACGGTATGTTTAGCGCTGTTTATTACATTCGCCACCATCCATGCCAATATTGCTGGTTTTTCAAGAATGGTGTACGCATTGGCGAGAGAGGGGCACATTCCTGTATATTTTGGAAAACTCAGTGCGACAAAACGTACGCCTATTCGCGTTTTGACAGCGATGGCCGCAGTGTTTGGCTTAGTGCTTGCGGCGCATGGCCTGTTTCAAATCGATTTGACGACTCTGTTGAAAGGGCCGAGCGCGGCTTTTATCGCATCTTACATATGTACAATGGCGGCAGCACTGAAACTGCTGGGCAGGAGAGATATAGGCTGGTGGATGGCGCTCGGGGCATTTGTGGCGTGCGCGGTGATTTATTCATTCAGCGGCTGGGCACTGCTTTATCCGGCAGTGCTGGCAGCTGCAGGATATTTCTATATGAAAACAAAGGGAGGGCATAAAAAAAAGCTTGATCACGTTTCGTGATCAAGCTTTTTCATTTATCCGTTATGCTGGCCGTTATTTCCAGAATCACTGTGTTGAAACATGTAGGTCACAGGACAGAAGCGCAAGATTCCCGAACCCGCTTTCATGGCCCCCATAAAGATGTAAAAGAGATGCATTCTGCACCAAGGTTTTTTCGTAAACTTTGCACTGGCGGCTGACATAATCGTCAATCCGCAGGCGATTCTGAACACGGCATTGATGAGACTGATGTTTGGCTTCAAGGAAATCCGCTCCTTTTACTTAAAAAAGTTTTTTAACCGAACCTTCAAAAATTTGTAACGTTTTTATCGTGCGTGATGAGGAAGGATGTGATACCATGAGTCTAATACATGTAAAGGAGAGTATGTGAATGTCCGAACGCACCTTTAACTGGAAAAACAAAGACATCAGGGCACAGGTTGATGTTGTAGACTCAAAGCTGCTTCCAACGCTCCTTTTACGGAATGCTCTCGTCTTAAATCCATATGTAAAACAATGGCTGAAAAAAAACATTTGGATTTATCAGGACCGCATTGTTTATGTGGGTCATGAACTTCCGAATAGAGCCGAAGAAATTCATACGATTGATTGTGAAGGAAAATACATTGTGCCAGGTTATATTGAACCGCACGCACATCCTTTTCAAATATATAATCCCCAAACACTGGCGGAATATGTGTCTCAATACGGAACAACGACATTCGTGAATGATAACTTATTTTTGCTTTTGCAAAGCGGAAAAAAGAAAGCGCTTACGATTTTGAATGAACTCAAAAAGCAGCCTGTCCAGTATTTTTGGTGGTCACGCTATGACCTCCAGACCGAGGTTCTGAACGAGGACCACGTCCTTCCATTTGACGTCAGAAAACAGTGGATTGAACATCCGGATGTGATTCAAGGCGGAGAAATGACCGGGTGGCCTCGCTTGGTAGATGGTGATGATTTAATGCTCCACTGCATGCAAGCTACAAAGAAACAGAGAAAACGCATTGAAGGGCATTTTCCCGGCGCTTCTGATAAAACGCTTACAAAAATGAAGCTGTTCGGAGCGGATTGTGATCATGAAGCGATGACAGGTGATGAAGTGATGAGAAGGCTGGAACTGGGCTATTATGTTTCCCTTCGGAACTCTTCCATTCGCCCTGATGTAAGAAAAATCTTGCAGGAGCTGCATGAGAAGGGCTTCCGCTATTATGACCACTTCTTTTACACGACAGATGGCGCAACCCCGAATTTCTATAAAGGCGGCATGACAAACGAGCTGATTCGCATCGCTTTAGAAGAAGGCGTACCTGCAATCGACGCCTACAATATGGCATCATTTAATATCGCAAAGTATTACCAAATGGATGATTATTTAGGAGTTGTCGGACCGGGTAGACTGGCATCGCTCAACATACTGGAAGATCCGTTAAATCCGAATCCCGTGACTGTTCTGTCAAAAGGGACCATTCTGCGTGAAGACGGCTGTGATTTGAAGGCGTTTACAAAGACGGGCTGGCACAAAGGCGGTCTTGTCCCGCTTGAGCTTTCATATGATATGACGATGGGTGACTTGCAGTTTTCTATGCCGATGGGCGTGAAAATGCGGAATGCGGTCATTATGGAGCCGTATATGATTGAGATCGACAATTCGATGGAACAGCTCTCGTTTGACCATGATGAAAGTTATTTGACGATGCTCGACAGACACGGGAAATGGCGCGTCAATACGATGATAAAAGGGTTTGCCTCAAGCGTGCAGGGATTTGTAAGCTCCTTTACGACGACGGGCGACATTGTCGCGATTGGAAAAAATAAAGCGGATATGCTGCTCGCTTTTGCCCGCATGAAAGAAATCGGAGGAGGAATTGTTTTAGCGGAGAACGGAAACATTCTGCATGAAATCCCGCTTGCGCTGTGCGGCTGCGCCTCTTCGGAAGCGTATGAAGAAGTGCTTGAGAAGGAACAAAAGCTGAGAGATCTTTTGACTGAAAGAGGCTATGAGTTTTGCGATCCTATCTATACGCTGCTCTTTTTGCAAAGTACGCACCTTCCGTATATACGCATTACGCCAAGAGGAATCTTCGACGTCATGAAAAAAACTGTACTCTTTCCATCGATAATGCGTTAAAATATAAAAGAGCAGGGAGCCGACATATGAAAAAATGGATGACAGTTTGCGCGCTGTGTTTCGTGTTTTTTCTGCTGGTATCCTGCCAGCAGAAGGATGCTGTCCCGGATACTGCAAAGAAGCTGAAAGCTCCTTTAACGGGGCTAAAGACTGAACAGAAAGTGACTGAACGCCGCCCTGTTGCTGTTGTGGTGAACAATCACCCGAAGGCGAGGCCGCAGTCGGGTCTGTCTAAAGCCGACATTGTCATAGAAGCGCTAGCCGAAGGGCAAATCACAAGATTTCTGGCCATTTTCCAAAGCCAGATGCCTGAAACTGTCGGACCTGTGCGGAGCGCGCGGGAATATTTCGTCACTCTCAGCAATGGCTTTGACAGCATATTTGTCCATCACGGCTGGAGTCCCGGCGCCAAAGAGCAGCTGGAATCCGGAGCTGCCGATTATATGAACGGATTGGATTTTGACGGAAGCTTATTTTGGAGAGCTGATTTCAGCAAACCGCCCCACAATTCCTATACGTCTTATGATTACATAAAAAAGGCGGCAGAACAAAAGGGTTATAAGCTGAAGCAGGAAACAAATCCGCTGCTGTTTCAAACATCAGATGCAAAACCTGCAAATGAATTTTACAATGTTCGGGTAGATTATGGAACAAAAAACGTTACAAATCTTGTCGAATACAACTATGATAAAAAAGCTGAATCTTATACAAGAAGCTCTGATGGTGTCATAACGACAGACCGGGAAACCGGAAAGCCGGTTGCAATGCAAAATATTTTCATTGTTGAAGCCAGCCATCATATTATTGATCAAGATGGAAGGCGGGACATCGACTTGGAATCAGGAGGAAAAGGTCTGTTGTTTCAGCACGGAAACGTCATTGAAACAGACTGGAAACAAGTGAATGGCAGAATTGTGCCGATAAAAGACGGCAAGTGGCTTCCGTTTGTGCCAGGAAAGACTTGGATCAATATCGTACCTGATCTTGATGCGGCTTCCATTAGTAAAGGAGAAGGTGTGTAACGATGCAAATCGATAAATTACGCGGCAAAGAGCTGGACCAGTTATTTAACTCGATCTTATCTCTGAAAGACCTGGAGGAATGTTACCGATTCTTCGATGATCTATGCACAATTAACGAAATTCAATCGCTGGCTCAGCGCCTTGAAGTGGCGCGCATGCTTCGCGAAGGAAACACGTATCATAAGATTGAAACAGAAACAGGCGCTTCCACGGCTACGATTTCCCGTGTGAAACGCTGCTTAAATTACGGGAATGACGCTTATGAAATGGCGCTTGACCGTGTGAAGGAGACGGAAACTGAGTCTTCTTCAAAATAACATAGAACCGCCCTGCCGTTCGGCAAGGGCGGTTTCTTTATGAAACAAATTGATGGATCAGGTTGTCGATATCGATGATACTGCCATCCTCTTTCCGATAGACAACATGCTCCTTGGAAAAGTGAATCGGCGAATTAATCCCTGCTGCGGCTGCGAGGTTAAACAGCCCCTCGCGCAGGGAAATGACGTAGTTGCAGACACGATGCTGTTTTTCCTCAACGCTCAATGCTTTTTGCAATTTCGGATCTGTCGTCGCCACACCTGCCGGACAGGTGTTGGTGTGGCAGACGAGAGCGCGGATGCAGCCAACGGAAAACATCATGCCGCGTGCGATGTTGACAAAGTCAGCGCCGAGGGCTAAGGCGACCGCGATTTTATCAGGAGTCAGGAGCTTTCCGGAAGCAAAGATTTTCAGCTGGCTGCGCAAGCCGTATTGTTTAAGAAGCGTGTCAACAATAGGCAGCGCTGTCATAATCGGAAGGCCGACTGTATCCGCGAGCTCGTAAAAGGAAGCTCCGGTACCGCCTTCACTTCCGTCGATCGTGATAAAATCCGGATGCTTTCCGCTTTTCTGCATATGAGAGAAAAGCTCATGCAATTCTTCAGGATGCCCTGCGACCAGTTTGATGCCGACTGGCTTTTGTCCGACATCTCTAAGTTTTTCAATAAAGTCGAGCATTTCAGGAGGGTTTGAGAATTCATAAAAGCGGTTCGGGCTGTCAATCGACTTTCCAGGTTCGACATTCCGAATGTCTGCCACTTCCTCTGATACTTTGGCGCCGTCCACATGGCCGCCGCGGGTTTTCGCTCCTTGTGCCAGCTTTAGCTCAAACGCTTTAATCTGGTCAATCCTGCTTTTTCTTTTAAATTCCTCCCATGAAAATTCCCCGTTTCTTTTGCGCACGCCGAATAGGCCCGGTCCGATTTGGCAAATGATATCGGCGCCGCCCTTTAAGTGATATTCAGACAATCCTCCTTCACCTGTATTCATCCAGGTGCCGCCTGCCTGATGGAGCCCTTTTGAGAGCGCCGTAACAGCCCGTTCTCCAAGAGAACCGTAGCTCATGGCAGACTGGCCGACTAAGCCCTTCACATAAAATGGCTTCTCGCATGTACGCTCGCCAATCACCTGTACATCATCAGGATGGAGAAAATACGGGTCTGCCTTGATATGTTTGGCATGCTCCTTGCGTTTGAACAGATTGTCAGCATCCATTTTATAGATTTGGGTTTCAATTTTGGGCGTTTGATTTACGTGCATTTCTTCCCTTTGTTTTGGAAACATAGCGTTACGGATATAATAGCCAGGTTTATCAAAATCTCTTACAGATCCAAAGCCCATCATTCTGCTTTTGTATTTGCCGGAGATGACGGTTTGCTCATATTCCTTTCGTGAAAAAGGCTGCTCCTCATTGTCATTGCTGTATAAATACTGTCTGAGCTCCGGCCCGATTTTTTCAAGGATATACCGAAACCTTCCAATGACGGGATAGTTGCGAAGAATTGAGTGCTCCTGCTGTTTTTCATCCTTTATGTAGATCCATGCAAACAAGACGATCGGGATAGCGATGATCCCTATGATAAATGCGATGAGTGCTATTATGATGGTTTCCATCTCTCAGCCTCCCTTTTTATGTAACCATTTCCACAGTTGAACACTTTCCAAACAATAGCAGAAGGAATCTGGTGAAAAATGTGTGCTTCTGCCGATACAGGACTCAGCAAGCAGGTCTGCCTCCTGCTCTCTTTTTTTATGAAAAAAGAATCAAAACACCTTTTTCAGTGAATAACGAGATTAACGGCTTTTTCCGTTTTTCCGCGCTATGTGAATTTGTTATAATGTTTAAATGGTAACAAACGAATGGAGGAACGTATGACGTGTACGATGTAACGGAGTGGAAGCATGTCTTTAAACTCGATCCAAATAAAGATTTGCCTGACGAACAGCTGGAGATTCTTTGCGAATCAGGAACGGATGCGGTCATTATCGGAGGCAGCGATGGTGTGACAGAGGATAATGTCCTGCGGATGATGTCTAAGGTAAGACGGTTTTTGGTGCCGTGTGTCCTTGAGGTGTCAGCGATTGAAGCGATCGTTCCCGGCTTTGACTTATATTTTATTCCGAGTGTATTAAACAGCAAAAACGCGGATTGGATTGTCGGAATGCACCAGAAAGCCATGAAGGAATACGGAGAACTGATGTCTATGGAAGAAATCGTGGCGGAGGGCTACTGCATCGCAAATCCAGATTGCAAAGCCGCGGCACTGACTGAAGCGGACGCCGATCTGAATATGGATGATATTGTCGCCTATGCGCGTGTGTCGGAGCTGCTGCAACTGCCGATTTTTTATTTAGAATACAGCGGCATGCTTGGAGACATAGAAGCTGTCAAGAAAACGAAGGCTGTATTGGAAACGTCAACCTTGTTTTACGGCGGCGGCATCAAGGATGCGGAAACGGCCAAGCAGTACGCAGAGCATGCGGACGTGATCGTTGTAGGCAATGCGGTGTATGAAGATTTTGACAGGGCTTTGAAAACAGTAGCGGCTGTGAAAGGCGAGTAGTAAATTGTACGGATTTGGTTTATGATAGAACATACGTTTTGTATAGGCGGGTGAACAAATTTTGAATTATATTAGCAATCAATTACTAAGCGGTTTAAACCCCGTTCAGCAGGAAGCAGTCAAAACAACGGACGGGCCCCTTTTGCTGATGGCGGGAGCGGGAAGCGGAAAGACGCGTGTCCTGACACATAGAATTGCTTATTTAATGGCGGAAAAGCATGTGGCGCCGTGGAACATTCTGGCGATCACATTTACAAATAAAGCGGCACGCGAAATGAAAGAACGTGTGGAAAGCATCCTCGGACCCGGCGCGGACGATATCTGGATTTCCACATTCCACAGCATGTGCGTGCGGATCTTGCGCAGAGATATCGACCGGATTGGGATCAATCGAAATTTCTCCATCCTTGATACGGCGGACCAGCTTTCAGTGATCAAGGGGATTTTGAAGGAGCGCAATCTTGATCCGAAGAAGTTTGACCCGAGAAGCATCCTCGGTACGATCAGCAGTGCGAAAAACGAATTGACCGAACCGGAGGAATTCTCTAAAGTTGCCGGCGGCTACTACGATCAGGTGGTCAGCGATGTATACGCTGATTATCAGAAGAAGCTTTTGAAAAACCAGTCGCTCGATTTCGACGATTTGATTATGACCACGATTAAACTGTTTGACCGAGTGCCGGAAGTGCTTGAATTTTATCAGCGCAAATTCCAGTACATCCATGTTGATGAGTATCAGGATACGAACAGGGCGCAATACATGCTCGTTAAGCAGCTTGCCGAGCGTTTCCAGAACCTTTGCGTTGTGGGGGATTCTGATCAGTCAATCTACAGATGGCGCGGCGCGGATATCACCAACATCCTTTCATTTGAAAAAGATTATCCGAATGCAAGCGTGATTTTGCTAGAACAAAACTATCGTTCAACGAAACGGATTTTGCGCGCGGCAAACGAGGTCATTAAAAACAACTCTAACCGCAAACCGAAAAATTTGTGGACGGAAAACGATGAAGGCATCAAAATTTCCTATTATCGCGGTGATAATGAATTCGGTGAAGGACAGTTTGTGGCCGGTAAAATTCATCAGCTTCACAGCTCAGGCAAGCGGAAGCTGTCGGATATCGCCATATTATACCGGACAAACGCGCAGTCCCGTGTGATTGAGGAAACGCTTCTCAAAGCGGGCTTGAACTATAACATTGTCGGCGGCACAAAGTTCTATGACAGAAAAGAAATTAAAGACATTCTTGCGTACCTGCGCCTCGTATCCAATCCGGATGACGATATCAGTTTCACGCGCATTGTCAATGTGCCGAAGCGCGGAGTCGGCGCGACATCACTTGAAAAAATCGCTTCGTATGCGGCCATAAACGGCTTGTCATTTTTCCAAGCGATTCAGCAGGTTGATTTTATCGGCGTCAGTGCCAAAGCGGCAAACGCGCTTGACAGCTTTAGACAGATGATTGAAAACCTGACCAATATGCAGGATTACTTATCCATTACAGAGCTGACAGAAGAAATTCTTGATAAGACGGAATACAGAGAAATGCTGAAGGCTGAGAAATCGATCGAAGCCCAAAGCCGTTTAGAAAATATCGACGAGTTCCTGTCTGTTACGAAAAACTTTGAACAGAAAAGTGAAGACAAGACACTCGTTGCGTTCCTGACAGACTTGGCATTGATCGCAGATATTGATCAGCTCGATCAGAAGGAGGAAGAGTCAGGCGGCAAGGATGCGATCACCCTGATGACACTGCACGCCGCGAAAGGACTGGAGTTCCCGGTTGTTTTCTTGATGGGGCTTGAAGAAGGCGTCTTCCCGCATAGCCGTTCACTCATGGAGGAAGCGGAAATGGAAGAAGAACGCCGCCTTGCGTACGTTGGGATTACAAGGGCGGAACAGGAGCTTTATCTGACCAATGCCAAAATGCGCACCTTGTTTGGCCGGACAAATATGAACCCGGAATCTCGCTTCATTGCTGAAATACCGGATGATTTATTGGAAAACCTAAATGAGAAAAAAGAAACAAGAGCGACGTCTGCGAGAAAAATGCAGCCGAGACGCGGCCCTGTTTCACGCCCGGTATCCTACGCCAGCAAAACAGGCGGCGACACCTTGAACTGGGCAGTCGGAGATAAGGCGGGCCATAAAAAATGGGGAACAGGAACTGTCGTCAGCGTGAAAGGCGAAGGAGAAGGGACGGAGCTCGATATTGCCTTCCCGAGCCCTGTCGGCGTGAAACGCCTGTTAGCAGCATTTGCTCCTATTGAAAAGCAGTAATTGAAGAGGAAAGGAAGAAGCAGATGGACAAAGAAACAGCGAAGCAGCGGGCAGAAGAGCTGCGCCGCACCATCAACAAGTATAGCTATGAATATTACACCTTAGATGAACCGAGCGTCCCAGATGCCGAATACGACAGATTGATGCAGGAGCTGATTGCGATCGAGGATGAGCACCCAGACCTCAGAACGCCTGACTCTCCTACGCAGCGCGTCGGCGGAGCCGTGCTTGAAGCGTTTCAAAAAGTCACCCACGGCACACCGATGCTCAGTCTGGGCAACGCCTTTAATGCTGATGATCTTCGTGATTTCGACCGCCGTGTGCGCCAAGCCGTCGGCGACGATGTGGCGTATAATGTGGAGCTGAAAATAGACGGTCTTGCTGTTTCTCTCCGTTATGAAGACGGCTATTTTGTCAGAGGAGCCACAAGAGGTGACGGAACGACGGGAGAGGATATTACGGAGAATCTGAAGACGATTCGCAATATCCCCCTCAAAATGAACCGTGAGCTGTCGATCGAAGTGCGCGGCGAGGCGTATATGCCGAAGCGTTCGTTTGAAGCACTCAATGAGGAACGAATTAAAAATGAGGAAGAACCGTTCGCTAATCCACGAAATGCCGCGGCAGGATCTCTCAGACAGCTCGATCCGAAAATTGCAGCGAAACGAAACCTCGATATCTTCGTCTACAGTATAGCGGAGCTTGACGAGATGGGTGTGGAGACGCAAAGCCAGGGGCTTGATTTTCTCGACGAACTCGGATTTAAAACGAATCAGGAACGAAAAAAATGCGGCAGCATAGAAGAAGTCATAGTGCTGATCGATGAGCTTCAGGCGAAGCGCGCTGACCTGCCGTATGAAATAGACGGCATTGTCATTAAAGTCGATTCCCTCGATCAGCAGGAGGAGCTCGGTTTTACGGCGAAAAGCCCGCGCTGGGCCATCGCGTATAAGTTTCCTGCTGAAGAGGTCGTGACGAAGCTTCTCGATATCGAATTAAATGTCGGCAGAACGGGTGTGATTACGCCGACTGCGATTCTTGAGCCGGTAAAAGTTGCCGGCACAACGGTCTCAAGAGCATCCCTTCATAACGAAGATTTAATTAAAGAGAAGGACATTCGGATTTTGGATAAGGTTGTCGTCAAAAAAGCGGGCGATATCATCCCGGAAGTTGTGAATGTCCTCGTTGAACAGCGCACAGGAGAAGAAAAGGAATTCAGCATGCCGACGGAATGTCCTGAATGCGGCAGTGAGCTCGTCCGGATCGAAGGAGAAGTGGCGCTTCGCTGCATTAACCCTGAATGTCCGGCGCAAATCCGGGAAGGGCTGATCCATTTTGTTTCCCGGAATGCCATGAACATTGACGGGCTCGGCGAACGAGTGATCACACAGCTGTTTGAGGAAAACCTTGTCCGCAATGTGGCAGATTTATATAAGCTGACGAAGGAACGAGTCATCCAGCTCGAGCGCATGGGCGAAAAGTCCACTGAAAACCTGATTAGCTCCATCCAAAAATCAAAAGAAAATTCGTTAGAGCGTTTGTTGTTTGGGCTTGGCATCCGCTTTATCGGATCAAAGGCTGCAAAGACGCTTGCCATGCATTTTGAAAGCTTGGAGAACCTGAAAAAAGCCTCTAAAGAGGAACTTCTCGCGGTAGATGAAATCGGTGAAAAAATGGCTGATGCTGTGATCACCTATTTTCATAAAGAAGAAATGCTTGAACTCTTGAATGAACTTCAGGAGCTGGGCGTAAACACGCTCTACAAAGGCCCGAAAAAAGTAAAAGCAGAGGACGGCGATTCTTACTTTGCCGGTAAAACAATTGTTCTGACAGGAAAGCTGGAAGAGCTGTCAAGAAACGAAGCCAAAGCGCAAATCGAAGCGCTGGGCGGAAAGCTGACTGGAAGCGTCAGCAAAAACACAGACTTAGTCATCGCCGGAGAAGCGGCGGGAAGCAAGCTGACAAAAGCACAAGAGCTGAACATTGAAGTGTGGAATGAAGAACAGTTAATGGGAGAGCTAAAGAAATAAGAGGAGTGTTTTCTATTGAAAAAGACGTTGGCATTGGCGGCAACGGCGGCAGTATTAATGCTGTCTGCCTGCTCGTCAGGTTTCGGGGGGGAGAAGGAGGAAGAGATTACGCAAAAGACGGCGAAATCGTCAGAAAAAGCGATTGTCCCGAAATATAATATCTCTGACTCCTATTACAAAATGGTGCTGCCGTTTAAGGCAGGCAAAGCGCGCGGCTTAACAACGGAACAGCTGAATACTAGGCTGGACATTGACGAGTTTGAAACAGGGCTGATGCGTCTTGCCCAAGATTCTTTCTCGACTGACGATTATCTGTTCCAAGAAGGACAATATTTAGATGAGGATACAGTATTAAGCTGGCTGGCACGGAAAAAAACGGGCTCTGATTTGAAAAAAGCCGAAAAAGAAGATAAAAACTTCAAAAATGAAGGCTTGAACCCGGCGCTCCCGAGCTCTGGTTCAACAGAAGAAAAGAACGAAAGCAGCCCGATTTATTTAGCATCCATGCTTGAGCACGATTATTTAGTCAGAAAAGACAAGAATTCTATCCAGCTTGGCGGCGTCATGATCGGACTGGCGTTAAACTCAGTGTATTACTATCGTGAAAAAACTGGCGACCCGCAAAAAGAAGTGGAGATTAAAGACAGCACGCTTCGCCAGCAGGGAGAAAAAATTGCACAGGAGGTTATTAACCGCCTCCGCAAAAAAGATAACTTGAAGAATGTGCCGATTACCGTCGCGCTCTACAAGCAGGCGTCAAAAACATCGATTGTGCCGGGGAACTTCATCGCCAAAACAGAGGTCAAAGCAGGCTCTACTGATATCTCAAATTGGGATGACATCAATGAAAAATATGTATTCTATCCGGCGGATACAACCACAGCAGAAAAGTACCCGGATGACACCGAGGTCTTTAAGCGGTTCAAAAACTCAATTGAAGAATATTTCCCAAACTATACAGGCGTTGTCGGTACAGCGCTGTATGAAAATGATGAAATGAAGAAAATGAAGATTGACATACCAATGCAATTCTATGGAAAAAGTGAAGTTGTCGCGTTTACCCAGTTCTTAACGGGTGAAGTGATGGACTACTACTCTAAGAGCTCAGTTGATGTCGAAGTCAATATCACGTCCTCAGACGGACAGGAAGCGGTCATTATCCGCAATGCCGGAGATAAAGAGCCGACTGTTCACATTTATGACTGACAGAAGACCCTTGTGCCATATTGGCACAAGGGTTTTTATGCTACAATTAACAGGAAAAGGGAAAATGTTTCCGCTTCTGCCGAAACACAAATCAAGGGGAGGTATGTTGATGCTGGAAATCGTGTGAAAACAATCATTATCAAATCTATAGCAATGAAAGGATGTTAGACGTGCATAAAGATATCAAAAAAATATTTCATGAAGAGCAGGTTTTGGCAGAAGCTGCAGTGAGATACGGTTTCTCAAAAGATCAGGTGCGTTTTCTGGCTGATGCGGAAAACTATGTATATGAATGTATGAAAGACAATCAACCTTATATATTAAAGATTACCCATACGATTCGGAGATCTTCTGATTATATGATGGGAGAGATGGAATGGCTCCGTCACCTTGCAATAGGGGGAATTTCAGTAGCCAAACCGCTCCCGTCGCTGAACGGAAAAGACGTAGAAGCAGTGCCGGACGGAAACGGCGGGTCATTTTTATTGAGAGTGTATGAGAAAGCGCCGGGGCAAAAAGTGGATGAATCGGACTGGAATGAAACGCTATTTTATGAGCTTGGCAGATACACAGGCAGCATGCACAGCCTGACAAAAAGCTACAAATTGAGCAATCCCGCTTTCAAAAGACAGGAATGGGATGAAGAGGAGCAATTAAAGCTGAGAAAATATGTGCCTGAAGATCAGATAAAGGTGTTTCAGCAAGCCGATTCTTTGATGAATGAACTGCGGAGGCTCCCGAAAAGCCAGGACAGCTACGGCTTGGTGCATGCGGATCTGCACCATGGCAATTTTAACTGGGATCATGGCAAAATCACGGCATTTGATTTTGATGATATCGGCTACAACTGGTTTGTTAACGATATTAGCATTCTTCTCTACAATGTCCTGTGGTATCCGGTTGTGCCATATGATGATAAAGCTGCGTTTACAGAAGAATTTATGACGCATTTTATGAAAGGGTACTGGGAGGAAAATGAGCTTGACCCTGCATGGCTGATGATAATACCTGATTTCCTCCGCCTTCGCCATATGCTGATTTACGGATTGCTGCATCAGATGTTTGACCTTAACACAATAGGAGAAGAGGAAAAAGAAATGCTGGCCGGTTTCAGAAGAGATATAGAGAATGGCACGCCGATTACAGCATTTGATTTTTCAGCACTGGTGTAGATAGAAAAAGCCAATGGGAATCCAGTCCCATTGGCTTTTATAATGTATCACACTTCACGCCGACTACGCCTTCAATGGCTTTAATGTCATAGTAGACATCGGTCGTGTATCTGTTTTTATGGACGCGGACCTTCACTTCCATAATTGGAAAATCCTTTTCGCCTAGGTCGTCGATCCGAACGGAGTGTGCTTTGATATCTCTTCTTTTCATTTCTTTTAAAATCTCTGTCATTTTGTCTTTATCAGAAAGTGACATTCTGATGCGGATGTCTTTTTCCTGCAGGCGGTCGGGGCCGATTTTTCTGACCACCCATGGGAGAAATTCCACGCTGATCAGGATGAACAGAAGACTGGCAAACGCTTCTTTATAAAAACCTGCTCCCGTAGCAAGCCCGAGCCCCGCTGCCCCCCAGATCATGGCCGATGTTGTCAGGCCGGAAATGACATCATTGCTTTTTCGCAGGATGACACCGGCTCCGATAAACCCGACGCCGGAGATGATTTGTGCCGGCAGACGAAGCGGATCCATCATGATGCGGTAGTATTTAGGGAAATGATATGCCGCATTAATACTGACGATCGTCAGCATGCATGAGCTGACTGCGATGACAATACAGGTTTTTAATCCGAGCGGCTTATTTTTTAATTCGCGTTCAAGCCCGATGACCATGCCAATCAATGTGGCAATGCCCAATTTCAATAAAATATCAGGATCAATATACCAGCTCAACAGCAACTTCCCCCTTCTCTATGGTGTTTTTAAATAAATATGATTTTCTCACAGTATTTATAGCAAAACAAGAGCACAAAAGCCACCAAGCTGCGCTTGATGGCTTATTGCTTACTTTTTGCGTTTTAACAGCTTTTCCATGACACCGAATAATCGGTAAGAGGCTTTTGCAGGACGTTTTGTGATCATGCTGACAATGATGCCGGCAATCATACTGAGAATAAACCCAGGGATGATTTCGTACACACCGGTTGATTTTGCCAGGCCGGTTGTAATCCAGATCAACACGGTCGCAGCCCCGACAATCATGGCAGCAAGCGCGCCCCATTCGTTCATTCGCTTCCAATATAGACTGAGCAGAATCGCAGGTCCGAAAGCTGAACCGAAGCCGGCCCAAGCGTATCCGACCAAATCAAGAATGGTGCTGTTCGGGTTCAATGACAAGAGTACCGCGATAACGGCAATGACTAAGACGGACAATCGCCCGATCATGACCAATTCTTTATCAGAAGCTTTTCGTCTGAAAAATGACCGGTATAAATCCTCTGTTACAGCACTTGCTGTGACCAAGAGCTGCGAGGAGATGGAACTCATGATTGCAGCCAAAATAGCTGACAATAAGAACCCTGTAATTAATGGGTGGAACAAGATTTTAGAGAAGATAATGAAAATCATCTCCGGATCTTTTACAGCAACTCCGAATTTATGGGCGTATGCAACACCGATTAAACCCGTCAGCACGGAACCTAGAACTGTAATGATCATCCAGCTCATACCGATTCGGCGTGCAGGTTTTAAATCTTTAATGTCTTTAATGGCCATAAATCGGACGATGATATGAGGCTGGCCGTAGTAGCCCAACCCCCAGGCTAAATAGGAAATAATGCTAATGACGCTCGCGCCTTTAAAAATATCCAATAAATGTGGATTAACAGCGTCGATTTCATGGAAAGTCGGAGCAACGCCGCCCACATGGGTAAAAGCAACGATCGGCACAAGCACTAGTGCTGCAAACATGATCGCACCCTGCACGAAGTCAGTCAGACTGACAGCAAGGAAACCGCCAAACAGTGTGTATAACACGACAACTGCAGTGGTCAGAAACAAGCCTAATTTGTAATCCGCACCAAAAGCAGATTCAAACAGCCGTCCGCCAGATACCATACCGGAAGAGGTATACAATGTGAAAAAGATCATGATGATCAATGCAGATACGATTTTCAGCAGTGATGAAGAATGCTGGAATCGTTTATCAAAGAAATCAGGAATCGTAATCGCATCATCTGCCGCTTCTGTATAAGCACGCAGCCTTGGAGCCAGCAACAAGTAATTTGAGTACGCCCCGATTGTAAGACCTAAAGCAAGCCATAAGGTGGACAGCCCTGTCGCAAACATCGCGCCGGGAACACCCATCAGCATCCATCCGCTCATATCGGCCGCACCGGCAGACAAAGCAGTAACGAATGGTCCGAGGCCTCTTCCTCCAAGCATGTAATCATTGATGTCAGTGGTTTTCTTGAATGCATACCAGCCGATTAACAGCATGGCAATAAAGTAAATTCCTAAAGATATAATAATTTCAATACTCACGTTTTACCCTCTCTTCATTTCTAATAATGTTGCATCACCTCTCAAATTGATGGTGCCAGTTAAGCAGCCTGGCGTAAGTGCAAAGCAAAAGAAATTCTTTTGCGGGTGCACTTGGTAACTTAACCTAACAAAGTATTCCCGGCCATTCAAGCGATGAAACCTTGATCATGAGCGAGAAATACCGTTGCAAACCTAGAAGGGAATAAAGAATAAAACGCTTTCAAAAAATAATTAAAGTAAAAATATTCAGAAAAATATTTCGTTTCTCCTTCGCCTCATTTTAGTATAAAATATATAGGGTATTGTTTCGAAAACACAGGCCTGTCTTAAGGCGTTTTGTTGCTTTAAAGGGCTTGTTTTTGATATGATCAGTATTATATGACTTAACGGAGAAATATGTGGAGGTGGATCATATGTCACGAATTTCAATAGAAGAAGTAAAGCACGTTGCGCACCTTGCAAGACTTGCGATTACTGAAGAAGAAGCAAAAATGTTCACTGAACAGCTCGACAGTATCATTTCATTTGCTGAGGAGCTTAATGAGGTTAACACAGACAATGTGGAGCCTACAACTCACGTGCTGAAAATGAAAAATGTCATGAGAGAAGATGAAGCGGGTAAAGGTCTTCCGGTTGAGGATGTCATGAAAAATGCGCCTGACCATAAAGACGGCTATATTCGTGTGCCATCAATTCTGGACTAAAGGAGGGACACAAGAATGTCATTATTTGATCATAAAATCACAGAATTAAAACAGCTCATACATAAAAAAGAGATTAAGATTTCTGATCTGGTTGATGAATCTTATAAACGCATCCAAGCGGTTGATGATAAGGTACAAGCCTTTTTGGCATTAGATGAAGAAAGAGCGCGCGCATACGCGAAGGAGCTTGATGAGGCGGTTGACGGGCGTTCTGAGCACGGTCTTCTTTTCGGTATGCCGATCGGCGTAAAAGATAATATCGTAACAAAAGGGCTGCGCACAACATGCTCCAGCAAAATTCTCGAAAACTTTGATCCGATCTATGACGCTACTGTCGTTCAGCGCCTTCAAGACGCTGAAGCGGTCACAATCGGAAAACTGAACATGGACGAATTCGCCATGGGGTCATCTACCGAAAACTCTGCTTACAAGCTGACGAAAAACCCTTGGAACCTGGATACAGTTCCCGGCGGTTCAAGCGGCGGATCTGCAGCTGCGGTTGCTGCGGGAGAAGTTCCGTTTTCTCTTGGATCTGACACAGGCGGCTCCATCCGTCAGCCGGCATCTTTCTGCGGCGTTGTCGGATTAAAACCTACATACGGACGTGTATCTCGTTACGGTCTGGTCGCATTTGCGTCTTCATTAGACCAAATCGGGCCGATTACACGTACGGTTGAGGATAACGCGTTTTTACTTCAAGCGATTTCCGGCGTAGACAAAATGGACTCCACGAGTGCAAATGTGGACGTGCCTGATTTTCTTTCTTCATTAACTGGCGACATCAAAGGACTGAAAATCGCCGTTCCGAAAGAATACCTTGGTGAAGGTGTCGGCAAAGAAGCGAGAGAATCTGTCTTGGCAGCGCTGAAAGTTCTCGAAGGTCTCGGTGCTATATGGGAAGAAGTGTCTCTTCCGCACAGTAAATACGCGCTTGCGACATATTACCTGCTGTCATCCTCTGAAGCGTCAGCGAACCTTGCACGCTTTGACGGCATCCGCTACGGCTACCGCACAGACAACGCGGATAACCTGATCGACCTTTACAAGCAAACGCGCGCTGAAGGTTTTGGAAATGAAGTCAAACGCCGCATCATGCTTGGAACGTTTGCTTTAAGCTCAGGCTACTACGATGCGTACTACAAAAAAGCGCAAAAAGTGCGTACGTTGATTAAGAAGGATTTCGAGGACGTATTTGAAAAATATGATGTTATTGTCGGACCGACTACACCGACACCTGCGTTTAAAATCGGTGAAAACACGAAGGATCCGCTCACAATGTACGCAAACGATATCTTAACGATTCCGGTCAACCTTGCCGGCGTACCGGGAATCAGCGTGCCATGCGGATTAGCAGACGGACTTCCGCTCGGCCTGCAAATCATCGGAAAACACTTTGACGAAAGCACTGTATACCGCGTTGCTCATGCATTTGAACAAGCGACAGACCATCATAAAGCAAAACCTGAACTGTAAGGGGTGAAAAAAATTGAACTTTGAAACGGTAATCGGACTTGAAGTCCACGTTGAGTTAAAAACAAAATCAAAAATTTTCTCAAGCTCTCCAACGCCATTCGGCGCGGAGGCGAATACGCAGACAAGCGTCATTGACCTCGGATACCCGGGCGTCCTGCCTGTCCTAAACAAAGAAGCCGTTGAATTCGCAATGAAAGCCGCTATGGCGCTCAACTGTGAGATCGCAACGGATACGAAGTTTGACCGCAAAAACTATTTCTATCCTGACAACCCGAAAGCGTATCAGATTTCTCAATTTGATAAGCCAATCGGCGAAAACGGCTGGATCGAAATTGAAGTCGGCGGCAAAACAAAACGCATCGGCATCACGCGCCTTCACCTTGAAGAGGATGCCGGAAAGCTGACGCATACAGGCGACGGCTATTCTCTTGTTGACTTCAACCGTCAAGGAACGCCGCTTGTTGAGATCGTATCAGAGCCGGACATCCGCACGCCGGAAGAAGCGTACGCGTATCTTGAAAAGCTGAAATCCATCATCCAATATACAGGCGTTTCTGACTGTAAAATGGAAGAAGGCTCACTTCGCTGTGACGCCAATATCTCTCTTCGTCCGATCGGCCAAGAGGAATTCGGCACAAAAACAGAATTGAAAAACTTGAACTCCTTTGCGTTTGTTCAAAAAGGCCTTGAGCATGAAGAAAAACGCCAGGAGCAGGTTCTTCTTTCCGGCGGCGTCATCCAGCAAGAAACTCGCCGTTATGATGAAGCAACGAAGAAAACCATTCTTATGCGTGTCAAAGAGGGATCTGACGACTACCGTTACTTCCCAGAGCCGGATCTAGTCGAGCTCTACATTGATGATGAATGGAAGGAACGCGTAAAAGCAAGCATTCCTGAGCTTCCGGATGAGCGCCGCAAGCGTTATATCGAAGAGCTTGGCTTGCCTGCATATGACGCGATGGTTCTGACGCTGACAAAAGAAATGGCTGATTTCTTCGAAGAAACCGTTCAAAAAGGCGCTGAAGCCAAACAAGCGTCTAACTGGCTGATGGGTGAAGTGTCAGCTTACCTAAACGCTGAGCAAAAAGAGCTTGCCGATGTTGCCCTGACACCTGAAGGCCTTGCCGGCATGATCAAATTGATTGAAAAAGGAACCATTTCTTCTAAGATCGCGAAGAAAGTGTTTAAAGAATTGATTGAAAAAGGCGGCGACGCTGAGAAGATTGTGAAAGAGAAAGGCCTTGTTCAGATTTCTGACGAAGGCGTGCTTCTGAAGCTTGTCACTGAGGCGCTTGACAACAATCCTCAATCAATCGAAGACTTTAAAAACGGAAAAGACCGCGCGATCGGCTTCCTAGTCGGACAGATTATGAAAGCGTCCAAAGGACAAGCCAACCCGCCGATGGTCAACAAAATTCTGCTTGAAGAAATTAAAAAACGCTAATAAAAAAGCAGCCCTTAGAGGCTGCTTTTTTTATGGTCAAATTGAGATAAAGACAGAGATGAGGGCCCGAAGCCTTTCAACTTCTTTGTCGTTGGTTCCGGTCAAATTGGACAGCATGCCTTTAATAATCGGCTTGCGCGGTTTATCCTGAGTCAATTCTTCCTCGATAACATCAAGTGACACGGTGATATCCTCGGGCAGCGTGCTGTTTTCTTTCACTTTCTGAATGTCCTCAAGCAGCTGGTCTTTTCCCGCAGGCATCGGGTTGAAAATGTCTTTTGATACAATCGGATTGAGTGCAGAACGGCTCAGCCCCTGTACAAGATCATCCAGTCTCTCAATAATAAAGGCTGAGATTTCTTCTGCATCGATATTAAGCTCACCGTTAAATACCATCACGTTCATATAGGAATGCACAATGCCTCTTGCCATGATGGACAGATCTGCGACATACCGCTCGATTCCTTCGCCATAGGATACCAGCAAGGCGTTCCGGTACAGCTTATCCGTCTCCATGGTTACTTTGTAAAAGTATTGCTTGATTTCTTGATTTTCCGGAATGATATTTTCGGTAAGCAAAAGAACGATAAAATCTTTATGATCGCGAAAATCCTCAAATTGAGCGCCAATTTGCTTTTTTAACACTTCCTTAGGGGGCTTTCCGGCGAGATCTTCTTCTATATTTTTCATTTTGTTCATAGACATACCGATATAATATTCACAGGCAGATAACAGCAGCGCTTCTTTCGATTTGAAGTGCAAATAAAAAGCGCCCTTCGAAATGCCGCATTCACTGGCGATTTCTTGGATCGTCGTAGCTGCGAATCCTTTTTTCGCAAATAAACGAATGCTGGTTTTTATGATTCTCTCTTTTTTTTCATTCATGACGTGCTTCCCCTTAATCCTTGAAAAATTTAGTAAAATTTTCTGGTATATGAGTTGACGTTGTTGCGTTATAACGTTTAGTATTATATAGAATGACCAGTCAGTCAATAAAAAATGTAATGGAGGATATGATGAACCACGTTATTAATTTCGTTCTGAAAAACAAATTCGCCGTATGGCTGATGACGATTATTGTAACGGCAGCCGGCTTGTATGCGGGTATGAATATGAAGCAAGAGTCTATTCCTGACGTGAACATGCCTTACTTGACGATCAGCACGACATATCCGGGTGCAACACCAAGCCAAGTGGCTGATGAAGTGACCAAACCGGTTGAACAAGCCGTACAGAACTTGGACGGTGTCAGCGTTGTGACGTCGACGTCCTATGAAAACGCATCGTCGGTCATGATTGAATATGATTATGAGAAAGATATGGACAAAGCGAAAACAGAAGCAGCTGAAGCGTTAGAAAACGTCAACCTGCCTGATGACGCGAAGGATCCGGAGATTTCACGCTACAGCTTGAACTCATTCCCGATTCTGACGCTGAGCGTGTCCAGTGATAAAGATAATCTACAAGAGCTGACGAAACAAGTGGAGGACAGCCTCGTTTCTAAACTTGAAGGCATAGAAGGCGTTGCGTCCGTCCAAGTATCAGGCCAGCAGGTGGAAGAGGTTGAATTCTCTTTCAAAGAAGACAAACTGAAGGAATACGGCCTTGATGAAGATACAGTCAAGCAAGTGATTCAAGGTTCAGATGTGACAACTCCGCTTGGATTGTACACATTCGGAAATGAAGAAAAATCTGTCGTCGTCAGCGGCGATATTGAAACAATTAAAGATTTGAAGAATATGAGAATCCCGACGGCATCTGCTTCAAGTGCAGGCAGCAGCGCAGCATCTCAAGCGGGTGCGCAGAGTGCTCAAGCAGCTCAGAGCGCGCAAGCGGCAGCACAGGCGCAGCAAAGCGCAAGCACAGCTGTGCCGACGGTCAAACTTTCTGACATTGCTACAATTAAAGATGTGAAAAAAGCTGAATCCGTTTCACGCACAAATGGCAAAGACAGCATCGGCATCAACATCGTCAAAGCAAACGATGCGAATACGGTAGAGGTTGCCGACGATGTCAAAGCTGAGCTGAAGAAGTTCAAAGAAGACCATAAAGGCTTCAATTACAGCGCAACTCTCGACATGGCGGAGCCGATCACACAGTCAGTTGACACGATGTTAAGCAAAGCCATCTTCGGTGCTATTTTTGCGATTGTGATTATTCTCTTATTCTTAAGAGATATCAAATCAACATTAATTTCTGTTGTTTCAATTCCATTATCATTGCTGATCGCACTCCTTGTGCTGCAGCAGCTTGATATCACATTGAATATTATGACGCTCGGCGCAATGACCGTCGCTATCGGACGTGTAGTCGATGACTCCATCGTTGTCATCGAGAACATTTACCGCCGCATGAGACTCAAAGACGAGCCGCTCCGCGGAAAAGCCTTGGTTCGTGAAGCAACGAAGGAAATGTTTAAACCGATCATGTCATCAACGATTGTGACAATTGCGGTATTCCTGCCGCTCGCACTTGTAGGCGGACAAATCGGTGAGTTGTTTATTCCGTTTGCCTTAACGATTGTTTTTGCGCTTGCCGCATCCCTGGTGATTTCGATCACGCTTGTGCCGATGCTCGCACACAGCCTGTTCAAAAAATCATTAACCGGTGCGCCGATTAAAGCGAAAGAACACAAACCAGGCAGACTTGCAAACATCTATAAAAAAGTATTGAACTGGGCGCTGAGCCACAAATGGATCACGTCTATCATCGCTGTTCTGATGCTCCTTGGAAGCTTGTTCCTCGTACCGTTAATCGGTGCCAGCTACCTGCCGTCTGAGGAAGAAAAAACGATGCAGCTCACATACAGCCCAGAACCGGGTGAAACGAAAAAAGAAGCCGAAAATGAAGCTGAAAAAGCAGAAAAAATCCTGCTTGACCGCAAGCATGTCGATACGGTTCAGTATTCATTAGGCTCTGGCAGCCCGCTTGCCGGAGGAGATTCTAACGGTGCGTTATTCTATATCAAATATGAAAGCGACACACCTGACTTTGATAAAGAAAAAGATAACGTTCTGAAGGAAATCCAAAAGCAATCTGACCGCGGAGAATGGAAGTCACAGGACTTCAGCTCTTCAGGCAATAACAACGAATTAACATACTATGTGTATGGCGATTCTGAAAACGATATTAAAGACAC
Organism: Bacillus sp. PS95; assembly: GCF_037963565.1. NCBI lineage: Bacteria > Bacillati > Bacillota > Bacilli > Caryophanales > Bacillaceae > Bacillus > Bacillus sp. PS95. The sequence continues at coordinate 706,146 of NZ_CP150160.1, forward strand.
GGTTAAAGACATTGAAAAAATCATGAAAGATGAAAAGGATCTGAAAAACGTAAATTCAGGCCTTTCCAGCACATATGATGAGTACACATTTGTCGCTGACCAAGAAAAACTAAGCAAACTCGGTTTAACCGCGTCTCAAATTTCTCAGGCCTTAATGTCACAAACATCGCAAGAACCGCTCACCACCGTGAAAAAAGACGGCAAAGAGCTTGATGTGAACATTAAGACAGAAAAAGACGAGTATAAGAGTGTGAAAGATTTAGAGAATAAAAAGATCACTTCCGCGACTGGCCAGGAAGTCAAAATCGGCGATGTGGCAAAAGTGAAGGAAGGATCAACATCAGATACCGTGTCAAAACGTGACGGAAAAGTCTATGCGGATGTCACAGGTGAGGTTACCTCTGACAACGTCACAGCCGTATCAGCTGCTATCCAGAAGAAAATCGATAAGCTTGACCATCCTGATAACGTATCGATTGACACAGGCGGCGTATCAGCGGATATCGCTGATTCCTTCACGAAGCTCGGTTTAGCGATGCTGGCAGCAATAGCGATCGTTTACCTTGTGCTCGTGATTACCTTCGGTGGAGCACTAGCGCCATTTGCGATTCTGTTCTCATTGCCGTTCACAGTCATCGGTGCACTGGTCGGACTTTACGTATCAGGTGAAACGATCAGTCTGAACGCCATGATCGGTATGCTCATGCTGATCGGTATCGTTGTCACGAATGCGATTGTCTTAATTGACCGCGTGATTCATAAGGAAGCGGAAGGCCTGTCTACGAGAGAAGCGCTCCTGGAAGCCGGCTCTACACGACTCCGTCCGATCCTGATGACAGCCATTGCGACAATCGGCGCCTTGATTCCATTAGCCCTCGGCTTCGAAGGCGGAAGCCAGGTCATTTCAAAAGGACTCGGCGTCACGGTTATCGGCGGTTTAATCAGTTCAACACTTCTGACACTCTTGATCGTGCCAATCGTATATGAAGTATTGGCGAAGTTCCGCAAGAAAAAACCGGGAACGGAAGAAGAGTAAAAAAACTAAAAGCCTCAGCTCTGCTGAGGCTTTTGTGCGTTTTCACCTGTAAGATTATGTACATTTTGTTGCGATTTTTTTAACTCATAGTATAATTAAAGGTTGTTAGTGTAAAAATGGATCGGATACTCTTAAGTAGGATGATGAGATAATGAAACGTGCACGCATAATATACAATCCGACTTCAGGACGGGAGATCTTTAAAAAGCATCTTGCCCAGGTCCTGCAAAAATTTGAACAAGCCGGCTATGAAACCTCCACCCATGCGACGACATGCGCAGGAGACGCTACACACGCTGCCAAGGAAGCGGCATTGCGTGAGTTTGACCTGATCATTGCGGCAGGCGGAGACGGAACGATCAACGAGGTCGTCAACGGGCTTGCGCCTTTAGACAACCGTCCGACACTCGGTGTGATTCCTGTCGGCACAACGAACGACTTCGCCAGAGCGCTCGGCATTCCGCGCGAGGATATTTTAAAAGCAGCAGATACGGTCATTAACGGCGTTGCCCGCCCGATTGACATCGGACAGGTCAACGGCCAGTATTTTATCAATATCGCCGGAGGAGGCCGCCTGACGGAGCTGACGTACGACGTGCCAAGCAAACTCAAAACAATGCTCGGCCAGCTTGCTTATTATTTAAAAGGAATGGAAATGCTGCCTTCACTTCGTCCGACAGAAGTCGAGATTGAATATGACGGCAAGCTGTTTCAAGGTGAAATCATGCTGTTTTTGGTCACGCTGACAAACTCCGTCGGCGGGTTCGAAAAGCTCGCGCCGGATTCCAGCCTGAATGACGGCATGTTTGATTTGATGATATTAAAGAAAGCAAACCTTGCTGAATTTATCAGGGTCGCCACGATGGCGCTTCGCGGCGAACATATCAACGACCAGCACATTATTTATACAAAAGCGAACCGCGTGAAAGTCAATGTATCAGAAAAGATGCAGCTGAACCTGGACGGCGAGTACGGCGGCATGCTGCCGGGCGAATTCGTGAATCTGTATCGGCACATTCACGTCGTCATGCCGAAGGAGAAAGCTGAACAGCTGGATGACTAAAAACTTGGCTTTGTAAGCCAAGCTCAGAATGTTGACAAAATCCTAAAACAGTTTTCGTTTTAGGATTTTGTCATCTTTTCAGCGTGATTGAAAACCTTTGAAGTCTAGGAAGGGCGAGCATCGGAGCACAGCGAATGTTGAATTCGTGAGCACCGAAGCACAGGACTGACAACGAATGCGAAGGTTTGCCTACACGCTGAAACTTGGCTTGAATAGGCCAAGTTTTTCTTTCGCTTAAAACAAGAGGTGAACATACATGAAAATGAAACCCCCAGTAGAAAAAAACGAATACTATGACGTGACATTTGAGGATTTGACCCACGAAGGAGCGGGTGTCGCAAAGGTCCAAGGATTCCCGATCTTTGTGCCGAACGCCCTGCCGGAGGAAAAAGCCCAAATCAAAGTCACACGTGTCAAAAAAGGGTTCGCCTTCGGCCGTCTGATTGAGCTGAAGGAAGAAAGCCCGCATAGAACGGACGCCCCATGCCCGATTTACAAGCAATGCGGAGGCTGTCAGCTTCAGCACATGACCTACGAAGGCCAGCTCTTGTTTAAACAGAAACAAGTCAAAGACGTCTTAGAACGCATCGGCAAGCTGGACCTTTCAAACGTCACCGTGCACCCGACACTCGGCATGGAAGACCCGTGGAACTACAGAAACAAAGCACAGGTGCCGGTAGGAGAACGGGAAGGCGGACTCGTCGCGGGATTCTATCAGCAAAGAAGCCATGACATCATCGACATGAGCGCCTGCCTGATCCAGCAATCCAAAAACGACGAAGCCGTTCAAGCTGTCAAAGACATTTGCGCAAACTACGGTGTCAAAGCCTACAACGAAGAACGCCACAAAGGCTGGCTCCGCCACATCATGGTCAGATACGGCGTTGTTACGGGCGAAATGATGATCGTCTTCATCACAAGAACAAGCGACTTCCCGCACAAAGCGAAGATCATCGAAGACATCACAGCGCAATTCCCGCACGTCAAATCCATCGTGCAAAACATCAACCCAAACAAAACAAACGTCATTTTTGGCAACGAAACAAACGTCATCTGGGGCGAAGAATACATCTACGACCTCATCGGAGACGTCAAATTCGCCATCTCCGCCAGATCGTTTTATCAGGTCAACCCAGAGCAAACAAAAGTGCTCTACGACAAAGCGCTTGAGTACGCTGAGCTTCAAGGGGAAGAAACCGTCATCGACGCTTACTGCGGCATCGGAACGATTTCTCTCTTCCTGGCAAAGCAGGCGAAAAAAGTGTACGGTGTAGAGATTGTGCCGGAAGCAATTGAGGACGCGAAGCGAAACGCCGAATTAAACGGCAACACAAACGCAGAGTTTGCTGTTGGAGAAGCGGAAACCGTGATTCCAAAGTGGTACGAAGAAGGCATTACAGCTGATACGCTGGTCGTCGACCCGCCAAGAAAAGGCTGCGACGAAGCCCTCCTGCGGACAATTGTGGAGATGAAGCCGAAGCGGGTAGTGTATGTGTCCTGTAATCCTGGCACGCTTGCGAGAGATTTGCGGGTGCTTGAGGATGGCGGGTACGTGACGCGCGAAGTGCAGCCTGTGGATATGTTTCCGCATACGAATCATGTGGAGTGTGTGGCTGTGCTTAAACTTAGAGAAGGCAACTAACCCTTGGGGGTTGTTGCCTTTTTTGATTGTTATAACTGGAAAGGCTAAACTGCATGGTTTTTCTTGAATAATTTTATAGTTAGATCACTAATTTTAGATATATGCCACTCAAGTGAGGTCATCGTTTTGTGGATTTCAAGCAGAAGTTGATCAGCATCTTGAACATCAACATTCTATCACCTTGTCACCTATCTCTTCAGAAAAAGAGACACAGCCTAAGCGGCGTCTTGTCCTTAACCAAGCGTTCTGTTTTCTGCAATCGTTATTTCCTTGTCAAAGATGGCTTTGTCTGCTAGGGAGTTCGTTGAATCGTTTGCAGCTTTGCTTGTCATGTTTCTGGATGCCACGTTTACTTCATTACCCAAGGAAGAACTGATAAAGCTTACACCGATCAAAGCAACTACAGCGCACAACGTCAGTTTAAATTTCATACAAACAATCCCCTCTCTGAATTTGTTTGCGGGCATGAACCATCTTTTTGAAACAGATAACAGAATCATCCATCTGCCCAATTTCAGTATAAAACTTTGCGGCTAATAATGCCAACTCTTCCATATAAGGATACCCTTGGGATGTCTCTAATTTGTTGAAAACATTTAATAAAATGGACGCTTCTCCTTTTTTGATAAACAGCGCCTGCAATCCTTCAAACATAATTTTAAATAGGTCATCGCCGAATTTACATGCGAAGCGTACGCCTTTTCTGAAACAATCCATTGCTTGGTCTTGTTTATGTTGAAGAAAATAAATTAAGGCTAAATCGTGGTAAGCTTGTGTCAAGTTGTTGAAATTTGATTTTTTGAATTGGAGTATCGATTGCTCCATGTATTTTGCTGCTTTCGTCAATTCGCCCATTTTAAGATAACAATTTCCGATATTGAATAAAGCTTGGCCGTAAATTCGCTTGTTTTTGCTTTCAAGCAGCCGTGCGCCTTTTAGTGCCTGTTCGAGGTGAGGGAGCGCCTTTTCATGACTTTCTAGGTCATCGTAGTTTCCTGCGATCACAAAATGGCATTGTATGCGGCGGACTGAGTAAAGGTCGTGCGTTTTATAAATGTTATACGCCTGAGAAGAATAGTGCATGGATACATGGGTTTGTTTCATATGATAAAACACTTCAGCCATTTTAAAATAAAATTCTGCCCGCTCGATTTCATCTGAAATATAAGGAATTGTATTTTCCGCTTTTTGATAGAATGTAATGGCACTTAAGAAATTGCCCTCTTTGAATTCATACATTCCTTGAAAAAAGTAATAGTAGTATTCAACGAGCTTCTCCATCTTCCTGTTGCTGCCTTCAATTCTCTTTAAATATTCTGATAACTTCATTTGGTTTCCTTCAGATGGAATCACATAGTCAATCATAAGCTGATGGCGAAATGCAATGAGCTGATAGTAAATCAAGAGGTCTTGGTCTTCTTCCATGACGTCAATGTCCCGCTCAATCTCAGCTTTAAGCATTTCAGCGTCAGTCACATTAAACTTTTGAATATGCCGGTTCCACTCATTAATTTTCATCCCAACGTGCGGAGACGAAATCGTGCCCAAACTTCTCACCCTTCCTCTTCTCACTAATTATGTAAATTTTATCAATACAGAAATTTAATAGGAAGGGGTTGAGAGACCGTAAAAAAAGTTTTCGGTGCAGTCCGAAAAAGGGAGTTTGGGTGTTATATTTGGTTTTGTGTGGGTTAGTGCAATCTCAATTTTTGAATTTTAGATTGCGGTGATTATGACTTACCAGTTTCATCATACTTTTTTAAGAGCTTTTCAGTTTTATGCATTTCTCTGAGCATTGGATTCATGTAGTCGCTAGCTGATTCTAGGTATGCTCTTGTCAAAGTGTCTAGTTTATTTCTAACTTTAGAGAGGTCTTCTTCGAATTTTCCATCCAATGATTGAAGGATAAATTCTTTTGCCTCTTCGTATCTTTTTAATATGTTTTTCACCATTGGAGTTGGATTCTTTTGATTGTTTGTTTTTATTGGTGTGATTGTTAAATTAATTTGTTTTATTAATTCTCTTCTTACTGTCAAAATGTTGCTCCTTTTATAAAGTGAGATGAGATAAATCTAAAGCCCTCAATTAAGAGGGCTTAGGTTTATTAAGCAGAGCTGGAGTGTGCCATTTTTAAATTTTAGCTGAAGTAGCTTACTACTATTCAGTTCTCCCGATTGTGATCTCACCATCATGGAAAAATTCAATAACAAAACCGTGGTCGCTGTACATAAAAGTATCTGAACCTACAGCAAGTACGTCATCTAGCACTTCTAATGCATTCTCTAATGTAGTCCTCACAACAGGAACATCCGATGGATTCCATAGAAGATTAATGGTTGTATCTACAATCCCTTGAGACTTTAACCAATTATATAGATCATCATAGGTTTCTATACTTTCTTTTTGAGGTACTTTGTCCCAATCAATTCTAGCCCAACTGGTTATCGGGAATTTATTGTTTAGTGTCTCAAAGTATTGTTCGGTTAGCTCATCTGATAAAATTTCTTTAGGATCTTTAAGGGCTTCGATGCATTCTTCAAATAAGTCCAAAATTTCCACCTCGTTATTTGTTAAGATGTTTAAGTAATGATATGAAGGTGTTTTCATCACCTTCAAAAGGAATATAATATTTTTTGGAATTTCCTTTTTTTCCTTCTCTAAAATCTTCGACATTTATATGTGGGCCTTTTTCATGATCAAAATCTAAACGCCATCTTACTTTTCTGTCACTAGATCTTCTGCCAATAACTTTACCTACACCAGCACTAGTTCCTAATCTCCCGATAACTGGTTGCGAATCTGGGCCAAGATCACCAATAATTTTAAGAGCTTGGTTTCTAGCTTGTTCATAAGTCTGAACTTTCGGAAGCGCTATTTCATTGCTTTTCTTGACAGTATTACTAATATTATTTGATGATTTAAATAACACACTGGACTTTTGATCTTCAATAATACTTTTTAAAAGTGGAATGTTTTTTGTGTTGTAAGTATTTTCAAAGTCTTGTGCTATTCCAACAAGTGCAGGTTCATACTTATTTTTAGGTAAGGAATTGATAAAAACTTTTCCTTTTTCAATTCTTGCCTTTACATGTTTAGTAGCTGATTTTTCTCCAGCTTCCAAAACTTTATCTACCTTGGTTACACCAGTTTTGGCGATCTTACTAGATACTTTCACAGCAGATCCTATACCTTTTAGCCCAACAAGGTTTCCAACCACATATGTAACGTAGTGTGCCTTTGAATAGGTATCACCGTTAATAAATTTATCATTCCATGAATCAGCTATGTTTTGCCATATGATTTTAGCATATGAAGGTGTATTCAACACAGTACTAATTGTTGTGGCAACTTTTTGCTTATCAGAGAGTTGGGAGAATTCCCAGGTACCGACAGCTAAATCTTTTAAACCAATTACAGTATCTTTTCCAACATCATATAGACCGACACCGACTCCTTTGAAACCCTCCGTGAGTTCATGCGTGTTTTCAATCTGTGTGAAATACCTTTGCTGATCCTCTGTAAGGTTCTCATATCCAATAGTTTTTGCCATTTCGTAGAATTCATCGGCATCCGCATAATCGTAGTTTTTTAGTCTTTCTTTTAATTTTTCAATCTCGCGTTCCTTCGCTTCCTCTTTCTTAATCTTCAAGTAAGCCTCAGTCCGCGTTTCAATGTCGCCTTTTTTCTTATGTATGTCGCTCTCACGGTAAGCCTTGGCGTTGTAGTGGATGGGTGTGGCGTTTTTGCCTTTGCCTGTTGCTTCTTGGAGCTTTTGGAAGTCGGATTTGATGAATTGTTCGTTTGGTTCTGACAGGGCGTATTCTGTCTTCAGGTCTTCGTCCAAGGCGTCCAATTTTTCCAGTGTTTTTTTGCGTTTGTCGTTGGCATCTGCCAGCTCGTCTTTGAAGGTTTCTGTTGAAAACAGGTCGAGCGGGAGGATGTCGTCGATATCGTTTAAGATATCTTTCATCGCTTTTTTCTGTTCAGACATGATGGATTTCGATTTTTTGTGCGCATTTTCCAGTTCATGCTCCAGGAAAGATTCTTCGATGTATGCGTCAGAGAGGCCTTTGTCCTCGGCGGCTCCGGCGATACTGTTGAAAAATGCGATTTTCATGTCGATGTAGTCGATCCATTGGTCGGTGACGCCGACGTGGTCGTGGTAGAAGGCTTTGATATTGCTGGCGCCTTTACCTGAGAATTCACTGTCACTGAGATCAGCGACGCTTTTTAACGCTTTTCTCAAGTTCACCATTTGCGTTCTTAGTTCTTTGTACTCTTTTGCACGGTCTGTCGCTTCCGAAAGCAGTGTTTTCGCTTCAAATACTTTCATGACCATTTCCCTTCTTTTGTTCGCTCAATATCAAAATTTTACCACGGGTCGGGATAAGGTGGGGGTGAGAACGTGTTTTGGTGGAAAAATGAGTCATTTGGCATGTGTCTTTATTCGTGGAGGGATTGGCGGAAACATGGTCGAAATGATATTGATTGCTACACATTTTTTGGAAGTTTGTATTCTATATTGTTTTTTAAGGAGCATGTTGATGACGAAAAAACGGATTACATTTGGTTTATTAGTTTTAATGGTATGTGTCATCCTGTTTGTTCTGTCTGTTCAGTTACGCAATAAAGACAGTATTCCTGTCCAATCTTCCGCCATCCACCCCGAAGAAGACCGGATCTTTTTTATCTACTCCAATCCTTTCATAAAAGAAAGCGTGCTGCTTTCAACCTCAACAGGCGAACGGTTTAACAGGCGTACGTTTAAGGTGGCGGATGTTCCTTATATTCAAATGAAGTCATACAAATCCACAGACCTTGTATTATTGGCGGAACACGAGCCTTTTTGCTACACGCTGGAGAAGGATGCGATCAAAGAGCATCCGCTGTCAGATCCATTTGCGTTTTGGTATGAGGGGAAGGATGTGTCTGTTAAGGCCTATAATGTTGATACGACGGGAAATGAGATCCACATAAACGACAGAAAAACGAAAAAGGAATATAGCCTTACCTTGCCTTCGCTTGTCACGATGGGGGCCAGCGATGAGAACTATATTTATATCATTCAAAGCATGTCTATTTACGTGATCGATAGAAAAACAGAGGAAATGATTGAGACCCTGAGCTTAGCCTCGTACGCTGATCAATTCGCAGAATCGGAGGAATTTATTGTCGCGAGCTCGGATCATAAATTGACTGTGATTGAAAAAGGGACATGGAAGACGACATATATTGCGTATCCTGAAGATCTTGAATATGCAGATACTGTGTACTATGACAAAGAAAGCGGCAGTTTTTACGTGGCGTACGAGGACAAAGAGGGTGGAGCGAACTTGCTGGAATATGGGGAGGATTTTTCTATTCACACATACAGCTTGACATTCCCTTATATGGAGGCGAAGTTTAAGGGGAATCTATTGTATATAGTTGCCCAGGAAGAGCATAAAAAGGGCATCGGCGGGTATGTGGGTGTGTTTGATATTCATTCTAAGAAGATGCTTTATCAGTTTGATTTGCCTGAGGAACAGGTGAAGGTTCAGGATTTTGTTGTGGTTGACAATAAGTGAATACTATATGAAATAGAATGACAAAGACCCTTGCGTAAAGGGTCTTTTTTGCGTAGAAAAACAAATTGACAGGATGAAAAAACAATTTCTTCCTTTCGTATTGTTTTCAAAATTTGGGATTGATAGAATATGACATATCTCATAGAGAAGGAGGGAAGCCGTTGAGTCAAGCCATACCGTCTTCGCGTGTTGGTGTTAAGATTAATGAATGGTATAAAATGATTCGCCAGTTCAGTGTTCCGGATGCTGAGGTTCTGAAAGCGGAGGTGGAGCAGGACATTCAGCAGATGGAAGAAGACCAGGATTTGCTGATCTATTATTCTCTGATGTGTTTTCGTCACCAGCTGATGCTTGATTATTTGGAGCCGGGACAAACATACGGGAATCGCCCTACAGTGACAGAGCTTCTTGAAACGGTTGAGACCCCTCAGAAAAAACTCACAGGCCTTTTGAAATACTACTCTTTGTTTTTCCGCGGCATGTATGAATTTGATCAAAAAGAATATGTGGAAGCGATCGGGTATTATCGCGAGGCGGAGAAAGAACTGCCGTTTGTGTCAGATGAAATTGAGAAAGCGGAATTCCATTTTAAAGTGGCCGAAGCGTATTATCACATGAAGCAAACCCATGTGTCGATGCATCATATTCTTCAAGCCTTGGACATTTATCAAAACAATCCCCTATACAGCATTAGAACGATACAAAGCTTGTTTGTGATCGCCGGCAACTATGATGATTTCAAACATTATGATAAAGCGCTCCCGCATTTAGAGGCGGCGCTCAAATTGGCAATGGACATTCAAAATGACAGGTTTATCGCCATTTCTCTATTGAACATCGCGAACAGCTATGACAGATCAGGAGACGATCAGATGGCTGTAGAACATTTCCAAAAAGCGGCGAAAGTAAGCAGAGAGAAAGTCCCTGATCTGCTTCCGAAAGTCTTGTTTGGATTAAGCTGGACATTATGTAAAGCGGGCCAAACACAGAAGGCGTTTCAGTTCATAGAGGAAGGATTAGACCATATCACAGCACGTTCTCACAAATTTTATAAAGAATTGTTTCTGTTCTTGCAGGCCGTGTACAAGGAGACTGTTGATGAACGAAAAATTCATGATCTTTTAAGCTATTTCGAAAAAAAGAACCTGCACGCTTACATTGAAGCATGTGCCCGGAGTGCTGCCGCTGTTTTTGAAAGCAGCTGTCACTTTGAACAAGCAGCTGCGTTTTATCGGAAAGTGCTGAAAGCCCAAGAAAATATTTTAAAAGGAGAGTGTTTATATGCCTATTAAGAAAAAAGTGATGATGTGCCTGGCTGTTACTCTAGTTTTGGGAAGCATGTCGTTTCCATTCCTGACAAACTCCGGCGGATTTAAGGAATCAACAGATCGAAATACGACGTATGTCGATCATTCCCCTTACAAACTTAGTGATCAGAAGAAAGCCCTTAGCTAGTGCTTTTTCTTGCTTTACAGAAGACGTTCCATTTTCCACATCGCGGCATTCCTTCTATTTCTAACGCAAGACACTCGAAACAACCAAACCATTTGAGGTATAATGGATAAAGTGAATAACAGTATTTAGATTGATATATATGAAAGAGAGTGGAACATCATGGGCCGTAAGTGGAACAATATTAAAGAGAAGAAGGCGTCTAAGGACGCAAATACGAGTCGGATTTATGCGAAGTTTGGCCGTGAGATTTATGTGGCGGCGAAACAGGGCGAGCCTGATCCGGAGTCCAACCAGGCGCTGAAGGTTGTGCTTGAGCGTGCGAAGACTTACAGCGTGCCGAAAAACATCATTGAACGTGCGATCGAGAAGGCGAAGGGCGGAGCGGAAGAGAATTACGATGAGCTTCGTTATGAGGGCTTCGGGCCGAACGGATCAATGATTATCGTTGATGCGCTGACGAATAATGTAAACCGTACGGCGCCGGAAGTGCGTGCGGCGTTCGGGAAAAACGGCGGAAACATGGGTGTGAGCGGATCTGTTGCTTACATGTTTGACGCGACGGCTGTAATCGGTGTGGAAGGCAAAACTGCTGACGAAGCGCTTGAAATCCTGATGGAAGCGGATGTTGATGTCCGTGACATTTTAGAAGAGGATGACAGCGTGATCGTATATGCCGAGCCTGATCAATTCCATGCTGTGCAAGAGGCGTTTAAAAACGCGGGTGTCGAGGAATTTACAGTAGCGGAGCTGACAATGCTTGCGCAAAGTGAAGTAACGCTTCCGGATGATGCAAAGGAACAGTTTGAAAAATTGATTGATGCATTAGAAGATTTGGAAGATGTTCAGCAGGTATATCATAACGTTGATTTAGGTGAGTAAGGAGTGAGCAGGCTGTTATGGCCTGCTTTTTTTGTCCCGGAAATTGTTTTAGCTGTATGTAGGCGGCCGCCTATACGATCTATAAGATATTCTCATACTCTGGACTGTAACCTATGTGAAGGAGAGAGTGAATATGACTGATACAAGACATATGTATGGCGGACCTGGTTTTGGTCATTATCAGGGCTTTGGTATTGGCCACCCGGGCTATGGCATGCAAAGCACAGGCTATCCGGGCTATGGCATGTATGGAGGCCACCCGGGCTATGGCATGCAAGGCTACCCAGATCACGGCATACATGGAGGAGTCGGCGGCTATCCGGGATATGGAACGTACGGAGGATACGGAGGATCCGGCGGTTACCCAAGCGGCGGCTATGGAGGCTCTCCGGGAACTGGAAATTATCCGAACATGCACCATGAAAATGATGGCCATCACCACTATTATCACCATCATCATGATGGAAAAGATAATCTTCATCACCATCATCACCATGTTGGAAAGGATAATTATCACCACCATCATGATGGTCATTATGGCCACCATCACCACCATATGGGCCACTGGGGAAAAGACGGTTATAAATAAAGAAGATGATGGTATAAAGAGGACACTCTTGCAGATCAAGAGTGTTTTTTTATCTTTTTTCTTGACTGTTTAGTCTGGAAACTGGTAACATTTGTTTCAGGAGGTGATCATTTTTTGGGGAGGAATAAAGAATTTGATACGGCGCTTGTTCTTCACAGGGCGATAGAGGTCTTCGGAGAGTATGGCTACGAAGGAACGTCTCTTCAGGATCTGCTCTCTCATTTAGGCATTGCGCGCCAGAGCTTGTATGATACGTATGGCACGAAGCGTGATTTGTTTTTGTCCGCGGTGAAATCGTATCTTGAAGGGAAAAACGCTGCCGTTATGGAAAGGCTTGAAGCGCCAGGATCTGTAAAGGAAGCCATTCGTGATATTTTTCAAGAAGGTGTCAATGCCCTGAGGGACCCGGAACGGGCGAAGGCGTGTTACATTATGAACAGCGCGATTGAACAGATTCCCCATGACCCTGAGCTTGCCCGGTATTTTGAAAGACAATCCAAGCAGCTTGAGAACGCTTTTTATCAGGCGCTTTTAAGAGCGAAGGATCAAGGAGAATTGAATGGAGAAGAGACTGATATATCTGCGCTTGCCCGGTACCTGAATCAAAGCAGGCTGTCATTGACCTTTATTGCGAAAGTGACGGCAGATATGGATCGGCTTCAGGACCATGTTGACGTGAGTTTATCAGTGCTTGATTAACATGTGGTAAAGAATTCTTTGCCCATGTATGTACTTTTTGGACTGAACAGTCTAGAAATAAAAAAGAGGTGATGATGAATGTTAATGAATGAATTTGAAAAAGCATGTGAAACATTGAGAAAGTTTATGGCTTATATGCTTGAGGAGGACATGAAGAGCTGGACGGAGCTTTGGGATGAGAATGCTGTATTTGAGTTTCCTTATGCGCCGGAGGGATCACCAAAAAGAATAGAAGGAAAAGCGGCCATTTACAATTATATTAAGGATTATCCTAAGCAGATCCATCTTTCTTCATTTACCGCTCCGACAGTGTACCGTTCAGCAGATACGAATACGATGATTGCGGAGTTTCAATGTGACGGCCATGTGGTTGAGACTGGGCTGCCTTATCGCCAAAGCTATATCAGTGTCATCGAAACGAGAGACGGCCGCATTGTGCGTTATAGGGATTATTGGAATCCGCTTGTTGTAAAAGAGGCCTTTGGAGGATCATTTTTGCAAACAGAGGAGAGTGGGAAATGATGAAACAGAATCCGATTTTAATCACGGGCGGGACTGGCACAGTCGGCAGCCGAATCGCCAGCCGTTTAATAAAGCTGGGATACAGAGTGCGTATTGCAAGCCGAAAAAAGGGCGCGCTTGCAAGTGCGGAGTATGTGTATTTTGATTGGAAGGATGCCTCCAGTTTTACGCCTGCTCTAGAACAGGTAAAAGACATCTATCTTGTTGCTCCGGTTGGTGTACTTGATCCGGCTCCCTATGTGCTTCCCTTTTTAAAGGAAGCAAAGCGTCTCGGCGCAAAGCGGGTAGTGATGCAAAGTGCGTCTGTTGTCTCCGAGAACGGTCCCGTGTTTGGCGCGCTTCACCAGGCAGTGCGCGAGTTTCCAGAATGGACGGTGCTGCGGCCCTCATACTTTATGCAAAATTTCATCAATGTCCAGCATCGCATGTCTATTCAAACGGAGGGGCGCATCACAACGGCTTCGGGTGAAGGAAAACTTGGGTTTATTGACGCTGATGACATCGCAGAAACAGCCGTCAGGGCTTTGATTGATGATGTTCCTCATCAAACACATCATATTCTGACAGGTCCCGAGGCGCTGAGCTATGCCGAAGCGGCGGAGATCATTGGAGCTGCGGCGGGACGCCGGGTGGAGCATGTCAGCATTTCTCGTTCCGAGCTGCAGCATAAAATGGAGGCAGGAGGTTTGCCCGCGGATTATGCCCATTTTATGGCGAAGCTTGATGAGGCAATCAGCCATGGTGCGGAACATCGGGTAACGGATACAGTGAAGCGTGTGACGGGAAAAGAACCTCGTTCGCTGTCAGAGTTTGCGGCTGCTCATGCTGCATATTGGAAACACTGACCTCATTTTGGACTGAATAGTCTAGAAAGACCTTCGGCGCTTCCGAAGGTCTTCTTATTGAAAAAGCTAAGTCGTGTTTTAGTCATAATCATGCCTCCTGCCTCATACCTATTAAGGTCATTGTTTTTAAGAAAGGAGGAGCCGGAATGAAGGATATGCAGCCGTTTACGCCTGTCAAATCATATACGCCCTTTCACAGCCGTTTTGATCCCTGTCCGCCCATAGGGAAGAAATATTACAGAACGCCCCCTAACCTTTATATGACCTTTCAGCCTGAGCACATGGAGCAGTTTTCGCCGATGGAGGCTTTGAGGAAAGGCACCCTTTGGAAGGATCTCTATGATTTTTATGAAAACCCTTATCGAGGGGGAGACGCACATGGCAAAAAAGGTTGACGCCGAATATTATCGTCAGCTAGAGCAAATACAGGCTGCTGATTTTGTGCTTGTTGAGCTGAGTCTTTATTTAAATACACATCCTCATGATGAAGATGCGTTGAAGCAATTCAATCAATATTCCGGCTATTCAAGGCACTTAAAAAGACAGTTCGAATCCTCTTACGGACCGCTTCTGCAGTTCGGCAACAGCCCCGCGGGCAAGGATTGGGATTGGGGAAAAGGGCCATGGCCGTGGCAAGTATAAGGAGGAATGCCTGAATGTGGGTGTATGAAAAGAAGCTGCAATACCCTGTCAAGGTCAGTACGTGCAACCCGACGCTGGCGAAGTATTTGATTGAGCAGTATGGCGGAGCGGACGGCGAGCTGGCCGCAGCTCTCCGGTATTTGAACCAGCGTTATACGATTCCTGATAAGGTCATCGGCCTTTTAACAGATATCGGCACGGAGGAGTTTGCCCATTTGGAAATGATTGCGACCATGGTCTATAAGTTAACAAAAGACGCCACACCGGAGCAGCTGCGTGAAGCTGGGCTTGGCGATCATTACGTCAATCACGACAGCGCGCTTTTTTATCATAATGCGGCGGGCGTGCCGTTTACCGCGAGCTATATCCAAGCGAAGGGCGATCCGATTGCCGATTTATACGAAGATATTGCCGCAGAAGAAAAGGCGCGGGCGACGTATCAATGGCTGATTGATATTTCGGATGATCCTGATTTAAACGATTCCCTGCGTTTTTTGCGTGAGCGTGAAATCGTACACTCTATGCGCTTCAGAGAAGCGGTTGAAATTTTAAAAGAAGAACGGGATAAAAAGAAGATTTTCTAATAGGCAGATTGGCCTCTCTTTCATACACCCTTTTACATACAGAGAAAATGGTCTGTTTTTGCAGTTTGGTCTGCATTATAATCAAGGTGTGTGTGCAAGCTTACTTTTTGATTGGGAGGCCTTTATGTCAGCTTTTAAGATTGAGAACGAAACGATTGCAGATGGATTTTACGCGTGTCCGGCCGTCTATGAGGATGCAGAATCGATTACCGGGTTGCTCGTCCGAACAGCTGAATGGCTCCGGGATCGGGGTTCTAACCAATGGAGCGGACTTCTCAAAGGGCAAGATATACATGATATCACGGGGTCAATTGAAAAGGGACATGTGTTTGTGTTTAAGAAAGATGAAGAGCTTGCGGCTGTCGTGATGCTGCTGCCTGCACCGAGCGAGTGGGACCGGACGCTTTGGGGAGACGATGGGCATGAGGAGTCCATTTATTTGCATCGCCTCGCAGTAAGCCGCCGGTTTGCGGGACAGGGGCTTGGAGCCCGCGTCCTTCAATGGGCGGAGACGGGCATACACTTTCCGGGAAAAACACGGATCCGGCTTGACTGTGTCGCTGATAGCGACGCCCTGCATTCCTTTTATCGGCGTATGGGATATGAATTCATGGGTGCTGATGCGTCTGGATATCATTTGTTTGAGAAAGAGATTACGGCAGAATAAGCGTCCTTTGCAGGGGGCTTTTTTGTCTTTTCTAAAAGGGAGGGCAGGCGATGTGTGGGCAATATTATTTGTGACAGGGATCGTGACGGCTTGTCTGTTTGCTGGCGTATCCGTTTTGATGCGGATGAGATTTCCTGACAAAAGTCGGCCGGAATGGATGTTGGCCGGGCTGATCGTCCTTGGTGTGTTTGCGATCTGGTACAGCCTCGTGTATGTACGCGGCTGGGAAGGGGCTGCGCTCGGAATGCTTGGATTCAATGTCATTTTCGGAGGCATTGCCGGATATTTGGTCGATAAGGCCATCCGGCGTTACAGGAAAAGATAAGGCTGCTGCCGTCTCTCATCATGTCGAAATTTTCACAGAACGGCAGGAATTTTCTTTCGAAAGGAGAAATACATATTACTTTAAAATGAAAGCGTTTTCCTAAGCGGGAAGGTGATGTTGATGATACACAGTGTGACAAATGGGCTGAATCGTTTTTGTACGTGGGTGATGAGACTGGCCTATTTGAATGTGCTTTGGATTTTATTTTCTCTTGCAGGCCTGGTTGTGTTTGGACTGATGCCCGCTACTGCCGCGATGTTTACAGTGGCGAGAGAATGGGCGAAGGGGAATACAGATGCCCCGGTGTTTTCTGTCTTTTTTCGGGCGTTTAAAAAGGAATGGCGGGCATCACAGATCCTCGGGCTTATCGTTGTGACGGCTGCCCTGTTTCTGTTTGCGGATATGCGGATAGCGGCTCAGATGGACCAGCCTGTGCTCGTCAATGTATTCCTGAGCATTAGTTTGATTTTCGCGTTTGTTGTGCTGTATGTGTTCCCGGTATTTTCTCATTTTGACGTAAAAATCAGAGAGGTGCTGAGCATCAGCTTTTTCATTGCCTTCAGCCGTCCGGCGGTGACGCTTTTGATGGCGGCGGGCGCTGTCGGTGTGCTTTGTCTCGTTCTGTTTCATGTCACGTTTCTATTGTTTTTCAGCGGGAGTTTACTCAGCCTGATCTTAACGAAGCTGTCCTTTAAAGCGTTTCGGTCAATGGATCAGCGGCAGGAGAAAGAAAAGGCGGCATGAAGAAAAGAGTTGCTGGCTGGTACAGGCGGATGAAGATTAAGGATAAGCTGTTTGTGTTTCTATCGTTGATTATGGCCGTATCCTTTCTGTTTGTATACAGCGGGGTCCAGTATGCCTTTCATGTGTATGATGAGCAGATTTACCGCAAGTCCTCGGAGGTGCTTCGGATGTCTTCTGAAAGGATCGAAGACGAGCTGAAGAAGATAGAGGATGTGTCATATGAAATCATTACGGACGAACAGATTCAGCGCATCCTGAGCATGCAAAATCGCGATGATACGTACGATCAGTATCAAATGAAGCAGGAGCTCTGGGATCAGCTGGCTGGATATGCCAGCGATGAAAAGTACATCGATTCCATTCATTTGATTGATGCCCGCGGCTCAGAGTATTCAGCCGGAAGCAGTTCTTCAGATCTTTTGCAGCAGGAGCAGGAAGAGGTATTTAAGCGAGTGAAAGCGAAAAATGGAAGAAATCTTTGGATGACGCTCGGCGGGTCAGATCCTGTCCTGATTTCAGCACGGCAGATCAGGTCCTATCACCAGCTGAGTCTGAACGGCTTGGGCATGGTGCTGATCCAAGTCAATGTAAAACAAATGATTCGTGATGTGCCGAAGGATTGGGGCGATTCAGTCGGAGACATTATGATTGCTGACCAAGGCGGGAATTTGGTGTATACGGCACATGCATCAGCGCATGTTCCTGAGGCAGCAAAAGAGACGCTGAAGCACCCCGGTTATGACTTGATAAAAAAGAATGGCAAACGTTACTTTATTTCTTATCTTCAATCATCCTACCAAAATTGGAGCTACTATAACGTTATCCCCTTTGATCAGATGTTCGCGAAAATTTCCTTTATGAAAACAGTGATCGGCACATGCTTTCTCCTCTTTTTCTGTGTGGTTTTGCTTTTCGGAAGGAAAATCGCCAACAGCATCACGGAGCCGATTGAACAGCTTGTGACCGCGATGAAATCGGTACAGCACGGCGGCATTGAAGCAGGTGTGTCGCTTTCTCTGCCGGAACATACACAGGATGAGGCCGGCATGCTGAACCGTCATTTTACTGTCATGATGAAACGGATTAATGAGCTGATGGAAGAAAATGTGGAAAAACAGCTCATCATTAAAGAAACCGAATTGAAAGCACTGCAAGCCCAGATCAATCCGCATTTTTTATATAACACGCTCGAGTCCATCAATTGGCTGGCCAAGGCGAATCAGCAAAAGCAAATCTCAAAAATGGTGGAATCGCTCGGTTTTCTTCTGCGAAACAGCATACATATGAAGAAGGATATCGTGACCATTCAGGAGGAGGCGGACATTGTACGTCACTATATGACCATTCAGCGATTTCGATTTGAAGAGCGCCTGAATTTCACGTTGGATATTGACGATGAGGTGAAGCATTGCCTCATTCCGAAACTGACGCTCCAGCCGCTTGCGGAAAATGCGATTCAATACGCGCTTGAACCCTTTACAAGGCCATGCGCCATCCGGATTCAGGCGAAAAAGGCGAAGGGCTGTGTCTGTATTACGGTCGAAGATAACGGCCCTGGCATGGATGGACGGATTCTTGAATCAACGGGCGGAAGAGGAATCGGACTTTGGAATATTCGCGAGCGCATCAGCCTGACATTCGGAGAGCCATACGGCTTGCGGATTCATAGTGAGCATGAAAAGGCGACGAGGATTGTGATCACAATACCGTGCCGAAATGAGGTGGTGTGATGTATAAAATACTGCTGGCTGATGATGAGAGGATTATCCTTGATGGAATGGCGGGAATCATTGAGTGGGAGTCGCTTGGCGCCTCATTGATCGGAAAAGCGCAGAACGGACATGAAGCATATGAAAAGATTGTACATAAGCAGCCGCATATCGTCATCACAGACGTCAAAATGCCCGGCATGGACGGGCTTGAGCTGATCAAAAAGGTGTCAGCCGTCAGCCCGTCGGTGCAATTTATCGTCCTGTCCGGGTTTGGAGAGTTTGAATACGCAAAGGAAGCCATGAAATATGGGGTGAAGCATTATTTGCTGAAGCCCTGCAATGAACAGCAGATTATCAGCTCGCTGGAGGAAATCATTGCTGAGCTGAAGCGGCAAGATGTGCACAAAAAGAAAACAGCCCATCTGAAACACGAGCTGGACCATATCCGTTCCTTTGCAGCCGATCAATACTTGGAAGGCTTGATCGCCGGTGTGGCCCAGTTGTCTCCGCCGCCTTCACTTGCCGGAAAAAAGATCCGCCTCTTGATCTTAAAAGGGGAACAATCTATTGATGCCACAGCCAGAGAGGCACTCGGGTCGGCACTGACAGCGGTTTGCAGCAGCGGAGAATGGACAGTGCTCGCCGTAGAGGAGAACGCCGCTGAAAAGGTGGCGGAGGTTTTTGCGGACCGCAAGATGGCCATCAGTCAGGCGGGAGAACTCCGGCACGCGGGGCAGCTGTTTCGTGACACAGCTGAAGCGTCTGGTGACCTGCATGGGAGCGCAGTGATTTCAAAAATGATCAGGCTTATTGCCGACGAGCTCGGAAATCCGAATCTGTCCTTAAAATGGGCGGCGAAGGATATGCTGTTTATGAATCCTGATTATCTCGGGAAGTTATTTAAGCAGGAAACAGGCGAGAAATTTTCCCAATATGTTACACGGGTGCGTCTTGAGCATGCGATGAAGCAGATGAAAATAAGGAGGGACGTGAGCGTTTCAGAAATTGCTGAAGAAATCGGGTTTGGCGATAATCCGAAGTATTTCAGTCTTGTTTTTAAAAAATATACCGGTCTGACACCGTCAGAATTCAGAAGAAAACAGGGAGGCGCTTCCGCAGGATAGCCATCTCTGTTTTTTTGACTTTCCCCACTGTTTTTTGAGTGTTTCGCCTCATCTGAACGCTTTAAAATAAATGTAAGCACTTACATTAAAGGGGGGATTGGTTTGAAGAAGATTTGTTACGTGCTGTTATCCCTTGTCTGCGTCTTTTTGTTCAGCGGATGTTCAGCAGGTGAAGAGACCTCGGGAAAAAAAGAAGACGTTACACTCAGAATCGCGTGGTGGGGCGGGCAGCCAAGGCATGATTATACAACAAAGGTAATTGAACTTTACGAGAAAAAGAATCCGCACGTCCATATTGAAGCGGAATTTGCGAACTGGGATGACTACTGGAAAAAGCTTGCGCCCATGTCTGCCGCCGGCCAGCTTCCTGATGTCATTCAAATGGATACCGCTTACTTAGCCCAATACGGAAAGAAGAACCAGCTGGAGGATTTAACGCCGTATACAAAGGATGGAACGATTGACGTCAGTTCAATCGACGAGAATATGCTGTCGGGCGGAAAAATCGACAATAAGCTTTATGGATTTACGCTAGGTGTCAACGTGCTGTCTGTGATTGCCAATGAAGATTTGCTGAAAAAAGCCGGTGTGTCTATCAATCAGGAAAACTGGACGTGGGAGGATTACGAGAAGCTGGCGTATGATCTTCAGGAAAAAGCCAGTGTCTACGGTTCTAATGGAATGCATCCGCCTGATATTTTCTTCCCTTATTATTTGCGCACAAAGGGTGAGCGTTTTTATAAAGAAGACGGCACTGGCCTCGCGTATCAAGATGATCAGCTGTTTGTCGATTACTTTGAACGGCAGCTGAGGCTGGTGAAAGCGAAAACGTCCCCAACACCTGATGAAAGCGCACAGATTAAAGGAATGGAAGACGATTTTATCGTCAAAGGCAAATCAGCGATTACATGGAACTACTCCAATCAATATTTGGGCTTTGCCCGGCTGACAGACTCGCCGCTGTCTCTCTATCTGCCGCCGGAGCAAATGCAGGAAAAGGCGCTGACACTGAAGCCGAGTATGCTGTTTTCCATTCCGAAAAGCTCTGAGCATAAAAAAGAGGCAGCGAAATTTATTAATTTCTTCGTGAATAATGAGGAAGCGAACCAGCTGATTAAAGGCGAGCGAGGCGTTCCAGTCTCCGACAAGGTGGCGGATGCGATTAAACCGAAGCTGAATGAGGAAGAAGCCAACATCGTGGAGTATGTAGAAACCGCGTCCAAAAACATCAGCAAAGCCGATCCGCCAGAGCCTGTGGGAAGCGCGGAGGTCATTAAGCTGCTGAAGGATACGTCAGATCAGATTCTGTATCAGAAGGTATCGCCGGAAAAAGCCGCCAAAACGTTCCGGAAAAAGGCCAATGAGATATTTGAGAGGAATAATTGACGGGAAATGGGGCTGACGCAATGAAAAAAAGCCGGAGTATAAGAAAAGACAATCTGGCGGGATATGCTTTTATTTCTCCGTTTATCATCGGGTTCCTATGCTTTACGGTGATCCCGATGGGGGCGTCCCTGTTTCTGTCCTTCACGAGCTATGACTTGTTTACGGCGCCGAAATGGATCGGACTCGACAACTTTAAGGAAATGTTTATGGGTGACGAAAAGTATTGGCAGTCTCTGAAGGTGACGTTTACGTATGTGCTTGCCGGGGTTCCGCTCCGCCTCGGCTTCGCGCTTTTTATCGCTGTCATTTTAAACAATGCAGCAAAAGGAACGGCCATTTACAGAACGCTCTTTTATCTGCCTTCGATCATCGGCGGGAGCGTCGCCGTGGCGATTATGTGGCGCAATATTTTTGGCAATGACGGGGTCATCAATGCGCTGCTGTTTTTTGTCGGGATTGATCAAAAAATTCTTTGGTACCAGAATCCGACAAGTGCGCTGTGGACATTGATTCTGCTGTCCGTCTGGCAGTTCGGGTCGTCAATGCTGATTTTTTTGGCCGGGCTGAAAAACATTCCGTCTTCGTATTTGGAAGCGGCAAGTGTGGATGGGGCAAATCGGGTGCAGCGTTTCTTCAAGATCACGCTTCCGATCCTTACACCGATTATTTTCTTTAATCTTGTGATGCAGACGATTTCTGCTTTTATGACATTTACACCTGCCTATATCATTTCGAAGGGCGAGGGCGGGCCGCTTGACGGGACACTTCTCTATTCGCTCTATTTGTTCCAGCGGGCGTTTAACTATTTTCAAATGGGCTACGCATCGGCGATGGCGTGGGTCATGCTTGTCATTGTCGGGCTGATTACGCTCATATTGTTTAAAACATCGTCATATTGGGTTCATTACGAGTCAAAGGAGGAATGACGGATGGAGCCGGTCAACCAGCCTGTCAGAGAAGTCCCGGTTTTTGAGAGAAAAAAAGCCGGGCGCGTCAGGCCCAAACGCATACTGTTCCATGTTTTTACGGCAACGCTGGCGGTGTTGCTGCTGTACCCGGTTATTTGGCTGTTTGTCAGCTCGTTTAAAGAAAGCGCCAGTATTTTTACAACCTCACATTCTCTCATTCCCGCCCCTTTTATTCTCAGTAACTATGCTGAAGGGTGGGAGGGTATCGCGGGACAGCCGTTTCTGACGTTTATTAAAAACTCGGCGATCATTGTCGGACTGTCAACAATCGGTGCCGTCCTGTCATCGGCTGTCATTGCGTACGGATTTGCGCGTATTCCGTTTAAGGGAAAAAAATTTTGGTTTGCGTGCATGATGGGGACGTTAATGCTGCCTCATGAAGTGTTGATGATTCCGCAGTATATTATGTTTGCGAAATTAGACTGGCTGAATTCCTTTAAACCAATTGTCGTTCCGCAATTTTTCGGGCATGCGTTTTTTATCTTTCTGATGATCCAGTTTATCCGGACGATTCCCGAGGAGCTGGATGAAGCCGCGCGAATCGACGGATGCGGGCGCTTTGCCTGCTTTTGGCGAATCATTCTCCCGCTGATTGCCCCCGCGCTTGCGACGTCTGCGATTTTCTCCTTCTATTGGAAGTGGGAGGAGCTGATTCAGCCGCTTTTGTATTTGAATAAGCCGGAGCTTTATCCTGTTTCACTTGCGCTGAAGCTTTTTCTCGATACAGAGTCGGCTTCGAACTGGGGCGCGATGTTTGCCATGTCGGCCGTCTCGTTATTGCCTGTGATTCTTGTTTTCTTTTTGTTTCAGAAATATATCGTTCAGGGCATCAGTACGACCGGATTAAAATAAAAAGGAGTGTTGCAGATGGCACAGCTTATCTTTGATGAAGAAAAGGTGACGTCGGTTATTGACCGGATCGTGAAACGGACATTTCAGATGGATTTTGCGTGGGATTGGCCGGGCGGCGTCGCGTTTTACGGCGTGGCGGAGGCCTATGAAGCGACGGAAAACGAGGAATATATCAATCTGTTAAAAACGTGGGTGGATGAACAGCTGGAGGATGGGCTGCCGCCGCTTTCAATCAACGGAGTTTCCATCGGGCATACGCTTTTGTTCCTCCACAAGGTGACGGGTGATGACGTGTACTTGGAAACAGCGGCCGAGATGGCGGAATATGTGCTGCATAAGGCGCCGCGCTTTGGCGAGGGTATCCTTCAGCATACGGTGAATGCGGCAGAATATGTGTTTCCTGAGCAGGCATGGGCGGATACGCTGATGATGGCTGGGCTGTTTATGCTGAGAATTGGGCGGATCATGGAGCGTGAGGATTATTTTGAAGACGGCCTGCGCCAGTTTCACGGACATGAGGATGTGCTTCAGGACCCTGTCACGAATTTGTACTACCACGCCT
The DNA here is from genome assembly GCF_037963565.1 of Bacillus sp. PS95. NCBI lineage: Bacteria > Bacillati > Bacillota > Bacilli > Caryophanales > Bacillaceae > Bacillus > Bacillus sp. PS95. Next base: position 730,009 of record NZ_CP150160.1, read on the forward strand.
GGGACAACAAAGCGCAAAATCATCTGTCGGGGATTTATTGGGGCAGGGCGAACAGCTGGGCGGCACTCACGATGGCAAAGGCGCTCCCGCTTATTGAGGTGACACATCCTTCCTTTATGATCATCGACGGATCGCTCAGAGACCAGCTGAGCGCGCTTGTCCGGCTTCAGGATGAATCAGGGCTGTGGCATACGATTTTGGATGATCCGGATTCTTATCTGGAGGTTTCGGCATCAGCGGGTATTGCTTCTGCTCTGATATCGAGCGGAAAGCTGTATACAAAATATGTGCAGAAATCGCTTGCCGCCATTTTGGATGCGGTGGAAGAGGACGGACGGGTCAGCAAGGTATCGGCCGGGACAGCCGTCATGAAAAATGCCGAAGGATACAAACAGGTGCCTTACAAACGAATACAAGGATGGGGGCAGGGACTTGCGCTGACGTTTCTTGCTGATGTTTTGAAAACGAAAAAACGCGTGTATCAGTAAAGACAGCGGCGGGGGGAAAGGGATGAAAAAACAGCCTCAACAGAAGGAACGGGTTTCTCGCTGGAAGGGAACGTATTTCAAAAGAAACTTTGTCTTCATTTTGCTGATTGCCTGTATTCCCGGATTGCTGACTGGCGGCGCAATCTACTTTCTTTCGATCGACAAGGTGGAGAAAGAGCTGCAGAGATCGCATGAAACACAGGTGGCGCGTGAGGTCAGCCGAATGGATGAGAAGCTGGGAGTGCTTGAACTGGCTCTCACCCAGATGGCCTACGATTCTTCACTGATGAACGGATTGGCCGAGAGGGATTTGGAGAAAGACTTTACGTTCTCCTATCAATTAACGAAAAAGCTGTTTCTTTTGCGGGACCAGCAGCCGCTGATCGAGCAGGCTTCCATCTTTCTGAACAGCCCCCGGCCACTTGTGCTGAGCCCTGAATACAGCGCTTTGACAGAACAGGAGGCGCTTCGCAAGTATCGCTCGCTGCTTGCCTCAGACCACAGCATTTATTGGAAACGGTCGGGAAACCAAGCGATGCTGATCCAGCTCATTCCGGGCGCGGCGGAGAAACCGTTCGGCGCGATCATGCTGGCGGTTGATCCGAAAGAAATGGAATCAATCCTGCAAAGCTTGTCCCCCTATCCTGATGGCAGTGCGCTGCTTTTGGATCAAAATCGAGAGGTGCTGTTTCATGAGGGAGAAAAAGATTTTAAAAAGACTTTACTTCAAGAGATAAAAAAACAGCCTGCTGAGAACGGCCATTTTCAGATGGAATGGGAAGGCAAGGTGTATTCTGTCTCCTTTGGAGAAATGAACCGGATGCATCAGCAATGGACCTTTGTGTCAGCGGCGCCTCTTTCAGCTATTACAGCGCCGATGGTGTTTTTATCAAAAGTGATCATCGTGATGCTGGTCATTTGCATCGGTTTGGCGGTATGCATGACATGGTATGCATCAAAAAAAATCTATCGTCCCATTCAGCATTTGCTTGGCTTGTTTACCGGTGGAGAGAAGAAAGTATGGCAGGCGTCCGGGCAGGATGAATTCAAGTGGATTGAAAAGAGATGGCAGGATCTATCCCTTGAAAGCCGGAAGCTCCAAGAGCAGCTCCTGCGGCAGACGCCCCATATGAAAAAGAGTTTTTTGCAGCACCTCTTGCAGGGGGATTTTTACTATGACAACGAGGAAAGCCTCAGATTGCGGATGGAGGAGGCTGGCTGGAACATCGGCGGAAACGTGTTTCATGTGCTTGATCTGCAGGTGACAGGGCTCCGTTGTGAAAAAAGCATCTTCCGTGAAGGTGATGAACAGCTTGCCGTGTTTACCCTGACCAATCTGGCTGAGGAATTGGCGGCCAAACGCGTTTTTCAGCTCTCCATACTTGATATCGGCCGGCTTTCTGTCACCATTCTTGTGATGAAAACAAACAGCTCTGATCTGAAGGCGTATATAACGGAGCTGGCACGCCAATTTGGGGATGTAACCGGACTATGCCTGACCTCGACATTGAGCAGCAAAACGGAGCGTATCACGGAAATCCCTTCTTTATTTCAGAATGTGAAAAGCGGCAAATCCCGAAGGAAGTTTGCTAACCGGGATCAGGTCATTGATTTGCAGGCCGACTTCCCTCAGGATGAGCAGTTCGCTCCTTATTACCCTTTTGAGCTGGAAAAACAAATTGTTCAGGCCATCCGGCTGGAAAGAAAACAGGAAGCCAAGGAACTGATAGATGGATGTATGAGGGAACTGTCGGAAAAAGCGGCCATAGACAGGCATGTGCATTCCGCCCTGATTCAGCTGTTTTCCCGCATTCAGGAGGATATTTTGCATTCCGGGCTCAATCCTAGCGAACTGTTTCAGCATCGGAACCCGTTTCTTGATATTTCAGAATTGCGCGAGCCTAATGAAGCGGCGGCCTGGCTGATGGATGTAGTGGTGACGCCTTACCTTTCCAAGCTTGAGGGCAGAAAAAACAGACAGCAAAAGCAGCTGGCAGAACGTGTGATTGCGATGATTCACGAACAGTATATGGCGGATATTTCATTGGAAAGCTGTGCCGATGCGCTTGGCATGAATTCATATACGTTAAGCAAGGCATTTAAGCAAGTGACCGGCATTAATTTTATCGATTATGTGACCCAGATCAGAATCGAAAAGGCGAAAGAACTGCTGGTCAATACGAATAAAAAAATTCATGACGTGTCAGAAGAAGTCGGCTACCGCCACAATTACTTTAACCGGATTTTTAAAAAACAGGTCGGCATGCCGCCGGGTGTCTTCAGGCAAATGTATCAGGAAACGCCGTGAAAGGAGAGAACATGTGATGAAGAAACCGATTCAAGTATTTTTAGCGGGAGATTCCACTGTGAGTGACTGCCCGCCTCATGAAGCGCCGATGGCGGGGTGGGGGCAGGTATTCGGGCAATTGTTTTCTGAAGAGGTAGTGGTGCACAATCATGCCAAAGGAGGAGCGAGCACCAATTCTTTTGTGGAGGAAGGAAGGCTTCAAGCAATTGCCGAGCGCATCACACAAGGCGATTATTTGTTGATTCAATTCGGCCACAATGACCAAAAACCGCGGGGGACGAAGCCGTACTCCACATTTCAGCAGTTTCTCACCTTGTTTGCAGATACGGCACGCGAAAAGGGCGCGCATCCTGTGTTCGTCACATCGGTGCAGCGCCGCCGCTTTGATGAAAACGGACGAATCGAGCATTCCCTCGGTGATTATCCCGATGCGATGAAAGCACTGGCGAAGGAGCTCGATGTACCTGTGATTGATCTGCTTGCGAAAACAAAGGTGCTGTATGAAGCATACGGGCCGGAGGAGTCGAAGCGATTGTTCGTTTGGTTTCAGCCGAATGAACATCCGAATTACCCGGACGGCATTGAGGACAATACGCATTTTTCGGAAGAAGGTGCAATGGAGGTTGCGAAGCTTGTGGCAGAAGGCATTGAAGAGCTCGGACTTCCGCTTAAGAACCACCTTGTGAGCCGGGAGGGAAAAGAACATGTATAAGGAAGGCGCTTGCTTGTACCGCAATCCGCTCCGGTCTAAAAGCGATGTGAAGGACTGGCGGATGGAGGGAGGCGGACAGATCTCATTTGACGATCACAGCTTGCACCTGTCACATGTCCAGGACGAAGCGCATTTTGTCTTTTGGTGTCCGGAAACCTTTCCAGACGGCATCATTGTGACATGGGATTTCTCTCCGATCGAGCAGCCGGGATTGTGTATGCTGTTTTTTTCTGCTGCGGGAATGGGAGGCGAGGATTTGTTTGATCTAAGTCTCCAGAAAAGAACGGGAAAATACCCCGAGTATCATTCGGGGGACATCAATGCGCTCCACCTGTCGTATTTCCGCAGAAAATACGCGGAGGAAAGAGCGTTCCGCACCTGCAATTTAAGAAAAAGCCGCGGTTTCCACCTCGCCGCATTGGGGGCCGATCCGCTGCCTTCTCCAGACGACGCTGATTCTCCGTATCGTATGAAGCTGATCAAAGACAAAAGCTATGTGCACTTTTCAATCAATGGTCTGCCCATTCTTGAGTGGATGGACGACGGCAGCACTTATGGGCCTGTGTTAACAAAAGGAAAAATCGGGTTCCGGCAGATGGCCCCCATGAAAGCCGTTTACAGGGATTTTGCCGTGCATCAAGCGGTGAGAAGATGAAGACGACTGTAACGGACGCGCTTTATGCAGGCTGCGAAGCGGTGGTGAAAATAGCATGGCTCAACGGGCTGTGGCTGTTGTTTACACTTTTGGGCGGCCTTCTTTTCGGATGGGCGCCGAGCACAGCCGCGATGTGTGCCGTTATAAGGAAATGGCTGATGGGGCAAAAGGATGTCCCGATATTTCCGTTATTTCTCGATACCTATAAAAAAGAGTTTCTCAAGGTTAATGCGATCGGATTGGCGTTTTCGGCTCTTTTGCTCATATTGTCTGCCAACTATCATTATTTTTCTGCCAGTACGAATTGGCTGTCCTTTGCCGTAACAAGCTGCACGCTGCTTGCAGGGCTTTTGTATATCATCGCGCTGATGTATGTGTTTCCCCTTTATGTGCATTACCAGCTCCCGCTTCGCAAATATATTCCGCAGGCGCTGCTGTTTGGCGCCATGAGGCCGCTGACGACCGGCTGTATGCTGATCGGGTGCGGATTTGTCCTTTATTTGCTTTATACGCTTCCTGGCCTGATCCCATTTTACGGCCCGTGTTTATTTGGGCTTGTGTTGATGTTTTTTGCTCTTAGGGGATTTCAAAAGACGGAGGCCCAGCACCATCAAGCCGGGTAACAAAAAAATGACAAATACGCAAAAAAGTGCAGTGTCCGAAATAGGCAGATGCAAAAAAGTGAAATTGAAGACAGCTCACACAGCGCATAAAATCCAATTTAAGTAAGCGCTTACAGATGAATGAGAAGGAGCTGTCTGATGATTACACAAAGGAAACGCATGTTTACCGCTGTTATGTTGCTGGTCTTGTTGGTGATGGGAGCCTCTGTATGTCCTGTGAAAGCTGAAGGGGCAGCGCGGCAGATGGAAGCGCTGAACCGGGGGCTTGTAGCGGTCAAGACGGACGGGGGCATTTTTGTCAGCTGGCGGTTTCTTGGAACCGAAAACGCATCTGTTTTGTTCAATGTGTACAGAGACGGGCAAAAACTGAATGCTGCGCCTGTCAAAACCACGAACTATGTGGATAAAAACGGATCGGCGGGCTCAACGTATACGGTTCGGGCTGTTGTAAACGGTACCGAACAGCCGGCTTCTGAAAAAGCCTCCGTATGGGCGCAGCCGTATCATTCCGTCCCGCTGGATAAACCGGCTGGCGGCACGACGCCAAAGGGTGAAGCTTACCCGTACAGCGCTAATGACGCAAGTGTTGGCGATGTGGATGGTGACGGGCAATACGAGCTGATCCTGAAATGGGACCCGTCCAACTCAAAAGACAATTCACAGGATGGCTATACGGGTGACGTGCTGATTGACGCGTATAAACTGGACGGCACAAAGTTATGGCGGATCAATCTCGGCAAAAACATCAGAGCGGGCGCGCACTACACCCAGTTTATGGTGTATGACCTTGATGGTGACGGAAAAGCGGAAGTGGCAATGAGAACGGCAGACGGGACAAAAGACGGCACGGGCAAAGTAATTGGAGATGCCAATGCAGATTACAGAAATGAACAGGGGCGTGTTCTTTCAGGCCCTGAATATCTCACTGTGTTTCAAGGTTCAACCGGGAAAGAGCTTGTCACCGCAAATTTTGAACCGGCGCGCGGCAATGTGTCGGATTGGGGAGACAGCTACGGCAACCGTGTTGACCGTTTTCTCGCCGGCATTGCCTACCTTGATGGACAGCGGCCGAGCCTGATCATGACCAGAGGGTATTACGCTAAAACCATGCTAGTTGCCTATAACTTCAGGGATGGAAAGCTGTCAAAGCTTTGGACGCTGGACTCCTCAAAGTCAGGAAATGAAGCGTTTGCCGGACAGGGGAATCACAACCTGAGCATCGCGGACGTTGACGGGGATGGAAAAGATGAGATTATTTTCGGCTCAATGGCTGTTGATCATGACGGGAAAGGCATGTACTCGACCGGCTTAGGCCATGGGGATGCCCTTCATACAGGAGATCTTGATCCGGGCCGGCCGGGGCTTGAGGTGTTTCAAGTTCATGAGGACAAAAATGCAAAATACGGCTTATCTTTTCGGGATGCTGCAACCGGAAAAATCCTTTGGGGCGTTTATGCCGGCAAGGATGTAGGCCGGGGAATGGCTGCTGATATTGACCCGCGTTATCCGGGACAGGAAGTGTGGGCAAACGGTTCTCTCTACTCAGCGAAAGGGGTCAAAATCGGAAGCGGGGTTCCGTCCTCGACCAACTTCGGCATCTGGTGGGACGGCGATCTGCTCCGGGAACAGCTGGACAGCAACCGAATTGATAAGTGGGATTATCAAAACGGCGTATCGAAAAATGTGCTGACTGCATCAGGCGCAGCGGCTAACAACGGCACAAAAGCAACACCGGCGCTTCAAGCTGATCTGCTCGGTGACTGGCGCGAGGAAGTCGTGTGGAGAACGGAGGACAGCAGTGCACTGCGCATTTACACGACGACCATTCCGACTGAGCACAGGCTGTATACGTTGATGCACGATCCGGTGTACCGGCTTGGCATCGCCTGGCAAAATGTCGCCTATAACCAGCCGCCGCACACAAGCTTCTTTTTAGGAGACGGCATGGCGGAACAGCCAAAACCAAATATGTATACGCCTTAACTGAAAGGGGGAAGGAACGGGCTGCGCGCAGCCCGTTCCCATCAAATGAAACCAAAAAAGAGGCAAATGGAATACTTGACCAGAGGTTTGATTGCGGTACAGACAGAACAGGGGGTGTTTATCAGCTGGCGTTTTCTCGGCACGGATCATAAGACGACGGCTTTTCACCTTTATCGGGATGGAAAGCGGATCACCCGCGATCCAATCGCTGAAAGCACTAATTTTCTCGATCAAAACGGAACGGCTGACTCTGTTTATCAAGTGGCGGCTGTCAATAAAGGACGGGAAGAAAAGCTTTCCAAGGAAGCTCGTGTTTGGCAGGAAAATGTTCTGGAGGTTCCGCTTGTCAAACCGGAAGGCGGTGTGACGCCGGATGGAAAGCCGTACACCTACAGCGCCAATGATGCCAGCGTCGGGGATGTGGACGGGGATGGAGAATATGAAATCATCCTGAAGTGGGACCCGTCCAATTCAAAAGACAACGCCCATGACGGGTATACCGGGGAGGTGCTCATAGATGCCTATAAACTGGACGGCACCTTTTTGTGGCGCATCAACCTCGGCAGAAACATCAGAGCGGGCGCTCATTACACACAATTTATGGTGTATGACCTGGATGGTGACGGAAAAGCAGAAATCGCCATGAAAACAGCTGACGGCACAACAGATGGGAAAGGACATATCATCGGTGATGAGCATGCCGATTTTAGAAACGAACAGGGCAGAATTTTGTCCGGTCCGGAATATTTGACGGTGTTTAAAGGAGAAACCGGTGAGGCGCTCACGACCGTGGAATATGAACCGCCCCGCGGCAAGCTGGAGGATTGGGGAGACGGCTATGGAAACCGGATGGACCGTTTTCTCGCCGGGATCGCTTATTTGGATGGGGAGCGGCCGAGCCTTGTTATGGCGCGCGGCTACTATACGAGAACCGTGCTCGTGGCATACGATTTCAGAAACGGAAGGCTCAAAAAACGATGGGTATTTGACTCCAACCAGCCGGGACATGAAGCATACGCAGGACAGGGGAACCACAGCTTGAGCGTGGCGGATGTCGATGGAGACGGAAAGGATGAAATCATATACGGCGCAATGGCGGTCGATCATGACGGAACCGGCCTGTACTCAACGGGGCTCGGGCACGGAGACGCGATGCATGTAGGGGATCTGGACCCGTCACGAAAAGGGCTTGAAGTGTTCCAGGTGCATGAGGACGCCACGAAGCCGTACGGACTGTCACTGCGAGATGCCGGAACCGGTGAGATATTATGGGGCGTCCATGCTGGAACTGACGTTGGCCGGGGCATGGCGGCTCATATTGACCCAAGCTACAAAGGGTCGCTCGTCTGGGGAATTGATCCGCCGGGCAATGATGGCATGTCGTACGGGCTTTTCACGAGCAAAGGCGAAAAAATCAGCGACAAAGCGCCCCCTTCAGCCAATTTCGCCATCTGGTGGGACGGTGATTTGGTCAGAGAACTGCTTGATCATGACTGGGACGGAACGATTGGCAGGCCAAAGATTGAAAAATGGGATGCTGAAAACGGCTGTCTGAAGACGATATTTCAGCCGGCCGGCGTGCTGTCCAACAACGGCACGAAAGGAAACCCGGTTCTTCAGGCCAACCTGTTCGGAGATTGGCGGGAAGAAGTGATATGGAGAACGGAAGACAGCAGCGCGCTCCGTATCTATACAACGACACATCTCACTCGCCACCGCTTTTACACGCTGATGCACGATCCGGTTTACAGGCTCGGCATCGCCTGGCAGAATACCGCCTACAACCAGCCGCCGCATACGAGCTTTTACCTCGGTACAGGGATGAAAAAACCGCCGAATCCCGCCCTGTACATAGCGGGCAGCAAAGCGGAGTCGCCGCTGTAGGAGGGCTAAGGATAAGAAGCAGCCGTATAAAAAACGAGGGGGGAATGAAAAATGGCAAATCATATTTATCTTGCCGGCGATTCGACTGTTCAAACGTATGGAGACAGCACAAATCAAGGGGGCTGGGGGCAGTTTCTCGGCTCGCATCTGCCTGAGCATATTCAAGTGATCAACAGAGCGATCGGGGGAAGAAGCTCGAAAACATTTGTGGAGGAGGGCAGGCTTCAGGCAATCCTCAATGTGATCGAGCCGGATGATTGGCTGTTCGTGCAGATGGGCCATAATGACGCGTCGAAAAATAAGCCGGAGCGCTACACCGAGCCCTACACTACTTATAAACAATATTTAAAGCAGTATATCGCAGGCGCGCGGGAAAAAGGCGCCCATCCGCTTCTCATTACCCCCGTAGCCCGCTTTCATTACGAAAATGGCGTGTTTTTGAACGATTTTCCAGATTACTGCATTGCCATGAAGCAGACGGCTGAAGAGGAGAATGTCCAGCTCATTGATCTGATGGAGAAAAGCCTTGCTTTCTTTACTGAGAAGGGCGAGGAAAAAGTATACACCTATTTTATGATTTCAGAAGGGATTAACGATTACACGCATTTTACAAAAAAAGGCGCAAATGAAATGGCGAAACTTGTAGCAAAAGGCATAAAGGAGCTCGGCCTGCCATTGACAGAATCGATCATCAAAGAAAGGTGAAAATATGATGAGAAAACTGTATCATGGCGCTTGCTATTATCCGGAATTATGGGATGAAGAGACGATTCAGCAGGACATTGACATCATGCGTGAAGTTGGCGTAAATGTTGTGCGGATCGGTGAATTTGCCTGGTCTGTCATGGAACCTGAAGAAGGAAAAATAGACATCGGTTTTTTCAAAGAAATCATCACCCGGCTGTATGACAGCGGGATCGAAACGATCATGTGCACGCCGACGCCTACCCCGCCGATTTGGCTGTCACACGGCCGGCCCGAACGCATGCATGTCAATGAAAAAAGAGAGATCATGGGGCATGGCTCCCGTCAGCACGCCTGCACGAACAACCCGTATTTTCGAAAAAAAGCCGCCATTATCACCACAGCCATCGCCAAGGAGCTTGGCCGGCTCCCGGGGCTGATCGGCTGGCAGCTAGATAATGAGTTTAAATGCCATGTTGCAGAATGCATGTGTGAGACATGCTTGCGCTTATGGCATGACTGGCTCAAAAATCGCTACGGGGTGATTGAGCGGTTGAATGAAGCTTGGGGAACCGATGTGTGGAGCGAAACCTATCAGACGTTTGAGCAAGTCCCGCAGCCGGGACCGGCCCCGTTTCTGCATCATGCCTCTTTAAGCACTATGTATCAGCTGTTTTCGATGGAGATGATCGCTTCGTTTGCGGATGAACAGGCCAAAATCATCCGCTGCTATTCAGATGCGCCGATCACGCATAACGGATCAGTCATGTTCAGCGTGGACAATGAGCGAATGTTTCAGAATCTCGATTTTGCCTCCTATGACACGTACGCTTCGCAGGAAAACGCCTCTGCCTTTTTATTGAACTGTGATTTATGGAGAAATCTGAAACAAGGGCGCCCGTTTTGGATTTTGGAAACGAGTCCGTCGTATGCCGCCTCGCTTGAAAGCTCCGCTTACCCGCACGCAGACGGGTATTTGCAGGCCGAAGCCGTATCGTCCTATGCCTTAGGGGGCCAGGGGTTTTGCTACTGGCTATGGCGGCAGCAGCGTTCAGGCAGCGAGATTTCCCACGGTTCGGTTCTCAGTGCCTGGGGCGAACCCGCCATCGGCTATCAAAATGTGCTGGCGGTTGAGCGGGCAAGAAAGGAAATCGAGCCTATTATTCTATCGACTGAACCCGTTCAAGCCGAGGCGGCGATGACTTACTGTGACAGAGCAAAAGCATTTATTAAAACTGAGCCTCACCGGGGACTCCGGCATCGTTCGCTTGTGACGCATTTTTATGAACGTATTCTCAACACGGGGATTCACCGTGACCTTATTCCGGAAGGCGCTCCGCTGGACGGCTACCGCTTGCTGTTTACGCCATTTGTGCCGTATTTGTCTGCTGAATTTATCAAAAAAGCTTCGGCATTCGCTGAAGCGGGCGGCATCTGGATCGCCGGGCCGCTGACAGGAGGGCGCACATGCGAGCATACGATTCATACCGATTGCGGACTTGGCGAACTTGAGAAAACGTCAGGGATCAAAACACTGTTTACCTTTCCGATGAATGAGAACGTGAATACAGGAAAAGCGTTTGGCATCACGGCGCCGCTCGGACTATGGAGCGCGGTGTTTGACACAGAGAGCGGAAACACCCTTGGCACGGTTGAATCAGGACCGGGGGCGGGCCATGCATTTCTGACGGAACGGAATTACGGCGAGGGGAAAATTGTCATGCTGGGCTCGCTTCCATCCGGGAAAGAAGGGGATGCGATGCTGGAAGCGCTCGTTAGGCATTACGCGGAGGAAGCTGTTATTTCCAGCCGGTCGCATGTTACGCCCGGCACAATCGTTGCCCCGCGCAAAGGCGATAACGGCCTTGTGTGGATCATCGTGAATATGGATGGAAAAGGAGGAAGTGTGACACTGCCGGAAGCGGGAACAGATCTGTTGACGCACCGCTTGGAAAAGGCGGGGAGGCTGGCGATCGGACCGCATGAATACCGTGTGATTCAATTTGACAATCCCAGCTGATTCTTTGCATCGAATCAGCTTTTTTCTATGGAGGGAGAGACCGATGAAAAAGATCAAATGGTTATCAGGACAGCCAAAGGTGATAAGCGGTGTGACGTGGGGCGTGCCATGGAAAAAAGGAGAATTAAAAAAGGGTGACCGTCTGGCGCTTATGAATGAAAACGCGGAAACGCGATATGTGCAAAGCGAACCGTCGGCCTATTGGCCGGACGGGAGCATCAAGTGGACGAAGCACGCGGCGGTGTTTGGCGGTCAGGAAAACCAAAGCTTTACAGTGCACAAAAGAGAAGTGCCGCAGCCAACTGAATCGCTCAGCATTCATGAGACAGAGCATGATATCCAAGTGGATACAGGAGCACTCGTTTGTACCATTCATAAAACAGGATCTGATTTCATTCAATCATTGCAGATCAATGGAAAGCCGATCGCCGCAGGCGGGAGGCTCGTCGCGATAAGAGAAACGAGAAAGGAGTCGGCGGCGGAAACGGTTCTTTTGCATGAAAGGTCTGTCAGCTTTATCAAACGGGCTGCGATTGAGCAGAGTGGTCCTGTCAAAGCAGTAGTCAAAATCGAGGGAGTGCATGTGCTCCATAAAACGAATGAAGAATGGCTGCCGTTTGTCATCCGATTGACGTTTTATGCCGGGCTGTCTGAGATCGGCCTTGTGCACACGCAGCTGATTGACAGGAGCGGTAAACAAGAATTCATTAAGGGGCTCGGCATCGAATTTGCCCTTTTTTTGGAGGGAGAGCCGTACAACCGCCATTTCCGCTTTGCGGGAGAGAAAGGGATGTATAAAGAACCTTCCCAGCTGTTTGGCACACGTAAATTCAATGAACGATATCCGCTTTATGAAAAACAAATCAATGGCGAAATGCTGTCTCCAGATGAAGAGCATAAGGAATGGTTTGCACATGGCACACAGAATGCGGTTTGGGACGATGTCAAGCTCGTGCAAGATTCCAGCGATCATTACAGCCAGTCAAAACGGACCGGAAAAGATTATGCGTGGGTTGGAATGCTGCATGGCAGCCGGGCGAAGGGGCTTTGCTATGCGGGCGGAAAAAATGGCGGTGTGGCTCTCGGCCTGCGGTATTTCTTTGAGAAATATCCGTCAGCACTGGAAATCACAGGTCTTGCCGGCAGCCGCCCCAAAATGACTATCTGGCTTTGGCCTCCGGACGGCGAAGCGATGGATTTGCGGCATTATACAGGAAACACCCACGTGGCCAGCGCGTATGAAGGCTTTGATGAAATGCGCTCTGATCCGACAGGCATTGCGAACACAAATGAAATCAGCTTGGCGTGCTTTTCGCACATGCCGTCTGACGAAGTCCTCAATGCACTCGCTGACAAATGGCAGGCGCCGCCGCTCATTGTATGCGAGCCGGACGTCTATTACGAATCACAAGCACTCGGGGTTTGGAGCATCATTGACACATCCCATCCGCTCAAAAAAGAGCTGGAAGAACAGCTCGATGCGGCCTTTCTGTTTTATAAAAAGGAAGTAGAGCAACGCAGATGGTACGGTTTTTGGCATTATGGCGATGTCATGCATACGTATGACCCGATCCGGCATATGTGGCGGTACGATCTCGGCGGATACGCATGGCAAAACAATGAGCTCGTTCCGACCTTATGGCTGTGGCAGGCGTTTTTCCGCTCAGGCAAAGAGGATATCTTTCGCATGGCAGAAGCCATGACCCGCCATACGAGCGAAACGGACAGCTTTCACCTCGGTGAATACGCAGGACTTGGTTCACGGCATAACGTTGTGCACTGGGGGTGCGGCTGCAAGGAAGCGAGAATCAGCATGGCCGGGCTTTATAAATTCTATTATTATCTGACGGGTGATGAGCGGACGGGAGATCTTTTGACAGAAGTGAAGGATGCCGATTATGCCCTCGTCAAAACCGATCCGATGCGCGCTTTTTACGAGAAAGGCAAGCACCCGACTCACGCCAGAACGGGACCGGACTGGGCGGCGTTTTGCTCGAACTGGCTGACGGAATGGGAGCGGACCGAAAATCCGGAATATCTCAAAAAAATCAAAACGGGAATCAACTGTCTGAAGCGGCTGCCGCTCCGCTTATTATCCGGCCCGACATTTGAATATGACCCGGCGACCTCGATGCTTCATCACATGGGAGACGGCATTGCGGGCGGATATCATATGATCATTGCCTTCGGCGCGCCGCAAGTGTGGATGGAGCTGGCTGAGCTTCTTGATGACCGGGAATGGGAGGATATGCTGAGTGAATTCGGCGAATTTTACACACTAAGTGATGAGGAAAAACGAAAAAAAAGCGGAGGCGCTCTTCATGACGGGCATTTTCACTGGCCGATGTTCGCCGCCGGTATGACAGCCTACGCCGCGAGAAAAAAACAAGATCCTCATCTCGCCGCCAAAGCGTGGAATCTTTTGCTCGATGATAAGCTCAGCCATACGCCGCTTCCGATCAAACCGGAGCGCATCGAGACATGGACGCAGCTAGAGGAGCTTCCATGGGTGACAACGAACACTGTCTCTCAATGGTGTTTAAATGTCATAGCGGCACTGGAACTGATCGGAGATTCCCTTCCGGCAAAAAAAGAAACATCGGGCAAAAAAGGATAACAGCCGGAATTTCATAGGAGAAATGGTGCAAAAAATGAAGATTGCAAGAATTTATGTAAGCGCTTTATATTGAGAGGGGCAAAGGGGAAATGCAAATTGAAAAAAGGGGGACTTACGCATCATGAAAATAAGAATGCGAAAAAAATGGATGGCCTTGCCGCTTGCTGCCATGATGATCGCCGGATGCAGCCATTCGGAAACATCCAATTCAGCAAGCGGTTCGAAAGATACGATCAAAATTATGGCGCCGCTTTTATCGCCGGAAAGCCCGAGTGATAAGAGCCCTTCATTAAAAGCACTCGAAAAATACACAGGCAAAGAGATTAAGGTCACATGGGTGCCTGATTCATCCTACAACGACAAATTCAACATCGTCATGGCTTCAGGAGAGATGCCTCACGCGATTGTCATTAAAGATAAGTCAGCCGGCTTTATCAAGTCTGTCAAAGCAGGGGCGTTTTGGGAGCTGTCTCCTTATTTAAAAGACTACAAGAATTTAAGCCAGGCAGATGAAAAGATTTTGAAGAACAGCTCGGTGAACGGCGAGGTGTACGGAATCTATAGAACGAGGGATCTGATCAGGGCGTGTATGATCATCAGAACCGACTGGCTGAAAAATGTCGGTCTGGATATGCCGGAAACGCTTGATGATTTCTATGAAGTGCTGAAAGCCTTTAAGGAAAAAGATCCTGACGGAAACGGCAAGGATGATACGTACGGCATGGTCGTGCCGAAATGGATGGGACTCGGCAACGGAAGCCCATGGGATGTTCTGCAAATCTGGTTCGGCGCTCCGAACCGCTACGGTGTTGAAAACGGAAAGCTGATTCCGGATTTTACAACGAAGGAATACATGGATGCGCTCACGTTTTTTAAAAAGCTCTATGATGAGGGATTGATCAATAAGGACTTTGCTGTCATGGATTCTGCGAAGTGGAATGATCCGGTTGTAAAAGGAAAAGCGGGTGTCATCGTTGATACAGGCTCAAGAGCGTCTCAAATCCAAAGCGCGATGGAGGAGGCGGATGAGTCGAACAAGGATATCATTGATATCGTCGGCTCGCTTGAGGGACCGAATGGCAAGCGCACCTTCCCGACATCTGGTTATTCAGGCATGATCACGATACCAAAATCAAGCGTCAAAACCGAAAAAGAGCTGAAAGAGGTGCTGTCCTTCCTCGATAAGATGAATGATAAGGAAGCGCAGATTCTCACGAACAACGGAGTGAAGGGCCGCAATTACGAGCTCAAGGACGGCGTATTCACCTCACTTGAAAAAAACAATAAATCTCTCCTGTATGAGCATGAAGGCTTGGCACAGTTCAGCATGTCGATTCCGAAAAGCGAGTATTACATCGAAGACCAGAAAACCAAGCTCTTCCAGCATCGCAAGGACATCATAACCGAAGGAGAAAAAATAGCCGTCTTTAACCCGGCTGAGTCGCTTGTATCTGATGTCTATACCCAAAAAGGAGCCCAGCTTGACAACATCATCCTCGACGCGAGAACACAATTTATCATTGGAGAAATTGATGAAAAAGGGTTCGATGATGCGGTGGAGCTTTGGAAAAAAAGCGGCGGCAATGACCTGATGAAGGACTTGAACAAATTGTACCAATCGTCAAAATAAACCGATGCGCCTGCCTTTCGGCGGGCGCCCCGGTATCACGAAAGGAGAACAGATATGGAAACAGTGCCGAAGAAGGGAGATGCACCTGTTCTCACCGCTGGAAAAGGCATCAGCTGGATGGCTGCGCTCAAACGGGACAAATGGCTTTATCTTCTTCTTATTCCCGGTCTGCTTTATTTCTTGATTTTCAAATACTTGCCGATGTGGGGTGTGCTGATCGCTTTTAAAGACTATTCGCCATATCTCGGCTTCTGGAAAAGCGAATGGGTCGGCTTTGATTATTTCAAAGACTTTTTTATGAATCCGGATTTTTTCCGGCTGCTGCGCAACACCCTCATGCTGGCGAGTCTGGATCTTTTGTTTGCCTTTCCCGCGCCTCTCATTTTGGCCCTGCTTTTGAATGAGGTAAGAAAGGCCGTGTATAAAAGATGTATCCAAACCTTTATTTACGTACCCCATTTTGTATCATGGACAATTGTGGTCAGCATCACCTTCGTTTTCTTTACTGTCGATACAGGTGTGATCAACAAATTGATTATGAGCCTGACAGGTGAGCAGATTTCTTTCTTGTCGGATGCAGACTGGTTCCGGCCAATGATTGTGATGCAAAGCATTTGGAAGGAGACAGGCTGGGGAACGATTCTATTTTTGGCAGCGCTTGCTACGGTTGATCAAGAGCAGTATGAAGCGGCCATCATGGACGGAGCGGGGCGGTTCAGGAGAATGTGGCATATTACGCTGCCGGCGATTAGAAGCACCATTATCGTTTTGTTGATTTTAAGAATCGGCAGCTTTTTGAATCTTGGCTTTGAACAGGTGTATTTGATGACGAACTCACTCAACCGCAGTGTGGCTGACATCTTCGACACGTATGTGTATATGATGGGGATTACCCAAGGGGCGTATAGCTACAGCACGGCAGTCGGTTTGTTTAAATCAGTTGTCGGGATTATCTTGATTTTTGGCGCCAATTACATTGCGAAAAAGTTTGATCAGGAAGGATTGTTTTAGAGGAGGGAGAGGTATGGCTGAAATTCACACGATGCACAACACCAAAGCCGGACGGGTGTTTGACGTCTGCAACATTCTGTTTCTCGGCGGTATCGGCGCGATTACCATTTTGCCGTTTTTATATATTATCGCCGGTTCCTTTGCGACAGAAGCGGAACTCGCCCAGCGGAGCTTCTTTATTTTCCCGAAAACCTTTACACTTGATGCTTACAAGTATGTGTTTTCGACACCGACGTTCCTTCGAAGCATGGGCGTGTCCATCTTCATCACGGTGGTTGGGACGGCTGTACAGCTGTTTTTTACCTTCACGATGGCGTATCCGCTGGCGAAGCGGCATGTGAAGGGACGGAATCTGCTGTTGAATCTGGTGATTTTCTCCATGCTGTTTTCAGGCGGCATGATTCCGACGTACCTTGTCGTAAAATCACTTGGCCTTTTGGATACGTATTGGGCATTGATTCTGCCGATGGCGATTAATCCGTTCAACCTTATTATTATCAAAAACTTCTTTCAGCAGCTGCCGCGCGAGCTGGAGGAATCAGCGAAAATTGACGGCTGTTCCGAAATCGGCGTCTTCTGGCGGATCGCCCTGCCCCTGTCAAAGCCGGTTATTGCGACCTTTGCGCTGTTTTATGCGGTCGGGATTTGGAATGATTTCTTCCACGCTCTCTTATATATCAATGACAGTGCAAAATGGCCGCTGCAAATGGTGCTTCGCCAAGTCACGATTTTATCGGATTTAACGGCGACCAATGGCGATACGATGCAAAATGCCGTTCCGCCGGAGCAGGGAATTAAACTCGCTGTCATTGTCATTGCAACGCTGCCGATTTTGGCGGTCTATCCATTTTTACAAAAACACTTTGCAAAAGGAATGCTGATCGGTTCGGTGAAAGGCTGAGAAAGGGAGTGTTTCATATCAGTACATTAGATCAGATTAAGATTGCCTATATCGGCGGGGGGTCCCAAGGCTGGGCCAGAAGCCTGATGAGTGATTTGTCGATTGATGAACGGATGTCAGGCACGGTGGCGCTCTATGATCTTGATTTTGAAGCCGCTCAGAAAAATGAAGTGATCGGCAATCACAGCGGGAACGGCAGATGGAGATATGAGGCTGTTTCTACTTTGAAAAAGGCGTTATCAGCCGCGGATATCGTCATTATTTCCATTTTGCCGGGATCACTGGATGATATGGAAGTCGATGTGCACTTGCCTGAGCGCTGCGGTATTTATCAGTCTGTAGGTGATACTGTCGGGCCTGGAGGGATCATCAGGGGCTTGCGTGCTGTGCCGATATTTGCGGAAATTGCCCGGGGAATAAGAGACTACGCACCTGAATCATGGGTCATTAATTATACAAACCCGATGTCTGTCTGTACAAGAGTGCTGTATAAAGTGTTTCCCGGCATCAAAGCGATTGGCTGCTGCCACGAGGTATTCGGGACGCAAAAGCTATTGGCGGAAATGGTCACGGAAAGACTGGGGATAGAGGGGCCGCGGCGTGAGGATATCCGCGTTAATGTGCTCGGCATTAACCATTTTACATGGATTACGGAAGCCTCTTACCGCCATATTGACCTGCTGCCTATATTCCGTGAATTCAGCGCGCACTATGGGGAATCAGGATATGAGCTGGAGGGGGAATGCTGGAGGGACAGCGTCTTTTGTTCGGCACACCGTGTTGCGTTTGATTTATTTGAAACGTATGGCGCCATCCCTGCTGCGGGTGACAGGCATCTGGCAGAGTTTCTTCCCGGCCCATACCTCAAACAGCCTGAAGTATGGAAATTTCATCTCACACCTATATCATTTAGAAAACAAGACAGAGCAGAGAAACGACAAGAAACAGAACGGTTGATCGTGCAACAACGGGGCGTTGCTGAGAAAGCTTCGGGAGAAGAAGGCGTGAACATCATAGCGGCTCTTCTCGGATTGGGTGAACTCGTCACAAATGTAAATATGCCGAATCAAGGCCAGGTCTCAAACCTTCCTATACAAGCCATTGTCGAAACAAACGCATTCATCACAAGGAACCGTGTCCAGCCGATTTTGTCCGGAGCGCTTCCGAAAGGTGTGGAAATGCTGGCGGCTAGGCATATATTCAATCAGGAGGCAGTGGCGGACGCAGGTTTAACAAAGGATACTGGCCTCGCGTTTCAAGCCTTCCTCAATGACCCGCTTGTCAAGATTGATCGCAGTGATGCAGAGCAGCTTTTCAATGACATGCTCCAATGCACCATGCAACGTTGAGCGGAGCTTTTCCGGTTTAGAAAAGAAACCATTGACCATACTGATAGTATTATCAAGAAGTAGGTGCTATCAATATGGGAAATTATTTAAGTGTTGCGGTAGAACTGGTCTGCGGTTTAGGCATTTTATTTATCATCTTAAAGCTTCTCGGGAAAACCCAATTTTCTCAAATTACGCCGTTTGACTTTATCTCTGCTTTAATTTTAGGAGAATTGGTCGGAAATGCCGTTTACGATCATGAAATCAAGATCAAAGAAATTATTTTTGCTTCGCTGCTGTGGGGCGTGCTGATTTATATTATTGAATTTATCACGCAAAAAATGAAATCATCGCGGAAGTTCTTGGAGGGTGAGCCGAATATCGTCATCCGCAAAGGGGAGCTTCAATATAAAGTATTGAAGAAAAATAAGATGGACATTAACCAGCTGCAAAGCCTATTGAGGCAAGCTGGGAGCTTTTCGATTCAAGAAGTAGAATATGCGATTTTGGAAACAAACGGGATGGTCAGCGTGCTTCCAAAATCAGACTTTGACAAACCGACCAATAAGGATTTGCAGATTCCTTCGAAGTCTGTTTCCCTGCCGATCACTTTAATCATAGATGGAGAGATTGTCCGGGATAATCTGAAGGAAGCAGGTGTGGATGAACAGTGGCTGAAGCAAGAATTGAAAAAGAAGAACATTGATAAGACGGAGGACGTGTTATTTGCAGAATGGCATAAAAATAAGCCGCTGTATACCGTAACATACGAACAAAGCAGATCAACATGACTCTTAGAAAAAAGCTTGCAGCAAGGCGCAAGCTTTTTATTGATTGTATGTCCCTTGTTTGACAGCACGTACATGGTACATGCTCACTTCAGTGCTGATCAGATAGTCAGGCTTTGGTTTGCCTTTGTTTGCTTTATGGCCAGCGATATGCGCATCGCTTTTTTCCCATTGCTTCCAGCGATCCTCTGATTCCCAGCGAATCATGACAACAACTTCTTCATCACCGCGGCGTACATTTTTCTCAAGCACTGTCACATCAATTAAACCTTCTTGTTTTTCAATGATTCCTTCAGCGCTGAAACGTTCTATGACTTTATCTGCATAGCCTTCTTTAACCGTCATTTTTCTTAACTGTACAAACATTTGTCTCACTCCAATCATTCTCACATATGAATAATTGTAAATGAAATTCATTCTCAATGTCAAAGAAAGCGCAGGGCGGAATCGAACCGCCGTGCGCAACAGTTTATTCTTTTAATAAAAACACATTTCCGTCTTCGTCCTTAAATTGAACGAAGGTGCCCCACTCCATTTGATTGGGCTCACCGAGAAATTCTACACCGTTTGTCTTCATTTTCTCGTATGTACCAAAGATGTCTTCGCATTCAAACACAATAGAAGCCTTCATTTGCTCTGAGCCTTTCATCATGGCTTTCGGGTAAATGACTAAACGAGTCTCGGCCCCTTTTGGCGCAACCTCCAGCCAGCTTGCTTCAGGTCCCATTGGGTGGTCCGCTGCAATATCAAAGCCTACCTTCTCTGTCCAAAATTGCTTCGCTTTCTGCTGGTCCTCGACATATACAGCAACAGTGCTAATTTGTTTGATCATAGGGAAACCTCCAAGTTGAAAAGATAATAATACTATAACCTGTTTACGGCCGAAGTAACATAAAAAAATCAGCCGGGAAACCGGCTGATTATTAAAATGAGCAGCTTACAACATCGATGTGATTTGTGTCTAAGGCGAAATAAACCCAGCGGCGCCGTGAGGAATCCCAATAAAAGCCGCCGACGGATCTTCTGCCAAGGATAATTGGGTAGAACCAAAATGAGCGGCCATTGGTTAACCAAACATAGGTAAATCGGAAAAGGCAAGGCCGAATGGTGATTGGTTCAACTAACAAAACGGCTCCTTGAGAACCCTGCGGTTTTGGGGGTTTCGCTGGTATTTGGGAAGGAGGAGGTCCCTGGGGCGCACCGCCGAAGCCTGGGCTGGCACCGCTGCCAATACCAGGGCCGGAGCCGCCGCCAAAACCTGGAACAGCGCCACCGCCAATACCAGGGCCGGAGCCGCCGCCAGAGCCCGGAACAGCACCGCTGCCAATGCCAGGCCATGGATATCGGTATTCATATTCAAAAGCAGGCCAAGGCTCATAAAAATGCCCCGCAAACATATAAGGATCAACATAATACATGTGATAACGTCCTTTCTCATTGTAAACTGTACACTGCAGTTTATGCGGGCGGACTCTTATTGGTGCATTCGCCTAAGGATATGAAGCTGGAATGCTCTCAAAGAGCAGAATCATTTGATTTTTCTCTAGTCTTATTCACAATTCCGATTTATCATTTTATAATGAAAGTGCTTCTATTACGAAAAAGGAGACAGACCGTGAATATCGATCAATTATTATATCAATATATCATAGACAACACTGCGGATATTACTGAGAAATGGTTCAGTTTGCGTTGCCAGCTAAAAGGCGAGCTATATTCCGCCAGCCATTTAAGTGAAGAAACGAAAACACTTTTAACCGAGCAGCATACATTTACCAATATAACAATCGCAAGCGCATTTCTGGAGGATCAAACCGATTTTCAAGACAACATGACAAAATGGGCGGAAAACGTTGCGAAAAACAGGGTAGAGCAGGATGTTCAAGTTCATGAGGTCGTAGAAGCCATATCCAACTCTAGAATCTCATTCTGGGACGCAGTCGCCACATTTATAAAAGAGAATCAGGAGATCGTGACAAATGAGGATGCAGACCGATGGAACCGCATTGTGAATCAGTCGTTCGATAAGCTGATTATTGAATTCTCTGAGCAGTACCAAAAATTCATGCTGATGAGGCTCACATCTCAGCAGGAACTGATCTCAGAGCTTGGCTGCCCGGTCATTTCCATTGCCGATGGAATCGGGATATTGCCGCTTATCGGCTCCATTGATACAAAACGGGCACAGGTCATTTTAGAAACAGTGCCGGTCCGCTGTGTCGAGAGAAAAATCACAAGCCTCGTCGTTGATCTTTCGGGTGTTCCGATTGTGGATACCATGGTGGCTCAGCAATTGTACAACCTGTCTAAAACGCTTTTCTTATTAGGCGTCAAAGCCGTATTTTCAGGGATTCGCCCGGATGTGGCCCAAACATCGATTCAATTGGGGCTTGATTTTAGTGAATATGAAACGTACGGCACGCTGAAGCAGGCATTAGAAAATATGGGTGTCCGCTGTATTGTTGAGGAATTGGAAGAAAACAAATAGGAAGTTTCCAGGCATATGATTGTCCGTCACCGGGTGATCATATGCCTTTTTGATTTGAACAGAAATCACCATTGATTTATCAAAAAAAACATAATATTATAATTCTTATAAGAATACTGTGAATTAAACCTATTCGACAGGGGGGAAGGTCTTTTGGTTTCAAAATCAACGATTGATCCGGAAGTGATTGAAAAAATAATCAGCTCGCTGGAAACACTCGATTTCGGCACCGTTCAAATTACGGTTCATGATTCTCAGATTACCCAAAT
Source organism: Bacillus sp. PS95 (assembly GCF_037963565.1). Taxonomy (NCBI): domain Bacteria; kingdom Bacillati; phylum Bacillota; class Bacilli; order Caryophanales; family Bacillaceae; genus Bacillus; species Bacillus sp. PS95. Next base: position 752,398 of record NZ_CP150160.1, read on the forward strand.
TGAGAAAATAGAAAAGCACCGTTTTTCGCTGAAAAGGAAAGAATCAAAATGATAATGTAAAGGGCGTTTGTTTTCATTAAATTCTCCTTAAAACATATACATATTTCATCCAATTTTTATATAATAGACCTTTAAGATCATTTTTTAGGAGGATTTTTGACATGCAAGCTACGGTTCACGAGAGTAAGCAATCGATCATGCAACGCATTTTGACAGTCTTTGTCTTTACTTTGCTGATCGCGACTGTCGGCCTTTTTATCGGCCAATTTGTTCCTGTCGCTTTGATGCTGCCGCTTTCTATTCTTGAAGTGGTGATGATTATTCTGGCCTTCTGGATGCGCAGAAGAAAAGCGGTCGGGTATGCGTTTGTATATACATTCGCGTTCGTTTCCGGCATTACCTTATTTCCGATCGTCAGCCATTACGCTTCCATCGCCGGCGCCTATGTCGTGCTTGAAGCCTTTGGTTCTACATTTGTCATTTTTGCCGTCTTAGGCACAATCGGCGCAAAAATGAAGAAGGATTTATCCTTCCTGTGGTCATTTCTGCTGGTTGCGGTGCTCGCCCTCGCAGTGGTAGGGATTTTCAACATTTTCAGCCCGTTAAACTCAGCGGCGATGATGGCGTATTCCGTGATCGGAACCATCGTCTTTTCCCTTTACATTTTGTATGATTTGAACCAAATCAAGCACCGCCACATTACGGAAGACTTGATTCCGGTTATGGCGTTATCGCTGTACCTAGACTTTATCAACTTGTTCATCAACCTGCTCCGCTTCTTCGGCATTTTGAGCAGTGATGATTAATGAAAAAGCGCCTGTCATTGGATAGGCGTTTTTTTTCCATACATAAAAAGGGCAGATGGAGTGTTTATGAGTATCCTATCATTTTAAATACACTGGAGCAGGTCGCCGTGCAGGAGCCATGGCATAAAGGCCGCGTTGTCATCGGAGGAGACGCTGCCCACGCCGGCGCGCCGACCCTGGCGCAAGGAGCGGCAATGGCGATCGAGGATGCCATCGTCCTCGCCGAAGAACTCCAAAACCACGCCGACCACGAAACAGCATTACAGGCGTACTACAAAAGAAGAGCCCCACAAGCGCTCAAAGTCCAGAACTTATCCTCGGAAATCGTCCGCCGCGGGCTGAAAGGAGAGCCGGGAGCGGAAGAACTGATTGGGGAGTGCTATGCGGTGTTGAGGGAAGGGTATTAAATAGGAAAAGTCCAGAAAGTGATTTCTGGACTTTTTTGTTTAGAAAGAAACAAATGTTTGACTAAATTATCTAGAAATTGATAACGATAAATGATGTAAAATCATCCGGTATTTGGTAAAATTAAGTCAAAAAATATAAGTTTCTGTTAGAATATCATTATGTAAAATAGGGGGACATTATGCAAAAGTGGATAGGTAAACGCCCTACAGTAGGTCAAAAAACCTTAGTAACAAAGTATGAAAGATTATTACAAGAAGTAGAAATCGCAACCTTATCGTCGCAGGAAAGCGTTCTAAAGATTATCGAAGCTGAATGTGATAAAAAAAGTGGTAGAGAATTAAAAGGGGTATTAGCACTTACTACACAATCCATTTTCTTTGTTTCTAAGCACGAACAAATGACTTATGAATATTCACAAATTAATGATATTGAAGTAAGGACTAATGGAAAAAATAAAAATAGTTGGATTTTAAGCCTTAAAATAGGCCGTTCAAAACGTACATTCGATGATATTAAGAAAAACGATGATAGCCAAGAATTTATAGAGATTTTAGAATACATAATAGCTAATCAATCAAAAGAAATTCTAACGACAGTTACACATGATTTTGATTATTTTTTACATGCTGAAAAATTAAATGATTTACAAAATCGAAATGTTAAAATTACTTCATTTCTAATGAAGAGGGACAATCTAAATCTGTCGAAAAATGGTGAACGATTATTGCGTGAAAAGCATAAAGGTGCTTCCTTGATAGCGGAAGGCTTTTTTCAAGAGGATAGACAAAGTAAGGGTAATTTTATTGTACTCGACAATCAAGTGGTGTACTTATATGAATTTAATAATAAAGAAAGAAAAGCCAAACTATTAAATAAGTGGGATTTTAAATATTTTTCTCATGCGGTTATTGATCGATTTGCAATAAAAACAGTTATCAATGTTACGGAGACAGGAAAAAGTTTAATTATAAATCTATCTGGCAAGGAATTTGTTTCTATTTTAAATAATGCAAATATTCCCCTACATCAGAAGAAGAGGAAATGGTACCAAAAAATCCTAGGGTTCCGAAGTGGTAAGTGGTGGAAGAGAGCTATTGCTTCATTGGTTTACCTGCTGATATTACTGTTAACCTTTAACGCATTTTTTGGTGAAAACAATAAAGAAGCTAGCTCTGTAAAATCAAGTGATAAAACAGCTGTTTCAAAGACCGAACAAAAGGAAGAACAGACAGAAAATCAAAGCAAACAGGAAGGTAATGAACAACAAGATAATAAGAGTAAGAAAGAAGAAAAAGCAAAAAAGCAAGCAGAAGAGAAACGTAAGCAAGAGGAAGAAGCGCGATTAGCAGAAGAAAAACGCAAGCAAGAGGAAGAAGCGCGATTAGCAGAAGAAAAACGCAAGCAAGAGGAAGAAGCACGACTAGCACAAGAAAAGCGCAAGCAAGAGGAAGAAGCGCGACTAGCACAAGAAAAGCGTAAGCAAGAGAAAGAGATACAACAAGCAGAGGCACAAGAACAACAGACGAATGTCTATTACAAAAATTGTACCGTAGCACGGCAAGCTGGTGTTGCACCTATCCATTCTGGTGAACCGGGATATGCAAAACATCTTGACCGTGATGGTGATGGAATTGCTTGTGATCGCTAATTCATATATGGTTATCTAAAGAAAGAGAGAATACTGAAATATTCTCTCTTTTATTATTTTCAACAAACGTTAATCGTCATTTATATTTTTCCCTTTTATCCGCTCAATCACCTCATGCAGCCCCTCAGGCTTATAAAACTCCACCGGTGAACTGCCTTTCTCAAACGAAATTGTCTCGGCTTCAATCAGCGCGACATAGCGCCCGTTTACTTTTGCGAGATGAATAGAATCGCCAAAATCCGCTAGCAATCCCTTAATCTCTGTTTCTCCGACTTTCATTTTCAGCTGGGCCTCTGGCGTGTGCTCGATGATTTGGGCGGAGGCTTCGATGACTTGATGGGTGTCGAGACGCTCTTGGATTTCCCGCTTTTCGCTTGCTTCCCAAATCTCAATGTCGTGCTCGAACTGCTTGAGCTCTTCGCTGTTGTCTTCAAATGTCTCGTAGACGTGCTCCTGTACCATGTTCATGACCTGATTTTTCATGATTTCCGGCATCGATTCGCCGTACTCGACGAATTTCAGAAAGTCCTCAAAATAGCGGGCGTGCGAGGCCTGATGGATTTTTAGCTCACCTTCTTCGACCATTCCTTCCTCTGGCATGTACGGGTATTGGATGCTTTTCATGTTTTTTGTCGTGATCGCCATTTCGACTTTTTTAATGAGAGAAGACGTGTCAGAGATGCGGGCGACCTTCGGCTCAAAATCACATTTCATAATAAAGACAAATGACTCGTCAAAGTATTTTCTCGGTACGGCCGAAGCGACGAGAAACACGCCGCCGCGAACCGCGCTTGTGTCAAGGTACGTGCGGACGAACTGCTCGCTCAGCTCATTGAAGTCTTCTTTTGTTTCCGCCAGACGCGCGCGGTTGAACATGTTGTAGTTTGGGTTGGAATCGAGCTCGTGGCCGGGCTCGACGATAAAATGGCCGATTTTCGTCGGCACCTGCTCGGACTGCGGATGGCGGTCGGCTTTCCGTTTGACGATTTTTTTCAGTTCCCCGTCGAGAAAGTCCTTTAGCTCGCTTTCTTCAAATTCGCCCGTATCAAGGGTCTGGAAGTGCTTGAACTGCTTGTTCGCCTGCTCATCTTTGCCTTCCACCTGTATGACATAAAAGGATAAAAACCGAATTTCAAAATCCATATATAAACTCACCTTATTCGCGTATTGTACAGCTTCTCAAGTATAGAAAAAACAGCGATCATGCGTCAATTGGGAGAACGGAATAATCATGACCATGAAAGGGAAATGTAGTCAAATAGAAGGCATCTCATACGGAAAGGAATGGTTCGATGAAGGAAACAAGCCTGATTCCTCAACCGAAGACGTTTGGGCCGCTCGGCAATTTGCCTTTAATCGATAAAGACAAGCCGACGCTTTCGCTGATCAAACTGGCGGAAGAACAGGGCCCGATTTTTCAAATCCATACACCCGCGGGCACGACCATTGTAGTGTCCGGCCACGAATTGGTGAAAGAGGTTTGTGATGAAGAACGGTTTGATAAAAGCATTGAAGGCGCCTTGGAAAAGGTCCGCGCGTTTTCCGGTGACGGATTGTTTACGAGCTGGACGCATGAGCCTAACTGGAGAAAAGCGCACAACATTCTGATGCCGACGTTCAGCCAGCGGGCCATGAAGGACTATCATGAGAAAATGGTCGATATCGCTGTTCAGCTCATTCAAAAATGGGCAAGGCTCAATCCGAATGAAGCAGTCGATGTCCCGGGAGATATGACCCGGCTGACGCTCGACACCATTGGGCTATGCGGGTTTAACTACCGCTTTAACAGTTACTACAGAGAAACGCCCCACCCGTTTATCAACAGCATGGTGCGGGCGCTTGATGAAGCGATGCATCAAATGCAGCGGCTTGATGTTCAAGATAAGCTTATGGTCAGAACAAAGCGGCAATTCCGCCATGATATTCAAACGATGTTTTCGTTAGTCGACAGCATTATTGCAGAGCGCAGGGCGAATGGAGACCAGGATGAAAAAGATTTGCTCGCCCGCATGCTGAATGTGGAAGATCCGGAAACTGGTGAAAAGCTCGACGACGAAAATATCCGCTTTCAGATCATCACGTTTTTGATTGCCGGCCATGAAACAACGAGCGGCCTGCTTTCCTTTGCGACTTACTTTTTATTGAAGCATCCTGACAAACTGAAAAAGGCGTATGAAGAGGTCGATCGGGTGCTGACGGATGCAGCGCCGACCTATAAACAAGTGCTGGAGCTTACATACATACGGATGATTTTAAATGAATCACTGCGCTTATGGCCGACAGCTCCGGCTTTCAGCCTTTATCCAAAAGAAGACACAGTCATTGGCGGAAAATTTCCGATCACGACGAATGACAGAATTTCTGTGCTGATTCCGCAGCTTCATCGTGATCGAGACGCTTGGGGAAAGGACGCAGAAGAATTCCGGCCGGAACGGTTTGAGCATCGGGACCAAGTGCCTCATCATGCGTACAAACCATTCGGAAATGGACAACGGGCCTGTATCGGCATGCAGTTTGCCCTTCATGAAGCCACACTTGTGTTAGGCATGATTCTAAAATATTTCACATTGATTGATCATGAGAATTATGAGCTTGATATCAAACAAACCTTAACACTTAAGCCGGGCGATTTTCACATCAGGGTTCAAAGCCGTCATCAGGAAGCCATTCATGCAGACGTCCAGGCAGCTGAAAAAGCCGCGCCTGATGAGCAAAAGGAGAAAACGGAAGCAAAGGGTGCATCGGTCATCGGTCTTAACAACCGCCCGCTTCTCGTGCTGTACGGCTCAGATACCGGCACCGCAGAAGGCGTCGCCCGGGAGCTTGCTGATACTGCCAGTCTTCACGGCGTAAGGACAAAGACAGCACCTCTGAACGACCGGATTGGAAAGCTGCCGAAAGAGGGAGCGGTTGTCATTGTGACCTCGTCTTATAATGGAAAGCCGCCAAGCAATGCCGGACAATTCGTGCAGTGGCTTCAAGAAATCAAACCGGGTGAGCTTGAGGGCGTCCATTACGCGGTATTTGGCTGCGGCGACCACAACTGGGCGAGCACGTATCAATACGTGCCGAGATTCATTGATGAGCAGCTTGCGGAGAAAGGCGCGACTCGGTTTTCTGCGCGCGGGGAAGGTGATGTCAGCGGTGATTTTGAAGGGCAGCTTGACGAGTGGAAAAAAAGCATGTGGGCGGACGCCATTAAGGCATTCGGACTGGAGCTGAATGAAAACGCCGATAAGGAACGAAGCACGCTAAGCCTTCAGTTTGTCAGAGGGCTGGGCGAGTCTCCGCTCGCTAGATCGTACGAAGCCTCTCACGCATCCATTGCCGAAAATCGTGAACTCCAGTCCGCAGACAGCGATCGAAGCACTCGCCATATCGAAATTGCATTGCCGCCGGATGTTGAATATCAAGAGGGCGACCATCTTGGCGTATTGCCAAAAAACAGCCAAACCAATGTCAACCGGATTCTCCACAGATTCGGTCTGAAGGGAACCGATCAAGTGACATTGTCGGCAAGCGGCCGGAGTGCAGGGCATCTGCCATTGGGCCGTCCTGTCAGCCTGCATGATCTTCTCAGCTACAGCGTTGAGGTCCAGGAAGCAGCCACAAGAGCGCAAATACGTGAACTGGCCGCTTTTACAGTGTGTCCGCCGCATAAGCGCGAATTAGAAGAACTGACAGCAGAGGGTGTTTATCAGGAACAAATATTGAAAAAACGAATTTCCATGCTGGATCTGCTTGAAAAGTACGAAGCATGCGACATGCCGTTTGAACGATTTTTAGAGCTTTTACGTCCGCTAAAACCGAGATATTATTCAATTTCAAGCTCTCCAAGAGTGAATCCGCGGCTAGCATCGATCACAGTCGGCGTCGTGCGCGGCCCTTCGTGGAGCGGCCGTGGCGAATACAGGGGCGTGGCTTCAAATGATTTAGCTGAGCGTAAAGCCGGTGATGATGTCGTGATGTTTGTCCGCACACCGGAATCCCGGTTTCAGCTTCCGGAAGACCCTGAAACGCCAATCATTATGGTCGGACCAGGCACAGGAGTCGCGCCATTCCGCGGCTTCCTTCAAGCCCGCGAAGTTTTAAAACGGGAGGGGAAAACGCTCGGTGAAGCTCATCTCTATTTTGGATGCAGGAACGATCGTGATTTTATATACCGCGATGAGCTTGAGCAGTTTGAAAAAGACGGAATCGTCACTGTCCACACAGCCTTTTCCCGTAAAGAAGGCATGCCGAAAACGTATGTCCAGCATGTCATGGCTGACCATGCAGAAACGTTAATATCGATCCTTGACCGCGGAGGCAGGCTTTATGTATGCGGTGACGGCAGCAAAATGGCCCCGGATGTGGAGGCGGCACTGCAAAAGGCGTATCAGTCTGTCCATGGCACCGGGGAGCAAGAAGCGCAAAACTGGCTGAGACATCTGCAGGATACCGGTATGTACGCTAAGGATGTCTGGGCAGGGATATAGATAAAGAAGACTGGAGCATCCAGTCTTTCAGCGTGTCGGCAAACCCTCGCATTCGTTGTCAGGACTGCGCTTCGGTGCTCAATGCGAAGTGGATCAACGGCTAAATTCTCAGGCGCCCTGCCTAAACGCCGTCGTCATCACATCCTGTGAATGCCCGCTCCTATGCTCGTCCTTCCTAGACTTCAAGGGTTTTCAATCATGCTGAAAAGATGACAAAATCCTAAAATGAAAACCATTTTAGGATTTTGTCAACAATCTGGAAGACTGGAGACATCCAGTCTTTTTAGTCCTTTCGAAAAAATGGTGATCGCGCTAAACATTGATGCATACAATAACTTCAGTCCGACGGAAGGGCGGGCTGTCTGCAAAACCTATTTTTCGTTTTTGCTAGTTTATGTTATTCTTATACTCGGTATCTATTTCTTTTTTCAAAGGCACACATGACAAAAGAAATCCTTTTTTATTTCCGAGAAAAAAATGTGAAACGAAATGAAGGTTTCTTTCGTCCAGTGATTGGTTTCCAAATGGTTGTAATAAAAATGATATGGTGCGAAACATAAATATTCCGGCTTGCCGCGGTGTATTTATTGTTGTGTGATGCCTTGATTTTGTTTGGAAAGAAGGAATTGGAAGGCAGGATATAAAGAGCAGGTAAATATGAATGAAGAACTTAAAGTGTTTAAGAAAGTAGAGGTTGCCATGAAGAAACTTTTTTCTTACAAACTTAGCTTTTTTGTGCTGGCTGTTATACTGTTTTGGGCAAAAACGTATTTATCCTACAAGACTGAGTTTAATCTTGGGGTAAAAGGCACAACTCAGGAGATCCTCCTGATATTTAACCCATTCTCAAGCGCCGTCTTCTTTTTAGGACTGGCTTTGCTGGCGAAAGGGCGTAAATCAGCCATTATTATGCTGATTATCGATTTCTTGATGACATTTGTGTTATATGCAAATATTTTATTCTATCGTTTCTTTGACGATTTCTTGACGTTCCCGAACATTAAACAGTCCGGAAACGTTGGAAACATGGGAGACGGGATTTTCAGTATCATGGCCGGTCATGATATTTTCTATTTCTTAGATATTATCATTTTGATTGCGGTATTGATCTGGAGACCTGAATTAAAAGAATACAAAATGAAAAAACGCTTTGCGTCTTTAGTGATCCTTTCTGGGATCGCACTGTTTTTCATCAACCTGCACTATGCGGAAAAAGACCGTCCGCAGCTGCTAACAAGAACGTTTGACCGCAATTATATCGTGAAGTATTTAGGTCTTTACAACTACACCATTTATGACGGTGTGCAGACGGCTCAAACAGAAACGCAACGGGCCTATGCAAGCAGCGATGATTTAACAAGTGTCGAGAATTACACGACGTCTCATTATGCGAAACCGAACGCCGAGTACTTCGGCTCTGCCAAAGGCAAAAATATCATTAAAATCCACCTCGAAAGCTTCCAGTCATTCCTGATTGACTACAAGCTAAACGGTGAAGAGGTGACGCCTTTCGTAAATAAACTTGCGCACGGCGGGGAAGATGTGACGTATTTTGATAACTTCTTCCATCAGACAGGCCAGGGAAAAACATCTGATGCCGAGCTGACAATGGATAACTCGATCTTCGGTCTTCCTGAAGGCTCCGCGTTTGTGACGAAAGGCGAAAACACTTACCAGTCGCTTCCTGCGATTTTAGACCAGAAGGAAGGCTATACAAGCGCCGTCCTGCATGGTGATTACAAATCGTTCTGGAACCGTGACCAGATTTACAAACATATCGGATATGACAAGTTCTTCGACGCAAGCACGTATGATATGTCAGATGAAAATGTGATTAATATGGGGCTTAAGGATAAGCCGTTCTTTACAGAATCGATTCCAAAGCTTGAATCTCTTAAACAGCCATTTTATGCGCATTTGATTACATTGACAAACCATTATCCGTTTAACCTTGATGAAAAAGACGCGTCTCTTAAAAAAGCGACAACAGGCGATAACACAGTTGACAGCTACTTCCAGACAGCGCGTTACCTTGACGAAGCGCTTGAGCAATTCTTCAAGGAGCTGAAGGAAGCCGGCCTGTATGACAACTCAGTCATCATGATTTACGGTGACCATAACGGTATTTCTGAAAACCATAACCGAGCGATGAAAGAGATTCTTGGAAAAGAGATCACAGATTATCAAAACGCACAGAACCAGCGTGTGCCGCTGATGATCCGCGTTCCTGGCAAAAAAGGCGGAGTGAACCATACGTATGGCGGCGAAATTGACGTCATGCCGACACTTCTGCACTTAGAAGGAATTGATTCTCAGAAATATATCAACTTTGGTACTGATTTATTCTCTAAAGACCACGACGATACGGTGGCATTCAGAAACGGAGACTTCGTAACGCCGAAGTACACATCAGTCGACAATATCATTTACGATACGAAGACAGGTGAAAAACTGAAAGCGAATGAAGAAACGAAGAATCTGAAAACAAGAGTGAACCAGCAGCTGAGCCTTTCAGACAGTGTCCTGTACAAAGACTTGCTGAGGTTCCATAAACTAAATGATTTCAAAGCCGTTGATCCGTCAGACTATCATTACGGCAAGGAAAAAGAAATCAAATAAGATGAAAAAGAGCCTTGAGCGGGCGTATTGCCTTCGCTCAAGGCTCTTTTTTTGGTTATACAACCAACTTGAAAAAATAGATTCCATTTGGTCACCAAGGCTGGCTTTCTCTCATATCATTACAGTAGATTTTGAAACCGGATTGAAATCGGACAAATTATCGGGGAAATGCCTTGATAGATTGTGAAGATGTACCAGGTTTCGAACTCAATATTCATAGAGATGAGGGGTAGAGATGAAAGCAGTCATTCTCTGCGGCGGAAAAGGAACGAGAATGAGTGAAGTCACGAATGACATTCCTAAACCGCTCGCCATGATAGGCGGCAAACCGATTCTATGGCATATTATGAAAATTTATCAGTACTACGGAGTAAACGAGTTTATTCTGCTGTTGGGCTATAAAGGAGAAAAAATCAAGGAATACTTTCTTGACTATGAATGGAAGCACAACAGTCTGACACTCGACAGCTCTACGGGAGAGGTACAGATGCTGGGGCAGCCTGAAACGTGGAAAATTACGTTTTTGGAGACTGGGGAAGATACGCTGACAGCCGGAAGAATCTTGCAGGCGAAAGACTATATCGGTGATGAAACATTTCTGCTTACCTATGGGGACGGGCTGGCCAATATCAATCTTTTCCATCTCATCAGCTATCATCAGACAAAAGGTGCTGCCGCGACTGTCACCGGCATTGACAAAGTCTCGCAGTTTGGCACCTTGACGGTTGAGGACGGCATGGCGAAAACATTTTCTGAGAAGACATCAAGTGACGGAATCATCAACGGCGGATTCTTCGTTCTCAGTCCAAAGGTTTTCGATTATTTGCCGAAGGACGGAAACACGATGTTCGAAGATGAACCGCTGAAGAACCTTGCCAAAGACGGGGAGCTTGCTGTGTACCGCCATTACGGATTTTGGACGGCCATCGATACGTATAAAAATCTCTTAGAAGTCAACAAAATGTGGAATCAAGGACAACAAGTATGGAAGGTATGGTGAATCGATTTGAGTTTCTGGAAAAATAAAAACGTATTTGTCACGGGATGCACAGGTCTTTTAGGAAGCTATTTGGTGAAAGAGCTGATTGAACAGGGCGCAAACGTTACGGGGCTTGTCAGGGATCATGTGCCTCAATCCAATCTTTATCAGGGAGAACATATCAAGAAAATGAACATCGTGCGGGGCTCTCTTGAGGACTTGGCTGTGATTGAACGCGCGCTTGGCGAGTATGAGATCGACACAGTCTTTCATCTTGCTGCACAAGCGATTGTCGGCGTGGCAAACCGCAACCCGATTTCTACCTTTGAAGCGAATATCCTCGGCACCTGGAATATTCTCGAAGCCTGCCGCAAGCATCCGTTAATTAAGCGGGTCATTGTCGCTTCAAGTGATAAAGCTTACGGCGATCAAGAAAACCTTCCATACGATGAAAACATGCCGCTGCAAGGCAAGCACCCGTACGACGTCTCAAAAAGCTGCGCAGATCTGATCAGCCACACCTATTTTCACACGTACGGGCTTCCGGTCTGCATTACGCGCTGCGGAAACTTATACGGCGGCGGAGATTTGAACTTCAACCGCATCATTCCTCAGACGATTCAGCTTGTGCTGAACGGGGAAGCGCCGGAAATCCGAAGCGACGGCACCTTTGTACGGGACTACTTCTATATTGAAGACGCCGTTCAGGCTTATCTGCTTCTTGCAGAAAAAATGGAAGAAAACAATCTTGCCGGAGAGGCCTTTAACTTCAGCAATGAGATCCAGCTGACCGTACTTGAACTGGTAGAGAAAATATTAAAGAAAATGAACAGTAATCTGAAACCTAAGGTGCTGAATCAGGGAAGCAATGAAATCAAACATCAATATTTATCCGCGGAAAAAGCAAGAAAGCTGCTGAATTGGACACCGGCCTACACTATTGATGAGGGACTTGAAAAAACGATTGAGTGGTATACGGAATTCTTCAAAAAGTAATGTGAAACGAGGTGAACAAGACTGTGACCAGCGCGTATTGCACCGTTTTATCAAAAGGAAGATTATATCAGGCAGTCGCTTTGTTTAAGTCGTTAGAGCAAGTTGATCAAGACAGTCCCATTTTTATACTTTGCATGGATGAAGATACGCACCGCGTGTTACAGAAGCTGAAGATGAAGCAGCTGAACCTTGTGCCGGTGGCCGCTCTTGAAAATGAATTGCTATTGAAGCTGAAGGAAACTAGAGATCAAAGTGAGTATTGCTGGACGATGAAGCCGATCTTTCTGCAAGCTGTGCTGAACAGCAATCCTGAGCTGGAGCGCGTGACGTATATTGATGGGGACCTCTTTTTCTATGCAGATCCATCGCCGATTTTTGAAAACCAGCCGGACTGCTCGGTGCTGCTTTCACGGGGGGATATTGTAATCCCTTCTTTTGAGAAAGAGCAGATTGACATGCTGCAGCGTCTTTTAGGCAGATATAATTCCGGGTTTATCAGCTTCAAGCATGATGATGCAGGCACGGATTGCTTGGAGTGGTGGAAGGAACGCTGTCTTGAGGAATGCAAAAATGCACCGGGTGAAGGAAAATTCGGTGATCAGGGCTATTTGGATTATATGTCTGAGCTGTTTCCGAATGTGTGTGACATTACAACACCCGGCGTGAACATCGGCCATTGGAATTATGGGCAGCATACGTTTTCCTGGAAAGATGGCCGGATCGTGCTGGAGGATGGCAGTCCGCTGATCTTTTATCATTTCAGCGGATACCGAATCGTCAGCATCAATGAAATCAAACAGATTCATGAAACAACCCGCACAGATCTGCCGTTTGTGCATGAACTGTATCAAGAGACACTGCCGCATATCATTCAGCACATCAAAACGTTAGACCCTGAATTTAACGGTTTTGCTTCAAAAGATGACAACAAATAAATGAGTAAATACAGGAAGTGAAAATGAAGTGAAAGCAAGCGTTATTATTCCTGCATATAATTCGAAGGAGCGTCTTTACAACAGCCTTCTGTCATTAAACCAGCAGGAGTGCGATGAAGAATTCGAAGTCATTGTAGCGGACAATGGCTCTGAGGACGGGACGCTCTCGATGCTTGAGTCATTTCAAGCTGATTTTCCGCTGATCTTTACACGGATTAAAGAAAACAGGGGCATTGCGTACGGACGAAATCAGGCGCTTCGCAATGCCAGAGGAGACATCCTGATTTTCCATGACAGCGATATGCTTGCGGCAAAGGACCTTGTGGCAAAACATATTAAAGCCCATGAGAACGAAGAGAATCTCGTCGTGTGCGGGTTGTTTTGGAAACGGATCTACAGTTTTTACTATGAACGGTTTGAAGAAGAACATAAGGAACAGCTCGCAAAGCTCACAGGTGAAATGCCGAAGAAAGACAAACAAAAGCTGCTGGAGGAAGCGGACATCAAAAACGGAAGCTTTCTTGATAAAAGCTTTGACCTCGATACCGACTTTATAGACGTGCTCAAGAAGATTTTAGATGAGTACGGCGATGACTTGAAAGGCTATCATATGCCATGGCGCTTTTTTATCACGAATAATTCCTCTGTGAAACGCAAGCATGTGGTTGACCTCGGTTTATTTGACGAAGGCATTGTGCGGTACGGGTTTGAGGATTATGACCTCGGGATCAGGCTTCATCAGGCCGGATTGACCTTCAGGCTTCGCCGCGATATTGTCAGTGTTCATCAGGAACATCCAAGCAATTGTAAGTCTGTAGACGATATTCGGGCAAACATTGCCTATATGTGCGATAAATACAACAATATCCGCTCCTTAGACGTTCATCTCGCTTTTAATGGTCCGTTCCCGCCTGATATGACGAACAGAATCATGGCTGATATTCAAAAGCTGCTGGAATCACAGAAATATGATATGCTGCTGAATCTGTTTCTTGAGCTTCTGCATGTTGTTAAAGAGCGCAACATTGATCCGGATTGGCGAAAGAAATCCCCAAGGGTGACGGCGAAAAGCTTTGATTTACAAACTGTCCGCAAGCTTCTGCCTAAGGCGAAGAAAAAGCTAGGCGTGAACGATTTTGCCAACGCACTGTATGCGCTTGTCAACGATTTGCTGCACGTGGATCTTAGATCATTGGATGTGGTATAAGTGAGTACATTTCATTTTTCAACGATAGTGTCAAGGACACATATCTTTAAGCTCATGCCTATGATTCATTCTCTCCATGAGCATTGCGATGATTTTCATTTATATGTGCTGTGTGTCGACCAGAAAGCGTATGAATTGCTTCAGCACGTGCCATGGGAGCATGTAACCTTTGTGCAGCTGCATGAAATGGAAGACCCGGAGCTGCTGAAAGCGAAAAGCAACAGAACGTTTCATGAATATTGCTGGACGTTAAAGCCCGCCTTTTTGTTTCATGTGATGAGCAAGTGGGATGACGCTGAATACTTTGCCCATATGGATACGGATCTATTTTTCTTTTCTGATCCGGCACGTATTTTTGCAGAAAACCCAACGGCGTCTCTGTATTTGACTGATCATCGTAATTCGCCGCGCTTCATGTCCTACTACGACCGAACCGGACGCTTTAATACAGGCTTTGTCGGTGCCGGTAATACAAAGGAAGCATATGAAGCGGTGTGGCAGTGGAGACAGGACTGTATTGAATTTTGCACGGTCGAAATGGATACGGAACGAAAGACATATGGTGATCAAAGATATGTGGAGAAATGGCCGGCGCAGTTTAAAGGTGTTCATGTTGTCAAATCAATAGGAGCCAATACAGCGCTTTGGAATATCGAAAACTATAAGGTCGGGCAAAAGGACGGCCGCGTGTATATAGATGAAACGCCGCTGATTTTCTATCATTTCTCTGGGTTTACGCTGGTGACAGAAAAAGAGTTTAATCTTTGCTGGTACTACCGGATTGAAGACGAAGCGACAATTGAGATGATTTATATGCCCTATATATTAAATCTGAAAAGATGGATTGATGAAATACAGTCGGCGTTTCCGGACTTTGCGGATGGCTTTATCCCGAAGCACGCAGTGCCTGACACTCATTTTATCCAGCTGGATTAAAAAACCCCTGCCGCCTGGCAGGGGTTTTTTCAGCTATGCCATTCTCTCAGCTTCTGGTCACTCGGCAATAGGAAGGCAAGGATGCCGAGAACAGGGAGAAAGGCAATGGCGATCATCGTCGGGGTCAGTCCCGCGGCGTCAATCAGAGCGCCCAGCGCCACAGCGCCGATTGCGCCCATCCCGAAGGCAAGCCCGACGGTTAAACCGGACATTGTGCCGATTTTTCCAGGAACTAGCTCCTGTGCGTAGACGACCGTTACAGAAAAGCTCGACATCAGAACCAAGCCAATCAATGCGAGCACGCCGTAGGCAAGAACCGGGCCGGCAAATGGCAGCACAATCGCCAGCGGCGCCGAGCATAACAGCGAACCGAGGATAACGAAGCGTTTTCCAAAACGGTCTGCAAGCGGGCCGCCGAGAAACGTGCCGATCGCGCCGAACAGCAAGAAGACAAAAATATAGCTTTGTGCCTGCTGAATGCTTACGTGATAGGTATCCATCGCGTAAAACGTGTAAAAGTTACCGATCGCACTTGTATACCAAGAACGAGCAAAAATGAGAAATATAATAATAATAAGAGCAGATACAACAGATTTGGTGATGGCCGTGTTTTCAGCCGTTTTCTTTTGTTTGCCTGATTTCTGGGCAAGGCTGCCGAGACGTGAGGCGTACCATTTCGCGATATACATGAGAAACATAACAGCAAGCGCGGCGACAAGCGTGAACCAAACAGCGCCGAATTGCCCGAGCGGCACAAGAATCAGCGCGGTGATCAGCGGCGCCATCGCCTGGCCTGAGTTTCCGCCCACCTGATAAATCGACTGGGCGAGCCCGCGTTTTGTGCCGGCGGCCATATACGCCACACGGGAGCCCTCCGGATGGAAAATGGCCGAGCCTAATCCAATGAAAAACACACAGCATAAGATCGTTATGAATGACGGGGCAAATGCAAGGCCCAAAATGCCAAGCATGCTGGCGGTCAAACCGACTGGCAGCGCATACGGCCGCGGCCGTTTATCGGTATACCAGCCGACAACAGGCTGCATGACGGATGACACCATGTTTAATGTGAAAGCAATGATGCCGAGCTGTGTAAACGTCAGGCTCATGGAGCGTTCCAAAATAGGGAACATGGCCGGAATCACAGCCTGAAGCGAATCGTTGAGCATATGGCAAATTCCGATAATAATCAAAATCGGATACACCGTGGTGCCTGGTTTTTGAACTGTTTTTTCTTTTAACGGGGCGGCGATAGCCAATTGAGTCTCCTCCTTACATATATAACCAAAGCATACCACCATATTATTCATAAGGTGAAGAATTTATCAAGAGGAAAAAAGATTCTTATGAAAGAAATACCGTCAGCCTGATTAGCAGCTGACGGTATTTTCGATATTCAAAATGTGATATAGCTCTTCAAGCTTACGAATCTCATAGGTTGGTATGATCTCTGGCACATTCGGCTTCATGTCAGGGTTCATCCAGCACGTATCAAGCCCGGCAAGCTGTCCGCCTTTGATATCAGCAGTTAGTGAATCCCCGATGATTAATGTGTGCTCTGCTGAAAATTGAGGAATCCGTTCAAACACGTAATCGAAATATTCCTTCATCGGCTTTTGGAAGCCTGTGTCTTCAGAAACGAAAATGTCTTTGAAGAATGGAAATAATCCTGAATCATGGAGACGCTTATATTGTGTGTGAGACACGCCGTTTGTCACGATGTACAAATCAAACTGTTGCTGCAGATTTGAGATGAGATCAAATGCACCGTCAATAAGCTGATGTCCTTCTTCAAGAAAGCGGCGGTATTTTTGCTCAAGCAAAGCGCCGTCCGCTTCGTAACCGTACTCCTTGAGCAAAGCGGAGAAACGTGTGTTTACGACTTCTTCCCGTGTCATCTTACCTTCTTCAAAGGCTCTCCAGAGACCTTGATTGATGGTTTTATACTGCTCCTTCATGTCATTTGTTAAAGGAATGTTCTGATCTTCAAACAGCAAACGCAGGGCTAAAGCTTCTGCCGCTTGAAAATCAAGGATGGTATCATCTACATCAAATAATAAAGGGCGGTATCGTTTCATCTGTGTGTCTCCCTTTCCTCATATGTATTCAAAGTATAGCACATAAAAAAAGGAAAAAGCCGGCGGGTGAGGCACCGCCGGCTAAAAAGAGATTATTTGTTTAATAAGCTGTGTTTTCTCGAATATAGGAAGTAAACCAGCGTTCCGACAGCGATCCAGATGACAAATGAAAGCCATGTGACGCCGGGAAGGCTGTACATGAACCAAAGGCAGATGCCTGCGCTGATAATTGGCACAACCGGAACGAACGGCACTCTGAAGGACGCCTTGATTTCAGGATGTTTTTTTCTTAGCACAATGACAGCAACGGAAATGACCGTAAACGCGGCAAGTGTTCCCATGTTCACCAGATGGGCCAGCGTTCCGAGGTTAATAAAGCCGGCGATTCCCGCTGCAACGATTCCTGTCAGCCATGTGTTGCGGAACGGGGTTTTAAATGACGGATGAACCTTTGCGAACAATCCAGGCAGAAGGCCGTCTCTGCTCATGGCAAATGTCAAACGAACCTGAGCGTACAGCAAAGCGAGCATCACCGTCGTAATCCCGATAATCGCACCGACAGAAATAATTCCGGCAACAGCGTCCTGTCCGACGAATTTCAGCGCAAAGGATACAGGATCTCCGACATTCAATTTGGCATAAGGCATCATGCCTGTCAGCACAAGCGATACCGCGATGTACAGAACCGTGCAGACGGCTAGAGCTGAAATAATGCCGACGGGCATGTTTTTTTGCGGATTTTTCACTTCCTCAGAAGCGTTAGAAACCGCGTCAAACCCAAGGTACGCGAAGAATACAGTGGCAGCGCTAAGAATGACGCCTTTCATCCCGAATGGCATAAAAGGAGACCAGTTGTCCGGTTTTACATAGCCGATGCCGACAATAATGAACAATAAAATGATCGCGATTTTCATCAGTACGATGACGTTGTTAAAGCGTGTGCTTTCCTTGACGCCTCTGCTGACAATCGCGGTGATGAGGAGAATGATCACCGCAGCCGGAAGATTAAATACGGCGCCCGCCGTGCTTCCCGGCGCTCCTGTCAGTGCAGCCGGAATATGAAGATTGAAGCCGGCAAGCAGTGATTGAAAGTATGAAGACCAGCCGGTGGCAACCGCCGACAGTGCAATGACATATTCAAGCATGAGATCCCATCCGATCAAAAAGGCGAGCAGCTCTCCAAGTGTCACGTATGAGTATGAGTACACGCTTCCCGAAATCGGAATGGAAGACGAAAACTCAGCATAACAGAAAGCAGCCAGCGCACAGGCGAGCCCCGCTAAAATAAACGATATGATGAGGGCGGGACCTGCACCGGTCGCTGCCACTGTTCCTGTAATGACAAAAATCCCTGTACCGATGACACAACCGATACCGAGCAAGGTTAAATCAAATGCGCTTAACGTACGGGCAAGGCTTTTTGACTTGCTCTGCGCACTCAATGTTTCAAGCGGTTTTTTTCTAAATAATGAACTCATCAAAAGTTCCTCCTGTAAATATTCAAAATATTCTAATCATTATATACAGTTCTTGTTGTATTATATTGTCGAAATTTGACGCAGTCAATAAAATATTTTTCTGCTTTAAATGATAGAAGCGAAACAGCGTTGTCGTATCATAGGATAGTAATTTTTACTAATCGTATATTCAATTTTATGCAAGATGAACCGATAGAAAAAATAGATTCGCCCATATTTTGATTTGCGGTTATAAAGGAGATGCTGACCATGTTTCAATATGAAGAGTTGAATAAACAGTTTATCGGCGGGAAATGGCAGGAGGGCAGCAGCCCAAATATATTGGAAAACAAAAATCCTTATACTCAAAAAACATTCACAACATTCCGTAAAGCGACTGCTGACGATGTAGATGAAGCGTATCGGGCAGCGGCGCTGGCAAAGAAAAAATGGGATGCGGTCAACCTGTTTGAGAAAAGAACCATTTTAGAAAAAGCCGTCACGTATATTGAAGAAAATGAAGAATCCATTATTTATTTGATTATGGAGGAGCTAGGCGGTACAAGGCTCAAAGCGGCTTTTGAAATCGGACTTGTCAAAAACATCATGAAAGAAGCGGCAACGTTCCCAATTCGCATGGAGGGGAAAATTCTTCCGTCCACAATAGATGGCAAGGAAAACAGATTATATCGTGTGCCGGCAGGCGTTGTCGGTGTCATCAGTCCGTTTAACTTCCCATTCTTTTTATCTATGAAATCAGTGGCGCCTGCACTCGGAGCCGGCAATGGCGTTGTGCTAAAGCCGCATGAGGAAACGCCGATTTGCGGCGGAACGCTGATTGCGAAAATTTTTGAGAACGCGGGAATTCCAGCGGGGCTGCTGAATGTTGTTGTCACAGACATTGCTGAAATCGGCGACAGCTTCGTTGAGCATCCAGTGCCGCGGATCATCTCATTTACCGGTTCTACGAAAGTCGGCAGCTACATCGGACAGCTTGCGATGAAGCATTTTAAAAAGCCGCTTCTTGAGCTTGGCGGGAACAGCGCCTTCATCGTACTTGAGGATGCAGATATAGAATATGCGGTCAATGCGGCGGTGTTCAGCCGATTTACACATCAAGGACAGATTTGCATGTCAGCCAACCGCGTGCTTGTTCATTCTTCTATTTATGACAAGTTCCTTGAGCTGTACCAGGCAAAAGTGGAATCGCTGAAAGTCGGCGACCCAATGGATCCTGATACGATTATCGGGCCATTAATCAACAGCAGACAGACGGACGGGCTGATGAAGACTGTTGAGCAAGCAATTGAAGAAGGCGCTGTACCAGTGAAGCTTGGCGGATTTAACGGGACGATCGTGGAACCGACGATCTTAAAAGACGTCAAACCGTTCATGAGCATTGCCAAGGAAGAGCTGTTCGGACCAGTCGTCTCCTTTATGAAGTTTGATTCAGAAGACGAAGCGGTGGATATCGCAAACGAAACCCCGTTTGGCTTGAGCGGTGCCGTACATACGTCAAATCTTGAGCGCGGCGTGGCTTTTGCGAAACGCATTGAAACGGGCATGATTCACGTCAATGACACGACCATCAATGATGAACCGAATGTAGCCTTCGGCGGTGAAAAGCAATCAGGCCTCGGCCGTTTAAACGGTGAGTGGAGCCTCGAAGAATTTACAACGCTGAAATGGATCTCGGTCCAGCACGAAAAACGCAGCTTCCCTTATTAATGAAAAGGAGTGAATGGAATTGACCATAAATACGGAAAAAGAAACCGCAGATATTCTGGACGCATTTATCAAAGTAGCCCCTTATTTAAACAGCCTGGTTCAGGATGATATTACAATCGGCATTTATGATACGGAAAAACTGCTCGTGAATATACCGGCCAAAACCTTTTCGCTGAACGTAAAAGCCGGCGATCCGCTGCAGGAAGGGGATATCATCACAGATGCCATCCGAAGCAATCAGAAGAAGACGAGCATGGTTCCGAAAGAATTGTTCGGCTTCCCATTGATCGCGCGTGCCATCCCGCTGCACGACGAGAATGGAAGAGTCATTGGAGGCGTCGGCCTCGGAACGAGCCTTGAGGAGTCGTCGAAGCTGCATGATGTGGCGGAAAGCTTATCAGCTGTCGTTGAACAAACAGCCGCGGCTATTTCCGACATTTCTGAATCAATTAACGGGTTTTCAACTCAAATGTCGGGCATTTCCTCTCAGGCGAAAAAAGTAAGCGAAAGCGCCGGTGAAATCGCCGATATTTCAGTAACTGTTAAAGGCATCTCTGACCAAAGCAATCTGCTCGGCTTGAACGCCGCGATCGAAGCGGCAAGAGCAGGGGAGTCCGGTAAAGGCTTCTCTGTCGTCGCAGATGAGATCAGAAAGCTAGCAACGCATTCAAAAGAAAATGTCGGCCAAATTGACCAGATTACGAAAAAAATCCACAGCCTGCTGAAAGGGCTCGAGGAATCCATTGAGTCGATTAACCAGCATACAGACGGACAAGCCGCTGCTGTTGAACAAATTTCCGCCACAATGCAGGAGATTTCAGGAAGCGCGCAGCATCTTGCAAAAATGGCCGAAAAAGCGCTTGAGGAAGAGTAAGAGACCGGGGACAAATGTCCCCGGTCTTTTTCTATCCTGCATTTCCGTGAAATTTGTCTGACGTTTTACTAGTTTTATTCCAGCGGCTGATTTAAAATGTACACATGAACTTACGTGAGGATTGATAGGAACCATGAGCATATTAAAAGCGGAAAATCTTTATAAAACATACGGAGATAAAACATTATTTGACCATATCTCCTTTCATATTGAAGAGAATGAGAGAATCGGATTAATCGGGCCGAACGGAACAGGAAAATCAACGCTGCTGAAAGTGATTGCCGGCTTGGAATTTATCGAAGAAGGAGAAATTACGAAATCCGGAAGCGTGCAGGTCGAATTTCTTCATCAAGACCCGGAGCTGCCTGCGGGGCAAACAGTGCTGGAGCATATCTATTCCGGTGAATCGGCTGTGATGAAAACCTTGCGTGAATATGAAAAAGCGCTGTATGAACTGGGGAAAGATCCCGAAAATGAACAGCGCCAGAAACACCTGCTGGCAGCACAAGCGAAAATGGACGCAAACAATGCATGGGATGCAAACACCTTGGCAAAAACCGTATTGTCTAAGCTGGGCGTCAACGACGTAACAAAACCGGTCAATGAGCTCTCAGGCGGCCAGAAAAAACGGGTGGCCATTGCCAAAAACTTAATTCAGCCCGCTGATTTGCTCATTTTGGACGAGCCGACAAACCATTTGGATAATGAAACGATTGAGTGGCTTGAAGGGTATTTAAGCCAATATCCCGGCGCCGTCATGCTGGTGACGCACGATAGATATTTCTTAAACCGTGTCACTAACCGCATTTATGAGCTTGAAAGAGGCAGCCTCTACACGTACAAAGGCAACTATGAAGTGTTTTTAGAAAAACGCGCGGAACGGGAAGCGCAGGCTGAGCAAAAGGAAACGAAGCGGCAAAACCTGCTGCGCCGCGAACTGGCTTGGCTCAGACGAGGAGCGAAAGCCCGCTCCACAAAACAAAAAGCGAGAATTGACCGGGTAGAGTCGCTTAAAGAGCAGAAAGGCCCTCAGTCATCAGGTTCACTCGATTTTGTCATTGGCTCGCACCGTCTCGGAAAACAAGTTATTGAAGCGGAGAACGTCATGATCGCTTATGACGGCCGCATGCTCGTCGACCGTTTTAATGAACTTGTCATACCAGGTGAACGGATCGGGATCATCGGGCCAAACGGCATCGGGAAAACAACGCTGTTAAATGCCCTTGCCGGCCGTCATACACCGGACGGAGGCGATATTACGATCGGACAGACGGTCAGAATCGGCTACTATACTCAGGATCATAGTGAAATGAACGGTGAGTTAAAGGTCATTGACTATATAAAAGAAACGGCGGAGGTCGTAAAAACGGCAGATGGCGATATGATTACAGCTGAACAAATGCTCGAGCGTTTCCTCTTCCCGCGTTCGATGCAGCAGACGTATATCCGCAAGCTGTCCGGCGGGGAAAAACGCCGTTTATACTTGCTTCAGGTTCTCATGCAGGAGCCGAATGTCCTGTTTCTCGATGAGCCGACGAATGATTTGGATACTGAAACATTAAGCGTTCTTGAGGATTATATTGACCAGTTCCCTGGCGTCGTCATCACCGTATCCCATGACCGCTATTTCCTTGACCGCGTCGTCGACCGTTTGATTGTATTTGAAGGAAATGGCGTCATTTCCCGCTTTCAAGGCTCCTACAGCGACTATATGGAGGAGTCAAAAGCGAAAAAAGCGGCCCCAAAACCGGCAGCTGAGGAAAAAACGGCTGAAGCCGAGCCGAAGAAAAAACGGAAAAAGCTTTCTTACAAAGACCAGCTGGAATGGGACGGCATCGAAGATAAAATTGCCCAGCTGGAAGAAAAGCATGAACAGCTCGAAGCTGACATCGCCGCAGCAGGCAGTGATTTTGGCAAAATCCAAGAGCTGATGGCCGAGCAGGCGAAAACTGCGGAAGAGCTTGAGGCTGCTATGGACCGCTGGACAGAATTGTCCCTCATGATTGAAGAACTGGAAAGCTAAAAAGCGTGGCCGCAGCAGGCCGCGCTTTTTTTCACATAATGGACAAAAACGAACCGGCCTGCTTATGTTAGGATAAAATTGTGTGTCAGCGGCACATGGAAAACTAACGGAGATGATGAAGTATGACATGGGCAATCGTGATGTTAATTCTCATGAGTCTGGTGAAAATCGTATTAACCTGTCTTCCTACAGGCGTCATAGAATGGCTGCTCGGCAAATTTGAAGTGCACGCCAAGCTGAGTGACGAAAATGCGAGTCTCTCTCTAGATGGAAAACGCCTCGAGGGTGCAGAGAAGCAGAAAGTGATTGATCAATTTAACGAAGCTATCTTCCTGGAAAAATATTATATCTATCCAGGTGATGAAGAGCGTTATTTACATCCGGAAAACGGCGGCACGCCGCTGGTGATAGATACAAAAAAAGGAAAAAAAGACGTGAAGCTGTTCGTGTACCGCTACGACGACCATATCGACGTCGTGAAACAGTACAAGAAGAAAGTGATCGCGTATCGAGTGCTTTCTGAAAGCCTTCAAAAAGAGTCTCTGTCAGTGGCGGGAAGTTTAGCTTAAACAGGAAAGTGAAAGACGGGTGCTTTATGCTGCTCGTCTTTTTTATTGTTTTTTAAAACTTAACGTTTACGTTAAGGTTCAAAAGGTGTATAATGGTAACAGAAACGGCGAAGGGGGATTTACCTTGGAATGGATGAAGATTGATCAAGTGGCCAAAAGAAGCGGACTGACAAAGCGGACCATCCGGTTTTATGAAGAAATCGGCTTGATTCCGGCGCCGAAACGGACAGACGGCGGCGTAAGGCTTTATTCAGAGGATGATATGGAGGAGCTTGAGAAAGTCATCAGCACAAAAGAGGTGCTCGGTTTTTCCCTTCAGGAGCTTCAGCATTTCATGGAAACCAGCCGCCAGCTAGAGTTAAACAAAGAGGGGTATTTGTTGTCACTGGATCCTAAGGAACGGAAAGAAAAACTGGAGGAAATTCAGGAAACCCTGAATCACCAGCTGAGTTTGATTGATGAGAAAATCCGCACATTCCAAAGCTTTAAAGAACGCCTGCAAGGCATGAAAGGCAAAGCGGAACGCGCCATTCAATCAATCGAATGAAAAGTTTGTTAAACGCTATTTTTGTAGCGTTTCTTTTAATGGAATAAAGATGGAGGTTAGGTCAAATGGATAAGACAACACAAGTGAATCAGAAAACGGGTTTGCTCAGCCAGCCAAAAGCGGTATGGGCTGTCGCGTTTGCCTGTGTGATTTCTTTTATGGGAATCGGGCTGGTCGATCCAATTCTTCCGGCCATTGCCGCACAATTGCATGCTTCACCTAGTGAAGTATCACTCTTGTTTACAAGTTATTTGCTTGTAACCGGATTTATGATGTTTTTCTCAGGAGCCATTTCCAGCCGCATCGGCGCGAAATGGACATTAATTCTCGGACTTATTTTTATTATTGTGTTTGCGGGGCTTGGCGGCAGCTCAAGCTCAATCGCTCAGTTAGTCGGCTATCGCGGCGGCTGGGGATTAGGGAATGCGTTGTTTATTTCAACAGCGCTTGCGGTCATCGTTGGCGTGTCAGTCGGCGGCAGCGCCCAAGCGATTATTTTGTATGAGGCCGCGCTCGGTCTCGGGATTTCTGTCGGGCCGCTTGCAGGCGGAGAGCTCGGAAGCATTTCATGGCGCGCACCGTTTTTTGGAGTATCTGTCCTGATGTTTATTGCGTTAATCGCGATTTCTTTCATGCTTCCGAAGCTGCCGAAACCGGCGAAACGCGTCGGTGTGTTTGATGCGATGAAGGCACTCAAATATAAAGGCCTGCTGACAATGGCGGTATCGGCATTCCTATACAACTTTGGATTTTTTATTTTGCTAGCTTATTCTCCGTTCGTACTGGATTTAGATGAACACGGTCTTGGATATGTCTTCTTCGGCTGGGGCCTTCTGCTGGCGATTACGTCAGTCTTTACGGCGCCGCTCGTGCACAAAGCGCTGGGCACAGTGCGTTCGCTCGTCGTTCTCTTTATCGCCTTTGCGGCCATTCTCGTTATTATGGGGATCTGGACAGACCATCAGACTTTGATTATTACATGTATCGTTGTCGCTGGTGCTGTCCTCGGTATGGTGAATACGATCATGACAACCGCTGTGATGGGTTCTGCGCCGGTTGAACGTTCAATCGCGTCTTCAGCCTACAGCTCAGTCCGCTTCATCGGCGGCGCGCTCGCCCCGTGGATTGCAGGAATGCTGTCAGAACACTTTACTGCAAGCACACCATATACAGTAGGCGGAATCGTCGTTTTTGTCGGCATGCTTGTCCTTCTCATGGGACGTAAACATCTTGCTGGAATTAAGGCGGGGCATTAATAACGAAAGACACTGCACAGATGCAGTGTCTTTTTTTAATCGTGGAATTTCCCATTACTACCGTATTATAGTAATTTCCGTCAGAAAGCAATTTCTCCTTTTTTAAGATTCCTTCTGCTTCAAATCCTTTCGTTTGTTTCCAGGACATTCAGTGAGATTTTTTTAATTGCGTTGGCATCCGCTTCGGTCAGGCATTGATGCGGCTGGGATTTATCTTGCAGAAGCTGAGAATGTGTCCGTTCATTTACGATTGCCATTTCAAGTGATGGTTCATGCTGTAGAGGGGACGTTTGCCATGGATAAGGCAAAACCTGACGAATATGATCATAAATGTTTAGAAACGCTCTATCAATACATACACAGCGTCATGAAAAACAGCTTTTCTCGGTCGAGTGGTTTACCGCTTGGGAAGATGAGGAGGATTTTGAGCTGTCTGCCAAAAGAGAGCTGACACTTGATGAATTCACATCTCCATTGCAGCTCATTTTAAAAGACAGAGAGCTTTTGAGAATCGTTCAGAAAAAATGGCAGTAAAAAACCCGCCCTTTAGCAGGCGGGTTTTTTTATAAATTAAAGCACTTTCGTCGTCCAAGACTCGCAGTTCCACGTTTCTGTCGCAATATCCATATAAAAGTCTGGCTCGTGGGAAATGAGCAGAATGGAGCCTTTATATTCTTTCAGGGCGCGCTTGAGCTCTTCCTTGGCATCGGCATCCAAGTGGTTTGTCGGCTCATCGAGCACCAGCAGGTTTGTTTCTGAGTTGATTAGCTTGCACAATCTGACTTTCGCTTTTTCGCCTCCGCTTAATACGGAGACGCGGCTTTCGATATGCTTTGTCGTCAGCCCGCATTTTGCCAGAGCGGCACGGATTTCATACTGCGTATAAGAAGGGAATTCGCTCCATACTTCTTCGATGCACGTATTGTTGTTTGTTTCCTTGACCTCTTGCTCGAAATAGCCGGTATAGATGTGCTCACCGCGTTCAACAGAGCCTTCGAGCGGCTGGATTTCACCAAGCAAACTTTTCAGCAATGTCGTTTTTCCGATCCCATTCGCGCCGTAAAGGGCGATTTTTTGGCCGCGCTCCATGCGGAGGTTGAGCGGACGGGACAGCGGGGAATCGTAACCGATCACGAGATCCTTCGTTTCAAAAATCAGCTTGCCTGACGTTCTCGCCGGCTTAAAGTGGAATTCCGGCTTTGGCTTTTCTGCCGCAAGCTCGATCATATCCATCTTATCGAGTTTCTTTTGGCGGGACATCGCCATGTTTCTCGTGCTGACACGCGCTTTGTTGCGGGCGACGAAATCCTTCAGCTCCGCGACTTCCTGCTGCTGCTTTTTGTAGGCCGCTTCAAGCTGCTGTTTTTTCACCTCGTAGACTTCCATAAACTGATGGTAGTCGCCGACATAACGTGTCAGCTCTTGATTTTCAACGTGATAAATCAGGTTGATGACACTATTCAAGAACGGAATATCGTGGGAAATCAGGATGAACGCGTTCTCGTATTCCTGCAGGTAGCGTTTCAGCCATTCAATATGCTGTTCATCAAGATAGTTGGTCGGCTCATCGAGAAGCAGAATTTCCGGCTTTTCAAGGAGAAGCTTAGCGAGAAGGACCTTTGTGCGCTGTCCGCCGCTCAAATCGGTGACATCTCGCTCTAAACCGATATCGCTCAAACCGAGACCGCGGGCGATTTCTTCCACCTTGGAATCAATGACATAAAAATCATTGTTTGTCAGCGCGTCTTGAATGACGCCGACTTCTTCAAGCAGCTTCTCGAGCTCGTCGGGATCAGCCTCGCCCATTTTGTTGTAAATCTCGTTCATTTCCTCTTCCATCGCAAATAAATAATGGAATGCGTCTTTCAGGACGTCGCGAATGGATTTTCCTTTTTCCAGCACGGTATGCTGATCAAGGTATCCGACACGGACATTTTTTGACCATTCGACTTTTCCCTCATCAGGTTCAAGCTTTCCGGTAATAATATTCATGAAGGTTGATTTTCCTTCACCGTTTGCGCCGATCAAGCCGACGTGCTCGCCTTTTAACAGGCGGAAGGAAACGTTATTAAAAATGGCCCGGTCCCCGAAACCGTGGCTTAAATCCTTTACAGATAAAATACTCATGTTTACACCTCTATCGTTATCAAACACGCACAATCGGCGTGTAATATTCACCCTTTTGATTATAAAGGAGGATTCGGAATGTTGAAAGGTATAGGAAAGAAAAAGAAAAATTGCGTTCCGGGCGAGGTTTTGAGATACTATGGAATAGATTTCAGGAATTGAGGAGAACAAAATGACGCAAACTTGGCCATTTTTACATAATGCACAATCATTTATACAAGAGAATTGGAATGCTTCCGGCTTTCAAAAGCCAACCCCTGTTCAGGAGCAGGCAGCCCAGCTGATCATGGACGGAAAGGATGTCATTGCAGAATCGCCGACAGGCACAGGGAAGACGCTGGCGTATGCGCTGCCGGTCTTGGAGCGGATCAAACCAGAGCAAAAGCATCCGCAGGCGGTGATTTTAGCGCCTTCCCGTGAGCTGGTCATGCAGATTTTTCAGGTGATTCAGGATTGGAAAGCGGGCTCAGAGCTGCGCGCGGCTTCCTTAATCGGCGGGGCGAATGTGAAGAAACAGGTCGAAAAGCTGAAGAAACATCCGCATATCATCGTCGGCACGCCAGGCAGGGTGTTTGAACTGATTAAAGCGAAGAAACTCAAAATGCATGAAGTGAAAACGATCGTGCTTGATGAAACGGATCAGCTCGTCCTGCCGGAGCATCGCGAAACGATGAAGCAAATCATTAAAACAACATTAAGAGACCGCCAGCTTCTATGTTTTTCTGCCACGCTCAAAAAGGAAACAGAGGACGTGCTCCGCGAATTGGCGCAAGAGCCTGAGGTGTTGAAGGTGCAGCGAAGCAAGGCGGAGGCAGGGAAAGTGAAGCATCAATACCTGATTTGCGACCAGCGCGACAAAGTGAAGCTGCTGCAAAAGCTGTCAAGGCTTGAAGGCATGCAGGCACTCGTATTTGTGAGAGACATTGGCAACCTGAGTGTATATGCGGAAAAACTGGCATATCACCACGTTGAACTCGGCGTTTTGCACAGTGAAGCGAAAAAAATGGAGCGAGCGAAAATCATTGCCACATTCGAAGACGGAGAGTTTCCTCTTTTATTGGCGACTGACATTGCCGCACGCGGTTTAGACATTGAAAACCTGCCATACGTGATTCATGCTGATATTCCTGATGAAGATGGCTATGTCCACAGATCAGGACGAACAGGCCGGGCCGGAAAAGAAGGCAACGTGCTGAGTCTTGTGACGAAATTGGAGGAATCAAAGCTGAAAAAAATGGCGAAGAAGCTTGGTGTTGAACTGAGTGAAGCTGTGTATGCAGGCGGAAAACTGAAGACGAAATAAAAAGAAGGGCGAAAAGCCCTTTTTTTGTTGTAAAATAATAGAAAAAGATTTTGCGCGGAGGTGGGAAAATGGCTTCAATAGACAGGTTTCAAGTAATGCAGGAGCCAGAGCTGAAAATCCTTGAACACTGGTTTGAGAATGAGGATACCAGACGGAGAATGGATGGGATGCTGCCATTAGATGAGTGGTATGCACGAGTAAATAAAGATAAACACGATACTGTCATCATGGCGTATGATGGACAGCTGCCGGCAGGGATGGTCGTTATTGAGTTCGGGGAGAAGCGGACATATATTGGATTGATCGTCAATCCTTTGTACCGGCTTCAAGGGTACGGAAAACGGATATTGCAAAAGCTGATGACCGAACCTGATTTTACTAGCGTGCGGGAATGGGTGGCATGCATTGAAGAAGACAATCGAATCAGTTTAGCTTGCTTTCAAGCAGCAGGATTCACTTTGGAAGATACGGAACCTGATGAAGATGGTTTTCTTACGCTGATTCTTCGCAGCTGATCTCATCGAAACACAAAAGGAGGGCAAAAAGCCCTCCCGTTTTCATCTTCATTCAGCTCGGATCACTTGACCTTGATCAGCTGTTTCCCTTTATTTTCTCCCTTAAATAAACCGAGAAACGCGTCAGGAATGTTTTCGAAGCCTTCTGTGATGGTTTCCTCGTAATGGAGTTTACCAGCCTTCAGCCATTCGGCCAGCTGTTTTGCTCCCTCAGAAAAACGATCGGAGTAGTCGCTTACGATAAAGCCTTGCATCAGCGACTTCGTTTTAATGAGTTTTGATTGGACACGAGGACCCATGTCATCTGCTTCGCTTTCTGCGTTATAGGAAGAAATGGCGCCGCACACCGGAATGCGGGCAAATTCATTGAGCAGATTCATCACCGCGTCTGAAATCGGTCCGCCGACATTGTCAAAATACACATCGACACCGTCAGGACAAGCGTTTTGAAGCGCTTTTTGGATATCATCCGCTGTTTTGTAATTGATGGCTTCGTCAAACTGAAGCTCCTGTTTTAAATAGTCGATTTTTTCATCAGAACCCGCGATACCGACAACTCGCGCGCCTTTGATTTTGGCAATTTGCCCGACTGTTGAACCGACGGCTCCGGCAGCTCCGGAGACAACCACGGTTTCGCCTTCCTTCGGGCGTCCGATGTCCAGCAATCCGAAGTATGCTGTTAAGCCGGTCATTCCCAAAATGCCGAGATAGGCCGAAGCGGGAGCAAGGCTTGTATCAATTTTTCGCAAGGCAGACTCGCTCACAGCGGAAAATTCCTGCCAGCTGAGATTTCCGATGACGATATCGCCTTTTTTCAGATGATTCCCGTCAGACACAACTTCACCGATAACCCCGCCAGAAAGCGCTTCATCCAAGGCGAACGGCTTAACATATGACTTCGTATCCTGCATACGGCCGCGCATATAGGGGTCAACCGAAACATAAAGCGTTTTGACAAGCACTTCCCCTTGCTGGGGTTCAGGAACCGGAATGGTTTCAAAGCGAAAGTCTTCATGAACAGGAATACCTTGTGGACGTCTTGCTAATTGAATTTGCTGCTGAGATGCTGTCATTTTCATCCTCCTATCACTTGGTTGACACCACTGTAACATGGACAGGAGAGGAAATACAAAAGGTAAGCTGGCATACAAAAAAGGAGAGGGGGCTCCTCTCCTTTTCATTTCGCCCGTAATTTCGGGCACAGTCCCGTCGGCAGGCACATTGGCTTCTGGTCGATCGGGCTTCTCATGATGCAGCATTCCAAGCCGAAGACTTCACGGAAAAATGGCTGGGTGAACACATCTTCCGGTGTTCCGGCATTGTAGATTTTTCCGTCCAGCACACTGATCAGATAGTCAGCATATTGAGCGGCTTGGTTTAAATCATGGAGCACCATGACAACGGTGCGGCCATGGTCGCGGTTCAGCTTTTTCAGCAGTTCAAGCACTTCAATCTGGTGTGAGATGTCTAAATACGTGGTCGGCTCATCAAGCAAAAGCAAATCAGTGCCTTGCGCAAGTGCCATGGAAATCCAGGCTCTTTGTCTTTGGCCGCCTGAGAGGGCATCAAGTGTCCGATCCTTCAGTTCAATCATGCCCGTTGCTTCCAGTGCCCACTCTACCATATCATGATCCTCTTGGGTATGCTTGGATAACAGCTTTTTGTGAGGATGTCTGCCAAAATAGCATAATTCCTCTACCGTCAATCCTTCAGGAGCCTGAGGAGATTGTGGAAGAATGGCCAGTTTTTTTGCGACTTCTTTTGATGGCTGGCGGTGGATGTCTTTTCCTTCTAGTAGCACTGTACCGCTTTTCGGGGCCATCAGCCTGGCGAGCGATTTGAGGATTGTTGATTTACCGCAGCCATTAGCGCCGATGAGCGCAGTGATTTTTCCTTCTTCTATCTTTAAGTCGACTCCGTCAATAATCACTGTACTGTCATATGAAAGAGTGAGCTGGTCTGCAGCCAGTTTTCCCATGGTATCCTCTCCCTACTGTTTCCTCGCTTCGAATTTCAATAAATATAAGAAATAAGGCGCGCCGATCACGGCTGTCAGTATTCCGGCAGGTATTTCAACCGGAGGCATGATGCCGCGCCCTAACGTATCTGCAATTAATAATATAATAGCACCAATCAATGCCGATGCAGGCAGTAAATATTTAGCTTTTTCTCCGGTAAGCCGTCTGGCGATATGCGGAGCAAGCAAGCCGATAAAACCGATTGAGCCGACGACGGCTACACAGCTTCCCGCCAGCGCCACCGCGGTGAAAATCAGGATGAATCTCAGCCGGTTTGCGTTTTCTCCGAGACCCTGTGCAAGCTCATCCCCGAGTGACATAAGATCCAGCTTCGGTATGAGTATGCAGACGATCGGAAAAAGAATCAAAAGCCATGGCGCAAGCAGCTTGACTTCTTCCCAGTTTCTTCCCCAAAGGCTTCCTGTCAGCCAAATGAGTGCAGCATTCACGTCGCCCGGAAACTTGACCATCATATATTGCATTCCGGCGTGGCAGACCGCGCCTAAAGCAATGCCTGATAAAGCCAGTGAAGAGGGCTGAATGCTCTTTTTTCGGGCTATCATTAATAATAGTACAGCAATAATGGCGGCTCCGGCAAATGCGGAGAACGGAAGCACGTATACCGGCGACTCAGGAAAGATGAGAATCACAGCCATCGCTGCAAGTCCGGAGCCTTTTGAAATGCCGACAACGTCCGGGGAAGCGAGCGGATTTCGGATCACACCCTGTAAAATCGCTCCGGCAGCGGCAAGCCCAGCACCGGCCAAAATCGCTAATATAATGCGGGGCAGACGATATTGCTGGATGATAAATTCAAAGGAATGATCCAGTCCCAGCAGATTCGTCACTACCGCATCAGGTGAAATGTATAATGCACCGATTCCAATGCTGATGACGGACAGAACGATTAAAATCACGGCCAATATGAGTATCGCCAGCAAGGGGCGTTTTTGTTTTCTGGTTGTTTTCTTCATTTCAGATGCCGCCCTTTCCTTGCCAAATATAAGAAAAACGGCGTTCCGATAATCGCGGTGACAATGCCGACCGGTGATTCATAAGGAAATGCAATCCATCTGGCCAGAACATCTGCGTACACCAGCAAAATGGCACCGAACAGTGCCGAAAACGGAAGCACGTATTGATAATGTTCTCCGATCAGCTTGCGGACAATATGCGGGACGAGCAGCCCGACAAAGCCAATCGGCCCGGCGACGGCTACGGAAGCGCCGGAAAGGATTAAAATAATCAAACTGATCAGAATCCTGATGCCGTTCATATTTTGTCCAAGCCCTTTTGCTGTTTCGTCTCCGAGACCGAGAACAGAAACAGAACCGGAAAATACGAGGGCAAGCCCGATGCCAATGACAGAAAAAGGAGCGATGGTTATGACGTCCTGCCAGTTGCTGCCGTCGATTGCGCCTGTCATCCAGTACAGAACATCCTCACCTGACTCATTTAAAATAATGATGGCCTGTGTCATAGAGGAGAGGAACAAGTGCACGGCCATTCCTGACAGCGCCAGCTTGACAGGTGTCATTCCGCCGGATGAGGCAATCATATACACAATCGCGCCGCCTGCTGCCGCACCCGCAAAAGCGAATATAACAGATGAATAGGGCGATGCCGGCAGAATGACGAGAGAAGCAACGACAAAAAGCGATGCACCCGCATTCACACCGAAAATTTGGGGTGAAGCCAGAGGGTTTCTGGTCATAGCCTGCATCAGCGCCCCTGCTACAGCTAGGCTGGCGCCGACAAAAACGCCGATTAATGTGCGGGGAAGGCGAAGAGTAGAGATGATGAGCTGTTCCTTTGAACCGTCCCATACAAAAAGATATTTCAATGAATCTATGATGCCGATGTCTGAGGCTCCTACTGAAAGATTCAGCCCAAGCCCAAATATAAAAATAATCAGTGCAATGATAAACATCATCAGTCTTGATGATGAGCGCCGTTTGGCTGAATGATACAACAGTCTCACTTCCTTACTGCGTCTGGTTGCAAAAACGAAGAAGCAAGGATTTCCCCTCGCTTCTCATTTGTCCTATTTATTATACACTTTTTTAAGCACATCTTTGGCGCTTGTTTCACTAGACTTGATGCCTCTGAATCTTGTCCAAGTGTCACGGTCCGCATCATAGACTTGTCCATTTTTCACCGCTTTGAGATTTTTCCAGAGCGGGTTCGTTTTCCACTCATCTACAATGGTTTTGCCTTCGTTGGCTGAGATGAACAAAATATCAGGATCGATTTTGCTCAATTGCTCGAGGCTGACCTCTTGATAGGCGTTATCTGACTTCACAGCGTGTGTAAAGCCTAGCATTATAAAGATTTCTCCGTCATAGGATGATGATGTATGAAGCTGGAAGGAATCCGCTCTTGCAACGCCGAGAACGATGTTGCGGTTTTCATCTTTCGGAAGTTCGGCTTTTAGATCGTTGATGACTTTTTTGTGCTCGGCAAGCTTTTCTTTTCCTTCATCTTCTTTATTTAATGCTTTAGCAATGGTCGTAAAGCTGTCGATCGTTTCGTCATATGTCGCTTCACGGCTTTTTAATTCAATCGTCGGGGCGATTTTTTTCAGCTGTTTATAAATGTTTTTATGGCGCTCAGCGTCAGCGATGATTAAATCAGGCTTCAAGGAACTGATGACCTCAAGATTGGGTTCGCTGCGTGTGCCTACAGATGTGTAATCAATGGAGCTGCCGACAAGCTTTTTAATCATATCTTTTTTGTTGTCATCGGCGATGCCCACCGGCGTAATGCCGAGATTGTGAACGGCATCCAAGAATGAAAGCTCAAGCACAACCACCCGCTTAGGTGTGCCGCTTACTGTCGTTTTTCCTTCTTCGTCATGGATCACTCTGGAATCCTTAGACTTGCTTTCGCCGCTTCCGTTGTTATTCTGGCTTGATGAACAGCCGGATATAATGAGGCAGGCGAGCAATAAAACACTCATGATGGCAATCAACTTGTTAGAATAGGTGCGCATGTCATTCTTCCTTTTTTCAGATTTAGTAATGAGAATCATTATCACATGTAACACTATAATAGCATGGCTTATCATGTCAATATTTTTTTAGTAAAGAAAGCTGCGTTTTTTACTGCTTTCTCATGAAAGCATCATCAGACACAAATAAGTGGTATGCAGCGTTACCGTGTCTTCGAGACAAAAACGCATGGGCGTTGGCTTTAGAGGTTTCGAACATATCAGCAGTGACATAAGGAAGGAGAGTGCTGAGATAACCGGACAATTTCTTTTCTATTTCATCTGTTAGTGCAAATTCAATGTCGCCGATATTCATGATAATCGAGAAAACAAAGTCGATATCGATATGAAAATGTTCCTCGGCAAAAACCGCAAGCTCGTGAATTCCTGGTGAACATCCGGCACGCTTATGGAAAATCTGTTTGACTAAATCACTCACAATCCAAGCATTGTATTGCTGTTCTGGTGAAAAATATTGCATTAGACATACCTCCTGCTCGTACGGAATAAAGGCAGCATTTCATGGTCGTGTGCTCCGTGCAGCGGCTTCTCTTTAATTTTGACTTTTCTGAAAATGGTCCTGTTCCTATCACTTTACCATGGACGGAAAATAAATAGCTACTACCATTCTTCCTGTTTTTCTATTCAATGTTCTGGAATCTGTTTCAGGTACAGACGATCGGGTATGAAAGAAATATAGAAAACATGAAGGAGGAATATCGACATGAAACCAGTTGTAAAAGAGTATACAAATGACGAACAGCTCATGAAGGATGTAGAGGAATTACAGAAAATGGGTGTTGCGAAAGAGGATGTATACGTCTTAGCTCACGACGATGACAGAACGGAACGCCTGGCAGACAACACGAATGCCAATACGATCGGAGCCAAAGAAACAGGTTTCAAGCACGCGGTGGGAAATATCTTCAATAAAAAAGGAGACGAGCTCCGCAATAAAATTCACGAAATCGGTTTTTCTGAAGATGAAGCCGCTCAATTTGAAAAACGCTTAGATGAAGGAAAAGTGCTTCTCTTTGTGACAGATAACGAAAAAGTGAAAGCTTGGGCATAAAGCAAGGAAAAAACCAAAAGGCCAATGTCGGCCTTTTGGTTTTTTTGCGGTCTTTGCGGTGGGATTTTGCAGAATGCCGCAATAGGATAGCGGAACATTTTCGGTTCTGCATGTCCCTCAATTTGCTATTATATTTTTGTGATAAATTGGAATAAAATCTCACAAAATAGAAAATGGGGGTACATAGTGGATGAAAAAAGTGGTGTTAGCTACGGCTCTGTTTTTAGGATTGACTCCAGCTGGCGCGAACGCAGCTGATTTAGGCCACCAGACGTTGGGATCCAATGATGGCTGGGGCGCGTACTCGACCGGCACGACAGGCGGATCAAAAGCATCCTCCTCAAATGTGTATACCGTCAGCAACAGAAACCAGCTTGTCTCGGCATTAGGGAAGGAAACGAACACAACGCCAAAAATCATTTATATCAAGGGAACGATTGACATGAACGTGGATGAAAATCTGAAGCCGCTTGGTCTAAATGACTATAAAGATCCGGAGTATGATTTGGACAAATATTTGAAAGCCTATGATCCTAGCACATGGGGCAAAAAAGAGCCGTCGGGAACACAAGAAGAAGCGAGAGCACGCTCTCAGAAAAACCAAAAAGCACGGGTCATGGTGGATATTCCGGCAAACACGACGATCGTCGGTTCAGGGACTAACGCTAAAGTCGTGGGCGGAAACTTCCAAATCAAGAGTGATAACGTCATTATCCGCAACATTGAATTCCAGGATGCCTATGACTATTTTCCGCAATGGGATCCGACTGACGGAAGCTCAGGGAACTGGAACTCACAATACGACAACATCACGATAAACGGCGGCACACACATCTGGATTGATCACTGTACATTTAATGACGGTTCGCGTCCGGACAGCACATCACCGAAATATTATGGAAGAGAATATCAGCACCATGACGGCCAAACGGATGCTTCCAACGGTGCTAACTATATCACGATGTCCTACAACTATTATCACGATCATGATAAAAGCTCCATTTTCGGATCAAGTGACAGCAAAACCTCCGATGACGGCAAATTAAAAATTACGCTGCATCATAACCGCTATAAAAATATTGTCCAGCGCGCGCCGAGAGTCCGCTTCGGGCAAGTGCACGTATACAACAATTATTATGAAGGAAGCACAAGCTCTTCAAGTTATCCTTTCAGCTATGCATGGGGAATCGGAAAGTCATCTAAAATCTATGCCCAAAACAATGTCATTGACGTACCGGGACTGTCAGCTGCTAAAACGATCAGCGTATTCAGCGGGGGAACGGCTTTATATGACTCCGGCACGTTGCTGAACGGCACACAGATCAACGCATCGGCTGCAAACGGGCTGAGCTCTTCTGTCGGCTGGACGCCGTCTCTGCATGGGGCGATTGATGCTTCTGCTAATGTAAAATCAAATGTTATAAATCAAGCGGGTGCGGGTAAATTAAATTAAGAAAGTGAAAAACACAAAGGGTGCTAACCTTTGTGTTTTTTAATTAATTAAAATGTTTATTAACTTAGTTAAGGAGTAGAATGGGAAAGGGGATCGGAAAACAAGTATATAGGAGGAGACCTATTTATGGCTTCAGAAAAAGACGCAGGAAAACAGTCAGCAGTAAAGCTTGTTCCATTGCTTATTACTGTCGCTGTGGGACTAATCATCTGGTTTATTCCCGCTCCGTCCGGACTTGAACCTAAAGCTTGGCATTTGTTTGCGATTTTTGTCGCAACAATTATCGGCTTTATCTCCAAGCCCTTGCCAATGGGTGCAATTGCAATTTTTGCATTGGCGGTTACTGCACTAACTGGAACACTATCAATTGAGGATACATTAAGCGGATTCGGGAATAAGACCATTTGGCTTATCGTTATCGCATTCTTTATTTCCCGAGGATTTATCAAAACCGGGCTCGGTGCGAGAATTTCGTATGTATTCGTTCAGAAATTCGGGAAAAAAACCCTTGGACTTTCTTATTCACTGCTATTCAGTGATTTAATACTTTCACCTGCTATTCCAAGTAATACGGCGCGTGCAGGAGGCATTATATTTCCTATTATCAGATCATTATCCGAAACATTCGGATCAAGCCCGGCAAATGGAACAGAGAGAAAAATCGGTGCATTCTTATTAAAAACCGGTTTTCAGGGGAATCTGATCACATCTGCTATGTTCCTGACAGCGATGGCGGCGAACCCGCTGATTGCCAAGCTGGCCCATGATGTCGCAGGGGTGGACTTAACATGGACAAGCTGGGCAATTGCCGCGATTGTACCGGGACTTGTAAGCTTAATCATCACGCCGCTTGTGATTTACAAACTGTATCCGCCGGAAATCAAAGAAACACCGGATGCGGCGAAAATCGCAACAGAAAAACTGAAAGAAATGGGACCGTTCAAAAAATCGGAGCTTTCCATGGTTATCGTGTTTCTTTTGGTGCTTGTGCTGTGGATTTTTGGCGGCAGCTTCAACATCGACGCAACCACAACCGCATTGATCGGTTTGGCCGTTCTCTTATTATCACAAGTTCTGACTTGGGATGATATCAAGAAAGAACAGGGCGCTTGGGATACGCTCACTTGGTTTGCGGCGCTTGTCATGCTCGCCAACTTCTTGAATGAATTAGGCATGGTGTCTTGGTTCAGTAATGCCATGAAATCATCCGTATCAGGGTTCTCTTGGATTGTGGCATTCATCATTTTAATTGTTGTGTATTATTACTCTCACTATTTCTTTGCAAGTGCGACAGCCCACATCAGTGCGATGTATTCAGCATTTTTGGCTGTCGTCGTGGCTGCGGGCGCACCGCCGCTTTTAGCAGCGCTGAGCCTCGCGTTCATCAGTAACCTGTTCGGGTCAACGACTCACTACGGTTCTGGAGCGGCTCCGGTCTTCTTCGGAGCAGGCTACATCCCGCAAGGCAAATGGTGGTCCATCGGATTTATCCTGTCGATTGTTCATATCATCGTATGGCTTGTGATCGGCGGATTATGGTGGAAAGTACTAGGAATATGGTAGAAAGAAAAAGGCAGACGCGGTCTGCCTTTTTTTTATTTTCACTCCTTCGCAAGAAAACGGATTTTGAAAAATGAGAAAATTTCCTGTGAAAAATGGTATGATCTAGGTAGAAAGGACGGCTGGTGCTGTGGTGAAAAAGCGGTTCCATTTTTCCCTGCAAACAAAAATAATGGGGCTGATTGCGGCTCTGCTGGTCTTTGTCATTGGTGTGCTGACCATTACGTTAGCCGTTCAGCATACACAGGGAGAACGGAGACAGGCAGAGCAGCTGGCGGTTCAAACGGCGAGAACCATTTCCTATATGCCGCCGGTTAAAGAGCTCATTGAGAGAAAAGACGGACATGCGGCTCAGACGCAAGAGGTCATTGAACAAATGAAAGAACAGACTGGCGCGTTTGCCATTTATGTTTTGGACGAAAAAGGAGACATTCGCAGCGCCTCTAGAAAAAGCGGATTAAAGAAACTGGAGCGCAGCAGAGAAATTTTGTTTGGCGGTTCGCATGTTTCTGAAACAAAAGCGGATGGACGAAGAGTGATCAGAGGGAGCGCGCCGATTATAAAAGAACAGAAGGGATACAGCCAAGTGATCGGCAGCGTATCTGTTGATTTTCTGCAAACGGAGACAGAGCAAAGCATCAAAAAGCATTTGAAAAATTTGAGTGTGATTGCTGTGCTTGTACTGCTGCTCGGATTTATTGGCGCCGCCGTGCTGGCGAAAAGCATCAGAAAGGATACGCTTGGGCTTGAACCGCATGAGATCGCGGCTCTATATCGTGAGAGGAACGCAATGCTTTTCGCGATTCGAGAAGGGATTATTGCCACCAATCGTGAAGGCGTCGTCACCATGATGAACGTATCGGCGGCCGAGATGCTGAAGCTGCCCGAGCCTGTGATCCATCTTCCTATAGATGACGTCATGCCGGGAGCAGGGCTGATGTCTGTGCTTGAAAAAGGAGAAATGCTGCCGAACCAGGAGGTAAGCGTCAACGATCAAGTGTTTATTATCAATACGAAAGTGATGAATCAAGGCGGGCAGGCGTATGGGATTGTCGTCAGCTTCAGGGAGAAAACAGAGCTGAAGAAGCTGATCGACACATTGACAGAGGTTCGCAAATATTCTGAGGATCTCAGGGCGCAGACTCATGAATTTTCAAATAAGCTTTATGCGATTTTAGGGCTGCTTGAACTTGGGGAGTATGATGAAGCCATTGATCTGATAAAAGAGGAATATGCGATACAAAATGAACAGCATGATCTTTTATTCCATAACATCCATTCGCAGCAGGTGCAGGCCATTTTGTTAGGGAAAATAAGCAAGGCATCGGAAAAGAAGGTCAAGCTGGTGATTGATGAGAACAGCTCACTCGCGCCTCTTCCTGCACATATTGGCTTGTCCCATCTTATTACGATTATTGGCAATTTAATTGATAACGCTTTCGAAGCTGTAGCGGAGCAAAGCGTGAAGGAAGTTTTGTTTTTTATCACGGATATGGGCCATGACATTGTCATTGAAGTATCAGACACAGGGCCCGGTGTGCCGCCAGAGAAAATAGAAGCTGTGTTTGAGAGAGGCTATTCTTCAAAGGGGATGAGGAGAGGCTACGGTCTGGCCAATGTGAAAGACTCAGTGCGTGAACTGGGCGGCTGGATCGAACTGGCGAATCAAAAAACTGGCGGGGCGGTATTCACTGTGTTTATACCGAAGGAGAAACAAAGGGGGAATCCATTTGATTCACATCGCGATTGCGGAGGATGATTTTCGAGTTGCGCAAATCCATGAGAGATTGATTAAACAGCTTGATGGATTCAAGATTATCGGCAAGGCGGCTAACGCAAAAGAGACATTGGCGCTTTTGAAGGAACACAAGGCTGATTTGCTTCTGCTGGATATTTATATGCCGGACGAGCTTGGGACCGCATTGATTCCTGATATACGAAGCCGATTTCCTGAAGTGGACATTATGATTATCACAGCGGCAACAGAAACCCGGCATTTGCAGGAAGCGCTAAGGGCAGGAATTGCCCACTATTTGATCAAACCCGTAACGGCTGACAAGTTCAGGCAGGTGCTGCTTCAGTATAAAGAAAAAAGAAAGCTGCTCATGTCTCAGCCGGAGGTCAGCCAATCCATGATCGACCATATTTTTGGGAACGGTGTGAAGACAGCTTTGCCGGCAGAGGATTTGCCGACTGGCATTAATTCGATTACACTGCGAAAAATTAAGGAAGCGCTTCAGACTGCGTCAGAAGGATTGACAGCGGAGGAACTTGGAGAAAAAATGGGGGCGTCACGAACAACTGCCCGCCGTTATGCCGAGTACCTTGTGTCAAAGGAAGAAGCAAGAGCCGAGCTTGAATACGGGATTATCGGCAGGCCGGAGAGAAAATATTATTTGGCGGCGGATTAGATATGAAAAAATCTATAATATTATTGATTTTTCTATTGATCTTTATGCAGAGTGATATCAGGCAGGCGGCTGCGCCGCGCCTGCCGGACGGGCCGATAGAAATTGTCGTCCCCGCCGAACCTTCTGGCGGCTGGGATGTCACAGCGCAGGCGATCCAATCTATTTTGAGGCAGAAGCAGATCGTGAAGGGTGATGTTCATATCGTCTATAAATCCGGCGGCGGGGGAGAGAAAGGCTGGAAATATGTCAACAAAAGCAGCAAACAAACCATCAGCATGACGTCCAGCTTAATATTGAGCAATGATCTTCTCGGGCAAAGCAAATTAAAAATGGCCGATTTTACGCCGCTCGCCATTCTCTCCAAGGAATGGCAGACGGTTGCATTGCCAAAAGGATCAGCGTTAACAAATGGCAAGGATGTGCTGAATGAGATCAACATGCATCCCGGCAAGGTGAGAATCGGCTTTGCCCCGGGGTTTGGCAATGATGATCAGCTCTCGTTCGTCAGAGCGGCAGATATGTACGGCATTGACCCGTTTGACATTCAATTCTCACAGTATGACAGCAGTGAACAGCTCATTCAGGCGCTGATCAGACATGAGATAGAAGCAGCTTCCATGACACTTTCTGAAGCGAAACCATATGAACGAAACGGCGATATCACGTTAGCCGCTGTAACATCTGATAAAAGACTTCCCGGTTTTCCAAATGTACCGACGTGGAAGGAGCAGGGAATCCCGTTTGTTTTTTCTCATTGGAGAGGGATTTTGGGCCCGAAAAATATGTCTGAGGAAGAGATTTCTTACTGGGATCAAGCGCTAAAGAAGGTCACCTCTTCACCTGAATGGAAGCGGAAAATAAACGAACAGGACTGGGAAAGCTTTTATTTAAACAGCAGGGAAACGAAACGGTTTTTAGAAG
Source organism: Bacillus sp. PS95 (assembly GCF_037963565.1). Classification (NCBI taxonomy): domain Bacteria; kingdom Bacillati; phylum Bacillota; class Bacilli; order Caryophanales; family Bacillaceae; genus Bacillus; species Bacillus sp. PS95. The sequence continues at coordinate 794,311 of NZ_CP150160.1, forward strand.
AGCAATCTGCTTTTTATCAAAGCATCATGACAGGAAATTAAGATCCCGGCATCCCGGGATTTTTTCATGCCGAAAAATGATCAAAAAGAACAAAACGGTTTTAAAAAATTAAAAATACAAAAAAACCAAATTATTTACTTGCGGTTGGTTTTCCCATACGATGGCAAAAAGGCAAGACAAAAAGGGGAGTAAGGGAGAAAAAATGTAAGCGGATTCATTTAAGGGGGAATGGATGTGTTAGCAATCTTAGGCTTTCTCATGATGCTTGTGTTTATGGCATTGATCATGACAAAACGGCTTTCTGTTTTAACAGCATTAGTTTTGACGCCGATTGTGTTTGCGCTTATCGCCGGATTTGGATTTACTGAAGTTGGGGACATGATGATTTCGGGGATTCAGCAAGTCGCGCCGACTGCGGTCATGATTATGTTTGCGATCTTATATTTTGGAATTATGATTGATACAGGCCTGTTTGATCCAATGGTTGGCAAAATTTTAAGCATGGTCAAAGGAGACCCTTTAAAAATTGTTGTCGGGACAGCGGTCCTTACAATGCTCGTCGCCTTGGACGGAGATGGCTCGACAACGTACATGATTACGACAAGCGCCATGCTTCCGCTCTATTTGCTGCTAGGCATCCGGCCAATTATCTTGGCAGGAATCGCGGGAGTCGGCATGGGAATCATGAACACGATTCCATGGGGTGGTGCGACGCCGAGGGCGGCGAGTGCGCTGGGGGTTGATCCAGCTGAGCTTACAGGGCCGATGATTCCTGTCATTGCAAGCGGGATGCTTTGTATGGTGGCAGTTGCGTATGTGCTTGGAAAAGCGGAACGAAAGCGCCTTGGTGTGATTGAACTGAAACAGCCAGCCAATGCCAATGAACCGGCTGCTGCGGTTGAAGATGAGTGGAAGCGGCCGAAGCTTTGGTGGTTCAATTTATTGTTAACGCTTTCTTTAATAGTATGTTTAGTATCGGGTAAAGTCAGTTTAACCGTACTGTTTGTCATTGCGTTTTGTATTGCGCTGATTGTGAATTATCCCAATCTCGAGCATCAGAGACAGCGCATCGCGGCGCATTCCAGCAACGTGCTGGCTATCGGTTCAATGATTTTTGCCGCGGGGGTGTTCACGGGGATTTTGACAGGCACGAAAATGGTTGATGAAATGGCGATCTCGCTCGTGTCCATGATACCGGAACAAATGGGCGGATTGATCCCGGCGATTGTTGCCTTAACAAGCGGCATTTTCACATTCTTGATGCCGAATGACGCGTATTTCTACGGGGTGCTGCCGATTTTATCAGAAACAGCTGTCGCATACGGTGTGGATAAAGTGGAAATTGCCAGAGCCTCTATTATCGGCCAGCCGATTCATATGCTGAGTCCGCTTGTGCCATCCACTCATTTGCTTGTCGGACTCGTCGGAGTTTCTATTGATGACCATCAAAAATTCGCATTGAAATGGGCGGTTCTCGCAGTGATCGTCATGACGGCTATCGCTCTATTCATCGGTGCGATCTCTATTTCCGTATGATAATTCAGGCGTAATGACACACACTAACGGCATACAACATTCCGGAGGTGTCATTATGAGTGATCCTTATATGCCGCTGACTTCAGTCAGAAGCGGAACGGGGTTCGAAGCGGCAAAAGGGGTGCACGGCCTGACTGTGCAAATTGCGAATGTCTATTTTATTCAGCTGCCTTCTGAACCTCACTCATTTGTTTTAATTGATGCCGGCATGCCTCAATCAGCCGGCATGATTGTCAATGAAGCCAAACAAAGATTCGGTGAAGGGTTTCAGCTGAAGGCGATTATCCTCACACACGGGCACTTTGACCATATTGGGGCAATCGAAGAGATCCTTGAGCATTGGGATGTGCCTGTTTATGTCCATTCTCGGGAAATGCCTTATGTAACAGGTAAAGAGGATTATCCTCCGGCTCGTCCTGACAGCAAGAGCGGGCTGGTCGCCAAGCTGTCGCCGCTGTTTCCGCGGCACTCCATCGATATTTCCTCACATGTCCAGGCACTGCCGGAAGACGGTTCAGTTCCTTTTCTTGACGAGTGGATGTGGATCGCGACACCAGGACACACGCCGGGCCATATTTCGTTATTCCGCGATGACGGCCGCGTGCTTGTGGCAGGTGATGCTGTTATTACAGTGGAACAGGAGAAAATGGCTGACGTCTTGATACAAAAACAGGAGCTTCACGGTCCGCCGGCTTATTTCACGCCTGACACAGAGACGGCCGCGGAGTCCATTCTGAAGCTGGCCGGTCTTGAACCGGAAGCGTTATTGACAGGGCACGGCATACCGATGACCGGCAAAAACTTTCGAAGTGAATTAACTGAATTGGCAAATCGGTTATCGTCTATTTGACACCCGCACCACGCGGGTGTTTTTTATTGTTTTCCAGGAAGTTGCAGAAAAATCATTTGTCTTGCCGCTTAAAAACGATACAATGAAAAGCATGAAGTGATGTGAAGGGGAGAGTTTGTTGGAAGAAAAAGAAATACTCTGGAACGAAGCGAAAGCGTTTATTGCCGCATGCTATCAGGAATTGGGAAAGGAGGAGGAAGTGAAAGACCGTCTCGAGGACATTAAAAGCGAAATTGACCTGACCGGAAGCTATGTACATACGAAGGAAGAGCTGGAGCACGGAGCGAAAATGGCTTGGAGAAACAGCAACCGCTGCATCGGCAGATTGTTCTGGAATTCGCTGAATGTTATTGACAGACGAGACGTCCGGACGAAGGAGGAAGTGCGTGACGCCCTCTTTCACCATATTGAAACCGCCACCAATAACGGGAAAATCAGACCGACCATTACGATTTTCCCTCCGGAAGAGAAGGGTGAAAAGCAAGTCGAGATCTGGAATCATCAGCTGATCCGGTACGCTGGATATGAGTCAGACGGAGAAAGAATCGGCGACCCGGCTTCCTGTTCCCTGACAGCAGCCTGCGAAGAGCTCGGCTGGCGCGGAGAGCGAACGGATTTTGACCTGCTGCCGCTCATTTTTCGCATGAAAGGCGACGAACAGCCTGTCTGGTATGAGCTGCCGCGTTCACTTGTGATCGAGGTTCCAATCATACATCCGGACATCGAGGCGTTTTCTGATTTGGAGCTGAAGTGGTACGGCGTGCCTATCATCTCTGATATGAAGCTTGAGGTCGGGGGCATTCATTATAATGCCGCGCCATTTAACGGCTGGTATATGGGCACGGAGATCGGAGCGAGAAACCTCGCAGATGAAAAGCGGTACGACAAGCTGAAAAAAGTAGCGTCCGTGATCGGCATCGCCGCTGATTACAATACGGATTTATGGAAGGATCAAGCGCTAGTTGAATTGAATAAAGCTGTGCTGCACTCGTACAAAAAGCAGGGTGTCAGCATCGTTGATCATCATACAGCGGCAAGCCAGTTTAAACGGTTTGAAGAACAGGAGGAAGAAGCGGGCAGAAAGCTGACGGGAGACTGGACGTGGCTGATTCCGCCAATTTCACCCGCTGCCACTCATATCTTCCACCGATCCTATGATAACTCAATCGTTAAGCCGAACTATTTTTATCAAGATAAGCCTTATGAGTAAACAATAGAAAAGCGATGATGGCCTTCAAGACTGCGGGATTCAGTCACAGAGATGTCGGTAACCTTTGAGAAAGGGCTTCCGTTCTTTACAGCCTCAACAAACGATTGCAGGGCGTTTTCCGGACCCTCTGCCAAAATCTCGACACGCCCGTCATCACGGTTTTTGACCCAGCCGGCCAGTTTTCGCTTATCAGCTTCCATTTGAACAAAATAGCGAAAGCCCACACCTTGAACCCGGCCGTTTACAATGATTCGGTATTGAAGCATGTAAAAACCACCTTTTCTTTTTATGATAATCAATCATTTTACAACCTGTAAAGGGGATGTGTTTGTATGAAACCAGAGCGCTATTCAGTTCTTTCTCTTAATCTGGGAAAACCGCAGACGCTTGAATATGACGGAAAGAAAATCGAAACCGGCATCATGAAGCGGCCGGCTGAATCAGCCGTCATGCTGTATCGGGAGAATTTTGAAGGAGACGGACAGGCGGACCTCGTCAACCACGGCGGACCTGATAAGGCTGTCTGTGTCTACCCGGCGGAGCATTATCCGTTTTGGGAAGAGTTCCTCTCAAGACCGCTGTCAAATGCCGCATTTGGAGAAAATCTGACGGTCGCGGGCCTGACTGAGGAGAATGTTTGCATCGGGGATGTGTTCAGGCTTGATGAAGCTGTTGTTCAGGTCAGCCAGCCGCGCCAGCCGTGTGTAAAGCTGGCGAAAAAGTTTGGTGTAAAAGAAATGGTGCTGAAGGTCCAGCAAACCGGCTATACAGGGTTTTATTTTCGCGTGCTGGAGGAGGGCAGGGTGTCTCCCGTCGCGAACCTTGAATTGCTGTCCAGAGGAGAGAAGGGCATATCCGTCCAGTTCGCCAACCGCATCAACTACCATGATGCAAAAAATCTCACCGCCATTGAACGGATTTTAAGTGAGGCTGCACTATCGGAAAGCTGGAGAGCGTCCTTTATGAAAAAAAAGGACAGGCTGCTGCCGGTTGAATAGAAAAAAGCCGCGCATATCAACGTGCGCGGCTTTGCCATATTTAAGATTGTTTTTTCTTTGTTTCAAGCAGGTTGGCAAGAAAATAGGTTTTATAGCTTTGAAGCTTTCTTCCCTCATGGTGCGTGATCCCCTGCTTTTTTAGTTCTGCCACATACCAGCCTTTACTGCCGTAATGCATGTCAGAAAACTCCTTTCCCTATCTGATTTCGAAACGATTGGCATTGTAACATCTATAAAAAGATGCTGAAAAGAGATGCGGGGAAAACTGAGCCTTTCGAACTAGATGTGCGAATGTTCTTCTGTATGTATATGCGGAGCAAAAGCCGAATATGATTTAATGGCCGGTTAGTTTGATCATGACAACGCCAAATGTCATAATGGCGAAAACAATGCCGATATATGTGAGCATCCCGTTTTTTTTCTTAATGCCATAAACGGTCATAATGATGCCTTCAATGAAAAAAATGATGCCGAAAATAATAAACCACATGCAGATAAAGGCTCCTTTCACAGACATAATAGTAGTGTAGCATATCTGAAAGAGCCGGGCTGTGACAATATCAAGAAAGCCGGGCGCATATCGCCCGGCTCATGTTTTATTGTTTATCAACCAATTTGACCAGAAGCTGTGCCAAATGTTCTTTCTCATCTTCGTCTGCAACGCTCCAAAGCTCTTGCAGCAGCATTTCTTCACCGTTTTGCGGCTCTTCATGCTTTGCGAGGTAGTCTCCCAGGATCGCAGCGCTTTTTACAAGCTTGCCGTCATCCAATCCCAGCTTTTTGCCTCGGTTGACTTGTTTTTTCAGGTAGCCTTTAAATTCCTCAAAGTCTTTTAAAATGTCTTCTTTTATTGTGCCATGCATCGCGTTCATTTCGTTTTCAATTTGGATTTTTTCTTGATCTCTGTTCATTGCAAGACCTCCTCGTACAGAATAATGATGCTTTACCTGCAATTGGAGGAGGTTAAACCTGCCGGAAGCCCGGAATGTGTTTTACAGTTTCGTCAGGATAATCGGTTCATCTTTTGTGATGACGATCGTGTGTTCAACTTGGGCAACCATGCTTTTATCCGGCGTCTTGAACGTCCAGCCGTCTCCAGCTTCAACAATCGTTTCTGCTTTCGTTGAAATAAACGGTTCAAGCGCGATGACTGTGCCATTTTTGAACAGTGCGTTATCAAACGGATCATAATAGTTCATGATGTGGTTCGGCGCTTCATGCAGGCTTCGGCCGATTCCGTGGCCGGTCAGGGTTTTGATGACGGTAAAGCCTTGAGAGCGTGCTTCATGATAAACGGCTCTTCCGATCTGGTTTTGGCGCTTGCCCGCTTTTGCCTGCTGAAGCCCCTTTTGAAAAGCGTTTTCCGCGCATTGGCAAAGCTTATGAAGGCGTTCTTCTCCTTCACCGAGCACAAATGAGATGCCTGTGTCGGAATAGAACCCGCCAAATTCAGCGGAGATGTCGATGTTGACAAGGTCCCCTGCTTTTAAAATTTTGGATGTGCTTGGTATGCCGTGAGCCACTTCATCATTTACGCTGATGCATGTCACGCCTGGAAAATCGTATTCCTTCTCAGGAGCTGAAACGGCGCCATGCTCATCAAGCACAGCTTTTCCGATAAGGTCAAGGTCTTTTGTGCTCATGCCGGGCTCTGCCTTCCGCTTCATTTCTTCACGCGCAAGCGCGACGATTCTTCCGATTTTTTTCAGGCCTTCTAATTCTTGATCGTTTGTTACAATCATCTGTCATTCCCGCTTTCTTTTTAAATAATCTAGATTAAGCTTACCACAACTGTCTTAAAAATAGGAAACACACGGACCTGGGAAAAAAGAAATACCCCCGGGAAAATTGGTATAGATCACTAGATATCTTATATGGTATATTTGAAAAAAAAGGGTATGAGGGGGATGGGTATGCTTTCATTTTTACAAAAACTCGGGAAGTCATTTATGCTCCCGATTGCGGTTCTGCCTGCAGTTGGAATTATCCTTGCGCTTGGCAGAGAGGATGTATTTAATATCCCGTTTGTCTATCAGGCGGGGACGGCGGTTTTTGATCATCTGCCGCTTATTTTTGCGATCGGTATTGCCATCGGCATTTCAAAAGACAGCAATGGGGCAGCGGGTTTATCAGGGGCGATATCGTATCTGATGCTTGACGCGGCAACAAAGACAATTGATAAAACAAATAACATGGCGGTGTTTGGGGGAATTATTGCCGGTTTAATTGCCGGTTACACCTATAACCGCTTCAAGGATACCAAGCTGCCTGAATATCTCGGGTTCTTCAGTGGCAGACGGCTTGTGCCGATTTTAACAGCCATTATTACGATCATTTTAGCGGGCATATTCGGAGTGGTCTGGCCGCCGATTCAATCGTGTATCAACTCGTTTGGAGAGTGGATGCTCGGGCTCGGCGGCATCGGGGCAGGCATATTCGGCCTATTCAACAGGCTGTTAATTCCGCTTGGCCTTCACCATGTGCTGAACAATATTTTCTGGTTCCAATTCGGAGAATATAACGGAGTGACAGGGGATCTGGCGCGCTTTTTTGCGAAAGATCCGACAGCGGGCACATACATGACCGGATTCTTCCCAATCATGATGTTCGGACTTCCGGCGGCGTGTCTGGCTATGGTTGTGACTGCGAAGCCGTCTAAACGGAAAGCGACGGCTGGAATGATGATTGGATTTGCTTTAACGGCGTTTATCACAGGGATTACGGAGCCGATTGAGTTTGCATTTATGTTTTTATCTCCGCTTTTATACGCTGTTCACGCGGTCTTAACCGGGTTATCTTTATTTATCGTCAACTGGCTCGGCATCCGCTCAGGCTTCTCTTTTTCAGCTGGAGCTATCGATTATGTGCTCAGCTATGGAATCGCAGAAAAACCGCTGCTTCTGCTTTTGGTAGGTATATGCTATGCGGCAGTATACTTTATCGTGTTTTATGTACTGATTAAGGCTTTGAATTTAAAAACACCTGGACGGGAAGACGATGATGTAGATGAAGTGCTGGATGAAAATACTGTCCAGGATGTAAATGAAAACATCATGCTGAAAGGGCTCGGCGGAAAAGAAAACCTTCAAACCATTGATCATTGCGCCACAAGGCTGCGACTGACTGTGAAGGATACCGCTTTGGTGGATGAAGCGCTGCTAAAGAAAGCAGGCGCAAAAGGGGTTGTCAAATCAGGGGGGCAATCGGTTCAAGTCATTATTGGCCCGAATGTGGAATTTGCGGCGGAAGAATTGAGGGCTGCTGTCAAATAAAAAAAGCGGAGAGGTTGCCCTCTCCGCTTTTTCTTATTTATCTTCGTTATCCTTTGACGTTTCGGAAGAATCTTCGTCATGTTTTGTGTAATCATAATCGGAAGGATTCACCTTCTTAAAACCTTTCGGCTCGTAGAACCGCAGCAGGTCTCCGTTTATGATTTTATCGGACATTTCAAGTTCCTTCTTGACGAGCGAGTCTTCTGACTTGTCGACTTCGGATTCATCGAGTTCTTTTCCGGTTTTCGTGTCGTAATACTTACCGGATATTTTCGTGTACTTCGGTGAAATAAAGTCTCCGTTTCGGAACGGAATCACTTCACGGTGTTCTTTCGATAAAATATCAGAACCGGACATCAGATAGTCCTTCGTATCCACTCCGAGCAGATGCAGAATGGTAGGAGCCACATCAACGTCGCCGGCATATTTATGAACTTTCTCGCCCTTCACGCCGGCAGCGTGGATAAAGAGCGGCACCCGTTGAAGCTGGGCGTTGTCGTAATCAGTGATTTCATCCTTGCCAAGCACTTTCGCCATCGCTTTATTGTGGTTTTCAGAGATGCCGTAGTGGTCTCCGTACATCACAATAATCGATTTATCATATAACCCGTCTTTTTTCAGATCATTGAAGAATTGTTCAATGGACTGATCAAGGTAATGGGCTGACTGGAAGTAGTTATCGACGACAGAGTCACCAAAGTCTCCAGCCGGGAAGTCTGTATCCCCCTCATCCATTCCGAATGGGAAGTGGTTAGACAGGGTAATGAACTTCGTATAGAACGGCTGCGGCAGGCTTTCCAGCAGCGGCATTGATTCTTTGAAGAACGGTTTGTCTTTCATGCCGTAGTTTTTCGTGTTTTCTTCGTTCATGTCATAGTAAGCAGAATCAAAGAATTTATCAATGCCTTCCGCTTTGTACATTTCGTTACGGTTCCAGAACGTCTGCGTGTTCCCGTGGAAAGTAGCAGATGTGTAATTCTTAGACTTCAGAATCGCCGGAACTGATTGCAGCGTGTTTTGCGCTTTGTTTACGAAAACTGAACCTTGAGCCAGCGGGTACAGAGAGTTTTCCATCATAAATTCAGCATCAGATGTTTTACCTTGTCCCGTTTGGTGGAAAAAGTTATCAAAGTAGAACGTTTCGTTATCATGTGCCAGTTTATTTAAGAACGGTGTCACTTCTTTGCCGTCAATTTTATAGTCGATGATAAATGACTGCAAAGATTCAAGTGAAACGTAAATGACGTTTTTTCCTTCCGCTTTGCCGAAATACACGTTATTCGGCACATCGTAATTGGCTTTCATGTAGTTTTCTACTTCCGTTACGTCGCTGGAATCGGCAAGCGCGCGCTGGCTGTTGGACTTGATATTCTGTACAGCGTCATAAATCGTGAAATTGTATGTTCCCAAGTATTTCACAAGATAGTTCCGGTCGAATGATCTTGTCAGCAATTCAGGACGGTCTGATTCCGCAACTGCCAGGTTGATCAAGAACACAAGAATTGAAGACGCAAAAATAATTCGGAACGATTTTTTGCTTGACGTTTCGGCAGGCTTGTTTACTTTGATCGCCAAGATAATCAGGATGATCGTATCGATAAAGTAAAAGGCGTCAGTCGGTCTCATCAGCGAAAATGCGCTGTCACCGAGTTGGCCGCCGTTTGTTTTAGCCTGCATAATGACCGGAATTGTAATAAAATCATTGAAAAATCTGTAGTACACAATGTTGGCGTACAGTAAAAAAGACATTAAAAAATGAATCACTATAATGGCTGTCTGCTGTAATTTTTTCTTGAACAAGAGTCCAAAGCCAAGAAAGAACAAGCTTGAGCTAAGAGGATTCACAAAAAGCAATATTTTTTGTATCGTGTTGTCTATTCCTAAGTTGAAGTTCAGGACATAACCGACATACGTTTTGATCCATAACAGGACGACCGCAATTAAGAAGAAGGCCAGTCCTCTTTCTTTTATAAATGTTTTCATTGTTACACTCCTTTTTTCCGATCCAGTTCGAATAGAAAAAACGAACGTATCCAATATAACACGAATCAGCAGATTAGAAAAGTGAAAATCGTATGAGGGAGAAAGTGGCGAAAAACGCCGTCGAATCAACGTTTCGCTTTGATATTACCAAATGTAAAACAAGGTATCTTTCTAGAAATAAAGGAATAAAATGGTACATTGAGAATTGTATGATAAAATATAAGGTATAGATAAAAAGAGGTGAAATGATGGATTTTTCCCATATTGTGTCTGAAGATAAAATTAAGCGCGCCATCAAAGACGGGGACTTTCAAAACCTCCCGGGAATGGGGAAGCCGCTGCCGAAGGATGACGCGGCACACTTGCCGGAAGCGCTGCGCATGGGCTATCGTATTTTGAAAAACGCGGGAATGGCAGAGGACGAGGGCGCGCTCAAAAAAGAGCTTATGACCATCGACCATTTAATCGAAAAGTGCTATGACGAAAAAGAACGCGAGCAATTAATCAGAAAAAAATCTGAAAAGCAATTGCTGCTTGATAAGCTTGTCGACAAAAAAGGCATGTTTTCAAAGCCAGCATCCGCTTTTTATAAGAATAAAGTATATGACCTGCTTGGACGAAACAGACCTTCTTCCAGCTGATTTGTCTGATCTGCAGGATGGCGATTGATAAAAGCCATCCTTTTTATGTTCCAAGTTCTATGTCAAAAGGTTTATGTTTTTCCATCTATGGGAAATGACCCATAAACGAAAAAAGGGTGATGGGATGGAACGACTATTAGTATGGATAGAGCATATATCTGATTGGCTGTGGGGTCCGCCGCTAATCATCCTGCTGACGGGAACGGGGTTGTATTTCACTATTTTGCTGAAAGGTTTTCAATTTCGCTATCCTTTATACATTTTCAAACAGACAATCGGCAGCGTAGGAAAAAAACCGAAGGGAGAGGGCACAGTCACACCGCTTCAGGCATTGACCTCAGCCCTCAGTTCAACGATCGGTGCAGCGAACATTGTCGGTGTGCCCGCAGCTATTATGTTTGGAGGGCCGGGAGCGGTTTTTTGGATGTGGCTTATTGCCTTATTTGCCATGGCGATTAAGTTTTCTGAAAGTGTTCTTGCTGTTCATTACAGAGAAAAAAATGAGCAGGGTGAATACGTCGGGGGACCGATGTATTACATAACAAAAGGGCTGCGCATGAAATGGCTCGGCGTATTCTTCTCTGTTGCGCTGATTGTGGAGCTGATTCCCAGCATTATGGTTCAGGGAAATTCGGTTTCAGTTTCGCTTGCCGAGACGTTTTCTTTCAATAAAATATACGTAGGAATCGGAATTGCATTTTTGATTGGGTTAGTGGTGATAGGAGGGGTAAAGCGGATCGGAAAAGTAACAGAGTTTGTCGTGCCTCTTATGGCAGGGGCATACGCAGGTGCCGGTCTCCTGATTGTTCTCATGAATCTATCATCAGTGCCGGCGTTTTTCTCTCTCGTTTTTTCAAATGCGTTTACCTCTTCTTCAGCAGTTGGAGGGTTCGCAGGTGCTGCGTTGGCGGAAACCGTTCGCTGGGGATTTGCCCGCGGGCTGTATTCTAATGAAGCCGGAATGGGAACAGCCCCGATTGCACATGCGGCAGCAATGACTGATCATCCTGTGCGGCAAGGGTTTTGGTCTGTGATCGGCATTGTCATTGACACCTTGATCATCTGCACGACCACCGCTTTTGTCGTTCTTGCATCTGGTGTCTGGACAGGGAAGAACGCCTCAATTGACCCGGCAGCACTGACGACGGCTGCATTTCAGCATTATTTCGGTTCTGGCGGAGGGTACTTCGTTTCGGTTTCCCTAGTCTTCTTTGTCGTATCAACCATTATGGTTGTCATTTTTTACGGCGTAAAGCAAGCTGAATTTCTGTTCGGGCGGCTGGCAGGACACGTGATTAAATTCGTATATTTAGCGGCTATTATCATAGGTGCCGCAGGCGGAGCAAAAGCCATTTGGGGCTTTTTGGACTTAGCATTGGCTTTTATTCTCGTTCCAAATGTGATTGCGCTGTTGTTATTGAGCAGAAAGGTAAAAGCGCTGTACACCGAATTCTTTACATCTGAACAGTACTACCTGAAAGATATAAGAAAAACAAAACAGAATCCTGTTTATCAAACAAAAGAAGCTAAAAATTCCTAGTGCTTTGCTTTGGCGCTGAACAACGCTTTGCTTTTTATGATCAAATAAATGAGTAAAGGCAGCAAAAGAGAAATCACTACATTAATGATTGGTTTGATTCTGTTAAAGTCGATTAGCTGATTTGTATTTAAAAAGAACCAAAAGCCGCATACGACTGAGAACATGCCGGTTGGTGTATACATGGCTTTCGGGTCGATTTTTGAGTGTAAAAACGAAAGGCCGTATACCACGATATATAGGGAACCTGCTATCTTCACCATAATGACTGGAATCCAAAAAGCCGCGATGATCAGGTCTGAGCGATCCAGAAAATCCGTAATGCGGATCTGCCTGATGACCATATAAGCAGGATCAAAGAAAGTAGATGTCAGGTTGGGACCAAAGACAGAAATTGAAGAAAATAACATCACGGCCAGCAATAAAGCGCCCAGCAGTATCGCGAAAATGGTGTATTTTAGCGGGACGCTCCGGTTTGAGAAGAGAAGCGGAAGGATAATCAATTCCCCCATTGTCCCAAACGCGTAATAGCCTGATTGAAGGTATGGGATTAGACCTTCAAAAACAGGTGTCAAGTTTTGAAGCTCAATTTGTGTGGCCAGCGTAAATGGAAGGAACAAGACCAGGATGCCGAATGGAAATAGGAATATCTGCGCCATTCTGGTCAATGTTTCTTTTCCCTCTCTGGCAATACAGATCGCCACAAAGATAATAACACCGCCAAGAACAGCCATTGGTGTTCTCGGGAGAAATAAAATGTTAATCAAATTGATGAAAAAACGGATGTCATGAGCATTGATTAACAGGAAATACAAAGAAAACAGTAAAATGATAATCCGGCCTGCGATTGGTGAGGAATCGCTCAGCAGCTCATAGATATTTTTATCCTGATGCTTTTTCATCAGCCTATGCATGAGCCAGAGTGCCGGAATCACGATGACAACGCCGAGGATGTAGCTGTGCCAGGCATTTTGTTTTGCTGATTCGATCATGAGAATCGGAGCATGCTTTAATCCGACTGCTAACGTATACAGAGCTCCGAAAAATAATCCTTGGTATGCAGAGGTCTTGTCCATAAAGCACATCCTTTCTGTCATGTTCAAAACGGAATATATTTAAACAGGTGCCCCAGCCGCGGAAGCAGGGGATTCACTCTCATATAAATCCATAGAAAAGCACTTCCTGCAATCAGCAGGCTGAAGGCCCATTTTGTTAGATTGTTAGCGGAACGAAAATTCTTCCATTCATATGCGTATATGGCAATGCACACAATCAATGTCTGTACGATATAGCTGATCATGCTGACGCACCTCCATTAATGGCTGATCGTTTTGTATAGGACACCGTCCTGCTCAATCGTCACAATTGGGACGACGTGAACCTCCATATCCTTATATACCTCTTCCCATTCCTTTTTCAGCAGATTCTTCGTGGTTGCCGTGCTTCTGATGGTCCTGTCTTGAAAGCCGGCCGGGTCCGCCTTTAGCTTTTGCAAACGATGAACGGTGCTGATCACGTCCTTCTTTATGGTTCTGTTTAGTGCTTTTTGAATGATGTAATACTGGTCATTTTCTCTCGTCTCATAGGTTGATTGGTTTTCCATAATAATTCCTTTGGCTCTGATCTCGATTGTCATTGACAGCTTTCCGTTTTTTTCAGCGGCATGAAAGGATACATTGGACTTTTGAAGCTGAATGGATGCTTGTCCCATTTGATTCGGCAGGTCTACTATGAATTCTGGCTGGCGGGCTTGATTCAGCAACATCAGGGCTGCTGTCATGTGTACATCTTTGAAAATATCCATCAATCTGTCCTTTTTAAAGATCGCAAGCCCGTCAATTTTCAAATTAGATTTGCCTTTCCCTCCAGGTTTTGTTTTAGATGCAGAGATGACCGGTGCATACGGATCACTGCCTATTTCTACTAGATCAGACATGAATCTGCTTAAGAAAACGGGCCGGCTCGTTGCGATAATGGCCAGCTCCCGAATCATTTCCGCCGGAAACTGTTCAAGCTGAACATCGGTGTTTAAAATGTCCCGCGCTTCTCCCCGGCTGACTAAAATGAGCGCCGTTAATCTGTTCTGCGGATTTCGCGTTAAAATATCAAAGACTGGGGCAACGCCGTCTCTCGCCATATCCTCTCCAATAATGACTGTACGTCTGTGGGACGTATTGATTGTCCGTGACAAGGAGGTTTGCAGCTTGTTGTTCGCTTCTCTGATCGTAGTGCCGGAAGCTGAATCAACATACCATGTTTTTGAACCGGCAGTTCCGCCGCCGCCCCCTGTTTGTCCGCCTAATTGACCGACCAAGGGAATCTGCATGGCCACTCGATACTGATCTTTTTTCTTATCAATGGCTGAGCTGACAACAAATGCAATGTCATTGATTTCTGTCCGGTCCCAGCACCCCGTTAGAAGGATACAAATGAGAAGCGGCAAAACACACTTATATATTGTTTTCTTCATCTTTTGGGTCCTCTCTTTTCGCTCCCTTCTGTCCGTTGCCGCGCGAATACGTGCCCGGCCTTCTGGTCATCGTCCACCAAGGCGCCCTGACAAAAATATCTTTTACTTCATCTCGTTTAAACGGAGAAATCCCGGATAAATAAGGAATACCGAAAGATTGCAGCTTGCATAAATGGAGCACTAAGATAATCGTGCCAAGCATAATGCCGAAAATCCCGAAAATACTCGCCAAAAACATAAGCGGGAAACGAAGCATCCTGATGGAGATAGCTAAGTTAAACCGCGGAATTGTAAATGACGCGATCCCTGTTAACGATACGATGATCACCATGGGGGCAGACACAATTCCCGCTTCAACAGCGGCTGTCCCAATGACTAGGGCCCCGAGAATACTGACGGTCTGGCCGATGGTTTTCGGCAGGCGCACTCCCGCCTCACGGAGAGCCTCAAAAGAAATTTCCATAATCAATGCTTCTATGATGGCGGGGAAAGGAATCGGTTCACGAGCGGAGGCCACACTGAACATTAAGTTTGTCGGCATTAAGTCCTGATGGTATGTAATAACGGCAACATAAATAGCCGGCAAATATAAAGCAACGAATAAAAACATATAGCGAAGCCAGCGGATTAAGTTAGACATCAAATAACGCTCATAGTAATCTTCACTGGCCTGCATAAGCTGCCAAAACGTAATCGGGCCTGTTAAGACAAAGGGCGTATTATCTGTGAAAATGGCAAATCGGCCTTCGAGAAGCTGGGCGGCGACAGTGTCCGGCCTTTCTGTGTATTGCAGCTGGGGGAATGGCGAGTACGTGTCGTCTTCGATAAACTCTTCAATATATCCGCTTTCTAAGACAGCATCAATCTTTATCTTTTTGATTCTTTTTTTTACTTTGTCAATGACCTTTGGATCGGCAAGCCCGTCAATATAGGCCAAGACAACATCGGTTTTGGTTTTCGTGCCGATTTTAAACGAGATCATTTTAAGCTGAAACGTTTTGACGCGAAAGCGCACAAGAGCGGTATTGACCCTGAGGCTTTCAGTGAAGCCCTCTCTTGACCCTCTGATGGTCGATTCTGTTATCGGCTCTTCAATGCTTCTTCTTTGTCCGCCTTTTATATTTAAGATCAGGCCTTTTGAGTGCCCGTCGGCAAATAAAACCGCGTTCCCCTCAATGATGGATGCAGCCACTTTACTCATACTCGTTTCTGTTGCAACACTTGAAATTGATAGAGTATTTTGCAGCGCCTCTTCATGTTCATCTATTTGATCCGTCAAATGCATTAAGAAAGGGCGGAGGGCGTGATCCTGAATATGTTCAGATTTTACAATTCCTTCGATATAAACAATAAATCCGCACAGCCCGTTTCCAAAGTCAAATTGTCTAAATACGATGTCTGAGCAGCCTTCTGTTAATAAGGTCAGATTATCGAGGTTTTCCTTCAAATTGGGAGAGATCGGTCTGTCCTGATTGTCTTCAAGCTCTTTGATGAGCTGAAGCGCTTTGTCGCGTTTATTCATAGAGGCTCACCCTGCTTTTTAATGTCATATTCAATAAGTGCTTGTGACTTTTAGGGTAACCTTGTCTGTTTCATATATTCCAGACTAGGATGAAAGCGCTATAAAAAAGTGTTGACTACCTGTATATACAGGAATACAATATGATTATAAGTTGTATATACAAGTTATAAAAACGGATACGGAGGGGTTGGCATGGGGGAACTGAACAAATCGGCACGTCAGATTGTCGAAGCAGTCGGCGGTGCTGAAAATATTGCAGCGGCAACTCATTGTGTTACACGTTTGCGTTTTGCTTTAATAGATGAAAGCAAGGTTGACCAAGAGATGCTTGATCAAATTGATGTGGTAAAGGGATCATTCTCGACAAACGGACAGTTTCAGGTCGTAATCGGCCAGGGAACTGTCAATAAAGTATATGCTGAACTGGTTAAGGAAACGGGGATTGGCGAGTCAACAAAGGATGAAGTGAAGAAGGCCTCAGAAAAAAATATGAATCCTTTGCAGCGTGCTGTGAAAACGCTTGCAGATATTTTTATTCCAATATTGCCTGCGATTGTCACGGCGGGTCTTTTAATGGGGATCAATAACATTTTAACGGCGGAAGGCATTTTCTTCAGCACAAAATCGATTGTGCAGGTTTATCCGCAGTGGGCGGATCTTGCTAATATGATTAACCTGATTGCAGGCACGGCCTTTACGTTTTTGCCTGCGTTAATCGGATGGTCTGCAGTCAAGCGGTTCGGCGGCAATCCGCTTCTCGGCATTGTGCTCGGGGTTATGCTCGTGCATCCTGATTTGCTGAATGCGTGGGGATATGGCGCCGCAGAACAAAGCGGAGAGATCCCGGTATGGAATCTATTCGGCCTAGAGGTGCAGAAAGTCGGCTATCAGGGCCAGGTGCTCCCAATTTTGCTTGCTTCTTATATGCTGGCGAAGATTGAGGTATTTTTAACAAAACGCACACCTGAGGGCATACAGCTGCTCGTTGTCGCACCAATTACGCTTCTCTTAACAGGATTTGCCTCTTTTATCATTATCGGCCCGATTACATTTGCGATCGGTAATGTACTGACTTCAGGGCTTATCTCGGTGTTTGGTTCTTTTGCCGCACTGGGCGGTCTGTTATATGGCGGTTTCTACTCAGCGCTCGTGATTACCGGTATGCATCACACGTTTCTTGCAGTCGACCTGCAGCTCATCGGTTCAAAGCTCGGCGGCACCTTTTTATGGCCGATGCTGGCGCTTTCTAATATCGCACAAGGTTCGGCGGCTCTGGCCATGATGTTTATCGTGAAGGATGAGAAACAAAAAGGCCTCTCCCTCACATCAGGGATTTCTGCTTATCTTGGCATTACAGAGCCTGCCATCTTTGGGGTGAATCTGCGATACAGATTCCCGTTTATCATTGCAATGGTCAGCTCTGGCCTGGCCGGAATGTATATTTCTTCTCAAGGTGTGCTGGCAAGCTCCGTCGGTGTCGGCGGCGTGCCGGGGATTTTCTCAATCATGAGCCAGTACTGGGGCGCGTTTGCAATCGGGATGGCTATTGTATTGATCGTGCCGTTTGCCGGAACATACGCGTATGCGAGATTCAAACATAAATAACAAATGGGGAGCGGACGTGTTGAACGTTCCCTTTTCCCGTTTTCAATTTAAATATGGTGGTGGAAACAGATGAAAACAGAACAAACACCATGGTGGAAAAAAGCTGTGGTTTATCAAATTTATCCGAAAAGCTTTAACGATACGACAGGAAATGGTGTCGGCGATCTGAACGGCATTATTGAAAAGCTTGATTACTTAAAAACACTTCAGGTGGATGTGCTTTGGCTGACGCCGATTTATGATTCTCCTCAGCATGATAATGGGTACGATATTCGTGATTATTACTCGATTTATCCTGAATATGGTACGATGGAGGATTTTGAGCGGCTAGTGTCCGAAGCACATAAAAGAGACTTGAAAGTCGTCATGGATCTTGTTGTCAATCATACGTCAACAGAGCACAAATGGTTTCGCGAGGCGATCTCTTCCATAGACAGCCCGTATCGTGATTTTTATATATGGAAAGACCCGCAGGAAAACGGTTCTCTTCCGACAAACTGGGAATCGAAATTCGGCGGCTCGGCATGGGAGCTTGACGAAGCATCGGGCCAATACTATTTGCATCTGTTTGATGTGACGCAGGCTGATTTGAATTGGGAAAATGAAGAGGTCAGAAAGCATGTCTATGACATGATGCATTTTTGGTTTGAAAAGGGAATAGATGGCTTCAGGCTTGATGTCATCAACCTGATTTCTAAAGATCAGCGCTTTCTGAATGCGGAGGACGGCGGCGACGGCCGCTCTTTTTACACTGACGGGCCGCGAGTGCACGAATTTCTGCATGAAATGAACGAAAAGGTGTTTTCACATTACGACAGCATGACGGTCGGTGAGATGTCTTCAACAACCGTAGACCACTGTATCCGGTATACGAATCCTGACAATAAAGAACTTGATATGACATTCAGCTTCCATCATCTCAAGGTTGACTATCCTAACGGCGAAAAATGGGCCTTGGCGCCGTTTGATTTTTTGAAGCTGAAGGAGATCCTATCCGACTGGCAAACGGGGATGCACGCAGGAGGGGGATGGAACGCTCTGTTCTGGTGCAATCATGATCAGCCGCGCGTTGTATCAAGATATGGAGATGATGGCGCATATAGGGTGAAATCGGCGAAAATGCTTGCTACGGCCATTCATATGATGCAGGGCACGCCTTATATTTATCAGGGCGAGGAGCTGGGGATGACGAATCCGAAGTTTACTGACATCAGCTCCTATCGGGATGTCGAATCGCTGAACATGTATCACGCCTTTAAGGATAAAGGAATGGCTGATCAAGAGATCACAGCCATTTTGCAGGCGAAATCCCGTGACAATTCCAGAACCCCCGTTCAGTGGGATGCTACGGAGAATGGCGGTTTTACAACGGGCACACCATGGATACCGGTTGCAGGAAATTATCGGGAAATCAATGCTGAAGCGGCGCTGAGGGATCAAAATTCGGTGTTTTACCATTATCAAAAATTGATTCAGATTCGCAAAATGTATGACATTGTGACAGAGGGAACGTATGAGTTAATCGCAAAGGATGACCCGAACATTTTTGCGTATCTCAGACACGGCAGCAATGAAAAGCTGCTCGTGATCAATAATTTTTACGGGACAGAGGCGGCCTTTACACTGCCGGACTCTTTAGCGCCTGACGAATGGAAGGCAGAGGTGCTGTTGACGAACGATGAAGCAAGGGGAGGGCTTCAGAACATGACGCTTCGCCCGTATGAGTCCATTGTTTATCGTTTAACGAAACCGTGTTAAACTAAGCTGGGTGGTCCATAATGAAGGTGAATAAATTCATCACAATTTATAAAGACATCGCACAGCAAATTGAAGGCGGCCGATGGAAAGCGGAGGAGATTCTTCCGTCTGAACATGAGTTGACCGCACAGTACGGTACATCAAGAGAAACGGTCCGAAAGGCGCTTCATATGCTCGCGCAAAACGGTTATATCCAGAAAATCAGGGGAAAAGGCTCCGTCGTGCTCAATCGTGAAAAAATGCAGTTTCCCGTTTCGGGCCTTGTCAGCTTCAAGGAGCTCGCGCAAACGCTTGGCAAAGAAACGAAAACAACTGTACACAAATTCGGGCTGGAGCCTCCGTCAGAGCTGATCCAAAAACAGCTCCGGGCCAATCTGGATGACGACATCTGGGAAGTCATCAGGTCTAGAAAGATTGACGGGGAACATGTGATTTTGGACAAGGATTACTTTTTCAGAAAGCATGTCCCTCACCTGACGAAAGAAATTTGTGAAAACTCCATATATGAATATATAGAAGGAGAGCTCGGTCTTTCGATCAGTTACGCCCAAAAAGAAATTGTCGCCGAGCCGTGTACGGACGAGGACAGAGAGCTGCTCGATTTACGCGGCTATGACCATATGGTCGTGGTGAGAAACTACGTCTTTTTGGAGGATACCAGTTTGTTTCAATATACGGAAAGCAGACACCGTCTCGACAAATTCCGATTTGTTGATTTTGCGCGGCGGGGGAAATGAGAGAGGCGCCTGCCTGCGGCAGCGCGCTTTTTTGTTTAGTATCAAAATTGATACTATCCAACAAAAATGTGCGTACTTTTACTTTTTATCATAATGGCTACAATAGAGATTAGAGTAACCTAAAGGAGAGGTGTTTTACATGGCAGATCTAAAGACACAAATTCTGGATGCATACAATTTCAGGCATGCGACTAAGGAATTTGACCCGAATAAAAAAGTGTCAGACAGCGATTTTGAATTTATTTTAGAAACAGGAAGACTGTCTCCGAGCTCACTCGGCCTTGAGCCTTGGAAATTTGTCGTCGTCCAAAATCCGGAGTTCCGCGAGAAGCTTCGTGAATACACATGGGGCGCGCAAAAGCAGCTGCCGACCGCAAGCCATTTCGTCCTGATTCTTGCGCGTACAGCGAAGGATATCAAATATAATGCGGACTACATCAAACGGCATTTAAAAGAAGTAAAACAAATGCCTCAAGACGTGTACGAAGGCTATTTAAGCAAAACAGAAGAATTCCAGAAAAACGATTTGCATTTGCTTGAAAGTGACAGAACATTGTTTGACTGGGCATCAAAACAAACCTATATCGCGCTTGGCAACATGATGACTGCCGCTGCGCAAATCGGTGTTGATTCCTGCCCGATCGAAGGCTTCCAGTACGATCACATTCACCGTATTCTTGAAGAAGAAGGCCTTCTGGAAAACGGAAGCTTCGATATTTCTGTGATGGTGGCATTTGGCTACCGAGTGAGAGACCCTCGTCCGAAAACAAGATCTGCTGTTGAAGATGTTGTGAAGTGGGTTTAAATAAAGAAAGCTGCTCGCTTAGCGAGCAGCTCTTTTTTTATGCCTGATTCGTTCTATTCTGTTTTCTCCTCTGATGTAAGTACATTGCCGTTCCGAGTGCGCTGATAAGAAATCCGGCCAACAGTATCGAGTACATGGATGTGGCTGTGTCCGGAAGCAGGCCGCCAGCCGGACCGTCTGTTCCTGATCCGCCCGAACCGTTTCCTCCAGAGCCGTTAGTCGGTTGAGTGCCGGGAGGCGTATCATTTCCTCCGTTTCCGTCAGTCGGCTGTTTTCCGCCTGGTTTGTCGGAGCCTCCGCCATGACTGCCGTCATCACCGCCTGTCGGTTGGTCGGACGGGAATGCCGGCGGTTTGTTGTTCGAACCGGAATTTAAGATCGTGTATTCGCTGAAGTGGTTTGTATATCCTGTCACCATATCATCGTCAACTGATCCGTTATCTGTCTTTGTGAAAGCTTTCTTTTTCCTGTCGACATGATAAATGGCAGGGTTATGGGCTTCTTCAATATCAAACATGCGAAGCGAAAGCTGAACGGGCTCCTTGAATGATTTTATTTCTTTTCCTTTTTGCTTTACTGTAAAGTCATATACATCTGCCAATGACACATTCAATTCTCCCGTCGACTTGATTCCGATTGCAGTGTCTGCAGTTTTAAGGTTCGCCATTGGCATCTTCATGCTGTACCAGTAGTTGAACACCGTCAATGAAGGATCTGACTCTCTTTCTTTCAAAAGTTTGACCTGATCTTTTTTTACTTTGAGATTGATAGGCTTCTCTTGTGATCCTTCATGTGTTCCGTAATAGACAAACGGCGTGTTGGCATTTTTAGCGTAAATCGCAAATTTGTCTTCATCAAGTGTCCAGCTGCCGTCCTTCTGCTTTGTCGGCAGGAATACTTCTTTGATCCGTCCTTCAACTTTAGGAGAGACCTTGTTTCCTAGTTTTTTCAGCTGTTCGGTGAAAATCTCATAATCAACGTAGCCAAGGTCTTCACCATGGGAGGCTTCTGTAAAGACAGAATATCCGTCTCCTCCGGCACCAACAAAATTATTTGTTGCCACGCGGTAGGTATCATCCGTATTTATAGCAACTTTGTCTCCGTTAGGCGATTCAATTTTCACTTCTAACACACGGTGTCCAGGTTTGTTGTTTAATGTAAAGGTATATTCGATTCCGGCCACCTGAGGGAAAGCGCCGCCGCCATTTTCCACATTGCTTAGGCCTTGTTCAAGGGCTTCTTTAATTTGTTTTCCGGTTAAATCGGCCACGTAAAGCGTATTGCCGAACGGCATCACGTTGAGCACCTCGCCGAGTGTGATATCACCTTTGTCAATGCCGGCTCTGATGCCGCCGCCATTTGTTATCGCTATTCTGGCGCCGGCTGCTTCTTTCGCTTTTGCCAGCATACCGTCCGCGATGAAGTTTCCGAGATTCGTTTCTTTCGTGCGCACATGCTCACGTTGGCCGTCAAGCGCCACATCCGTATAGCCGACTTTTTCATTTTTTACGTCTTCTAATTCACTTTTGAACTGATCAAGCTCTTGTTTTGCTTCTGCGTTTTCTTCTGTATGCTCATCAATTGGCAGCACGCTCAGATTTGATTTGTCTGTTTGCACAACGCCATTTTCATCAAACGCGACATCAACGCGCCCCAAGAATTGGCCGTATTCTTTTGCCTGTGCCACGATCGTCGGTTCTTCGTTGTTCACGACCTCCATTTTGTCTACGAGGGTGTGAGTGTGTCCGCCGATGATCAAATCAATGCCTTTTACTTTTTTGGCTAGCTCAAGATCCCGGTTATGCCCGATGTGGGTTAAAGCAATAATTTTATTTACCTTTTCTTCTTCTTGAATCGCTTTGACGGTGTATTGTGCTGTTTCAAAGGCATCATTGAATACGATGCTTTTGCCCGGGCTTGATGTGGTGGCTGTATCTTCTGTTGTCAGGCCGAATACGGCGACTTTCTCCCCGTCAACGTCTAACAGAATGTAAGGGTGAATGCCGGCCTCTTTCTTTTCACCTGCCGTAAAGGTTTGCGGCTTTTTGACAAATGATTTCAGCTTGGGCTCATTTGACACATCTACGTTTGCACTGACAATCGGAAATTCCGGCGCTTCAAAGTGATAGCGGTTCGCCGGATCAACGGTTGCGCTGTTTCCGCTTAGAAAATCAGAAAGCACCGTCGGGCCTTTGTCAAATTCATGGTTCCCGAAGGTCATGGCGTCATAGCCCATCATGTTCATTATTTTCAGATCGGCCAAACCGTTCCATTTAGTAAAATACAGATCGCCGGAAAACACATCTCCCGCATCAAGGAGAATGTTGTGATTTGTTTCGCTGCGCACTTCGTTGATTTTCGTCATTCGTCTCGCTGCATCATCGAGATGGGCGTGCGTATCATTGGTGTGCATGACGGTCAGATCCCACAGTCCGTCTTTAGGAGGATCTGGATTTGAATCATCATCGAATTGCAGCTTATACACACCATAGCCTTCATTCGCAGACTTGCCTACATAAGCGACGTCGTCTGCTTTATCGGCAAATGGCTTGGCCAAAAGCGAGGATTCAAACGTCAGATTCGTGCCGGAAACAGGCGCGATTGACCAGTTGTTGTCTGCTTTTGGATTGACTGTTTTTTGTTCAATAATGTAATCCATCAGCACCTGCCTGTTTTCAACTGCAGAGCCGTGGACAATTTTATCGCTCGTCAGATGAGGGAACCCGCCGCCTCCGGACGCACGATAGTTATTGGTGACTACGAGAAATTCCTGGCTTGGGCTGATCGGCTTGCCTTCATAGGAAAGATTGATGATACGGGATGAATCCGCATTGATCACTTTTCCGTTCTCATTGTATTTAGCCGGTTTTGTCACATCGACCTGATATGTGACACCGTCAATCACATCAAAATTATAGGAGCGGAAATTCTCGTTCAGCAAGGCCTGATCGCCGCCTTTGGCTGGATCAATTTGATTGAATTGGCCTGCTGACATCTCCAGCCAGTCCTTCACTTCGCTGCCTGTCAGCTTGACGATTTGAACAGTATTATCGTAAAGGTACAAGTCACCGACATTTTTAATCGCAAGATCTCCGGCTGGAATGTTTGTATAGTAATTGGCTCCATTTCTGCCGCCTGCTTTAAACGGCGCTCCAGCGGATAAAATCGGCAGGTTCTTGTACTCGGTATCCTTCATTTCTTTTTCGGCATACCATTTTTGCGCGTCAGTCACGATCTGAATGGAAGGATCATCTTTGACCTGTGCAAAGAAGCTGTTAATATCTGCTTCGGTTTTGCCGACTGGCTTTCGGACATACTCCAGTGTGTTTTGGTGTGTTTGCTGAATGGTGTTTGTAACGGTTTCGTTTCTTGATGTGACGTTGCCAGCAATAGATTCAATACTTCCTTTGGAATCTGCTACCTTCCATGAGCCGTCCGCCTTTTCAAGCTTGAGGTCAATCACGCCTAAATATTTGCCCCAGCTGCTTGGCATGACGACAGGAATGCCGTTAATTGTTCCCTTTTCCACGTCGAATTGAGCAACACCCGCATACTCCGCGGAAGGAAAGAGTCCGTGCTGATGGCCCGAGATAATCGCGTCAATGCCTTTCGTTTTAGTGGCAAGGTCAAACACGGCGTTTTCTGCACCTGATGATTGTGACTGCTTTTCAATGCCGGTGTGGGCGAGGGCAATAATGACATCTGTGCCTTCCGCCTTCATTTTCGGGATCGTTTCATTGGCGGATTCTACGATATCCTGCACCTGAACTTGCCCCTCGAGATTCTTTTTGTCCCATGTCATGATTTGCGGCGGGACAAAGCCTATGTAGCCGACTTTTACTTTCTGCTCATTACCGTTTTCATCAATGAGGGTTTTTTCATTAATCACATACGGCGTATAACGGTTTTCGCCGCTAGTTGTTTTGACGTTGGCATTTACAATCGGGAAATCGGCTCCTTTGATTGTGCCGTCGAGAAAGTCGAGCCCGTAGTTGAATTCATGATTGCCAAGCGTTCCGGCGTCGTATTTCAGCGCATTCATGACGCTGATAATCGGATGGGTTTTCGTGCCGGAGATAATGTCGTCTTTTTGATATTTCACCGCGTATTCACCCAGCGGATTCCCTTGAATCAAGTCGCCGTTATCCACAAGCAGGGTGTTAGGGTTTTGCTCGCGGTGCTTTTGGATCAATTGCGCTGTTCTCGCCAGACCGAAATCCGCCGTTTCTTTGTCGCTGTAGTAATCGTAATCCATCATGTTGGCATGAATATCAGTCGTAGCCAAAATACTCAGATGCACCTGAGGAGCCGCGCTTTCTTCTGCATGAATGGGTGGTGTTGGGAGGATTAGGCTAAGTATCATAATTGGGGGCAAAAGAATACGGAGAATGTTTTCGACGTGTGTTCGTCTTTTCTGTATTCTCACCAGTTCTCCACCTTTCAACGAAATTTGTGTTACAGCTCCTATTGTAAGAATATTTTGTAACTATTTGTAGGTGTTTCTTTATGATTATTGTAAAAGGGAGAAAAATGAGTATTATGTAGCAGTATCAAACGACAAATACTGGGCATTTATGCTTATCGTTTGTCACAATCGCGGAATGTTTATTTTAGTGTGGCTGGGGTAGAGTGTTTTATGTAGACATCTAAAGCGGGAGGTTATGAATCATGGGGAAAAAAATTGCAGTTGTTTTAACAGATTATTTTGAGGACAGCGAGTACACTGAGCCTGCGAAAGCCTTTAAAGAAGCGGGACATGAACTGACTGTCATCGAAAATGAAAAAGGAAAAACAGTAAAAGGCAAGCAGGGAAAAGCGGAAGTGACGGTTGACGCGTCCATTGACGACGTAAATCCTTCAGACTTTGATGCGCTTTTGATTCCCGGAGGATTTTCACCAGACCAGCTTCGCGCTGACGATCGTTTCGTCCAATTTACAAAAGCGTTTATGACTGACAAAAAGCCGGTATTCGCCATTTGCCACGGCCCGCAGCTTTTAATCAATGCGAAAGCGCTCGACGGCCGAAAAGCGACGGGCTATACGTCCATTCGTGTTGACATGGAAAACGCCGGTGCCGACGTTGTGGACAAGGAAGTGGTTGTTTGCCAGGATCAATTGGTCACTAGCCGCACACCGGACGATATACCGGCATTTAACCGCGAGTCATTGGCATTGCTTGAGAAATAAGAAAAAACGGACGCTCTTGGGCGTCCGTTTTTTTGTTGCTTAGGCTTGAGCACCTGTCAGTTTCTTGTACCTGTAATACAAGAAAGCAGCTGCAGCCGTTCCGATGACCGCAATGCCGAAGTCGAATATGAAAATATGGGCGATGCCCCCCGCTTTTGCGATAAGCCCTGTTGCAATCGGCAGCAGAATCGATGCAAGGCTTGAAGCGGTCGCTACAATTCCGGTAACGGTTCCTTTTCGCTTCCAGAAAAGCTCTGTCATTAACGTAATGGTAATTTGAAACACACCCGCAGTTGAAAAGCCTAAGAAAAAGGCAGTGATGTTCAGCACAACTGGGATATGAACGGTTAGCATGACTGCGAGCGTACATAAAGTAATAATAGGATATAAGAGCGTTATGAAGACAGGTTTGACCCATCTGTTCAGCAAAACGGCTAATAATAAAACAGATGCCAGAGATCCTATACTATAATAGCTCAGCAATTGTACAGATGCTGATTCAGCTAAACCGGCTGCCTTTTGCGCGTAGCTCGGGAGCCAGATTTGAGAAACCGTAAATAAAGCCGTGGATGTAAAACCGATGATAATCAGTGCAGTGCCTTCTTTCTGAAAAACGGGTTCAGACAAGAAAACGGGAGATTCCTGTTGGCCGCTATTAGTTGGTTTCTTATGTTTTTTAGGAAACGAAAGTGTTGATAAATAAATAATATTCAGGAGATAGACCGTTGCCGGCAGATAAAAAGCAAATCCGTAAAACATGCTGTGGTCTGCTAAAAATGTGATCAAAAGCGGCAAAAGTGCGGCCCCGACAGACATAAAGGCTTTGACCAAGACATTCGCCGAACCGGAAGCAGACGGAAAGAGCTCGGTTAGGGCCGGATATGTTCCGGCATCCATCGCTGAATTTGCGACTCCGGCTAATAAGGCGAACACAAACGCCAGCTCATAGCTCGGTGATAAAGGAATACCGACTAAAAAGACGGCCATAATTCCCGCAGAAGCGACAACAAGCGGCTTTCTGCCGATTTTATCTGATAGAACGCCGGAAATGCCGTATGTCAGCAGTTTGCCAAACCCGATAGCGGCAATGACATAACTGATGCCGGTCGGATCGGTATTCCACTGTTTTGTTAATGAAGACATATTGGATGCGAGAATGATGTTGACCATCCCCAGAAAGAAGTAGTTGATATACATTCCGGATGCTGTTTTGATAGATGTCGTTTGCATGCTTGTACTCCTTCAAATCTTATTCGAACACTTTGCTGTTTACTGTTCTAAGGAAAATTGGTTTGGGGAAATGATAAAAAAGACTCGCCGAGTTTCCGGCCAGTCTCCATTATTTACGAAGCGAGGCTAATTCTTGAGCAATCGCCTGCATTTCACTTGGGCTGAATGATTCTTTTCTCATCACCATGCTGTGAAGGTACGTGAGGTCTTCAATCTTCTCATCACTGAAATCCTCCGCTTTGATTACGCCGACGTTCAGCATGTTCAGCTTTTGGGAAATCTCTTCAATCATTTGAGTTAATGTTTCTGTATTTGGGCTGGACAAATGGTTCCATCCTTTCTATGCGCAATATAGGTATGTTTTATTCTAACAGAATTCCATCAGAAAAAAACCCTATTCTAAAAGCAGGCTTTTCATTCCAAAAAAGTGAAGACATCAGTTGAAAAGGAAATGAACATCCTACTAAGATATTCATGAAGGTTTCTTTTTAGAGAAATAGGGGCAAAGAATAGGGAGGTTGCACATCATGATAAGCGTGTTATTTGTTTGTTTAGGTAACATTTGCCGGTCTCCGATGGCGGAAGCGATTTTTCGGGACCTGGCAGCCAAAAAAGGATTAGAGGGGAAAATCAAGGCGGACTCAGCCGGTATTGGCGGCTGGCACATCGGCAACCCCCCGCATGAGGGAACGCAGGAGATATTGCGCAGAGAAGGAATCAGCTTTGATGGCATGCTGGCGCGTCAAGTCAGCGAACAGGATCTGGACGATTTTGATTACATCATTGCGATGGACGCAGAAAATATCGGGAGCCTCAGAAGCATGGCGGGTTTTAAAAACACCTCGCATATCAAAAGGCTCTTGGACTATGTTGAAGATTCAGATCTGGCTGACGTACCCGATCCTTACTACACAGGGAACTTTGAAGAGGTCTGCCAATTAATCAAAACGGGCTGTGAGCAGTTGCTTGCATCCATTCAAAAAGAAAAACAATTGTGAGTGAAAGGAGAATTTGCATGAACAACGAACGTTTAATGCTGAAAGGGATATTTCTCGGAGCTGCGGCAGGCGCGGCGTTATCACTGCTACATAAGCCGACAAGACAGGCGTGCGGCATGAGATGGCTGACATGCAAGCATAAACTTTCACTGTACAAAAGCAACCCAGAGCTGTTAAAAAACACTGTCATCACAAAAGTGGATGAGGCCAAAAAGCTCGCCCAAACGCTTTCAAAGGAAGTCGACTTTGTGAACCAGCAGGTGAAAGAGCTGAAGAAAACAACGCCGCAAGTGATGGAACTCGTGCAAGAAACGAAAGAGCATTTTTCAAAAAAATGATCAAACATGCGAGGTGAGACGACATGAGTTTTTTGAAAGAGCTTTTCAGCAGATACACCCTTCATGAAGGACAAAGTAAATCAGCGGAGCTGGCGTATTTTTTTCTATTGTCACTGTTTCCGTTTTTGATTTTTATGCTGACGCTTACCGCGTATCTTCCGCTTTCTACCGATGATGTTTTAGGAGTCATAGAACAATATGCTCCCGCCAGTGCGATGTCTCTCGTTGAATCCATTACCCATCAAACCTTAAATAATCGAAATGGCGGTTTGCTGTCATTCGGGATTATCGCCGCATTATGGTCTGCGTCTAATGGAATGAACGCGATCGTCCGGTCGCTGAACCACGCGTATGATGTGGAAGAAAACCGCTCTTTTATCATTGTTCGTCTAACCTCTATTTTTTTGACGATTGCCATGGTATTTACGATTTTAGTGGCTTTGCTTCTGCCGGTATTTGGCCGGGAGATTGGAAGGCTCGCTTCTGACTTTGTCGGCGCGTCGGATCTGTTTTTATCCGTCTGGGCCGCCATTCGCTGGGGTGTCAGCCCGCTTGTGCTACTGATTGTTTTTTCCGCGCTGTATGTGATTGCGCCGAACAAAAAGCTGTCTCTCCGGTTTGTCATGCCGGGTGCGGTCTTTGCGACCATCGGCTGGATCGTTGTCAGCACATTGTTTTCATTTTACGTCAGCACGTTTGCGAACTATAGCGCCACTTACGGGAGCATCGGGGGAATCATCGTTCTGATGATTTGGTTTTACTTGAGCGGCATTTTAATTATCCTAGGCGGAGAAATCAACGCTCTTTTACATAAACGTAAAAAGCTTCCTGATGAAAATCCCTACCATTAGCGCACCCTATAAACGAACTTCGGTTCAAAAAGAAGTCGGGGGGATATCGTGATGACCAAGCATACGAAAAAAGGCGGAAGCCATAACAAACAAAATTCGAAAAGCAAATCGAGCCATAAAACAAGCGGAAGCGCCAACGGACAAAACGGCTACCATTAGCATAAAAGCCTCCTGACATGATGTCAGGAGGCTTTTTGATTAAGAAGATGAAGAATAGGTTTCAGCCGGTGACCAGCTTTTCGGTTTGCCCAGCACAAGGGCCAGCCACACAGCGCTAAGCGTGAGAGTAATGAAGTAGAACAAGTTTGCGCTTTCAAATGTCTGCATATACCAGCCGCCGGCAACCGGGCCGAGGATGCTGCCGAGACTGAATGTAATGCCGCAAAGCAGGTTCCCCGCCGGCAGGAGGTGAGGCGGGAGAAGATCTGTCATATAGCTGATGCCAAGTGTAAAGGTTGATCCGACTGCCATTCCTGCAATAAAAAAGCAGCCGCCGATCACGTAAGGCGAAGGAAATACACCGGCGATGAAAAAGCAAAGAGCCCCAGTCAGCAAAATCACCAGCAGCACATTCCGCCTGCCGTATCTATCGCTGAGGATGCCGAGCGGAAACTGAAAGATAATGCTTCCAATCGCAAATGCGGGAAGGATGAACGCTACTGCGTCTACTGATATCCCCAAACGGAGCGCGTACACCGGAAAGCTTCCGTTCAGCGCCGTTTCCAGAAAGCCATAGCCAAATGTAGGCATAAAGGCAACCCACCCAAACAGCATGGCCTGATAAAATCGCCTGAAACTATTGTCTGATTTGGTTTCATGAGGACTGGTTTCCGGGTATGCATTTTGTAGAAAGAAAACAAAAAGCCACGCAAACAGACTGATGCAGCCGGACACGATAAAAGGAAGCGACGGACTCAGCTTGACAAGCGGCACCATGAACGGGCCCGCGGCAAAGCCAAGGCCAAAGGAAAGCCCGTAAATAGACAGGTTTCTTCCGCGATTTTGTTTTGATGACATGGAGGTCACCCACGTTTGCGTAGAAAAGTGAAGCATGTGGTCGCCGATTCCAATGAACAGGCGAAGCAGGAACCAGACCCAAACTGACTGAAGCCAAATAAATCCGAATAAGCTTAAAATGACAATGCTTCCGCCCATGACGATCAGCGGCTTGAACCCGAGCTTTCTGAGCGGCGCTTCCATAAACGGCGAAGCCAAAAGTACACCGATATACAGCCCGGTCGCGTGCAGGCCGTTGATAGCAGCGGATTCTCCATTTGTTTCAAAAATGATTGAAATGACAGGCAGCAGCATGCCTTGTGAAAACCCGGAAATGGAAACGAGCAAGACAAGGATAAAGAAATGAAATCGTGACATCGTGTCAGTTCTCCTTATATGGAATCTATGTTGATCGTACAATGTTTTCCAAAAGCAGGCAACCTGAAAAAAGCCTATATCACGCTATACATTTGCCCTCGTGTAATCATGAAGGTTTTTGTGAAGAATAAAAATAAAACAAGTCATAAAAAAGGAGCTATTTCACCATGAATCGTATCTTTTTTATTTTAGTGGCGGCCGGTGTTCCGCTTTCTGTGATTGGCAGTTTGATGCATTGGCCTTCCTCGGTTCTATTTGCCGTTTATTGCGTGACGATTATCGCGCTTGCAAGCTATATGGGGAGGGCGACAGAATCACTGTCCATCATTGCAGGACCGCGTATCGGCGGTTTGTTGAATGCAACTTTCGGGAATGCGGTGGAGCTGATTATTTCCCTTTTTGCATTAAAAGAAGGCCTGACAGGAATCGTGCTTGCCTCTTTAACCGGTTCAGTGCTGGGGAACCTGTTGCTGGTAGCGGGCCTATCGTTTTTTGTCGGCGGTTTAAAATATAAGCGGCAGGAATTTAATATCCATGATGCCCGCCATAACTCCGGGCTTCTGATTTTTGCCATCATTGTCGCCTTTGTGATTCCGGAGGTATTCTCTGTTGGTATGGGAAACGCCAGCAAGCTCAATTTAAGCATCGGCATCAGCATCATTATGATTCTGTTATATGTGGCGGCGCTGTACTTTAAACTTGTCACGCATCGGGGCGTTTATCAGCCGAATAATGCCGCTCAGACTGAAGAAGAGGAAGAGCCAGAATGGTCAGGGAAGGTTGCGACGATTGTCTTGTTTGCGGCAACGATTGTGGTTGCATACATATCCGAAAACCTGGTCCATACCTTTCACTCGGTGGCTGAACAGTTCGGGTGGAGCGAGCTGTTTATCGGGGTCATCATCGTGGCGATTGTAGGAAATGCGGCGGAGCATGCGTCAGCGATTATTATGGCCTTCAAAAATAAAATGGACATTGCTGTTGAAATTGCAGTAGGCTCTACGCTGCAGATCGCTATGTTTGTCGCACCGGTTCTCGTCATCTGTTCTATCTTTTTTCCGACAAGCATGCCGCTTGTATTTACATTGCCTGAGCTCGTCGCGATGGTATCAGCGGTTCTCTTGATGATCGCGATTTCGAATGACGGGGATTCCAACTGGTTTGAAGGTGCGACACTGCTTGCTGCATATGTCATTATGGCGATCGGCTTTTTCCTTCTTTAACCTGAAAAAATGATGGATAACAACAAAGCGGGATGAAAAGACTAAGGGAAAATGCCATAGAAAGAGTGATATGATGAAAAAGCTATTTCATTCCACACTTATCGTGTTGTTATTCTTTAGTTTTTTCGGCGTTCAGCCCATCCACGCGAAAAAGCAGTTTAAGGTTCCTAATTCTGTCGCAAGCATTTCAAAGGAAAACACGTATCCGAATGCTTCACAGGATCAGCCAATGCTACAGCCGAGCAAGCTGGCAAAGGAATTGCTCGATCATTCTGAGGTGAAGATTGAAAACCCGCATCTCATCAAAATGCTGAATGAAACCAACATATCCGGCACACCGCTTGCAGTAGGGTACCGGGCGACAATATTTCTCGGGAAATGGGCGCTCGGCTATGAATCAAATGAAACAGTCGCAAACTGGGAATATAAAAAAATCAATATAAACCGTGCGGATAACCGCGGCGGGAAAGAAACGGCTGAAATGCATTATGCCCAGGAACAGCAGTACAGAGTGAAGGGCGGCCTGACAGCTAAAGTTCCAAATGCTGAAGATGTCAAAAGCATGATGATGCAAAAAGCAATGAAGAAAACGAACCTTCCGCTTGCATTTGAGACGGTCATTGGGGCTGGCACAAAACGGGATCAGATTTATAAAGTCGCTCCTAAAAAAATCGGTTATCTACATGCATATGCACCGGCTGTGAATGAAAAAGGAAAAGTGACTTACGGAGAAGTGTACTTAGTGCTGAAAGGAAATAAACGAAAACTCGTCGTGAAAAATGTCACGTCACAGGGCATCGGCGCGTGGATTCCGGTTCAAGACCATGTCACATTTGGCTTTCAGCTTTCCTCACTGCCAAGATAAATAAAAAACTGATTCCAACTCGGAATCAGTTTTTTTGTTTATTGGGTTCTCTCGATTCGGACCGCTTCCTCAAGCATTTGCACATTGTTTTGGTAGAGCTGGCGAACGAGAACCCGTCTGACTGCAAGGCTGGCACTGAAATAATCATCATCTTTCACCATGCCTTTAACCGTAAATTCGACGCCGCGATTGATTTTATTCAATGCGGTGATGCCGTGGATTTGAAACGGTTCTGTCGGATTGCCGAATTCATCCCGCTTCAATGAATCACGAAGCTCTTCATTCAGCATGTCACATGCCTCTTCCAACACGCTGTACACGCGGTCCGGATCTTCTTTAAAGCTGATAAGAAAGGATTCGGTAATCCGCATAAAATCAATATTATAGTTCTCTATTTGTCTGACCTCGCCGTTGCTGATGGTGAGCAGCTTCCCGCTCCATTCCCTGATTTGCAGCGAGCGGAGGCCGATTTCCTCCACTGTCCCGTTGAACAAGTTGTTGACGGTGACATAATCGCCTTTGTGCAGCTGGCGTTCATATATTAAGAATACACCAGCCAGCACATCTTTGATCAGCGATTGGGCGCCAAAACCGATCACGATACCTGCTACGCCCGCCCCGGCCAATATCTTGCCGAAATCATGCACAAATAAAGAAATAACGTAAAAGATAAAACCAATTGTCGCCGTATACTGGGTGACAGAACGGACAAGGCTTTCAATCGTTTTTTCCTTTTTTTCTTCAATAAAGTCCGTCCGTTTAAAAAATAGCTGTACCAGCCGGTTGATGATAAAGACACCGATCCAAAGGATAACCGCAACGAGGAGAATATCGACGATTTTATTTTGAAAAATCTCCGTAAGTGTTTCTTTCATCCGCATCTAACTCCTGGCTTGACGTTTTGTGAAGTCTGTATCCTGATAATAACTGTTTTTGACAAGAACATTCGGTCCGAGGCACCGGACATTCGGGCAGTGGCAACTCAGTTCTTTCGCAAGCTTGGTCTCTCTCCACTTTTCATAGGCGGAAGGGAGGCTGTCCGTCTGAATGTTGCCAAGCGGCGGGGTATCACCGAAATCGGTCACGATAATGTTTCCGTCGAAAATGTTCACATTCAGGCGGGATCGGCCGTCAGGGTCATTTCGAACTGTGACGTTTTTCGCCGCGCGAAGCCGGCGAAGCAGCTTTTGGTCGTCTTCGTCCGGACTGCAGGCATAAAACGGCAGCGTTCCGAACAGCATCCACGTATTTTCATCACGAATATCCAGCAAGCGGTGAATGGCCTGTCTCATCTCTTTCAGGCTGAGGGATTCAAGAGCGCTTGCGAAATCGCTTGGATACATTGGGTGGACCTCGTGACGCTGACATTTCATATCTTCTGTGATTTGGCGGTGAATATGCTCAATATGCGGAAGTGTTCGTTTGTTCAGCATCGTTTCCGCAGATACCATTACTCCGGCATCCACGAGCGTGCGGCTGTTTTCGATCATTTTTTCAAAATAGCGCGCGCGCTGTTCGAAGGTCGGTTTTCTGTCCATCATGGCAAAGCCGATTTCAGCAAAATCTTCAACTGTACCCCAGTTATGAGAAATATGTAGCACATCGAGATACGGAATGATCCATTCGTACCGCTCGATGTCGAGGGTGAGATTTGAATTAATTTGTGTCCGCACACCGCGTTCATGGGCATATTTCAATAAAGGAACAACATATTCTTTTACTGATTTCAACGAAAGCATCGGCTCTCCGCCTGTGATGCTGATGGATCTGAGGCGCGGGATTTCCTCCAGCCGTTTTAACAGAAGATCTATTGGCAGAGCATTCGGGTCTTTAGGCTGCAATGTATAGCCTACAGCACAATGCTCGCATCTCATATTGCACAGTGTCGTCGTTGTGAATTCAACGTTTGTCAGCTGCATGTCTCCGTATTGGTCAACATCCATATAGGCTTCCCAAGGGTCGAACTCGGGCGTAATCGGACGCAGCTTCGTGTTTTGTGTCATGACTATCTAACTCCTTTATAAATGGGCATACTAACGCTGCCAACAGTTAATTTTAGACCTGATTTGCCAAGATCGCAAGTAGCGCGGCGATTGAAAAACGGCAAAAAATGAGCTACCATAATAAAAAATGATTGGAGGAACAGAATGGGGAACGCCGTAAACAATAAAGATCAGCAGATTGATTATTTAAAGAACAGACTTGACATGTTTATGAACGTCATCGATTCATTAGACCCTGAAGCAACCGACGTTGAAGATATAGACAGGCTTATCAGCATGCTTGATGACCTGGAAGCCAAATACGAACGTTTTAAAAAAGATTGGGAATAAAACCGCGCGCCCGCCGCGGTTTTTTTATTGGCATAAAGCAACAGTATAAAACAAAGCCCCTATCTGTAAAATAAGAAAAAATGCAGAAGGAGCGCTGGCCATGAAGTGGATGTGTTCAATATGCTGCGCCGCCGTATTGCTTGCCGGAGGTGCAGCACAGGCGGAAGCGGTGCCGAATGAGCCGATTAATTGGGGCTTTAAACGAAGTGTCAATCATCAGCCGCCAGATGTCGGGAAGCAGCTGAACAGTTTAATTGAAAAATATGACGCGTTTTATTTAGGGAATACAAAGGAAAAAACGATTTACTTAACGTTTGATAACGGATATGAAAATGGCTATACGCCAAAAGTGCTTGATGTCTTAAAAAAACATCGCGTAACAGGAACGTTTTTTGTCACCGGGCATTTCGTAAAGGACCAGCCTCAGCTGATCAAACGTATGTCAGATGAGGGCCATATTATCGGCAACCATTCCTTTCACCATCCGGATTTAACGACAAAAACAGCTGATCAGATTCAGGATGAACTTGATTCAGTCAACGAAGAGGTTTATAAAATTACGGGAAAGCAGGACAATCTGTACTTGCGTCCGCCGCGCGGCGTGTTCAGTGAGTACGTACTGAAAGAAACGAAACGCCTCGGCTATCAAACCGTTTTCTGGTCGGTCGCTTTTGTTGATTGGAAAATCAACAACCAAAAGGGGAAGAAATATGCCTACGATCATATGATCAAGCAGGCGCACCCGGGAGCCATTTACCTGCTTCACACCGTATCGAGGGACAATGCAGAAGCGCTGGATGACGCGATTACAGATCTGAAAAAACAGGGCTACACATTTAAAAGCATTGATGATCTGATGTTTGAGAAAGAAATGAGGCTGCCGTCTTTGTAAAAGAGAAAGACCTCTCCTTAAACGGAGAGGCTTTTCTTTATTTTATACATTTAATCAGTGCGGCCCAGTCCAGATCCCCGAAGCCTTTCTCAATCCCGTTTTCAAAATGGCTTTTGGCCAGCTCGGCAAGAGGAAGATTTGCAGAAACCCGTTTTGCGGCGGCGAGTGCCAGGTTGGTATCCTTCAGCCCTAAAGACATTTTGAAGCCGGCCGGCTCAAATTTCTGCTCGGCCATAATGGTTCCGTAATTTTGATAGACTGGAGAACCAAAGAGCGCGCTGGCGATTTCTAAAAATTGTTTTTGTTCTAAGCCGTATTTCTCCATCATTAAAAAGGATTCAGATAACGCCTCCAGCATGGACACAAGCAAGAAATTGATGCTGATTTTCGCTGCATTTGCCGTCTTGCTTTCTTCGCCGACGTCAAATACCTGCTGGCTCAGGCTGTCGAGCAGAGGCTTGGCAGCTTGCTTTGCTTCCGCCGGTCCGGCTGTTATGATACGGAGCGCGGCTTTGGCTGCGGCATCCGGTCTGCCAAGAACAGGAGCGGCGAGAAAAAATTGTCCTTTCTCTGCATGAGCTGCTGCGAGCTTTTCTGAGAACTCAACACTGATTGTGCTCATCGAGATGTGAATGCCGTTCTCTGCTAATCCTTCAAGCAGCCCGTCTTCTCCGAATGTCACGGCGCTGACAGAATCATCATCTGCAAGCATAGTAATGACAATATCAGCGGAGTTTGCCGCCAGCCGCGGCGTATCAGCTGCCTGTGCGCCTTCTGTGACAAGGTCTTCCGTCTTTTGTTTCGTCCGGTTATAGACAGTCAATTCGTAGCCTGCATGAAGAACATTTCGGGCAATGGGCTGTCCCATTTTGCCGAGTCCGATGACAGCAATTTTCAATCTGATCACTCCCTGAATATTTTTTCCATTATAAACAATATGAACAGAATATGCATAGCGATCGGCTTACAACAAAAAAGAACAGCTGCTCGCTGTCCTCATTTAAAAATATTGAACCATCCTTTATGTACAAACCAAATCAGCATTCCAATCACAAGCGCGGCCATCAGGCCAAGTACAGCGAAATATCCGTATTTCCAATGCAGCTCCGGCATAAAGTCGAAGTTCATACCGTATACACCGGCAATAAAGGTGAGCGGGATAAAAATGGTTGATACGATCGTCAGTGTCATCATAATCGCATTCATCCGGTTTGAGTTTAGCGTCACGTAGCTGTCACGCAAGTCAGACGTCATGTCACGGTTGGATTCCACAATTTCAGACAACTTTAACAAATGATCATATATGTCGCTGAAATAGGCTTTCGTTTCCCGCTGCTCTTTCACATGGTCAAGGCTTAAAATCCGGTAGAGCAAATCACGCATCGGGATAATCGTCCGTCTCAAATGCAATAGGTCTGTTCTGAGATCAAACACCTCGTTCATCAGCGTTCCATACGTTTTGTGGGGACGGCTTTCTTCAATTTCATTCAGCCGGTCTTCAATTTTATACACGAGAGGAAAATATTCATCAACAAGCTGATCCATGATCATATAAGAAATATGCCCGGGCCCTTTTTTCAATATGTCCGGTGAAGCATACAAACGCTCCCGGACTTTAGCGATTCCGGGCGTTTCGTGTAAATGAAAGGTGACGACAAATTTTTCGCCTTGAAAGATATCGACTTCCTCCGTCTCAAGTGTTTCCTTATTCAGCGCATGAATCACGTAAAAACGATAGCCGTCATAATGGTCAAGCTTCGGCCGCTGCATGTGCTGGAAGCAATCCTCAATGGCAAGCGGGTGAAAATGAAAAAAATTTCTCAATAACGCCGTTTCCGTATCCTCCGGGCCGTAAAAATCAACCCAGTACCATGCAATATCAGGCTGTTCCACTCGTTCGATCGGTATATTTTTCAGCAGCTGATGCTCTGTTGTGATTGCGGTAATGTTGATCATAAACAACCCTCCACCTGCCATTATATCATGCGGTCTTTATGAGAAAAGTATACGGTACTCTCTGCCTAATTCCAGTGGCATGTTATACTGAACAAAAACGGAAAAAGGGTGGATCTCATGTGGAAGGAAAAAGTATCTGTCACGCCTCCGTATCATTTTGACCGCGTGCTGGACAGGCTGTCTTTAGACCCCCTCAATGCTGTTGATCGAGAGGCGAGGGAAGTCCGTGTGCCAATCAGAAATCAAGCGGGGGACGTATGTATTGTAAAGGTACAGGCGTTAGGACATGCGGGCGAGCCTGAGTTCCTCGTCAGCGGGGAAACGGATCAGGGAGAAATGATGAAGGAAATCAAGCGGATTTTTCAATGGGAAAATCATTTGCAGCACGTTCTGGATCATTTTTCAAAAACGAGCCTGTCCGCCATTTTTGAAGAGCATGCCGGGACGCCGCTTGTTCTGGACTACAGCGTGTACAACTGCATGATGAAATGCATTATCCACCAGCAGCTCAATCTTTCCTTCGCTTACACGCTAACAGAACGGTTTGTTCATGCGTTTGGCGAGCAGAAGGATGGCGTGTGGTGCTATCCAAAGCCGGAAACGATTGCGGAACTCGATTATCAGGATCTGCGTGATCTGCAATTCAGCATGAGAAAAGCGGAATACACCATTGATACATCAAGGATGATCGCAGAAGGCACACTCAGCTTGTCAGAGCTGCCGCATATGGCGGATGAAGACATTATGAAGAAACTGATCAAAATCAGGGGTATCGGCCCGTGGACCGTGCAAAACGTCCTCATGTTCGGACTTGGCCGTCCCAATTTATTCCCGCTTGCCGATATCGGCCTCCAGAATGCCATCAAACGCCACTTTCAGCTGGACGATAAGCCGGCAAAGGATGTCATGCTGGCGATGAGCGAGGAGTGGGAGCCTTATTTAAGCTATGCGTCTTTGTATTTGTGGAGGAGTATAGAATAATTCGTCTGACAATGAAGGAAATCCTGCAAACGTGTTATACTAGAAAGATGTGAAAAAACCATTTCACTTTCTGCCATCCGCAGAAAGCTTCATATAGAAACGGAGAGAACAACGTGAACCAACAAAAGAAACAGGCGCCCGTCGAACTGAAGGTCGGACAAACTTTTCCGCTGACGATTAAGCGTCTCGGCATTAACGGAG
The DNA here is from genome assembly GCF_037963565.1 of Bacillus sp. PS95. Lineage (NCBI taxonomy): Bacteria > Bacillati > Bacillota > Bacilli > Caryophanales > Bacillaceae > Bacillus > Bacillus sp. PS95. The sequence continues at coordinate 833,664 of NZ_CP150160.1, forward strand.
AAGGTGTCGGCTATTTTAAGAAAAAAGTCGTCTTCGTGCCCGGCGCGCTTCCTGGCGAAGAAGTTGTTGTGCAGGCCACAAAGGTCCAGCCGAAGTTTTCGGAGGGCCGCATTAAGAAAATCCGCAAGGCATCTGAGCACCGGGTGGCACCGCCTTGCCCTGTTTATGAACAATGCGGCGGCTGTCAGCTTCAGCACCTTGCATACAGCCAGCAGCTTCGGGAAAAACGCGATATCGTCATTCAGTCTCTTGAACGCCATACGAAGTTTAAAGTTGAAAACATGGAAATCAAAGAAACGATCGGCATGGACAACCCGTGGAATTACCGCAATAAAAGCCAATTCCAGATCGGGCGCTCGCAAAGCGGCAGCATCATCGCCGGCTTATACGGCCTTGATTCTCATGACATCGTTCCGATTAAAGACTGTATCGTTCAGCATCCGGCAACGAACAAAACAACAGGCATCGTCCGCCGCATTTTAGAGGACTTCAATGTGTCTGTTTATAATGAAAGAAAACGAAAAGGCGACGTTCGCACGATCGTGACGAGAGTCGGCTTTGAAACAGGCGAAGTGCAGGTCGTGCTTGTAACCGCAAAAGAAACGCTTCCGCACAAGGAAGAAATCGTCAAAGCGATTCAAAAGCGATTGCCAGAGGTCAAATCCATTATTCAGAATGTAAACGGGGCGAAAACTTCAGTGATTTTTGGCGAGAAAACAAAACAGCTCGCCGGAAAAACAGTAATTCAAGAAGTGCTGGGCGACGTATCTTTTGAATTGAGCGCCCGCGCTTTCTTCCAGCTCAATCCGGAACAGACCGTCAAGCTGTATGATGAAGTGAAAAAAGCGGCGCAGCTGACCGGAAAAGAAAAAGTCGTTGATGCGTATTGCGGCGTCGGCACTATCGGCATGTGGGTGGCGGACGGAGCAAAGGAAGTCCGCGGCATGGACGTCATCAAGGAATCAATTGACGATGCTAAGAAAAACGCCAAAAAACACGGCATGGCAAATGCCACATACGTAACAGGAACAGCCGAGCACTGGCTCCCGAAATGGACGAAAGAAGGCTTCCGCCCGGACGTCGTCATTGTAGACCCGCCAAGAACGGGCTGTGACAGCACGTTCTTGGACACGATCAAAAAAGTCAAACCGAAACGCTTTGTCTACGTTTCCTGCAATCCATCCACGCTTGCGAAAGATTTGCAGACGCTTTCGAAGGACTATCGCGTGGACTATATTCAGCCTGTCGATATGTTTCCGCAGACGGCGCATGTTGAAGCAGTGGCGAGGCTTGTATTAAAATCGTCCAACTAAAATAAACAATACCTAATCAGACCTGGATTTCGGTAAAATAAACAATTCCGATTTCCAGGTCTTTTTCATGTGCAGCCCTTGTCCTAACTGTCTTTTCTCAATTTTATCTTCCTTCTCATTCTCGGAGATCTTTATTTTAACTGGCGAAAAGAATTGAAAAAACGTGTTGAAAAGCAGGTGAAAAAAAGCGTTATTTAACCGGAAAAATATCCTCCCAGTATGTTTAAAATACATGAGTAGAATGATGTAAAATCATAGATGTATTTTCATAATTTGTAAAATTATATATTGACTTGCAGTTATTATGTGTGAAATATTGATGATAGGAATATAAGGAAAGTATGGCGTATATCATTTCAAGAGTCATTCGATGTAAAAAGTTGAAACATTGTAATAAATGAAAGAGGTGAAAATGATGGCCAACCCCATTTTAAAATGCATAACGTATGAGCACTACAACAATTAAATAATAGTGCCGAGACGATAACAACTATTACAGTAATACCTACAATGGTTATATCCTTGCGACAATCATGCTTCATAATATAATGATTTTAGATTGACACTTGGCTAAAAAGTATTGCAGAGAAGGAAATGGATAATTAAATGGATAAAGTATATAAAAAACGACCGTTATATAAAAGAAGTTGGTTTCAAACATTTTTGGCATTTTTAGTATCTCAGTTTTATTTTAATTTTGTAGAATTAACGGGATGGGGTCCTAAGTATAGAGAAATGAATGGATTCCCAGCAAACATAGTTGAACTGGATTTCTTTCAAACATATCTTTCATTCTATGATAATCCATGGTTTAATATTATTACTGTTTTCTTGGGAGTTTTCACTATTATACAAATAATTACAGGGGTAACAAAGGATATTCGAAATTAAAGCAATAACTTCTGATGCCTTTTTTAATGATGAAAGAAAATGAACACTTTCTTAATTATCTTATGAGTGAAGACTGCGACACTTAGTCAGCAATCTATTTTATGGTTCTGGATCAGGATTACCGAATTATAACCCTATACAAATATATAGTAGGTTGCCACTTGCTGCGTTGGTTATTTTCTAAATCATGAGCAAATCCCAAATGATTCAGATTGAAGTTCTTGAATTCTTTTAAATAAGGGTTTATTTTCTCTTCTCATCCTCTTTACTCCATGTGATTCACAAGTGGTAGCAGCTTAAGTAGGTTTTTTCATTCTCTTGAGTACTCAGTTATACCACCCCCAACTCAATTTGCTTTATCTCTATTAGTTTTTCCGCAAATATGATATAGAGATACGGATATGGTGTAGTGTTAAATATCTTATCTTCAATAACAGGGCAATTATTTTGCGTTGGTAATATGGAGAACTCATATGATATTCTATTTAGGTTGGAATCCTTTTTATCCAAAAAGTTCAAAAGCAAGGCCACTAAGAAAGACGAAGGTCAGCGCAAGTGTTAACCACAATATAAAAAATAGGGTAGATAATCATCCCACGTGAAATGTTCAAAATTTACTATAGATTGATAAGAAATGCTTTCGCATGCGATAAGTGTAAAAAGAAGCATGGTCAGTTTTTAATTTGGGATAAAGGTTCAGCCGTATCCCATAATGAAAGGATTTGAATGTATTATGACAGATAATTTCTGGCGTGAATTGCCACGGCCATTTTTTGTACTGGCACCAATGGAAGATGTGACAGATGTTGTTTTCCGGCATGTAGTAAGTGAAGCAGGCAGACCGGATGTGTTTTTTACAGAGTTCACAAACTCAGAGAGCTATTGCCACCCGGATGGGAAGGATAGCGTGCGCGGCCGTTTGACTTTTACAGAGGATGAACAGCCAATTGTGGCCCATATATGGGGAGATAAGCCTGAAAACTTCCGTAAAATGAGTATTGGCATGGCAGAGTTAGGATTTAAAGGACTAGATATCAATATGGGCTGCCCTGTGCCTAATGTGGCGGGGAATGGAAAGGGAAGCGGCCTTATTTGCCGTCCTGCAGTTGCGGCAGAATTAATACAAGCTGCAAAAGCAGGGGGATTGCCTGTAAGCGTGAAGACAAGACTTGGATACACGGATGTAGATGAATGGCGCGAGTGGCTGACACACATTTTGAAACAGGATATTGCGAATCTTTCTATTCATCTGCGTACAAGGGCAGAAATGAGCAAAGTAGATGCGCATTGGGAGCTCATCCCAGAGATTAAGAAACTTCGTGACGAGGTGGCACCAGATACATTGCTAACAATAAACGGGGATATTCCTGACCGCCAAACTGGCTTAAAACTTGCTGAACAATACGGTGTTGATGGAATTATGATTGGGCGCGGTATTTTTACAAATCCATTTGCCTTTGAAAAGGAGCCGAAAGAGCATAGCAGCAAGGAATTGCTTGATCTCTTAAGGCTGCATCTGGATCTTCATGATAAATATTCAGCATTAGAAGCCCGTCCGTACAAGCCTCTTCCTCGCTTTTTCAAAATTTATCTCCGCGGGTTCCGAGGGGCAAGTGAATTAAGAAATCAATGCATGAACACAAAGTCAACAGATGAAGTGCGTGCATTGCTCGACGACTTTGAGAGAAAGTATCTTGATGGGATAGAGTAACAGCAGTGCTTGATTCAAAAGAGGCTAATACAATTCTTGACTAAAATAAACCTGGATTTTCGGTAAATCCGGGTCTTTTTTGTACGCAGCTTTTACTCAGCCTGTCTTTTCTCTAATTTATTGTATGTAAATAATGGTATATTTAGTGGAGATATCTTATAAAGGGGGAGAGGAAAATGAAACGACTATGCATCATCCCCTGCGGCAAGAAAAAAATCTGGGACGTCCAGCTTGATGCCGGGCCGGTAAGAGCAGAGGACGCTTATCTCAGCCCGTTTCATCAGGCGTGCGAGCGGTATGCAAAAACATTTTTCGATGAGTGGGTGATTTTGTCTGCGAAGCACGGGTTCCTCCGCCCTGATGATCTCGTTTCGGGAAATTACGATGTCACTTTTGGCACCGGTCATCCGGAAATCATGACAACGGACGAGCTGAGCCGTCAATTTCACGAAAAAGGCTTTTCTGATATCGAAGAGCTAGTCATGCTTGGCGGAAAAAAATATCGAAGCGTTCTAAACGCCGTCATCGGAGAACACCAGCATATCAGCTGGCCGCTATCATCTTACAAAGGCATAGGCTACATGCTCCAAGCGCTGAACCGGGCTGTTGAAGAAAAGCATGAACTGTAGCACGCACATATGTAGAAAAGAGTGTGAACATGTGTGCCAGCGGGTTATTAAAAACAGATGCCGAAAAGATGGCGGTATCGCATATGTCAAATATTCAATTGATTTTCTTTCAAAAGCAGCTATTCAGTCAAACGATGCAGAGGAACTAGGAAGTTAAAAAGATTTCCAAGGAAATAAATACGTCGATCATTGTCAAAGGCCGGGTGATATCCGGTCTTTTTTTTTTTGCAGGCTGTAAAACGAGACAAATGAATCAGTTTGAGACAAAACGAGACACACGTCTCAAACTGTCTCCAAAGTGAAGACGAGAAGATTGATTTTACGGGCTCAAAAGACTGGCACACTTCTTGCATTTATAATGGTGAACCCTAAATAGAAGGAGGCGCACAAAATGAAATTGTTAAAACGAGAAGGCTTGTCATTAACTGAGGAAAAAGCGCTGTGGATGTACCAAAAGATGCTGGAGATCAGGGGCTTTGAAGACAAAGTGCATGAACTGTTCGCCCAGGGAGTGCTTCCCGGATTCGTTCATTTATATGCCGGTGAGGAAGCCGTGGCTGTAGGGGTGTGCGCTCATTTACATGATGGCGACAGCATTACAAGCACCCACAGGGGACATGGACATTGTATCGCCAAAGGCTGTGACCTGGACGGCATGATGGCGGAAATTTTCGGGAAAGCGACCGGATTGTGCAAAGGCAAGGGCGGTTCTATGCACATTGCGGATCTTGATAAAGGCATGTTAGGCGCAAATGGAATCGTCGGGGGCGGCTTTACGCTCGCATGCGGATCAGCGCTCACGGCTAAATATAAACAGACTAAAAATGTAAGCGTTTGCTTTTTCGGGGACGGGGCAAATAACCAAGGCACCTTCCACGAAGGGCTGAATTTAGCGGCTGTATGGAACCTTCCTGTCGTATTTGTCGCCGAAAATAACGGCTATGGCGAAGCCACCCCATTTGAGTACGCATCAGCCTGTGATTCAATCGCCGATCGGGCCGCTGCTTATAACATGCCGGGGGTTACAGTTGACGGCAAAGATATTTTAGCAGTTTACCAGGCAGCCGAGGAAGCGATAGAAAGAGCAAGAAACGGCGGAGGCCCATCTTTGATTGAATGTATGACCTACAGAAACTACGGCCATTTCGAAGGAGATGCCCAAACCTATAAAACGAAGGATGAAAGAGTTGAGCACCTTGAAGAAAAGGATGCCATTCAAGGTTTTAAAAACTACCTTTTAAAAGAAACAGATGCTAATAAGCTGTCAGACATTGAACAGCGTGTCAGCGAATCGATTGAAAAAGCCGTCTCGTTCAGCGAAGACAGCCCATATCCAAAAGATTCGGAGCTGCTGACAGATGTGTACGTGTCATATGAAAAAGGAGGAATGTAAGAGATGGCGAGAGTCATAAGCATGTCAGACGCGATCAATGAAGCAATGAAGCTTGCGATGAGAAGAGACGAAGATGTGCTTTTGATCGGTGAGGATGTCGCCGGGGGAGCGGCGGTCGATCATTTGCAGGATGATGAAGCATGGGGCGGTGTATTAGGGGTCACGAAGGGACTCGTACAGGAATTCGGGCGTACAAGAGTGCTGGACACTCCAATTTCTGAGGCGGGTTATATGGGTGCGGCTATGGCTGCGGCATCAACCGGTTTGAGACCGATTGCCGAGCTGATGTTTAACGATTTTATCGGCACTTGCTTTGATCAGGTGATCAACCAAGGGGCAAAATTCCGTTATATGTTCGGCGGAAAAGCGCAAGTGCCGATTACCGTCCGCACCACATACGGAGCAGGGTTCCGGGCCGCTGCCCAGCATTCACAAGCGCTGTATGGCCTTTTCACGAGCATCCCTGGACTGAAGACGGTTGTTCCATCCAATCCGTATGATGCCAAAGGTCTTCTGCTTGCAGCAATAGAAGATAATGATCCGGTGTTCTTCTTTGAAGACAAAACGTCCTACAACATGAAGGGCGAGGTGCCGGAAGATTATTATACAATTCCCCTCGGAAAAGCGGATATCAAACGCGAGGGCAATGATGTTACGCTCTTTGCAGTCGGCAAGCAGGTCAATACTGCGCTTGAAGCGGCTGCACAGCTTTCAGAGAGGGGCATCGAAGCCGAGGTCCTTGATCCGCGCAGTCTGTCCCCTCTGGATGAGGATGCGATTTTCACATCGTTAGAAAAAACAAATCGTCTGATCATCATTGATGAAGCCAATCCGCGATGCAGCATTGCCACGGATATTGCTGCGCTTGTCGCTGACAAGGGCTTTGATTTGCTTGATGCGCCGATTAAACGGATTACAGCGCCGCATACACCGGTTCCGTTTTCACCAGTGCTTGAAGATCAATATTTGCCGACACCAGATAAAATTGTCAGCGTCACGCTTGAATTGCTTGGCGAGCCGGCAATGAATTAAAGGGGGAACACAAATGGCGGTAAAAGTAGTGATGCCAAAATTGGGAATGGCCATGAAACAAGGGGAAGTATCGATATGGAATAAAAAAGTAGGCGACCCGGTTGAAAAGGGAGAAAGCATTGCCAGCATTCAATCGGAGAAAATTGAAATGGAGATCGAAGCGCCTGAAAAAGGAACGCTGATCGATATCAAAGTGAAAGAGGGAGAAGAGGTTCCGCCCGGCACAGCGATCTGCTATATCGGGGACGCCAATGAGTCGGTGCAGGAAGAGGCGAGCGCGCCTGTTGCTGAAGACAATATGCCGCAAGCCGTTCAGCCCGTCAAACAAGAAAACAAACCCGCAGCCTCCAAAAAAGATCGAATGAAAATATCTCCAGTCGCCAGGAAAATAGCAGAAAAAGCAGGATTAGACCTAAAACAACTGAAAGGAACTGGACCAGGCGGACGAATCGTGAAGGATGACGTAACAAAGGCTCTTGCTGAACAGAAAAAAGATCAGGCAAAGCCTGTGTCGGAGCAGAAAGCGCAGGAAATCCCGGTGACAGGCATGAGAAAGGTCATCGCTACCCGAATGCAGGAAAGCCTGGCAAACAGCGCGCAGCTGACGATCACGATGAAAGCTGATATCACCAAGCTTGCCACTCTTCAAAAACAGCTTTCACCAACTGCGGAAGAGAGATACGGCACAAAACTGACGATCACTCATTTTATCTCAAGAGCCGCCGTTCTCGCTCTGCAAGCTCACCCTGTGCTGAACAGCTTTTATCAAAATGAGCGCATCATCACACATCCCCATGTGCACCTTGGTATGGCTGTAGCCTTGGAAAATGGCTTAGTGGTGCCTGTCATCCGCCATGCTGAAAAGCTATCGCTGATAGAACTGGCTCAATCTATCTCAGAAAATGCCAAAAAAGCACGCGAGGGACGTGCGGGAAGCGAAGAACTGCAAGGATCTACTTTCTCCATTACAAACCTTGGCGCGTTTGGAGTTGAGCATTTCACACCGATACTAAATCCGCCGGAAACAGGCATTCTCGGCATCGGAGCAAGCTATGACACGCCGGTGTATCAAGGGGAGGAGATCGTCAGAAGCACGATCCTGCCACTCAGCCTGACATTTGATCACAGAGCGTGTGACGGCGCCCCTGCCGCTGCATTCCTGAAGGCGATGAAAACATATTTGGAAGAACCCGCAGCATTAATTTTATAGGAAAAGCAGGTGAAAACGACATGACATTAGCCATTATCGGCGGCGGACCTGCAGGCTATGCGGCTGCGGTTTCCGCGGCACAGCAGGGCAGAAACGTGCTGCTTATTGACAAAGGCAAGCTTGGGGGGACCTGCCTGAATGAAGGCTGCATCCCGACAAAGTCTTTGTTAGAAAGCGCAAACGTTCTTGATAAAATCAAGCATGCCGACAGCTTTGGGATCGAACTTCCGGCAGGTGCGATATCAGTCGATTGGAGTAAAATGCAAAGCCGAAAACAACAGGTTGTCAGTCAGCTTGTCCAAGGCGTTCAGTACCTAATGAAGAAAAATCAAATACAGGTTGTAAAGGGAACAGCCTCCTTTCTTTCTGAAAGAAAGCTCTTAATCGAAGGAGAAAAAGGAAAAGAAATCAGAGAGGCGGACCAAGTATTGATTGCCTCCGGATCAGAGCCAATCGAGCTGCCTTTCGCCCCGTTTGACGGCGAATGGATCCTCGACAGCAAAGACGCGCTTTCTCTTTCCGAGATTCCGTCTTCACTAGTCATTGTCGGCGGCGGTGTCATCGGGTGTGAGTATGCAGGGCTGTTCTCCAGATTGGGATCGAAGGTGACCATCATTGAAACAGCGGACCAGCTGATCCAGGCTGAAGACGAAGATATTGCCCGTCTTTTTCAGGAGAAACTTGAGGAAGACGGTGTCGAAGTGCATACCTCATCCAGATTAGAGCGGGTGGATCGGACGGCCAAAACGGCAATATGGAAAAGCGGTCAGCGAGAGTTTAAAACGAAGGCCGATTATGTGCTGGTGGCTATCGGCAGAAAACCCCGTCTTGACGGATTACAGCTTGAACAGGCCGAAGTTGATTTTTCTCCAAAGGGCATTCCGGTGAATGGGCACATGCAAACGAACGTGCCTCATATTTACGCGTGCGGAGATGCTATAGGGGGCATTCAGCTGGCGCATGCCGCTTTTCATGAGGGCATCATCGCTGCTTCTCATGCTTCCGGAAGGGATGTCAAAATCAATGAGAAACATGTGCCGCGCTGCATCTATACGTCCCCGGAAATCGCGTGTATCGGAATGACAGAACGTCAGGCAAGAAGCATATACGGCGATGTGAAAATTGGCGAATTTCCTTTTTCCGCAAACGGCAAGGCACTCATTAAACAGCAAGCGGAAGGAAAGGTCAAGTTCGTGGCTGAACCGGAATTCGGCGAAATCGTAGGTGTCTCGATGATTGGCCCGGACGTAACCGAGCTCATCGGCCAAGCGGCAGCGATCATGAATGGTGAGATGACGGCAGATATGGCGGAGCATTTTATCGCCGCGCATCCGACTTTATCGGAAACATTGCATGAGGCGCTGTTAAGCACGATCGGCCTTGCGGTACATGCATAATAAAGGAAAAAGCAGGCGCATGGATATAAGGCGCCTGCTTTTTTATTGTTGAAAGCGCTTTATTTTTCCCCTACAATAGATGAAAACGGCGTGTAAGGGAGGAGCGATCAAGGAAATGAATTCGGTCCCAAACGATTTGCAAACCTGGAAACGTTTTGTGAAAGACGGTGTGCTTGACGAAGCCCGATTAAGAAAACGGATTGCAGAGTCATGGCATCGCTGCAAAAAAGCTGAGGTCAATCCTTATTTAGAAAAAGGCCCGAAGGTTTTACAGCAAACGGAGCTGGATCAGCAGTCAAAAAAACATTCATTCTTCTTGACGACCGCAAAGCCTTACCTCGAAAAACTGCTGCCTGCCATAAAAGAAATGGAAATGATGGCGCTGCTAATTGATTCAGACGGTGTTGTTCTGGCATTGGACGGCCATCCCCGCGCGCTCTATGAAGCCAAACGCATCAACTTTGTCGAAGGGGCATGCTGGACGGAAACGGCTGTCGGAACAAATGCGATTGGCACGGCGCTCCACATCAGCGAGCCGGTTGCGATACAAGGATCAGAGCATTACTCCATTGCTTCCCATCTTTGGAACTGTTCAGCCGCTCCGATTCACCATGAGGATGGCAGCCTTGCGGGTGTGATTGACATATCGTGTCCGGCGGCAGGCGATCATCCTCATATGCTCGGTATTGCCACTGCGATCGCCTATGCAGCTGAACGGGAACTCGCAGCTAAAAGCCGTGAGAAAGAGCTCGAGCTGATCAGCCGTTTTGGAGAGAGGGCTGCATCCAGTGTGCCGATGGTGCTATGCAATAACAAGCAGCACATCATCAGTGCGAGCACACCGATTCGAACCTCAATGCCTGATTGGCAGGGCCGGCACCTGTATGAGTTGAAGGAACGGGGCTACTCAATCGAAAAAGCTGTCACCATAGGAGATGGCAGCACTTGTTTTTATCTTTCGGAACAAAAGAAAAAGAAGGTGTTCCGATTCAATGGAGTGATCGGGAAAAGCGGCCGATCGCAAGCGATGCTGATGAACCTTGAACGTGCAGCTGCGGCAGATGCAACGGTCTGTTTGTCGGGCGAAACTGGTACGGGAAAGGAAGTCGCGGCTCGCGCGCTTCATGAGAACAGTGAGAGACGGCACGGTCCGTTTGTTGCTGTCAATTGCGGAGCGATTCCGTCTGATTTGATTGAAAGCGAACTGTTCGGCTATGCAGAGGGCGCTTTTACGGGAGCGAAACGAAATGGCTATAAAGGCGCCTTTCAAAAAGCGAATCAAGGCACATTATTTTTAGATGAAATCGGAGAAATTTCCCACTCGATGCAGGTTGCACTTTTACGGGTGCTTCAGGAACGCAAGATAACGCCAATCGGCGGGACGAAAGAAATTCCGGTTGATATCAGAGTTATTGCCGCCACACATTGTGATTTACGCGAGCTTGCCGAAAACGGAAAAATCAGAGAGGACTTGTTTTACCGTCTTCATGTCTATCCAATTGAACTCCCTCCATTACGCGATCGCACCGAGGATATCCCGGATCTCTTTGAGTACTACAAACAGAAGAATCATTGGCCAGGCGAACTTCCTTCTGATTTTTGTAATGTGCTGAAGCAATGGAAGTGGCCGGGGAATATCCGCGAGCTGTTTAATGTGTTTGAACGTCTTTCTATCAGATTTCCGGACGGCCGGCTGAGGGATGAATCGCTTCCCGCTTTACTGGAAGCCGCTGGATTGCCGGCCAGCTCTGCAGAAAAAAAGCCGGCTGCTGCCGGCGTGCTTACTTTTCGTGAGCAAATCCAAAAGGATATGATGATCAAAGCGCTTGAATCTGCAAAAGGAAACGTCTCTCAAGCCGCAAAAATCAGCGGGATCCCCCGAAGCACTTTCTACAAACGCCTGAAAAAATTCAACTTGTCCGCTGAATCATAAAGCATACTTCCTTCAGGAAATGGAAACGTTATGTATTGAAGGAGGGTGTTACGATGAATATTCAAAGGGCGAAAGAAATTGTAGAATCTCCCGACATGAAAAAAGTAACATACAACGGCGTTCCTATATACATTCAGCACGTGAATGAAGAAAACGGAACAGCAAGAATTTATCCGCTTGACGAACCGCAAGAGGAGCATGAAGTGCAGCTGAACAGCTTAAAAGAGGATTAAACAAAAATGGCCCGCTTCATAAGCAGGCCATTTTGTTATCCGCGCGGCGCAAATAAAATAACACAGACACCGATGAGACAAATGAATGCGCCGATCCAGTCATACAGATCAGGTGTTTTCCGGTCAACAAGCCATCCCCACAGGACCGCAAGCACGATGAATACTCCGCCATAAGCGGCGTATACACGGCCGAAAGATGGGAAGGACTGAAACGTCGGAAGAATGCCGTATACAATGAGGATCAGCGCCCCGGCGATTCCGTAGCCGGCTGGCTTTGCCTCTCTCAGCCATAGCCAAACCAGATATCCGCCGCCAATTTCAGCAAGCCCTGCCGCGAGAAATAAAAGAATGGTAATCAGCATCATGAGCACTCCTCAATTTGCATTTATCTTTCATTATAGAGGAGGAGAGCTTTTAAAGCTTCGGATGATTCTCAAATTCCTTCAAATACGCTTTTCGCTGAACCTCTGTAAACTGTCCGATCCAATTGCTTTTCGCCTCTTCACTCAAATGGGGAAGGATATAGCGTTCAACCGCTTCGAAAAACAACGGATTCGGAATGATGTTCCAAGTGGGAATGCGAATGGTCTTCTGATCAACGGTTTGGATCAATATATCTTCTTGGAAGATTCCTTTTAGACTAAATTTATGGCGGCTCATCTCAATTTTCTTGATATCAGTAAACGTAACAGACACTTTGTCAGTGAACACTTCTCCATTTTTTCCTGTCTTGATGCGGAAAATGGTATTTCCCCGCGGGGTGAAAGCCGGAAAGAAGATGATAAATAAATATAAACAAAACAAGGTGAACAGAAAGCCAGCAGGTATGGCTAATAGGTAATATTTCGTTTGAAACGTAATACCCATATAAAAGAGCCACAAACATGCTAATCCCATACCGGCAGATCCGACAAAAGCCCATATTCTCAGGAACATTTTGCTTTTGACTTCAATGATTTCTTGGTTTTTCAATGCTTTTCTCCTTTTGTTAATTCAATTCTTATCATTTTGAAATGATTTGATTTACAACATCCTTATGAGCAGGGAGGATAGAAAATTCATTCTGGGTGATGCCTGTGACAAGCCAAGTATGGTGGGCCCCCGGCAGGACGAATGCCATGTCAGCCACTTCAGGAGTGTTATCTTTGCCATATGCCAGACGCATAAGTGTATCCATTTTCCCTTTCCGCAAAGCCAGATCATTTGCAAATCGGGTAACGTCCTCTTGGTGGTCATGTTTTTCAAGGAACTCTTTTAGATATGAAGGGTTGTCTGAAGCGCCCTCCAAGAGTTTTTCAAATTCATTTGATGTCAATGTCACAATCGATTCTCTTTTATCCTCTGTATCTATTATATGTAAAAACTCATCTGTCTTAGCAAGTAACCCTTCACTTGATTCCATTTTTGTAATGCGATGGACTTGTTCATCAAAAAGGAGTTCGTGAGAGTAGGTGCCGAATTTTGATACATGGCAGGACACATTCTGTTCGGCGCCTTGCCCGTTAAATTTAGAAAGCTTCACTGTATAGTCAGCGTCGTTTAATACATGGATAAACGGACAGTACTCGTCCTTTAACCGATATTGATGGTTCCGATATTCCGCTGCATCCTTAGCTAAGAGTGAGCGGCAAGCTGCTTCGAACAAAGCGCCGAGCTGTTCATCTTCTATTTCGGGAAAATAGGCTTGTTTTAAGGCCATTCCCTGTTCGAAAAACCCTTCGCTGTAAAAACAAAACAAGAGTTCTTCTATACTGATTGTAAACTGCTTCATTGTTTATTCTCCTATCCAAATGAAAATTTCCCTTTAAGGAAATGGGTTGCGCCGTGTATGAGCGAATCCGCTGTTTTCTTTGCTTTTTCCATTCCTTTTTTCGCACTGTCTATCCCTTTATGTATCGTTTTATTCGCCGCATCTATGCCGTCATTCACTGATTTGACGACTTTGCCGGCTGATTCCAGTCCTTTTTTGGCTGTATCAACGACAGCATGGATCGGTTCTTTCAGCTTTAAGGCTGCTTTTTCGGCAAAACCGGCTGTATATTTGGCGATTTGTTCTCCGACGACTCCGCCAATGTATGAACCTGCTGCCCCAAGAAGGACAGTACCCACAGGTCCTGCAAAGCTTCCAATTGCACCGCCCACAACAGCACCAGCTGTGGCACCGCCGGCAACAAAAATCGTATTATTCACAGCATTCCCGACGGCCTTGGCGTTTTCACGCTTGAGAACTTCGGGTTTGTCCTGGTATTTTGCATAATTTTCAGCAATTTTCACGCCTGCTCCGAATGTTTCGGTCGCTCCGGTAATCAGTGTGGCGGTAATGGCATTTCCTTTCGCGAATCTCAAGCCCGTTTTTCCCACATCCTTCAAAGTGGAGCGTACGCCGGCTTCATTAAGAAATCCTTTTGTGTAGCTTCTGACGCTGTTTGAAAAATCCACCGTGTCCTGAGGAAAGTATTTTGTAAACTTTTTATGTACCAAATCTGAAAATGGACGGTTGGTCTTTTTTAACAAATATTTAGGATTCAAAAGCACTCTTGCCGCTTTTTGATAACGTGAGCTGTCAACGGCCCTAGAAATATCCAAGAGCAGTTTTGAGTGCTGGGCTGTATGCAAGCCGCTTGGCTGTTTCACAAATTTCGTAAGCCCTAATCCGTAATATTTTCCCTGCGTCAGCATAAGGGCGGTTAAGCTTGTCATCGTACCGTATTTGTCGTAGGCATTGTAGAGCTTTCGCAAAATATCATCTTGTTCCACAAATTTATCGCCCGTTTTTCTGATGAAAATCTCATTGTCACTCAGCTTGGTGACGAGCGCCTTTCCTGAGCTCCACGCATCGCCCACTCCAGAAAAACAGCTGCTGTAGCGGGGATCGCATTGCAAAATCATCTGCCCCAGCTCCACATGCAGGTCCTTATATTTGTTTTCCATATCAGTTAATTCAGTGACAACATCATTTGCAAGCTGTTCGAGCTTATCCGGATCAACTGCAATGTTTCCTGACACACCGTTCACCTCCCGAGTTTATGTCTTTCCTCTCTTGCTTTACGCTCCAGTTCTTCCATTCTGGCAATTTCAGCTTTTCGTTCTTCTATTTTGACAGCGGCAGCCTTCAGCTCTTGGCTTGTTTCAAGCAGCTCCTGTTCGAATTGATCGTAGGCGGCTTTCGTTTCCTCGAAATCCTGGTCAAACGAATCTCTTGCTTTGCCCTGCCAAGCATCTCCCATTGCAGATAACCGGGATTCAAGCAGCATTTTGGAGCTTCTGACCTCTTCTGCGGCCGCACTGTACTTGTTTGCCAGCTCAATGACTTTATATGAGTCCAACTTTTGTCCCCTGCCTTTTCTAAATTCACGCACAATTGGATGTTTTATATAAATGATTATAAATAATTCGGCATGTATCCGAATCGTACAAAAGAACCTTTTCATAAGAATTGGAAGGGCGTATATTCACTTAAAATTCACAGTTGGTGAGACTTTAAGATTACAAAAAAGGTAAAAAAAACAAATTCCTCAGACATAAGGCAAATGAGAAATTTCCCGCTCTATGGGAAAAAACACTAAAGTTGATCAAATGACCTAAGTGCGCCAAACGTGTTACGGGACGGGCTATCTCATGGTATAAATGGAATTGTAAACGTTATCGAGGAGGTCGTCATATGAAGAAAAAATCGTTCTCAATCGTAATAGCGGGCGGAGGGAGCACTTTCACTCCAGGGATCGTACTCATGCTCTTGGACCATTTGGAGGAGTTTCCGATCAGAAAGCTGAAGCTGTATGATAATGATAAGGAGA
This sequence comes from Bacillus sp. PS95, assembly GCF_037963565.1. Classification (NCBI taxonomy): domain Bacteria; kingdom Bacillati; phylum Bacillota; class Bacilli; order Caryophanales; family Bacillaceae; genus Bacillus; species Bacillus sp. PS95. The sequence goes on from NZ_CP150160.1 coordinate 849,203, forward strand.
GACAGGATCGAATTGCAGGCGCCTGTGACGTTTTTATCAGAGAAAAAGCGCCGGATATTGAATTTGCAGCGACGACTGACCCGGAAGAAGCTTTTACAGATGTCGATTTTGTTATGGCGCACATCAGAGTAGGGAAATACGCGATGCGTGCGCTTGATGAGCAAATTCCGTTAAAGTACGGAGTTGTCGGCCAGGAGACGTGCGGGCCGGGCGGGATCGCATACGGTATGCGTTCGATCGGCGGTGTGCTTGAAATATTAGATTACATGGAAAAATACTCGCCTGATGCGTGGATGCTCAATTATTCCAATCCGGCGGCAATTGTGGCTGAAGCTACGAGACGCCTTAGACCGAATTCTAAAATTCTCAATATCTGTGATATGCCGGTTGGGATCGAAGACCGGATGGCGCAAATTCTTGGCTTATCCTCAAGAAAAGAAATGAAGGTCCGCTATTACGGATTAAATCACTTCGGCTGGTGGACATCAATTCAGGATCAAGAGGGCAACGATTTAATGCCGAAGCTGAAGGAGCATGTATCTCAATACGGCTATATTCCGAAAACAGAGGCTGAAGCGGTGGAAGCGAGCTGGAATGACACATTCGCCAAAGCGCGTGACGTGCAGGCCGCAGATCCTGATACACTGCCGAATACGTATTTGCAATATTATTTGTTCCCGGATGATATGGTGAAAAAATCAAATCCGAATCATACGCGGGCAAATGAAGTGATGGAAGGGCGCGAAGCTTTTATTTTCAGCCAATGTGACATGATTACACGTGAGCAGTCCACAGAAAACAGCGAAATCAAAATCGATGACCACGCATCATATATCGTTGATCTTGCCCGGGCGATTGCCTACAACACAGGTGAAAGAATGCTGTTGATCGTTGAAAATAACGGCGCAATTGCGAACTTTGACCCGACTGCGATGGTCGAGGTGCCATGCATTGTCGGCTCAAATGGGCCTGAACCGATTACCGTCGGCACCATTCCGCAATTCCAAAAAGGGCTTATGGAGCAGCAGGTATCCGTTGAGAAGCTGACTGTTGAAGCGTGGGCGGAGAAATCGTTCCAAAAGCTGTGGCAGGCGCTAATTTTGTCAAAAACAGTGCCGAACGCGCGTGTGGCAAGACTCATTCTTGAGGATTTAATGGAGGCCAACAAAGACTTCTGGCCTGAGCTTGATCAAAGCCCGACCCGTATATCATAACTGAAATTCCCCCATTTTCGAATCTGTAATTGTATATAATAGAAAGAAAATGGGGGGATCTGATATGCAGCTCGAAGAACTGATCAATCAGCACTACAGCAAATTGAATGACAACGATTTTCATATTTTAAAATATATATTGAATCATAAGCACACATGCTATCACCTTGGAATCGACGCGCTGGCCAAAGCTTGCAGTGTATCGCGTTCCTCAATTTTACGGCTTGCCCAAAAGCTCGGTTTCAGTGGCTACAGTGAATTTCGCGTCTTTTTAAAGTGGGAAGATCAGCCGGAAGAAGGCGAGAGTATGAGTTTTGAAAAGCTGCTTGATGATATTGAAGCAAATTTGAAGTTCTTAAGGACAAAGGACATGACGGACATGTGCCAGCTGATTGATGAAGCTGACCGCATTTTCGTCTACGGTTCTGGAAATGCGCAAAAGATATGCGCCCGCGACCTGCAAAGAATGTTTATTCCGCGCCATCGCTATCTTATTTTAATTGAAGACACAAATGAATTTAATTTGATGCGCGATGATTTTAAAGTAAACGATCTGTTTATCATCATTTCTCTTTCCGGAGAAACACCGGAGCTGATTCCTCAGGCAAGAATGCTTTCTGCAAAGGGTATTCCCTTTATTTCCATTACGAATTTAAAAAACAATGTCCTCGCCCAGCTGACTCCGCATAATCTTTATGCGACAAGCAAACCTGTGACATTAAGCGATAAAACGGAAATTGTCGCTTTTGCACCGTTTTTTCTCGTTGGCGAAGCATTGTTCCGCGCATATGTTGATTACAAAGAGGCAGAAAAAAATGACAATGAGTAGCAGGGGGTTCTGGTATGATGCAAAAAATTCAGCGCTTTGGAAGCGCGATGTTTGTGCCTGTTTTATTATTCGCGTTCGCCGGCATTATCGTCGGTATCAGCACGCTCTTTAAAAATAAAACCCTCATGGGCCCGCTCGCCGATCCCGACGGTTTTTGGTATCAGTGCTGGTATATTATTGAGCAGGGCGGCTGGACTGTTTTTAACCAAATGCCGCTCTTATTCGCCATTGGCATCCCGGTTGCTTTGGCGAAGAAAGCTCAGGCACGCGCTTGTTTGGAAGCGCTTACTGTCTACCTGACATTCAACTATTTTGTCAGCGCGATATTGACGGTATGGGGAGGAGCATTTGGCGTCGACATGAATCAAGAGGTAGGCGGAACGAGCGGGTTAACGATGATTGCGGGCATAAAAACGCTCGATACCAACATTATCGGAGCCATCTTTATTTCTTCGATTGTCGTCTTTTTGCATAATCGCTATTTTGATAAAAAACTGCCCGATTTTCTCGGCATCTTTCAAGGCTCAACATATATCGTGATGATTTCCTTCTTTATTATGATCCCAATTGCCTTGGCTGTGTCTTATATTTGGCCGATGGTTCAATCGGGAATCGGCTCGCTTCAAAGCTTCCTGGTTGCTTCTGGGGCGATGGGCGTTTGGATATACACGTTTTTGGAACGGATTTTAATTCCGACCGGCCTTCATCACTTTATTTACACGCCGTTTATTTATGGCCCGGCTGTAGCGGAAGGCGGGATCGTCACGTATTGGGCACAGCATCTTGGCGAATATTCGCAAAGCGCCAAACCGCTGAAGGAGCTCTTTCCGCAAGGCGGATTCGCGCTTCACGGCAACTCGAAAATCTTCGGTATTCCGGGTATCGCCCTGGCTTTTTATGTGACAGCCAAAAAGGAAAAGAAAAAACTCGTCGCAGGGCTGCTGATTCCTGTCACACTGACAGCGATTGTCGCCGGTATTACAGAGCCAATTGAGTTTACGTTCTTATTCATTTCACCTTTCTTATTTGCGGTTCACGCCGTGCTTGCCGCCACAATGTCGACAGTTATGTATATGGCCGGCGTCGTCGGAAATATGGGAGGCGGACTGATTGAGGCGGTAACCTTGAACTGGATTCCGCTCTTTGGCAGCCACGGTATGACATATGTGTATCAAATTTTGATCGGGCTCTCGTTTACAGCAATTTATTTTTTCGTCTTCAGATTTTTAATCCTCAAATTCAATATCGCTACACCAGGACGGGAAAAGGATGAACAGCAGGAAACAAAGCTATATTCGAAAAAGGAATACAGAGAAAGAAAAAACAAGGATGAAACGGCCTCCGCTGCTGAAACGGCTGATGACACCGCTTTTCTGTATATTGAAGCGCTGGGCGGAAAAGACAACATCACTGAAGTCACAAACTGCGCCACCCGCCTCAGAGTCAGTGTCAAGGATGAAACAAAGGTTGAACCCGACAGCGTATTCCGCGCGCTTGGCGCACACGGCGTTGTCAGGAACGGGAAGGCGTTTCAGGTAATTATCGGATTAAGCGTACCGCAGATGCGGGAGCGTGTGGAAAAATTACTGAATGAATAGTCAAAATTATTTTATCTTGCGCTGTTTAAAGACAGCGCATTTTTGTTTGTCATACGTTTGCCACTTATAAGTGCAAGGGATGTTATGTTTCTTAAAAACTGAAACAAATAGGGGGAGTAAAAATGGAAAATTATACAACGTTTTTAGGTCTTTACAAACCTGAAAGCACTGAAAGTATTGAAATTGATTCCAAGCTTGCCGAGAATTTCGAAACGATTGATAGTAAGATTGGGATTGCATTAAGTAATGGAATAACAACTTTTGAAAACTTAAATGAAAGACTCAAAATGTATGAGAACAGATTTGAGTACCTTGATGAACGAAACGTAATGGATTATGGAGCTAAAGGAGACGGGGTCACAGATGATACGCAAGCATTTCATGATGCGATGGCCGAAGGCGGTTATCTCATAAAAGTCCCTGCAGGCGTATTTAGGATATCTGGCTTGCTCGTTCCTTCGAATACAATGCTGGTTGGAGCGGGTAAAAAAAGGACCATCATCAAGTTATTAGACGATACGCCAGTTGGTCACTCTGTACTCACCAATAGTGATCATACAAATGGTAATGAAAATATCTACATTGGACATTTGACACTGGACTGGAATAAAGATACGCGTCCTGCTGGATGGAAGATCCCTAAGGGGCCCACTTCAAGCTGCTTGCTTTTTGCAAATGTGGATTACTCTTTTGTAGAGCATGTTTTTGCAAAAAATGCCGGCCTTCACGGGTTTGATGCTACAAGCCCTAATTATAACAGACACGGAGAAAATGATGATCCTACCTTTTATCAGCCTGGTGGCTGCAACTTTGTAACCTTCTCATATTGCGAAGCAACAGGCTCTGGCGATGATAATTTCACATGTCACTTTGGAAAGCATACGACTTTCAGTCATTGTCTTTCTTACCATCCGATGGGGTTAAATGATGGGTCTTCAAATACAAACTGTTTTGAAATCGATGATGGCTCTCAGGATGTAATGGTTGATAGCTGCATCGCAATTGGAGGAGTTCGAGGATTTGAAATTAAAGCTCATGATTATGCTCCGGCTGCAAAAAGAGTTCAACTTGTGAACTGCCGTGCCTATGAAAATGCAATTAGTTTTTGCATTCGGCATATAGGACACCACACAGCAAGTGATCCTCAATCAGCATCAGCTCATGACGTTCAGCTGGCTAACTGTATCGCATATAACCCTAAGCCGAGTGATTTGTACAAAGGGGCAGGGCCGAATGCATTGCAAATTTCAGGTTACGATGGCGTCAATGTGGTTAATTTTCATGCTATATGCGATGATTCCTCCATTAACTATAAGGGAAATTCAGTCGTAAGCGTGTATTATAAAGGGCGTCTAATCAATTTAAAGAATATAACGATTCGAGGATTTAAAACTGCTGATAACGATCTTTATATTGTAGGTGGCGACAATTCTGTCGGTAAGGTAATGATTGATGGTGTGACATTGATCGATTCAGCCGAAAAGGGTGTTGTTTTTGGGAGCGGTATGTACGAGTCTGTAGTTAGTAATGTATGGGGGCAAAGATCGCCTAAAAATAACAGTGGTACAGTTGGGATTTTTTCTGTTGACCCTGATCTTAATGTTTCTAATTGTGACTTTTCAGGCTACGAAACAGATTTTAAGATTGGCGGCGTTGTGACGCCGTACTTTTTGTTTAAACATAAAGGAAGCGGGATTATTGGCTCTCGTGATTCCCACGCTACTGGAAATAATAATTTTGTAGCAGGATCTGTTCGAAGCAGAGCAACTGGGGCTGCTCAATCTTCTGTGATAGCCTCATATAATACGATCAATCCGAACTCAGACTCAGTTGCTCTAGGATGGGCAAGTGGGAGCACACCATCCTCATCAAACAGAAAAATAGAATTTCATGCAAAAGATGGAACGATTAAGGCTTCAGGAAGCATAAAAAGTTCCCAAACGTTCTCGGATTACGCTGAATATTTTGAGAGCCTAAGCGGTGAAAAAATTCCGGCAGGAACCCTAGTTACTTTGGAGGGTGATAAAATTAGACCTGCAAAAAAAGGTGACTTTATGCTTGGAGTTATTTCTGAAACAGCTGGTGTGATACTTGGTGAGTCAAGCTTCCATTGGTCTGGAAGATACCTGAAGAATGATTTTGGCGGGTATATTTATGAAAAACAGAAAGATGCCAATGGCCAAATCGTCATGGCGCCTATGGAAAACCCTGATTATAAGCCAGATAAGAACTATGCCTCTAGGGAAGAGAGGGATGAATGGAATGTTGTGGGCCTTGTAGGACAGGTTTATGTAAGATGCGACAGCACAGTAGAAGCCGGAGACTTTATTCAAGCGCATAACAACGGAATTGCTACAAAAACGGTATCTCCTAAACAAAGGTGGCAGGTCATGAGAGTCATCAAAGAGTTCGACAAAAGTAAGGGATATGGAGTGGTTTTAGTTTTTATTCGGTAACATTAAAATGTACAGATTCTAAATAGAGTGCTTAACAATGCACTCTATTTAGAGTTTTAATTAGATTTTAGAAATTTTTCACCGCATTTTTATCAGATTATATTCCTCGCAAAAAGGTCTTCGTTTTAAAATTTATCTTTTTCATTATTCCTACGGTTCCAGCAATCTTCCTAATTTATCTAAGTCTATCCAGCGCCTCAACTTTAGTAGAGTAAAATCTTTGATATTTTTTAATGAACGCGGATCAGCAGTGAATAGCTCTCGAATAAAAGATAAAGTGATTTTGGTTATCGATAAATTCAGTGCTTTTCTATGCTTTCATAACACTTCATGACAGTAAAATTCTTTCATCAAGTCTTATAAACAATTAAAATAAAAAGTACATATTGCTAAAAGGGGTTTGGAGGCTTTTACATGCAAAAGGCTTTGTCGTTTTTAAAACCATATTCATTGCTGGCGGGAATTGCTCTGATTCTTATGTTGACGGAGCTTGCAGTTGAACTGATGCAGCCTTTATTGATCGCAAAAATCATCGATGATGGGATATTGAAGCAAGATCTGCGGCATGTATGGATATGGGGCGCGGTCATGATCGGGCTGACCGTGTTATCCTTTGCGGCGGGGATGCTGAATTCCTTTTATGCCGCCCATGTCAGCCAAAGCTTTTCCTATGATACGAGAAAAGGGCTTTTCCAAAAAATCCAGTCCTTCTCCTATTCCACATTTGGACAGTTTTCGTCCTCTTCTTATATTACAAGGCTGACAAACGACGTCACACAGGTTCAAAATATGATTTTTATGAGTTTGCGGTTTATGCTGCGGGCTCCCTTAATGATTGCAGGCGGCATTGTGCTGTCGCTTGCCGTTAATGTGAAACTCGGCTTTTTTCTGCTTGTGACCATTCCGATCCTGATCTTGTTTTTGCTATGGGTATTAAGGAAAGGCGGGGCACTGTTCCGCTCAGTGCAGAAAAGGCTGGATCAAGTGAACACCATCATGCAGGAAAATTTAATTGCAATCAAGCTGATCAAAGCGCTGCTTCGCGGCAGCCACGAAGTCAAACGATTTATCAAAGCCAACACAAGGCTGATGGAAAAAACGGTTTCGGCCTTTCAGCTTGTGGAATTCACGATGCCTGTACTGATGCTTTTGATGAATCTCTGCATCCTTTTGATTTTGTGGGCGGGGTCCTACAGTATTACGAGCGGAAGCACTCAGGTTGGCGATGTTGTTGCGATAATTAACTACGCAACACGAATTACAGGCGCGCTTTCGATGTTTCCGTTTTTGATTATGATTTTCACCCGGGCGAAGGCTTCAGGGGATAGAATCGGTGAGGTGCTTGAAACAGAAGGCGACGAGCGGGAGGAAGGCACCATATCTGATCGTTTGTCAGGACGGATTGAGTTTCAGCATGTATCCTTTCGCTATCCTGAAATGGACAGAGAAGCGCTCAGGAATGTCTCATTTTCCGCAAAGCCAAGAGAAACGATCGCGATTCTCGGTGCGACGGGCTCGGGCAAGTCCACGCTTTTTCAGCTCATTCCGCGGCTTTATCAGCCGGATTCAGGCCGCATTTACATAGATGAAAAGCCGGTTCAAGATATTCCGGCTGAAGGGCTGCGCAGGCAAATTGGATATGTACCGCAGGAAGTCCTCTTGTTTTCCGGCACAATCAAAGAAAACATCGCTTGGGGCAAAGAAAATGCTTCACTAGATGAAATAATGGATGCGGCCAAACATGCGCAAATTCATGAAACGATTTTGAAGCTCCCAAATGGATATGACACAGTTTTGGGGCAAAGAGGCGTCAACCTGTCCGGCGGCCAGAAACAGCGAATTTCCATTGCGCGGGCGCTGATTCGAAAACCGGCTATCCTTCTATTAGATGACAGCACAAGCGCGCTTGATCTGCAAACGGAGGCAAAGCTGCTTGAAGCAATCAGCACATACCATTGCACAACTTTGATCATTACACAAAAAATAACCACGGCGATGAAAGCTGATCAGATTTTGCTGCTTGAGGACGGCGAACTGATTGAAAAAGGCACTCACAGTGAGCTGCTTTCTGAATCTCAGTTATACAAGCGCATTTACGAGTCACAATTCGGAAGGGAGGGGAGCGAGTCATGCTAAAAGACATCCGCAAGCCTTTCCAATATCCCAAACTGCCAATTGACAAAAAAGAAGGCGCGAAAAAGCGGGCGAAAGCAAAGGATACAAAGGGCACACTGAGACGAATCTGGTCTTACTTGGCTGAAAGAAAAGGACTGCTCATACTTGTCATGCTGATGGTTGTCATCAGCGCCATATTCGGGCTCCTTGGTCCCTTTGTGATCGGAAAGGCCATCGACCATTTTATCGTCGGGAAAACGGTCAGCGGCTTGATTCCTGTTTTGCTTCTTCTGCTCGCTATCTATATCATTCAGTCCCTGTCGCTTTGGTTTCAAAACTATTGGATGATTACGATCTCGCAGGGCACGGTTTTCAGAATGAGAAGCGAATTGTTCACCCATCTGCATGAGCTGCCGATTCCATTTTTTGATAAACAGCGGCACGGCGAGCTGATGAGCCGGGTGACGAATGACATCGAAAATGTCAGTTCTACCTTAAACACGTCAGTCATTCAAATTTTGTCAAGCGTGATCACCTTTGTCGGGACGATTGCGGTGATGCTGTACATGAGCCCGCTCCTTACATTGATTACGCTGACCATTATTCCGGTGATGGCAGCGAGCCTGAAATGGATCACCAACCGAACGGGAAAGCTGTTTAAAGAACAGCAGAAAAACCTTGGTGATCTGAATGGGTATATTGAGGAATCTGTTTCAGGCGCAAAGGTCATCAAAGCATATTCACGTGAGAAGCAGATTACTGCTGAATTCCTCGAAAAAAACGCTGCACTCAAGACGTCGGGCTTTTGGGCGCAGACGATTTCCGGGTTTATCCCGAAGGTCATGAACTCTTTGAATAACTTAAGTTTTACAATGATAGCGGCAATCGGCGGTTTGTTTGCGCTGAAAGGCTGGATCTCGATCGGCTCCATCGTTGTCTTTGCCGAGTATTCAAGACAATTTACACGCCCTTTAAACGATCTGGCCAACCAGTTTAATACGATGCTGTCCGCAATCGCCGGCGCTGAACGGGTGTTTGACGTGCTTGATGAAAAAGAAGAGCGCGAGGATGAAAAGAACGCCGTGCATCAGCCCATCCAAACAGGCAGCATTGAATTCCGGGATGTGTCCTTCGGTTACGATAAAGGGCAGCAGACACTGAAGCATTTACAGTTTACCGTGCCTGCAGGGCAGTCCATCGCGTTTGTCGGACCGACGGGGGCGGGGAAGACAACCGTCACTAATCTTCTCGCCCGTTTTTACGAGCCTAACGAAGGAAAAATTTTAATCGACGGTACAGATATTAAAACCCTTACTAGAGCAAGCCTGAGAAAAAACATGGGGTTTGTTCTTCAGGATTCTTTCTTATTTCAGGGAACGATCAGAGAAAACATTCGCTACGGCAGGCTTGATGCTTCTGATCAGGAAGTCGAAGCCGCTGCAAAAACAGCGAATGCCCATAGTTTTATTGAAAGGCTGCCAAAAGGGTATGACACCGTGCTGACGCAAAACGGTTCGGGCATCAGTCAAGGACAGAAGCAGTTGATTTCTATAGCGAGGGCGGTGCTTGCCGATCCGGTTCTTCTCATTTTGGATGAAGCGACAAGCAACATTGATACCGTTACAGAAGTCAACATTCAAGAAGCGCTCGCCCGTTTAATGGAAGGAAGAACAAGCGTCATCATTGCCCACAGGCTGAACACCATTCAAAGAGCGGACCAGATTGTGGTGCTAAAAGACGGTGAAATGATTGAAAAAGGCAGCCATGACGAGCTGATTCGGCAAAAAGGATTTTACAGTGACTTATATGAAAGCCAATTTGAGAAATAGACCTTTGTCCTGCACAGAGGTCTTTTTTGTTACAGTTTTATAGTACTTTTATTTCATTTTCGTAAAATGTAACAAAATTACTTGACGTAAACAAGTTATGTATATATACTAGCTTACATTAAGTAAGTGATAACATTTATCAAGGAGGATAAAATGAATAAATCATTTGAAATTGGCACATTACTTTTAAGAGTTATTACAGGTATTATCTTTTTTGTTCACGGTTTATCAAAGTTTCAGGGAATGGAGGGCACCATCCAATTTTTCGGCAGCATAGGCCTTCCAAGCTTTATGGCGTATGTCATCGCAGCGATTGAACTCATTGGCGGAGTGCTTGTCTTCTTCGGATTGGCTACACGTATTGTCGGTGTACTGTTCGCTCTTACACTGATCGGCGCCATCATCACTGTTAAGCTGAAAGCGCCATTCATGGGCAATGCAGAATTTGATTACCTTCTGCTTTTGACATCCATTCACCTGGCGCTTACTGGAAGTCGATTCCTGGCGCTGGACCCATTTGTGTTTAAAGGAAAAAAGAACGGAAACGTTTCAGCATAAGAAAAGAGGCATGCAGCATGACCAGCATTCATGAGGATACACACATTGGCTATGCCAAACTCACAATTCGCAGTCTGGAGCGTTCGCTTCAGTTCTACTGTAACGTCATCGGTTTTCAAGTCTTAAAAAAGACGGATCGCCAAGCGGAATTAACGGCTGACGGGAAACGCGTACTGCTTATTCTTGAAGAAAATCCGAGCGCTGTCGTCTTGCCTGAACGGTCTGTGACAGGCCTTTATCACTTTGCGATTCTTCTTCCGGACAGGAAAGAACTTGGGATCGCGCTCGCCCGCCTAATTGAACACGGCATTGCTATCGGACATGGAGACCATGCTGTCAGCGAAGCGCTCTACCTGTCTGATCCTGACGGAAACGGCATTGAAATGTACGCTGACCGCCCCCGCAGCACGTGGCAGCGTGATCGGGAAGGAAACTATGTCATGACGACAACCGCTGTTGACATTGAGGGCCTTCTGGAAGAGGCAGGAGATGAGCGGAAAACATCGCTTCCGAACGATACAATCATCGGACACATTCATCTGCATGTCAGTGATTTGAAAGAAGCAAAGGCGTTTTATACAGATGTACTGGGCTTTGACATTGTCGGAAACTATGCGGGCATGTCCGCCCTCTTCGTTTCAGCCGGGGGGTACCACCATCATATCGGCTTAAACATTTGGGCGGGAAGAAATGCGCCGCCTAAACCGACAAATGCCAGCGGACTAGATTATTACACTGTTGTCCTGCCTCACCAAGAGGAGCTGGATTTGGTGGCAAACCGAGTCAAACATGCCGGGTATTCGATTGAAGAGACGGAAAACAGCTTTCGTGTGAAAGACCCTGTTTCCGGCGCCTATATTACATTTGTGATTTAACTGCAATCCCCTTGCCGAAATAACGGCAGGGGGATTTTTTATTTTCCAGAAACTCCTGTCAAAAATGCCCTGAGGCAGGTATGATAAGAAGGGAATTGGGTATCGGGAGTGATGAGCGTGAAAGCTCTTTTTTTTACGAGAATGTTCACCTTGATGGTGAGCTGTTTAATGTATCTGTCCATTGTGAAAGAGGATAACTGGTTTGGATATGTATTTATAGCAGCAGGTGCTGCCATGTATGCAGCCAATCATGTTTTGCTGACAAAAGAGACAAATGCCATCTGGTTCTGCCTGATTGATATTGCAATCGGCTTTTCGTTCGGATTTATCTTTCCCGGCACAGGTTTGTTCATTATTATGCTTTGTCCGGTTGCGGTCGCCTTTTTTCTGCGGGGGTTTCCTAAAAGAACAGCATGGTCTGTCTTATGTCTTTCCTCTATTTTATTTTTGACCGTCCTCATCCGTACATATGCGATGTTCGGCAATGAATTTGTCATTGATCATTTGACTAGCATGACATTCGTTGTCTTCTGCGGTGTCGTGGGCAAATTAATCCGCAAGCTGTTGGATGCGCAGGATACGGCAAAACAGCAGTTTCAGGAACTGACGGAGTCCCATCTGGCGCTGTCTGCTGCACATCAGGAGCTCCATTTATATGCGAAGCAGGTTGAAGAGCTGACTGCCATTTACGAGCGGAACAGAATGGCGCGGGAAATCCATGATACAGTGGGGCATAAAATGACGGCCCTTCTCGTCCAGCTGCAGCTTTTGCGTGAATGGCAAAAAAGAGACAGCCAAAAAGCGGATGAGACAGTAGGTGTCTGTGAAACACTTGCCCGTGAAGCGCTTGATGATGTCCGCTTATCAGTACGCACTCTGCAAACTGAAAACGATCCTTCGCTAATCGAATCGCTGAAACAGCTGACAGAGGACTTTTGCAAAAATGCAGGGGTCACAACAGAATTTGCGGTCAGCGGCGATCCTGCAATCATTCCGCTGTCTCTTCATCCGACCCTGATCAGAACGGTGCAGGAAGCGCTGACCAATGCCAAACGGCACGGCGGCGCCACAGCTTGTTCGATACAGCTTGCCTGCACAACGGACAGCATCAGCCTTGTCATTAAGGATGACGGAAAAGGCAATCCCGAAGCGGCACTTGGCTTTGGCCTCTTGAATATGAAAAAGCGGGCAGCGGAGCATGGCGGAACGATCCGCTTTGAAAGCGAACAGGATCAAGGATTTACTGTAAATGCAGAATTTTCACTTGCCAATAAAAAATGGAGCTTCAGGCCCGTGCAGCAAAAGGAGAGTTTATCATGATTAAGATCATCATTACCGACGATCAGGATATCGTCAGAGAAGGGCTGGCATCCCTGCTCCAGCTCCGAGAAGAGCTCGATGTGATCGCAACGGCGCGAAACGGACAGGAAGCATTCGAAAAGGCGAAAGAGCTGGAGCCGGATATCGTATTAATGGACATCCGCATGCCGGTTTCCAACGGGGTGGAGGGAACAAAATTAATCACAAGCTCATTGCCCGGCGTAAAGGTTTTGATGCTGACAACCTTTAAGGATTCAGCGCTGATTGCTGAAGCGCTTGAAGAAGGAGCAAGCGGGTACCTGCTGAAGGATATGTCGGCAGATACGATTGTAAAAGCGGTGATGACTGTTCATTCTGGCGGAATGGTGCTTCCGCCGGAATTGACTGCCCAAATGCTGAATGAATGGAAGCGTGAAAAACAGCTGAAAGGAATAAATGAGATAGAAAAACCTAAGGAGCTGCTCGACCTGACCGAGCGCGAAATCGAAGTTCTGGCTGAGCTGGGGTACGGGCTGAATAACAAAGAAATTGCCGAAAAGCTTTTCATTACAGAAGGCACAGTCAAAAACCACGTTTCAAATATTATCAGCAAGCTGGCTGTCAGGGACAGAACCCAAGCCGCCATTTACTCGGTCAGATATGGTGTATCTGTCTATTGACATATGACGTTTTGCATATACGCTTCTCTGAAAAGGCCTTTTACAGGCCTTTTTTTCATGCCCTATGTTCTATCTGCCGCTACATGCCGCACGCCTTTCTTTCTTCTACAATGGCAATGGATCAAAAAAAGGAGTGAGACGACGTGCTGCAAGCAGAAAACATCAAAAAGGCATACGGAAAAAAAACAATCGTGAAAGGCATTTCTTTTTCCCTCAAAAAGGGGGAGTCGTTCGGTCTGCTCGGGCCAAACGGTGCGGGGAAATCCACAACCATTTCGATGATTTCCGGCCTTGTGCCGCATGACAGCGGGAACATCACGGTGGGCGGCTATGTCATCGGAAAAGAAACGGCCAAAGCGAAACAAAAAATCGGCATTGTTCCGCAGGAAATTGCATTATATCCGACGCTGACGGCTCATGAGAATCTTATGTTTTGGGGGAAAATGTACGGACTTACGCACGGTGAGGCCAAAAAAAGATCGGCTGAGGTCCTTGAATATGTCGGTCTGACTGAGCGGGCTAAAGATAAGATTGAAACGTTCTCCGGGGGGATGAAACGAAGAATCAACATCGGTGCGGCTTTAATGCATAAGCCCGAGCTGCTGATTATGGATGAACCGACTGTCGGTATTGACCCTCAATCGAGAAATCACATTTTAGAAACGGTCAAACAGCTCAACGAAACGGGCATGACGGTGATCTATACGAGTCATTACATGGAAGAAGTTGAGTTTTTATGCGACCGGATCGGGATAATTGATCAGGGGGAAATGATTGCGATTGGCACAAAAACTGATTTGTGCAGCCGCCTTGGGGGCGATACCATCATTCAGCTCACGGTCAGCGGGATCGATGAAGCGTTTCTTTTGGCGATCCGTTCCCTGGCTCATGTGAATGATGTAACAGTCCAAGAGTCAGAGCTCAAAATTGACATTTCTGCGGCTCATCATGAGAAAGTCGTCACCAGCCTGCTTGCTAAAGCTGCTGCTCATCATATAAACCTGCTGTCCCTTCAGGTGCAGGAACCGAATCTGGAGCGCCTGTTTCTGAATCTGACCGGCCGCACGTTGCGGGATTAGGAGGGACGGCTATGAAAAAAAGCATATGGATCGCCTGGAAAGATGTCAAAATCAGAATCACGGACAGAAAAGGATTTATGCTGCTTATCCTAATGCCGCTCATCCTAACATGTATTTTAGGCGCGGCGCTCGGATCAGTTGTTGACGGAGGCAGCCGGATTGATGACATCAAAGTCGGCTACATTCAATCAGACCAGTCAGATGCAGCGAACATGTTTACAAAAGATGTTCTCAAAAAAATGAAGTCGATAAAGGCCACAAAAGCTGGCAGCGAAGACAAGATGAAGAAGCTGATTGATGAAAAGAAAATTGATGTAGACATCGTCATCCCGAACCATTGGGAAGCCGGCAAAACCTCAGCTGTTGTTTATGCCGCACCTGATCAAACATTGAAAAGTTCCATCATCGAAACAGCTGCCAGCTCTTTTATAGAGCAATATAAAGCGGTAAAGGAAGCCGCGTCAGCCTCAATGGACTACATCAGCAAAACGGAAGCTGTACAGCAAGGAAAACTTGACCCTGCACAGTTTGCAGAAAAGCTGGCAAAGACGCTAGAAAAAGAAACAGGTGACAAGCTGACTATTGCGGAAAAATCTGTCGGAAGCAAAGCCGTTACCAGTTTTCAATACTATTCGGCTGCAATGCTTTGCATGTTTATGCTGTTTCATATCACAGTCGGGGCGAAATCGTTTTTACAGGAAAAGGATACGGAGACGCTTGCCAGAATGCTGATGACGCCTGCGCAAAAATCCGTCATTCTCTTCGGAAAATGGCTTGGGACGTATCTTTTTGCCATCATACAATTTTTCATATTTCTGATCGTCACAATCAATGTATTTGGTGTGGACTGGGGCGGCAATTTGCTGTTTGTGAGTGTACACGGGCTTTCTTACGCCGCAGCTGTATCTGGTATTTCAATGCTGCTTGCGTCGTGCATCAGCGATATGAAATCTGCAGATGCGATAGGCGGCTTCGGCATTCAATTGCTTGCGGTTCTGGGCGGGTCCATGCTGCCGCTGTACCAATTTCCGGACGTCTTGCAGTCTGTATCCAAAGCGGTGCCAAATCGCTGGGCGCTTGACGGCTTTCTTTCTTTAATGGAAGGGGGAGGCTGGGCTGACCTTCAAAAGCCTGTGCTTCTTTTTGCGGCGATCGGCCTTTGTTCACTTGTAATTGGTATCAGACGGCTTCATACAAGATAAGGAGGGTACAAAAGGTGAAAAAAATCATAGCCATTTGCGGCATTGAGCTTTCTCTCATTTTTAAGAAGCCGCAGAACTATTTGATCATGTTTGCTGCCCCGCTTTTGCTTACCTTTGTATTTGGGAGTATGCTCGGCGGCAATGATGATAAGGTGCGGCTTGCAATCGTTGATCAGGACGATACGATTCTCTCACAGCATTATATTCGGCAGCTGAAGGCACACGATGATATGTATGTATTCGAAAAAATGTCTGAAAGCAAAGCGTCAGAAAAGCTGAAACAAAAGAAAATTGCCGGGATCATCGTCATTTCCCGCTCGTTCCAGACACAGCTGGAAAAAGGCAAAAACCCTGAGCTGCTTTTCCGTCACGGCCCTGAGCTGTCGGAAACGCCGATGGTCAAACAATATGCAGAAAGCACATTGGCAACGCTCAATTTTCAGGTGACCGCGGCAAAAACGGCATCGCAGACAGCGGGAGAGAACTGGAAGGCTGCGTATAAAACCGTTTTCGCCAAAAAACATGAAGATACAGTTCCGGCAGTAACACGACAGACGCTCAGTGATAAAAAAGAGGGTGCGGAAGCAAGTGACACAGCCTCCAGAGCAGCAGGGTTTTCCATCCTGTTTGTCATGCTGACCATGATGGGAGCGGCTGGAACCATTTTAGAAGCAAGAAAAAACGGCGTATGGTCCAGATTGCTTACAACCTCTGTCAGCCGAGCTGAAATCGGTGCTGGGTATGTGCTTTCCTTCTTTGTTATTGGCTGGATTCAATTTGGCATATTGCTTCTCGCAACCCATTGGCTGTTTGGCATCAACTGGGGGAATCCGGCTGCGGTTATGGTGTTGGTGTCGCTTTTTCTGCTGACCGTTGTCGGCATTGGATTGATGATTGCGGCCAATGTCAGAACGCCAGAACAGCAGCTTGCGTTCGGTAACTTGTTCATCATCGCAACATGTATGGTGAGCGGGATGTATTGGCCGATCGACATTGAACCGAAATTTATGCAATCCATCGCTGAATTTCTTCCGCAAAAGTGGGCGATGAGCGGGCTGACAGAGATTATCGCTAACGGTGCCCACGTCACAGATATTCTCGGAATCTGCGGCACTTTGCTTGCATTTGCTGCGATCACTTTCGCAGCGGGGCTTAAGGCGCTCCGAGCCTAAAAAACATCTGCCGTTTAGGCAGATGTTTTTTTGCATGTGGGTACATTCGTATGGGTGTAGCCTGAACTGCGGTTAATCCTTATCTATCATAGCTAAAATTGATTCCAGCCAAGAAACGTAATTTTTCTCCCGCTCCAGCGCTTTCGTTAGCACAAGATAGTGGCCGAAGTCCGGTGAAGAAAATGACATCGGCTCTGCTGAAGCCATAAGCTTTTCATAGCTTCCCTGTAAGTCAGAAAGCTTGGCCTGTCGTTTTTGCAGCTGGTCTTTGAACAAATCAGAAGCCTCCTGGCGCGATAGACAAGAAATGAAATAAGCCTTCAGCATAAATTCATCCTTCACCGTCTCGGGTATCGGCTGGTGGCGGATCAGCCAGTCATGCAGCTCCTGCTTTCCGCTGTCTGTCAGGGTGTACATCTTTTTCTCCAGCTTTGTGCCCTGAATCGTTGTCCGGAACGTGATAAATCCTTCATCCGTCAGCTTTTTGAGCTCAGGGTAAATCTGGCTGTGCTTGGCGCTCCAAAACTGGCCGAGCTCCTCTTTAAAATAACTCGTAATATCGTATCCACTCAATTCGCCTTTTCGCAAAAGCCCTAATATGGCGTATTTTAATACTCTCATGCTATCCTCCGTGTCTGGCTGTTTCGCAAAACAGATAAGCCGGTGCTCAACTGTGATTCTAACTGCCTATTTCCCTTATTATAGAAAAGGGAGGAAGGGAACACAACCGGGCTCTTTGGAAATGAAGATAAAAGGTTTGTCAGAAGGTATCCGATTTATCTCCGTCAATATAAAAGAGATTTAAATTTAATTTTCAGAAAAAATATTAACCATATTGATTTTTTATGTATAATAGGAAATTGGTGGTGTAAACATTTTAAGGGGGAATAAACGTGAAAAAAGTACTTATGGCATTCATTATTTGTTTATCGCTGATTCTATCTGTTTTAGCCGCTCCGCCGTCTGGCGCAAAAGCTGAATCAGTACATAATCCTGTCGTTTTTGTTCATGGAATAAGTGGTGCATCATACAACTTTTTCGCTATTAAAAACTACTTAATTTCTCAAGGCTGGCAAAGCAACAAACTGTATGCAATTGATTTTTATGATAAAACAGGAAATAACCTAAATAACGGCCCGCAGCTTGCTTCATATGTTGACCGTGTTTTAAAAGAGACGGGGGCAAAAAAAGTAGATATTGTGGCTCATAGTATGGGAGGCGCCAATACGCTGTACTATATTAAATATTTAGGCGGGGGCAATAAGATTCAAAATGTCGTAACGCTTGGCGGGGCTAATGGTTTAGTGTCATCAACGGCGCTGCCGGGTACAGATCCTAATCAAAAGATCCTCTATACATCTATTTACAGTCTCAATGATCAAATTGTCATCAATAGCTTGTCTCGGTTACAAGGAGCGCGAAACATCCAGCTTTATGGCATCGGTCATATTGGCTTGCTCTCTAATAGCCAAGTGAACGGCTATATCAAAGAAGGGCTGAATGGCGGAGGCCTCAATACAAATTAATATCTTCAAAAAACAACCTGCTGTCTCCGTTACAGTGGGTTTTTTCGTCTGAGAAAGCCATAGGGTCTTATGACCTTAGTCTATCATGCATACGTCAATTTATGACATCAGGCACTTTTTCAAATAGAGCGGACATGTTAAGGTACAACCATCGATTTCTATCAATTTGAAATAAAAGGAGCGCTGTTATGCAAATTAAAGAAATTTTTATGATCCGCTGCATTTCGTGCTTAAGTGTCGTCTTGCTCCATATCATTTCAATGGTCCTGATGCTTCAGGCAGAAGCTCTTGCAGATATTTCTCACACTGTTGATTCTTTCCGCACACTCCTGATGTTCAGCACGCCCGCTTTTATTTTCATCTCTGAATTTTTACTGGCCCGTTCTTATCCTGATGGGGTGCCTGACGGTTTTTTAAAGAAGCGGGGAAAAGTGATTTTTGTTCCTTTTCTATTTATCGCGGCCATCGATGCGCTGCTGATGACCAGTGCGATGGGGGGAGAGGTAACCTTTCTCGCGTTTGTGCAAAAATATCTGGCGAACGTATTCTTAGGAAACTTTATCGGATACTTCATTCTCGTCATCTTTCAATTTTACATGCTGCATATGATGTTTCATGAGTATTTGAAAAAAGCATCGCCGAAATGGGTGCTGTCTATCTCATTTGTGGTGACAGCCGCTTATTTAGGCTATTTCTCCGCAGCCAGCCCGGCTCCTGCTTCTGATGAGGGCGGGGCATTTCCGTTCTTCTGGGTTCCGTTCGCAGGCTGGCTTTTCTACTTTTGTCTAGCCTACTATTGCGGAAAAGAATACAAGCGTTTTTTAGCGTTGCTGAACCAATACCGCTGGGTGGTGTACGGCGCCGCAATTGCTTCTGGGGCGCTGGTTGTCACTGTTTCTTATGTGGGTGAAATCGGCATGATCAGCTCGAAGCGGCCTGATATCATGCTGTATTCAACAAGCATGATTTTTCTGTGTTTTCACTTGTTCTCCAAAATGAAGCATGTGCCGAAAATCATGATGTTTATCAGCAACTATTCCTTTTCGATTTATCTGCTTCATGCCTATTTTATGATTATAGGCTACGTGTTGCTTTTGAATATGCCCGAAATTCCTGCCGTACCAGCTGTTCTCCTGTTGTTTGCCGTGTGTACAGCCGGCCCGATTATGACTTCATGGGCGCTGAATAAGTTCAAATATGGGTATTTATTTGTGGGGAAAATTTATCAGCCAAAACAGAAGAAGGTAACAGTCGAAGTGCGTGATCACGCAGGGTGAAAAACAAGCGGCAGGGGGGGCTCCTGCCGCTTGTTGTGTATTAAATCATACAGTATACACAATCTTTTTCTTGTAAAATAAAGGAGAAGATTGAATAGAAGGGAGAACATGCATGACATCAGTCAATCTAAGCTACCCAATAGGAGAATACAAGCCGAGGGAATCCATATCGAAGGAGCAAAAAGATAAATGGATTCAAGTACTTGAAGAAGTGCCGGCAAAATTGAAGCAAGCTGTAGAGGGCATGACGGACAGCCAGCTTGACACACCGTACCGGGACGGTGGATGGACCGTTCGGCAAGTTATTCATCATCTGGCTGACAGTCATATGAACAGCTATATTCGTTTTAAATTGAGCTTCACGGAAGATGGACGGCTCTGCTCCGCACTCTGACGGATCAGCAATTTAAGCGCCGATTTTATCACCCTGATACAAAGGAGATCATTACCCTGGAGAACGCGCTCGGCCTGTATGTCTGGCACTCACATCACCATATCGCTCATATTACGGAGCTTTCCAGACGAATGGGGTGGTCTTAACGCTTTTGCCGGCGGAAAGCCGGAATACTGATAGCAGCAATCACCAGAAGTGAGATCACAGCAGCCGCTGCATATAAATGATCATAGCCGCTGGCGACACTCGCATGAATGGCGTCGCTTATCGCGGTTTTGACTTCAGGAACGGGAATGCGTTCGATTTGTTCTTGTAAAGAAGAAACATCAGAACTGTCGATCTCCGGAATCATCTGCATCGCCTTTTCTGAATATCCGCTGTCCAATAAGCGGCTGTTGATCTCATTACCTATTTGGTCAAACCCGGCTGTGATAAAACCTGCATAAAGAGTAGGCGCCAAGGTCAGTCCAATTTGCCTTACTAATGAAAGCGTGCCAAGAGCTGTACCCTTATTTGTTTTTGCCGCTTCTGATACAAGGACGTTCAGCGGAGCGCCTAACAGAAAGCCAAAACCGATCCCAGCTGCCACACTTGCGATCACAAACTCCCATTTTTCCGTCACCCAGAGCGGAAATAAAGCAAACCCCGCACATGAGATGATTCCCGAAAGAATAACGGTTTTTACAGGACCTTTTTTGTCGGTAAGCGCTCCGCCAAGCCAAGCGCCGATTCCGGAAGCCAACGCAAGCGGTGTCATCCAATAGCCTGCTTTTGCGGCAGGGACACCCAAATACTGCTCGACATATGACGGGATAAAAATGACTGCCGCCAAGAGCCCCCCGGATAACAAACCGATGATAAGCGTGCGCTGAAACATATGGTTTCGCAGCAGAGAATACGCCAAAATGGGATCGCCTCCTCGCATTTCAACTCTCTTTTCATACGAGATAAGCGCTGCAAAACAGAGTATGCCAAAAATAATACATCCATAAACCTCCGGATTCCCCAAGCTGTGTAAGAGATTTGCCCCGTCAAGGTTCGTCATGCCGTACATCACGGCTAAAATCGACAGGGATAGAAAGAAGATTCCGGCCGTGTCGAGGCGCTTAGCTTCAGGTGCTTTTGTTTCCGCGATAAAGTATGCGCCGAAAACAACCAATAGCACGGCAATCGGCAAATTAATCAAAAATAGCCAATGCCAAGACCCGGTCCAATCAAGCAGAAAGCTTCCGATATTTGGCCCGAGCACAGCGGCCATCCCGTTCATTGCGCCAAGCAGCCCAAGCGCCTTCCCCTGTTTTTCCTTTGGAAGGGTCGCGAGAATGTGAGAGCTGCCGATGATGAAAATCCCGCCGCCTCCAAGCGCCTGAATCAGCCGCGATATCAGAAAGAGCGGGAAGCTTTGGCTCAAAGCAACAAGCAAAGAACCAAGTCCGAACAGGCAAACCTCAATGAGAAAGAGTTTTTTTCTGCCGTAGCGGTCGGAAAGCTTTCCGACGATTGGCACACTGACGCTAAGACCGAGCGTATAAAGGGTAATGCCCCATGATCCCCAGGAAGGAGAAACGGAAAACGACTCGTTTATCGTTGTTAAGGCAGCTGAAATAATTCCGTTATCTAGCGCAGCCATAAATACACCAATCGTAAACAGGCTGATCGCCCACTTTTGGCCTTTCTGCTCTGTTAATGCTTCAGGCATATTCATCAACCCCTTTTTTATTCACTCAAAGTATATTATTCATTTTAAATGAACTAAATGTCAAATAAAAAAAGCCTGCTCCCGCAGTTTGCGGATGACAGACTTACAGATTTATTCTTTTTTCGCATTCTCTAATGCTCTTGAAAGGATAGACAGCCCTTCGGAAACAGCCTGCTTTTCTTCAGGGGACAGCAGCTCTAATGAACGCTTCAATTTCAGGTGGCCTTTTTCATACAAACCCCGGAAAATCTTTTTCGCATTTTCTGTCAACTGAACAACTACAGAGCGGCGGTCCTCTTCAGAATGTGAGCGTTTGACAAATCCTGATTTTTCAAGCCGGTCAAGCAGCCCAGTTGTATTGGATAGGGAAGCCCCCATTTTTTCAGCAATGTCGCTCACTTTCAATGTTCCATGGTTGTTTAATAGCATCAGCACTTTCATTTGCGGCATGCTCATATCCAGCTTCATCCACTCGGACACATCACCGAGCCCGGCGGAAGTTAAGACTTTCATATAGAGCACCCATATTTCCCGTTCCTCCGATGAAAGAATGTTTTCGTTTAATACTGTTGTATCGTGTAAATTATATTCCATTTCATCACTTCCTCATCATTCACTCCTCTTACCATATTACTCGATTTTCACTCCTGAAAGAAAGTGAGCAGAAACCGCATGCGGGACTTTGTCCGAAAAATAACGGTAGTGTATAATGAGTTGGAGATTATTGGGGGAGAGGATCGAACTAGAATATGATTGGAGAGACCATTGCTGATTAAAAAGAATGCTTTATCAATATTAAAAATCGTTTTTCCTATTGCTGTTTTGCTATTTGTTATTTATCAATCGAAAAAAGAACTGACAAATCTGTCATTCAAACGTACGCTCATGGTCATCAACGGACTGGAACGAACTGACTTATTTATGCTTGTGTTGATCGGCTTGCTGGCTGTTGCGGCCATGTCGCTGTATGATTACGTCCTGAAATACTCACTTCGCCTATCGATCACAAACGGAAAAGTATTCAGGGTTTCCTGGATCGCCAATTCATTTAATAATGTGCTGGGCTTCGGCGGTTTAGCCGGCGTCGGGTTAAGAATGATGTTATATAAGGAGCATACGAAAGACCATAAGGCACTCGTGAAAGGAATCGCCTGGCTCACATCATCTATGCTGCTCGGATTATCTGTTTTCAGCATTTTCGTCGCTGCGAGAGTGCTGCCAGTGGATGAAGTGATTCATGAAAAGCCTTGGCTATGGGCGGTCGTTATCGGTTTTGCGCTGATATTGCCGCTGTCTTTGGCGGTGTCCAAAATAAAAGACCGCAAAGCTGGGGACGAAGAGAATGCGGACAAAGTGAAAAATCCGATTTTCGCATATATTGGAGCTTCAGTTGTTGAATGGCTCATGGCCGGGATCGTCATCTATTTTGCTTTGTTCGCTATGGGCATTCATGCAGATATCAGGTATGTGTTCGGGGTGTTCGTCATTGCGGCGATCGGAGGAATGATCAGCCTCGTGCCGGGCGGCTTCGGCTCGTTTGACCTTTTATTTTTGCTGGGGATGGAGCAGCTTGGCTATCATCAGGAGGCCATCGTTACTTCTATTGTGTTGTACAGGCTCGCCTATTCATTTATCCCATTTATCTTGGGACTGTTCTTTGCCGCAGGCGACCTGACGGAAAATACAATGAAGCGGCTCGAAACGAACCCGCGCATCGCACCGGCAATTGAGACGACAAACGTTCTGCTTGTTGTTCAGCGTGCGGTATTAGTGAGAATTTTGCAAGGCTCGCTTTCCCTTATTGTGTTCGTAGCAGGTCTGATTGTCCTGGCCTCAGTTTCCTTGCCGATTGACCGGCTGACGGTTATACCGCACATTCCGCGCCCGGCGCTTTTGCTGTTCAACGGCCTGTCCTTAAGCTCAGCGCTCATTCTGCTGATTTTGCCTATCGAGCTTTATAAACGGACAAAACGTTCCTATACGATGGCCATTACAGCGCTTGTCGGCGGCTTTGTGTTCAGCTTTTTAAAAGGGCTTAACATCAGCGCGATATTCGTACTGCCGATGATTATCGTATTGCTTGTGCTATTGAAAAAACAATTTGTCCGCGAACAGGCATCCTATACACTGGGACAATTGATATTCGCTGTGGCGCTGTTTACTGTGGCGCTCTTTAACTACAATCTGATCGCGGGCTTTATTTGGGACCGGATGAAGAAGGTGCTGCGTCACGAATATTTCGTCCACAGCACCTCGCATATTACACATGCAACCATCATGGCGATCATTATTGTGCCGCTGTTCTTCTTGATATTTACAGTGGTCTATCATAAGAGAACGAAACCGATCGGAGAGAAAGCTGACCCTGAGCGTCTTGCTGCGTTTCTTAATGAAAAAGGCGGCAACGCGCTGAGCCATCTCGGTTTTCTTGGAGATAAGCGGTTTTATTTTTCCAGCGATGGGAATGCACTGCTTCTGTTTGGGAAAATCGCCAGAAGGCTGGTCGTGCTCGGCGATCCGTCTGGCCAAAGAGAATCATTCCCGCTTGTGCTGGAAGAATTTCTGAACGAAGCGCATCAGAAGGGATTCAGTGTTTTGTTCTATCAAATTGAACGAGAGGACATGGCGCTGTATCACGATTTTGGCTACAACTTCTTTAAATTGGGCGAGGAAGCATATGTAGATTTAAATACATTTACCTTGACTGGGAAGAAAAAAGCCGGCCTTCGGGCAATCAATAACCGCTTTGAGCGGGAGGAGTATACTTTCCATGTGGATCATCCCCCATTTTCTGATGCGTTTTTGGAGGAGCTGAAGCAAATCTCAGACGAATGGCTCGGCTCGAAAAAAGAGAAGGGATTCTCGCTCGGATTTTTTGATCCTTCCTATTTACAGAAAGCGCCGATCGCCTATATGAAAAATGCAGAAGGAGAGATCGTTGCATTCGCAAATGTCATGCCGATGTACCAGGAAGGAGAGATATCGGTTGATCTGATGCGCTATCGCGGCGACGCTCCAAATGGCATTATGGACGCATTGTTTATCCGTATGTTTTTATGGGCAAAGGAAGAGGGCTGCACGTCATTTAATATGGGGATGGCACCCTTGGCTAATGTCGGCACTGCCTTTACATCCTTCTGGTCCGAAAGGTTTGCCGCTGTCATTTTTAATAATGTCAGATACATGTACAGCTTCAGCGGCCTAAGAGCCTTTAAAGAAAAATACAAACCGGAGTGGCGAGGGAAATACTTAGCGTATCGGAAAAACAGATCTCTTTCTGTCACCATGTTCCTCGTTACACGTCTGATTGGCAAAAGCAAAAAAGACTCCGTCTAATAAGACGGAGTCTTTTTTTTATTTCGTTTTTAAGAAGTAGGTTTCAATATCATCAAGCAGGTAGTTTGCGGCTTTAATTCCGCCTGCGGTTGTCCATACGACGTCATCGACTTCATGCGCATTACCTGATTTCACGGCCTTTAGGTTTTTCCATAGTGAACTGCTTGTCCACTGATTGGCCCATTTTTCATTTTCCTTTGCATTATCGGCTTTATAAGTGAAATAAAACAGCACATCAGCATCCATATCAGGAATAGATTCTTTACTGTCAGTTGAGAACGTAAATTGGTCCTTTTGTTTCTTGAACAGTTCTACTTGTTTTTCAGGGCGTTTGAAGCCAAGCTGGTCTAAAATAATCCCTGAGAATGAATCGGTATAATAGATTCTTGATTCACCGGATAAAAAGCGTACGACTGAAACGGTTTTGTTTGTCTGGTCGCCCAGCTTGTTTTTTAAATCAGAAACACGTTTATCAAAATCGGCAATGACTTCCTTGCCTTTGTCCGCCTTATTCACCGCGTTGGCGTATAGAGTCAGGTTATCCTTCCAGTTCCCGGCCAAAGATTCAGCAAAAACAGTCGGCGCAATCGCATTTAACTGATCATAAATTTTTTCCTGGCGCACTTTGTTTCCAATAATCAAATCAGGCTTTAATTCTGCGATGGCTTCCACATTCGGTTCCGTTTCAAGACCGACGTTTTTAACACCTTTCATGTCATCTTTCAGATAGTCATACCACGGGTCGCCCTTCCATGACTTTACGGCTCCGACCGGCTTAATGCCAAGCGCTAAGAGCGCCTCTGTTCCTTCATTAGTTAAAACAACAATCCGTTTTGGAGTGGCGGGGATGTTGTCTGATGTCCCCATTGCATGTTTGACCGTTCTTGTTTTGCTGCTTGACCCCTCGCTGTTGCTTGAACTTTCTGAACTATTACAGGCAGAAAGTACCATAACGGCCATTAAAAATACGAATAGCATGCTGATATGCTTTTTCATCTTTTTCCTCCCAATATTGAAATTCATTATCATTTAGATCATAATAAGCAGTGTTAAGAGTGTCAATCCCTAATTGAGGATTATTCTCAAAAACAAACATTACATAGTAAATAACTAGGAGAATTAGATCATGATCTGCAAAAAGGCATCTTCAAAATGGATTGTGTTAGTATGTCTGATTTTCATTTTACTGGCGGCTGTCTGCGCAAGCGTCGTGTACGGCTATACAGGTACGTCATGGAGACAGGTCTATCAGGCGTTTACTTCCTTCAACGGAACAAATGAGCATGTCATCATCAAGGATGTCAGGCTTCCGCGCGCTTTGGTTGCGACAGTCGTCGGCGCCTCGCTTGCAGCCGCAGGCGCTCTCATGCAGGCGCTCACAAAAAATCCGCTTGCGTCACCGGGGATTTTCGGGATTAATGCCGGTGCAGGTTTTTTTATTGTTGCCGGATCGTTTTTTCTGCATATTCAGTCACCTCAGGCATTAGTATGGAGCTCGTTTCTGGGGGCAGCATTTACCGCCGCGATCGTCTATGCAGCAGGCTCGCTTGGGAGGGAAGGGCTGACGCCAATCAAACTGACGCTGGCGGGAGCTGCCATGGCAGCCATGTTTTCTTCTCTGACACAGGGCTTGCTGTCTGTCAACGAACTCGAGCTTGCCCAGGTGCTTTTTTGGCTGACTGGCTCTGTGCAGGGCCGGAGTCTGGATCTGCTGTTGACGATGCTCCCGTATGCAGCGGCAGCGCTTGTGATCTGCTTCTTTCTCGGCCAAAAAATTAATCTCCTCGTCATGGGAGAAGATGTGGCAAAAGGACTCGGCCAAAAAACGGGCCTGCTGAAATTTGTGATGGCGCTTTGTGTTGTCATGCTTGCAGGGTCCGCTGTCGCCATTGCCGGGCCGATTTCTTTTATCGGCATCATTATTCCGCATTTTGCCCGCTTTGTCGTTGGTAATGATTATCGCTGGGTTCTGCCATTTTCCGCTGTTTTGGGTGCCATTTTGCTTGTTTGCGCGGATATCGGTGCGCGATATATCATTATGCCTCAGGAAGTTCCTGTCGGGGTCATGACCGCCATCATCGGAATGCCTGTGTTTGTGTACATCGCAAGAAGGGGGGCGAAGCTATGAAACTTCGTTTTGGCGTTACTGCGGCTGAAAAGAAAGCATGGATCGTCTTTTTAATTTTACTGGGGTTAACAGCTGCTGTACTCATCATAAGCGCAGGTCTCGGACAAAGGTTTATTCCTCCCTGGGATGTAGCAAAAACATTCTTTGGTGCAGGTTCCAAGCTGGATGAACTGATGATCATGTCGTTCCGCATGCCAAGAATTTTGACAGCTTTATGCGCCGGTGTCTGCTTGGCAGCGGCAGGCGCGATATTGCAGGGGCTCGTCAGAAACCCTCTCGCATCTCCGGATATTATCGGAATAACAGGAGGAGCGGCGGTAGCGGTCGTGCTTTTAATGATGTTCTTCTCAGACCGCAGCAGTTCACTTACGATCAGTCTGTCGTGGCTTCCAGCAGCCGCATTTATCGGCGCATCGGCTGTCGGACTCATCGTCTATTTACTGGCATACAAAAATGGCGCCTCCACATTTCGGCTGGTGCTTATCGGAATCGGATTTTCAATGTCGGCGCAGGCGATGACTACCCTGCTAATGATCAAAGGCCCGATTTACCGGGCATCACAAGCCAATGTGTATATCACTGGGTCAGTTTATGGGTCAAACTGGCAGCATGTAAAAATAGCTATTATCTTATCTGTCATTCTCTTATTCATTTGTTTTGTCGCGCTAAAAAATATGAATATACAGGTGCTGGGTGAAGATATTGCGGCGGGTGCAGGAAGCGCTGTGCAGCGAAATCGTTTTTTCTTGCTCCTTTTGAGTACGGCTCTTACGGGTTGTGCAGTTTCAGTTGCCGGCACAATCGGTTTTGTCGGGCTGATGGCGCCCCATATTGCAAGACGGCTTGTCGGCTCATCTTATGGCGCGCTGCTCCCAACGTCGGCACTTATTGGAGCTCTGCTCGTTTTAACAGCTGATATCGTCGGCAGAACCTTATTTGCTCCGGTGGAAGTGCCGGCCGGCGTCTTTACAGCGGCTATCGGCGCACCTTATTTTATTTATTTGCTCTATAAAACAAGAAATTCTTGATCGTTACACCCATTTTCTTAAAAAAGGAAATGGGTTTTTTTATAATGACTGAAGATTCGTAATTATTTTTGCTATACTGACAGAGACATTGATAAAGAAAGGGCGGCAGATGAATGAAAGAAGCAGAGGTATTAAAATATGAAGCATTTACAAGCAGTCCCGGCAAAGGAAACCCCGCAGGCGTCGTTTTGCAGGGAGACGATTATACGGGAGACGAGATGCAGATCATAGCTGAACGTGCCGGGTATTCAGAAACCTCCTTTATCCGAAAAAGCGAGTCGGCCGATCTTGAACTCCGTTACTTTACACCTGGACACGAAATGAATTTGTGCGGTCATGCGACAGTTGCTTCTCTTTACGCATTATGTGAGAAAAGAATGCTGGAGAGCGGTAAAACGTACAGCATCCAAACGAAAGCGGGTATCCTGCCTGTGAAGATTTCTGAAAAAGATGGCCGTATTCATATCACGCTTGAACAGGCCTCTCCGCAATTCAAACCATTTACAGGCGATCGGAAAAAACTTGCGGACGCACTGGGTATCACCGAAGAGGATTTTCATGAAGACCTTCCGATTGTGTTTGGCAGCACTGGCATATGGACAGCCATCGTTCCGCTTAAATCATTGGAGGCTTCCAAAAAAATGGTGCCAGATAACAAACAATTTCCGGAAGTGTTAATTGATCTGCCAAAAGCTTCAGTCCATCCGTTTACCTTTGAAACCGTTCATCCCGACAGCGACCTGCACGGGCGCCACTTTTCATCCCCGTATTCGGGAACAATTGAAGACCCCGTGACCGGCACAGCTTCCGGCGTGATGGGGGCTTATATGAAACAATATGGCAATGCCAAGCAGCATAAATTTATCATTGAACAAGGGCAGGAAATTGGAAAAGACGGAAAAGTGGAGATCGAAATGAACGAAGCCGGCGGCCATGTGAAAGTGAACATGACAGGAACAGCCGTTTACTCAGAAACCCGTATTCTTAAAATCTAATACGGATGATGGTTTACAAAAAGATGCACTTTCCGTTATCATTATGAAATGATAATCATTTTCAATTGCATAGGAAGGTGAGACGGTATGCCTCAAACCGAACAAATACATCAGCATTCAGTACTGCGGGACATCATACGCAGCAGAAGATCGATTCGAAAGTTTAAACAAGAGCCAGTACCTTCAGCAGTCATTCTTGACATGCTTGAAACGGCAAAATATGCGCCAAATCACAGAGTGACAGAGCCATGGAGATTTATTTACGTTTCCAGTGAGACAGGTAAAGCGAACCTCATCAATACATTTGCAGCGTTTTCTAAGAAATCCAAGCCGGATATGACAGAGGAAAAGCTTCAAAATTTCAAAAACACACTTGGGCGCGTTCCGGGATTTCTCCTCGTCGTGTTTCAGGAAGATGAAAACGAAAGAGCGCGGGACGACGATTTTGCGGCAACAAGCTCGTTGATTCAAAATCTTCAGCTTCTTGCTTGGGAAAAAGGAATCGGCATGGTTTGGAAAAGCGGAAAAATCCTTTATGACAAAGAAGTCCATCAGGCCTTTGGTTTGCAGGATAATGAGCGTTTCGCCGCCATCATACAAACAGGTTATCCTGACGAGGCGCCGGAAGTGAAAAAACGCACACCGATCCGCGACCGGTTCACTGAAATGTAAAAAACCCCTTGTCTCAAACGGAGACAAGGGGTTTTTCATTAACGAGATTTCTTTTTCGCTCTGTTGTCGGCTGCTTTCGCACGCTCTTGCGCTTCGCGATCATCTGCATCAGCAAGCTCGGTTGAATATTCTTCGTAAACGCCGTCAGTTTCCCTTTTTAATGCATCGGGAACTTGTGGAAGCTTTTGTTTGTTTTTATCACGGTTTTTGTGGATATGATTTCTGCCCATATCAAATTCCCCCTAAAAAGTGATCTCAAACAAAGATAGTATTTGGTTTTAAGGGGCTATGTATTCCTACTTCCGCTTAGCAGCTTTTTCCGCTTTTTTAAATTCGCCTGAATAAAGAACTTCCTGCATTTTCTTCAGGTTGGCGCCTTGCTGGTGCTTCTCCCTCTTTTTTTCCATAAAAAGGACCTCCTTCAACCATGTTATTCTTAAGGTTGACGCTTCCTGCAGTTTTTATACAGTCTTTCGGTCCGCTATCAGCTGTGAGAGTGCAAATTCAAGATCCGAATATGTAAAACGAAATCCAGAGGTTATCGCTTTTTTAGGAAGAGCGCGCTGTCCTTTCACAATCAAAAGACTCATTTCACCCAATGCTTTTGATAAAAAGAATTCCGGGACGGGGAGCCAGTGCGGGCGGTGCTTCACCCGTGCAATCGCTTTTCCGAATTGCTTCATGTCCACAGGATTGGGCGCGGTGACATTCATTGGGCCTGAGATGCCGGCATTTTCCACCGCATATCGGATCATCTGGGCCGCATCCTCGACATGAATCCATGACAGCCACTGCCTTCCCGTTCCGATCGTTCCGCCGGCCAGAAACTTATAGGGGAGAACCATAAGCGGTAGAGCACCTCTTTCTCCAAGCATCACGCCAAATCTTGCATAAACCGTCCGGATGCCCATCGCTTCAATATTCTGTCCTTCCTTTTCCCACAGGTGTGCAGTATGGCTGAGAAAATCCTCATCTGACGTTGCAGAATCCTCTGTGAAAGTTTTCTCAAGGCTTGTCCCGTAAATACCCACGGCACTGGCTTGGATCAATGTCTTCGGCTTCTCCTTCTGTTTCTGAATAAGCCGCTGCACTTCACGCGTCGCATTGATACGGCTGGAGAGAATGTGCTGCTTCGTTTTTTCTGTCCAGCGGCCAAAAATCGATTTTCCCGCAAGGTTTATCCAGACATCAATATGAGGAAGTTCCTGCTCCGGGGCGGCTCCTTCCGTCAGCCATTGCACATATGTCATATTTTTTTGTTCAGTTTCTCTTGCGTTTCTTGATAAAATATAAACATGGTGTCCCTGGCGGATAAGAACGCCTGTCAGATGCTGGCCGAGAAAACCGGTTCCGCCCGTCATTGCGATATTCATGAACATCTCTCCTCATCGTTCTAATAAATATACTTTACCTCATTGTAATAAAAGAAAACGCGTTTCAGGCCTGAGAAGGGAGATTAAGATGCCGTTTATTACAAAAATATCAACGCAAAAAAAGAATACGGAACGCTTCAATATTTTTCTGGATGATAAATACGCCTTCAGCGTGGACGCGGATGTGCTCGTGAAATTTGAGCTCAAGAAGGGAAAAGAACTCGATGATCTTGACATCATTGAGATTCAATACGGCGATGAAGTGAAGAAAGGCTTCAACCGTGCGCTTGACTTTTTATCCTATCGAATGCGGTCGACGAAAGAGGTCGAGGACCACTTAAAGAAAAAAGAAACCTCGCCCCCCGTCATTGCGGAAGTCATCCATAGGCTTAACGATTACAAGTACTTAAACGACCAGGAATTTGCCTCAGCCTATGTCAGCACTCACAAAAAAACAAACGGAAAAGGCCCTGATGTTTTGTTCAGAGAGCTAAGAGCGAAGGGAATTGATGACGATACAATTAAGGAGGCGCTAAGTTCCTTTTCCTTTGAAGATCAGACAAGAGAAGCGGTCAAGCATGTTGAAAAGCTTCTCAAAAAAGATAAAAAGCTTTCGACGAAAGAACTCAGACAGCGCGCCCAGCTGCAGCTTCAGCGCAAGGGCTTCTCATTTGATGTTATCAGCGCGGCGATGGATCAGATTGAATATGAAAATGATGAAGACACAGAGAAAGAAGCGCTGCGCCTTCACGCGGAAAAAGCGTTTAGAAAATACCGCTATGACGGCTCATATGAAAGCGCCATGAAGGTCAAACAATTTTTATTCCGCAAAGGATTCTCACTCGATTTAATCGAGCAATTACTGCAGGAAGAGGAGTACTGAAATGGAGAAACGATACAGTCAAATGACACCGCATGAACTCAATACCGAAATCGCATTACTTTCTGAAAAAGCAAGAAAAGCCGAACAGCATGGAATCATAAACGAACTGGCAGTGCTCGAACGGAAAATTACGATGGCAAAAGCATATTTGCTGAACCCGGAAGATTACTCACCGGGAGAAACATATCGTGTGGAAAACACTGAGGACGAGTTTACCATCAGTTATTTAAATGGCGTTTTCGCATGGGGATACAGGACCTCTTCCCCTCAGCAAGAGGAAGCGCTGCCAATCTCAGTATTGAAAGAAAAAGAATAAAGCGTAACGGGGAGGCTGATGATCAGCCTCTTTTTGTTTGCAGCACATTTACACGAATTCTTAAAGAAAAAATCATTGAATTCACTTGAAAAATCTTTTAAGATGAAACTCGTTGTTTTTTAAAATCAAAGGAGGCGATGACGTTGAGTATCAAAAACCCATCTGTAAAATTTATTATATTTGTTCTTATGATTTGTACATTTTCAATCGGCTATACAGAATACGCGGTGATGGGTATTTTGACGTCGATTGCCAATGACTTTCATATACAGGTTTCATCCGCAGGGCTTCTTGTCACGGCTTATGCGGCAAGCGTTTGTTTGACAGGGCCGCTCGTCACCATCATTTCCGTCAAGCTTCCGAGAAAGCCTGTGCTTCTTGGGCTGATGGCGATATTTAGCCTTTCCAACCTGATGAGCGCACTGGCGCCGAATTTTGTGGTATTGGCCATTTCAAGAATTTTATCTGCGTCCATTCACGGCGCTTTCTTCGCGATTGCCATGGTATTCGCAAGTGAAATGGTTCCGCCGGAAAAGCGTGCTGCAGCTGCTGCTTCAATGAACGGCGGACTGACAGTGGCTCTAATGCTTGGTGTTCCATTCGGCTCTTATCTCGGAGATGTCCTGAATTGGAGAGCGGTGTTTTCCATCATTACGGCACTTGGTGTCATCGGATTGTTAGGCCTTATGGCTGCCGTGCCGAACAGAAAACCAAAAGTGATCCCAATGCTTATGAATGAGTGGGGGGTTTTTAAACACAAACAAGTGCTGTTTTCCTTCGCGATTACCATTTTAGGCTATTCCGGTGTCTTTATCGCCTACACCTTTATCGAACCCATTTTGAGGCATTCAGCCGGATTCAGCACGGTTGGCATTACAGGTGCTCTCTTTGCGTATGGATTGGGAGGCGTTGCCGGGAATTTCTTTGCTGGAAAAGTACCGCTGCCTTTGCTGACTCGGACGATGATCGGCGTAATGAGCGGTTTAATCGGTGTTCTGGCTGTATTTCCTTACATCGCCATTTACCCGGCTGCAGCCATTGTGGCAACGTTCCTATTCGGGGCATGCGCATTCGGCACGCCGCCTCTTCTGCAAACAAAGGTCATTTCCTCATCTGAGGGCGGCACAACCATTGCCGCAGCTGTCAGCGTATCAGCATTTAACCTTGCCAATGCCCTTGGTGCATGGATCGGCGGAATGATTTTAAACGGAACAGGCTCTTATTCCTGGCTGTTTGCAGGAGGTGCGCTTATGACTGCATGCGGACTTGTGCTTTCTACCTTCGCACACTTATCAGAAAAGAAGAGCGTCTACGAATATCAAGTCAATAAAGGGTAAAAACAGCTGCAGTGTATGCAGCTGTTCTTCTTTACCGTTTGCCTGAGGCTCTCATTCTTTCTTGAGGATGCTGATTGATTGATCCGTCAGCACGCTTTGAAGCATAGTCGTCCTTTGCTCTCGGTTCACCCTGAAATTTGTTTTCGTTTTCGTAAGGAAATCCTTTTTCTTTATTTCGGACCATGTCATATCCCCCTAGGTTCGAGATCAAAAAGTTGCGTCTTTCCAGATGAAGACGTAAGGTTAGTATATGGAGAATACCACGTAATAAAGCGTTATTTTTTTCCTGAAGAAAGGAGACTGCACACATGAATATGTACATTGAGAAACTGACTAATCTGCTTCTGGAAAAGAACGAGATGATCAGCTATATACAGGCAAAAACGTGGGTGGAATTGTTATGGAGCGATTTCGAAGCAACCTATGCAAAAGCCGGACACGCCTATCAAGGTGAAAAAATGACTGAAAAAATCGTCACACAATGGATTGAAAACTATGGCGGCCAGCTCCATCTTTTTCAAAGCTCCCGTAACGACGTGAATGATTACTTAAATCAAAGCAGAGGCCTTTTGCATTAAAAACCTGCCGTTAACGACCGGCAGGTTTTTTCATTTTCTTAAAATTATCTTAACAGGAAGAAATCATAAACAAAACATGTTTCACCAGCCTGTCAATCAGGGAATACCACTTATATCTTGTCAAAATGCGAGGAGGAGCTTTATATGAAAAAGAAACAAGTAATGCTCGCTTTAACAGCTGCCGCAGGACTGGGTTTGACAGCACTTCATTCCGCTCCCGCAGCAAAAGCTGCGCCCCTTCACGATATATCTGTCAGCATGCCATCATCCGATTCTTACATCATAAAAACAGGAAAGCTGAATGTCCGGACTGAGCCAAATCATAAAGGTGACATTCTCGGCACTGTATCATCAGAACAAAAAGTAAAAGTCTATGGATTTGTAAATGCCGATTGGGCTCAAATTCATTTCAAAGGAAAGAAAGCATATATTTCAACTCACTTTTTAATGAAAACCGCAAGCCAAGCGAAAACAACGAAACAGACAGCCTTCTATACACCGACGCCCGAAAATGGAAAAGCTAAACAGCTCTCATCTGGAACAGAGGTGACAATACTTGGGTGGGGATTCAGTGAAAACGGCGGATTTGACTTCACTTGGGCGTTCGTGGATTATGGCGGAGTTAAAGGCTATATTCACACAAAGGATTTACAAATGCGATAAAAAGGCAGGCCGAGGCTTGTCTTTTTGCCTATGCATGAAACATTTCTTCTTTCTGCACGTAACAATGAGAAAGGAGATGATGATATGACGGGTTTAGTCGGCGGAGGGCTTATGATCATTGCGGGCATACTGATCAAACTGTTTCCTCCCAAATCGATCAACAGTGTGTACGGATACAGAACGAGACGCTCAATGTCAGATCAAAGATTATGGAATGAAGCGAACCGTTACAGTGCATCATTAATGATCCTGTCAGGCTTGGTGATTGCGGGAATGGGTTTGCTGCTGGGATCAAACTTGATTATTCTTCAGCTTATCCTGCTGATTGCCGCCTGTGTCATAACATTTATGCTAACGGAGAAAAGGCTGAAAATCATGACGCACAGTCAAGGAGGAGATAGAAGTGGACGGAGTTAAATGCCAGTTTGTCAATACGAACGGAATCACGCTCCACGTTGCAGCCGCAGGACCGGAAGACGGCCCGTTAATTGTCCTGCTCCATGGATTTCCTGAGTTTTGGTACGGCTGGAAAAATCAAATTAAACCGCTTGTTGATGCGGGTTACCGGGTCATTGCTCCTGATCAGCGGGGCTACAATCTCAGTGACAAACCGGAAGGAATTGATTCATATCGGATTGATACATTAAGAGATGATATCATCGGGCTTATTACGCAATTCACTGATGAAAAAGCAATTGTCATCGGTCATGACTGGGGAGGGGCTGTCGCATGGCATTTGGCTTCCACACGCCCGGAATATCTTGAAAAACTGATCGCGATCAATATCCCGCACCCGCACGTCATGAAAACCGTAACGCCGCTTTATCCGCCGCAATGGCTGAAAAGCTCGTATATCGCATACTTCCAGCTCCCTGATATACCGGAGGCATCACTAAGGGAAAATGATTATGAAACATTAGACAAAGCGATTGGATTATCCGACCGTCCCGCGCTTTTTACATCCGAGGATGTCAGCAGGTACAAAGAAGCGTGGAAACAGTCGGGCGCGCTGACAGCTATGCTGAACTGGTACAGAGCCCTCAGAAAAGGAAGCTTGGCAGAGAAACCCTCTTACGAAACAGTACCTTACCGAATGATCTGGGGAATGGAAGACCGCTTTTTGAGCAGAAAGCTTGCGAAAGAGACGGAAAGGCATTGCCCGAATGGACATCTCATCTTTGTTGATGAAGCTTCCCATTGGATTAACCACGAAAAGCCAGCCATCGTCAATCAGCTGATTTTGGAATATCTTAAGAACCAATAAGCTAAAATTTCTCTCCATCCGTCTGTCATAATGGCAGACTTTTTCTGTGCGTTTTTTTCATAGTCTGTTTTAAACATGACAAAATAACATTAAAAATCATGAATGTCACCATAAAATTGTAACAAAAAACAGGTTTAAACGACTTTAAAAAAAGGAATAGCCTTACTGAAGATTTGTGTAAAACTCCCCTAAGGCAATACTTAAAAAGAATAATAAAAAGAAGGTGCCTTAATGAAGCAAGGATTAATCTCGATTATTATCCCGTCTTACAATGAAGGGTATAATGTCAAACTCATTCATGAATCTTTAAAAAAGGAATTTAAAAACATTCATTATGACTATGAAATATTCTTCATAAACGACGGAAGTGTTGATGACACGCTTCAGCAGATCAAAGACTTGGCAGCGACGTGCAGCCGGGTAAAATATATATCTTTTTCTCGAAACTTTGGAAAAGAAGCCGCAATTTTGGCGGGCTTTGAGCATGTTCAGGGCGAGGCGGTTATTGTCATGGATGCCGATCTGCAGCATCCGACATATTTGCTGAAGGAATTTATCAAAGGCTACGAAGAAGGGTATGACCAAGTCATTGCTCAAAGAAACAGAAAAGGGGACAGCTTTGTCCGCTCACTCTTATCATCTATGTATTACAAGTTCATTAATAAAGCGGTGGAAGTCGATTTGCGTGACGGTGTCGGTGACTTCAGATTGTTAAGCCGCCAAGCTGTGAATGCACTTTTGAAGCTGAGCGAAGGAAACCGCTTTTCAAAAGGCCTTTTTTGCTGGATTGGCTTTGATCAGAAAATTGTATTTTATGAAAATGTCGAACGAAAAAACGGCACCTCCAAATGGTCGTTCAGCAGTCTGTTTAACTACGGAATGGACGGCGTCGTTTCATTTAATCATAAGCCGCTGAGATTATGTTTTTATACAGGCATTTTCATCCTGCTGCTTTCCATCATTTATATCATTGCCACATTCGTTAAAATTCTGACTAACGGTATTTCTGTGCCTGGGTATTTCACCATTATCTCAGCAGTGTTATTTCTCGGCGGAGTACAGCTGTTAAGTCTTGGAATAATAGGTGAATATATCGGCCGAATCTATTATGAAACAAAAAAACGCCCGCATTATTTGATCAAAGAAGCGAATATCCCGAACAAAGACCTGCCTGAAACGAACGAATTAAAAAGCATGCGGCGTCTGACAAAAATGCACTGAAAATACCAAGCGCCATTGGCAGTGCTTTTTTTGCGTGTCTATTATCTTAAAAGCAAGACTGGAGAATTTATATGAAAAGAAAACATAACATGATCTATGCGGCCAGTTTGCTGGTGTCCGTTCTGGCACACGCTTTTTTTGTGAAAGAATGGGCGGAAGGCAGGTATATGACAGGTCCGGGTGACGGGCTTGCGCAAATGATCGTATTTAAAAAATTATTATTTGACCAATATACACACGGGAATTTTTTCTACAATTATTCATTCGGACTTGGCGGCGGCACATTCAGTCAGCTCGGCTATTATTTTTCTGCGTCTTTTCTTTTTCTTGCTGTGTCCGCCACTGTTTGGCTGCTTCAAGCCGTCCAGCTGATCGGAGAAGCGGATACGCTTTTTTGGGCAGAGTCAGCTGTTTTTATCAGTATTTTCAAATTGAGCTTGATCATCTTTACGTCCGCTTCTGTTTTTCATTATCTTCTCAAGCACAGGGCGGCATCGTTCACGGGAGCTGTGTTATACGGCGTCTCAATTATTTATTTCCGTCACGAAGCGTATTGGGAATTTTTCACCGATACAATGGTTTGGCTTCCGCTGCTTGTGCTTGGCGCAGAAAAAATTATTAGAGAGCGGCGTCCGGCGTGGTTTATCGTTGCGTGTTCGCTGACGTTAATCAACAATTTTTACTTTGCATACATAAACCTTATATTCATCGGAATCTATGTGCTGTTCAGATGGTTGATCCGTTTGGAACCACATGAAGAGAAAAGATGGATTCAAATCAGATTATTTCTCGTTTCAGGCTTCATTTCTTTTGGCATCAGTGCGGCGGCGTTTGTGCCGGTAGTATACGGTTTTTTAAACAACCTGCGCCCTCCATACAGCCAGAAAATAGAGTGGCTCAATTTCGATGATAATATCTTATTTTCGAGCCGGATCATCATTGTGCCGGCCGCTTTTCTGCTGTTTTTGTTTATTATTTCTTTTTACAAAAACCGTGTGTTTCGTCTCTTTGCCGGGTTGAGCCTGCTGTTTATTCTGTTTCATTTCAGTCCGTATGCGGCAAGCGTCTTTAACGGTTTTTCCGCCCCGCAAAACCGGTTTGAATATGTTCTGGCCTTTACCATTGCGGGAGCAGCTGCGGCTGGTTTGTCACAGCTGTCTGAATTGAAACGGAAAGAACTGCTCCCGGCCGCAGCTGTCGTCCTGCTTCTTTACTTGTATCATATCCAAAGGTATAAGCTCGATATATGGAAGCCTGCGAATGAAAGTATTCTATTGCTCTTACTCATGACAATCGCAGCCTTGTTTGCTGCAGCTTTTGCGAAAAAACGGGCAAAAATGGCTGTGTACGGTATAATCATTCTTTCTTCGCTGTTTGTCGCCAACTCCTATCAAAAATACGCGCTCTCAGAAGGCGGCGATTTGGACAGTGTGACAAAAGAATATCTTACAAGTGAGGAATACAGAGGGCGGGAATCATCTGAGCTCATCAGACGTTTACAGAAGGAAGACGATGACCCGCTCATGAGAATCGACTGGATGAACGGGGTCCGCAATAATACGCCAATCATTTACGGATTTAATGGCTTCAGCGCGTATTCCAGCATTTTAAACAAAGATCTGCTGGCCTTCTATTGGAATGATTTAAGCATCGATATGGGCAGGGAAAGCGTCAGCCGTTACGCGTCATTGGGAGACAGGGCGAATTTATACAGCCTGCTTTACGGCAAATATTATATGACCGAAAAAACAAACGAAGCCAGCGTCCCGTACGGCTTCAAAAAGCATTTAGAAACAGAGCATTATGCAGTTTATGAGAATCAGTACATGCTTCCATTCGTTAAAACAGCGGATGCCATATACAGCGAAAGTGAGCTGGACCGATTGCCCGCTCTTGCGAAAGAACAGGCGATGCTGAAAGGAATTATATTAAAAGATCCATCAGGAAAAACGGAGCAGACACCAAAACCGTCCAATTTGATCACCAAGTCGGACATCACCGCAAAACAAGCCCAGTATCAAAACGGGCTGCTAACCGTAACTGGAGAAAACGGAGGAGAGCTGATCATCACCCCGAAACAGCCATCATCCGCTCCGGGAGACTACTATGTCAGCTTTTATTTGAAAAGCAAAGCAAAAGACAAAGGATTTACATTAAAGGTAAATGATTATGTCACAACAAGGAAATCGAACAAATCGATCTATAAAACCGGAGTAAATAATATAACGGTAAGAGTGCCTAAATCAGGCCATATCTCAATCAATCTTCCGAAAGGAACCTATGAGCTGAGAAACATAGCGCTCTATGAAGAAAATTACCAAACGCTGAAAAACGCTGTAATGCAAAATAAAACAGAGAAAGCAGACAAACTGAATTGGAACAAAAATCGACTGACCTTTTCCTATCATCTGTCAAAAGACCAGTACATCATGCTTCCGATCCCATATGAAAAAGGCTGGGAGCTGAAGATCAACGGAAAAACACAGAAGATCGAAAAAGCGGATTATGCTTTTATAGGCTTCAAGGCGCAAAAGGGAGACAATCACATTGAGCTGACTTACTATCCGCCATACTTCAAAATATCGGCGATCATATCTCTCGTCAGTCTGCTGCTTGCTGTTTTTTATATAAGACGTAAAAAGCCCGGCTCTATATAGAGCCGAGCTTTAATTTTTTCTGAAGTTTTTCTTCGCTGAATATCCATCCCGTATAGGATGAACGAATCGTGAGATCATGGCCGATATGAACAATTGCGACAAACGGATAATGGCCTTTGCTCCGATAACGCAGGTCGATAAATCTCACCTCATAATGATCTTTAAACGTATCCACTTCCCACCGGTAAACCGGAGAAAAGGACAGAAACGCCGCGATGTTATCATCCTGCTTTGCCGCATGCATTACATCGGTTTCAGGAACAGGCACCCGATTAAATGTATCCAGAATCACGACATGTCCTTCCATGCTTCTTCCTACATAGAAAGCATGTGCTGTCGTCACTGCGATTCGCCATTGCCTGAATTTCATCGTTGGAGAAATAATAATGCTTTCGATCTCATCATGAATCATCTCATGAAGCTTCCGTTTAATTCTCAGCTGCATGATCAGGCGCACCAAGTAATAGCCTGCCAATATGATATATAAGCTGAGAAACGTGATGCCGGGACTCCCGCCTGCATACCAAATCGCGATAGCTGCCAGATGGCTGATAAAAATAAACGGATCAAACGTATTAATCAGCCCGAGCGCAACCCATTTTTTCGAAAACGGACGAATGGCTTGTGTTCCATAGGCGTTGAATATATCAACAAAGACATGCAGAACGACTGCCAGCAGTGTCCACAGCCACAGGTGCAGAAAATCGGCCTGAGGATAAAATAAATACAGAATCGCCGGGATGATGACAGACCAAAACAAAACGGCGGGAATTGAATGGGTAAATCCTCTGTGATTCCTTATATAAACAGCATTGTTTTTAAGCTTTAACACAGTATCAATATCCGGAGCCTGAGAGCCCGCAAGCGTTGCGATCATAACAGCGTGAGCCATTGCCGGATCTGATCCGACAACAGGATCAAGCGTCGCAATACCGCCCAGTGCGATGCCCATAACGACATGTGTGCCCGTATCCATAGGTGACCTCCTTGCAGGGTGATCCTGCACATTCACTTTGTAAGAAATTCCCCATTTTCATATACCCAATTTTTAAACTGATTCAATCGTTCTCATATGTTTCCGCTTTTTCTTTATTACTATTTAATGTAACATATTATCGTACTGTGCCCTTAGTGTACAACAAAAAACAGTCTAAAGAAAAGCGGGGCGCGAAAGACTGGGGAGAAACACATATGAACGTACTTGAAGACAAATTAAAACAAAAAGACATACAGCAATTTCGCGATGATTTAATCTCATGGTTTGAACGAGAGCAGCGCGTTCTGCCG
The DNA here is from genome assembly GCF_037963565.1 of Bacillus sp. PS95. Lineage (NCBI taxonomy): Bacteria > Bacillati > Bacillota > Bacilli > Caryophanales > Bacillaceae > Bacillus > Bacillus sp. PS95. Next base: position 890,743 of record NZ_CP150160.1, read on the forward strand.
TGGAGAGAGGACCAAGATCCATATAAAGTGTGGGTATCTGAAGTGATGCTGCAGCAAACGAGAGTAGAGACAGTGATTCCTTACTTTCTCCGGTTTGTAGAACAATTCCCGACAGTGGAAGCGCTCGCTGATGCTGATGAAGAAAAGGTGCTGAAAGCATGGGAAGGGCTCGGCTATTATTCGCGAGTCAGAAACCTGCAAAGCGCGGTAAAAGAAGTGAAACAGGAATACGGCGGCATTGTTCCTCCAGACGAGAAAGATTTTGGCGGGTTAAAAGGCGTCGGCCCTTATACAAAGGGAGCGGTGCTCAGCATTGCCTACAATAAACCCATTCCCGCAGTTGACGGAAATGTGATGCGTGTCATGTCCAGAATTCTATCTATTTGGGATGATATTGCCAAACCAAAAACAAGAACGATCTTTGAAGACGCCATACGAGCTTTTATTTCCAAAGAAAAACCATCTGAATTTAATCAGGGCTTGATGGAGCTTGGAGCCTTGATCTGTACGCCAAAATCACCCTCATGCCTGCTTTGTCCGGTTCAGCAGCATTGCTCAGCATTTGAAGAAGGCACTGAACGGGAGCTTCCGGTAAAAAGCAAAAAGAAAAAGCCCGGGATCAAAACCATGGCCGCGATCGTACTGACTGATGAAGACGGACAAGTGTATATCCACAAACGGCCGTCTAAAGGTTTGCTCGCCAACCTGTGGGAATTCCCTAATCTTGAAACACAAAAAGGGATCAAAACTGAGCGTGAACAGCTCATTGCTTTCTTAGAAAACGAATATGGCATACAAGCTGATATCAGTGATCTTCAAGGTGTAGTCGAGCATGTTTTCACCCACCTGGTATGGAATATTTCAGTGTTTTTCGGTAAAGTAAAACAAGTGTCGGATACCAGCAAGCTGAAAAAAGTAACGAAAGAAGAGCTCGAACAATTTGCGTTCCCGGTGTCACATCAAAAAATCTGGAAGATGGCAGTAGAAGCAGCCGCCATCTCGGCTGCTCCGTAAACCATTCTTAATCGTAAGAGACGCGCGTGCCGTGGCTGTAGTCCGCTTCATTGCGCTTCATTCCGCCGCGCGCTTCAATTTCTTGCGTTAATTCCCGGTATTTTGATTGGCCTTCTTCGTTCAAATAAGGCATAATTTGCTGAAAGGCATGATGAAAATAAGCGAGTTCACTGTTCTTCCAATCTTTTTTGGAAACCATGTTCAATTCGCTCATATCACGTCCGACATACATAACAGAAGACCCCCTTTAAAGTTCTTGCCATTATTGTTTGTGGAAATAAAAGAACTATACGCTACAAGGAGATGAGGAAAAATGGAACAAAATAAATGTGCACTCGTAACAGGAAGCAGCCGCGGTGTCGGAAAAGCGGCCGCGATCAGACTTGCTGAGAACGGCTATAACATCGTCATTAACTATGCACGCAGCAAAAAAGCAGCATTAGAAACAGCGGAAGAAATCGAAAAGCTTGGCGTTAAAGTGCTTGTCGTAAAAGCAAACGTAGGACAGCCTGCAAAAATCAAAGAAATGTTTCAGCAAATTGATGAAACGTTCGGCAGACTTGATGTTTTTGTCAATAATGCCGCTTCAGGAGTACTAAGACCTGTCATGGAATTAGAAGAAACACACTGGGACTGGACGATGAACATTAATGCGAAAGCATTGCTTTTCTGCGCTCAGGAAGCTGCCAAGCTAATGGAGAAGAACGGTGGCGGGCATATTGTCAGCATTAGTTCATTAGGCTCTATCCGCTATCTTGAAAACTACACCACGGTCGGTGTATCAAAAGCAGCGTTAGAGGCTTTAACCCGTTATCTTGCCGTTGAGCTTTCACCAAAACAAATTATCGTCAATGCTGTTTCAGGCGGAGCGATCGACACAGATGCGCTGAAGCACTTCCCGAATAGAGAAGATCTGCTTGAGGATGCGCGCCAAAATACGCCGGCGGGACGCATGGTCGAAATTAAAGACATGGTTGATACTGTGGAGTTTCTAGTGTCTTCCAAGGCTGACATGATCCGCGGACAGACAATTATCGTTGACGGCGGACGCTCACTGCTCGTTTAAAAATTTTTAAAAAAGAGGAATAGCTATACGATCACCTGCACATTCTAATGACCGTGGAGGTGATAACAATGGCTAACTCAAATAACTTCAGCAAAACAAACGCTCAACAAGTTAGAAAACAAAACCAACAATCAGCTGCTGGTCAAGGTCAATTTGGCACTGAATTTGCTAGCGAAACAAACGCTCAGCAAGTCAGAAAACAAAACCAGCAATCAGCTGGACAACAAGGTCAATTCGGCACTGAATTCGCTAGTGAAACTGACGCACAGCAGGTAAGACAGCAAAACCAATCTGCTGAACAAAACAAACAACAAAACAGCTAATCACTGAAACAGAAAAAAGCACTTCATCTTCGGGTGGAAGTGCTTTTTTCTGTTTGAAAAACGACAAAACTTGTGGAAGGTCTACAGAATGAGTCAAAGGGTTTGCTTTATGGAGATCGAAATGATTAAAGGAGGAAATGTTTATACTTTCATCAGGCTGAAGGAGGAACCGATGACCGAATTTGAAAAGCTGGTAAGTGAACAGATGAAAACGATGGATAAGCTTCTCGATCTCCAATCAGAGCTCGACCGCTGCAAACAAATTGAGGCGGAACTCCGGCATTTGGAAAGGGATGCAAGGCTGCGTGGGATTCAGGCTGAAATTGCGGTAAAACGGAAACACCTTGCCGATATACAGGATATGTTTCAAAAGCAGACAGAGCAGGTCATTCGTTCATATCGCAGCTCAGAAAAGCCGTCTTCCTTTGTGTAGTGCAGGAATGTGCCATTCCCCGGCCGGAATGGCTCTTTTATTTTCATTTTTCAATTTGTAACGTTATAATAGGTAAAAGACGTTGTCGGTAAGCAAATTTGGACATACTAACTGTAGGGCTTTATAGAAAGTAGGGGAGAAATATGGGCTATCCCAAGGAAGGAGAAACCATTCAAATTCACAGCTATAAGCACAACGGGCTGATTCATAGAATTTGGAATGAGACAACAATCTTAAAAAGTACAGAAATGTGTGTCATCGGAGCCAATGACCGGACGATGGTAACCGAATCAGACGGCCGGACATGGATAACCAGAGAGCCCGCAATCTGTTATTTTCACGCAAGACAATGGTTTAATGTCATCGGGATGCTGAGGGAAGACGGGGTTCATTATTATTGCAACATCAGTTCTCCGTTTGCCTATGATGGCGAAGCAATTAAATATATTGATTATGACTTAGATGTTAAGGTTTTTCCTGACATGACCTACAATATTCTCGATGAAGACGAATATGATGATCATCGGAAAGCCATGAATTATCCAAAAGAAATCGACAGTATTTTAAGAGACTACTTAAATACGCTGCTCCATTGGATTCACCAGCGTCAGGGACCGTTTGCGCCCGAGTTTGTCGATATGTGGTATGAACGGTATTTGCGCTATACAAAATAATGGTTACGTAAAAAACCTGTTGCGGGGTACAACAGGTTTTTCACATGGGCTCACACACATCATGATAAAGAGAGAGGGGGAATCAACGTGGGGGTTATGAAACGCTACATGCAATTCGTCAAACCTTATAAGAAGCAAATTTTCGTTACAGTGTTAATCGGGATCGTAAAATTCTCCATTCCGCTTGCTCTCCCATTGCTTCTGAAGTACGTAGTTGACGACATTATTCAAGGAGGCGGCACGGCCAGTGACAAAACCACGTCATTGTTCACGATTATGGCGATCATGTTCGCCTTATTTTTAATTTTGCGCCCGCCTGTTGAATATTACCGGCAATATTTTGCCCAGTGGACTGCCAGCAAGGTGCTTTATGATATAAGAGCTAAGCTGTTTGACCATATACAAAAACTGAGCCTTCGTTTTTACGCGAATACAAGAACAGGGGAAGTCATTTCCCGAGTGATTAATGATGTAGAACAAACAAAGGATTTCGTCATCACAGGGCTGATGAATATATGGCTCGATATGCTGACGATATTGATCGTGATCTCTATCATGCTCACACTGGACGTTAAATTAACGCTGATCTCTATCGTTTTATTCCCATTATACGGAATATCAGTGAAGTATTTTTACGGCCGTTTACGAAAGCTGACAAGGGAGCGCTCACAGGCTCTTGCTCAAGTGCAGGGGCATTTGCACGAACGCATTCAAGGCATGCCTGTCATCAGAAGCTTTGCGATAGAAGATCATGAACAGGCTCAATTTAATGAGAAAAACGGTCATTTCTTAGATAAAGCCATCCGCCACACGAATTGGAACGCCAAAACCTTTGCGGTCGTTAATACCATTACAGATTTGGCGCCGCTCATCGTCATAGCGTGCGCCGGGTATTTTGTCATTAATGGACCGCTGACAGTCGGAACAATGGTCGCGTTTGTCGGATATATTGACAGAATGTACAACCCTGTTAGAAGGCTGATCAATTCCTCTACAACTTTGACACAGTCAATCGCATCAATGGACAGGGTGTTTGAATTTATTGACGAGCCCTATGAACTCACTGACAAACCAAATGCGATAAAGGCCGATCAGATTCGCGGAGGAGTGGAGTTTCAAAACGTTTCGTTTCAATATGAGAAGGACAAAGAAAATATTCTTCATGATGTATCCTTAAAAGTAAATAGAGGAGAAACTGTAGCTCTCGTCGGCATGAGCGGAGGAGGAAAATCAACGCTCGTCAGCCTGATCCCAAGATTTTATGATGTAACAAGCGGCAGACTGCTGATTGATGGGACGGATATTCGCGATTATGAAGCAAGAAGCCTTCGCAACCAGGTTGGTATGGTGCTTCAGGATACCTTTTTATTTAGTGAAACGATTCGGGAAAATATCGCGATCGGCAAGCCTGATGCCACACTTGAAGAGATAATCGAAGCCGCCAAAGCTGCAAATGCCCATGAATTTATCATGAGTTTTCCAGAAGGATATGAGACCCGGGTGGGGGAACGAGGCGTTAAGCTTTCAGGCGGACAAAAGCAGCGGATCTCAATTGCGCGGGTATTCCTGAAAAATCCGCCGCTCCTCATTTTAGATGAAGCTACATCAGCTCTGGATTTGGAAAGTGAGCATTACATTCAAGAAGCGATGGACAAACTGGCGAAGGATAGAACAACTTTTGTTGTCGCCCACCGTTTATCGACAATCACCCATGCGGATAAGATTGTTGTCATGGAAAACGGGACAATCATTGAAATCGGAACCCATGATGAACTCATGGACTATGAGAGCCAATACAAGCACTTATTTACCATTCAAAATTTGAACTAAAACATCAATCTTATATCCTTTTAACGAAGGATATAAGATTTTTTTGTATATAAAAAAACCCGGCTGTTTAACCGGGTTACTCTTCTGTTTCTATTTCGCAGTCTTTCGGATGATACGTTTGAAAACTTGTGATAAGTGTTTCTAAATGTTCAAGCTGCTCGCGATATTCCACGGCGCTTGCCATAATATTGAGCATGTTGTAATCAATAAGCTCCTCATCCGTATTCTGCTGATTTTTTAAAAATGACTTTGTTAAAAGCTGCTTATACCGGATGCCTTCTTCAACCGCGTCATCATGCGGCTTGATTTTTCCGACAAACCTCATCAAAATCCGTTCGTGCCAGTAAAGCAGGTAATCAAGTTCTTCAGTCAATGTTTCCTGAAACTCTTCCGGCATATGATAGATCTCGTTTTCCAGACGATGCAGCTTCTTCAATGTATCAAGCGCCCGATTTGCAGTAATAATGGCCTGTCTGAACAGGACAAGCTTTCTTGATTTCACATAAGTCGTTTTCTTAAAGTAACTTCTTTCTTCTTTATATAGAAGATATGTCTGATCAAGCTTGATCATTTTTTCTTTCAGTTTTTCAATATCCTCTTTCAAAATCGAATGCTCTGTCGACTGCCGCATGGACAATCTGATCCACTTCATAATTTCTTCGGTGTTTTCGACGGTATTATGAATCAGCTTTGTTTCGTACTTAGGAGGCAAAAACACAAGGTTGACGATAAAGGAAGAAAGCACCCCTAAGATGACTGTGCTTGTTCTGATCAGCGCGAACATTAAAAAGTCGTCACCGGCAGATTCTAATATCGCAATGACTGTTACAAGAGCAATTGAAATTGTATGTTCAATTTTAAGTTTCAGCATGATTGTAATGACAATAACTGCTGTTAACCCGATCATAATCGGGCTGGGTCCGAAAATAAGGCCGAACACTGTGGCAATCACAGCTCCGATGATATTTGCTTGAACCTGGTCAATAATAATGAGAAAAGAGCGGTAAATCGACGGCTGGATCGCAAATATCGCTGCAATTCCAGCGAAAATCGGCGCGGGAAGCCCGATCCACGAAGCCAAATAAAGGGCAAGTGTAATCGCAATCCCGGTTTTGAAAATGCGGGCACCAAGTTTCATTGGTTTGTGCGTGCATTCCTTTCTATAGTAAATTGTGTGACATAGCAAATGGGCTAATCCTAAAATTCCCGGTTAGTTTATTTGCTAAACAATTAAGTAATATACAGGGATCGATACAAATATTCAAGCTATTTTTCTAGAAAAAGCCCAAAATCTTACACGCTGTTTGATTCCATAAAAAAAACAGGAGCTCAAAGCTCCTGTTCAAGGTATTTGATTCTAGTTTTTTAGATGTTTAAATGCATCCTCGACCGCTGCAAGCGTGTCTTTAATATCCTGCTCTGTATGTGCTGTGGTAATAAACCAAGCTTCATACTTAGAAGGTGCTAAATTAATTCCGCGTTCCAGCATCAGCTTGAAAAACGTAGCGAATGTTTCTCCGTCACTCCGTTCAGCCTGCTCGTAATTTTCCACTTTCTCATCAGAGAAGTATACCGTGAGCGCACCTTTTAACCGGTTGACCGTAATGGTGATGCCGTGTGTTTCTGCGTGCTTCAAAATGCCTTCCTCAAGCATAGCGCCAAGGTGATCAAGCTTTTCATACACGCCTTTTTCTTTGAGCACTTCCAGACAAGCGATGCCTGATAGGATGGAAGCGGGGTTCCCTGCCATTGTTCCTGCCTGATAAGCAGGCCCTAGCGGAGCTACCTGCTCCATGATTTCTTGTTTGCCGCCATAGGCGCCAATCGGAAGTCCGCCGCCGATAATTTTCCCGAGTGCTGTTAAATCTGGTTTCACCTGTAAGAGATCCTGCGCGCCGCCATACATAAAGCGGAAAGCCGTAATGACTTCATCGTAAATAACGAGAGCGCCTGCATTATGTGTCAATTCATTTACTTTTTCTAAGAAGCCCTCTTTAGGCTCGACGATACCGAAGTTGCCGACAATCGGTTCAACGAGAACCGCCGCGATTTCACTGCCCCATTTATCAAGAGCCGCTTTATAGCTATCGATATCATTAAATGGTACTGTGATCACTTCGTTTGCAATGCTTTTCGGTACACCGGCTGAGTCTGGTGTGCCGAGAGTAGACGGGCCGGAGCCTGCGGCGACAAGCACAAGGTCCGAATGCCCGTGATAACAGCCCGCAAATTTAATGATTTTTGTCCGGCCTGTATATGCGCGAGCCACGCGGATGGTCGTCATAACGGCTTCTGTACCCGAATTGACGAATCTTACTTTGTCCATAGCGGGAATGGCTTCTTTGAGCATCTTTGCAAATGTAACCTCGTGTTTCGTTGGTGTTCCATACAATACACCGTTCTCTGCCGCTTTTTTAATCGCTTCTGTAATATGCGGGTGGGCATGTCCTGTAATAATCGGACCGTACGCCGCTAAATAATCGATGTATTTGTTGCCGTCCACATCCCAAAAATAAGCGCCGCTTGCTTTCTCCATTGCAACAGGAGAACCGCCGCCGACTGCTTTATATGATCTAGACGGGCTGTTTACACCGCCGACAATGTGCTGTAATGCCTCATTGTGAAGTTCAATTGATTTTGTATGCAAGAATAAAAACCTCCTATATCTCCATGCGTCCTTTCTATTGTAGCATGCTTCCGAACAAGAACAATGGCTTCGGGCTTCAGATTCAGCTGAGATGGTTGTAATCTGGACAAGAATTGGATACGCTTAATAAAAAAACATCCGGAGGTAACGTAATGACTATAGAAATCGGACAAAAAGCGCCTGATCTTGAGTTAAAAGGCGATCATGGGGAAACAGTAAAATTATCGGATTATAAAGGAAAGTACATCGTGCTTTATTTTTATCCAAAGGACATGACACCGGGATGTACAACTGAAGCATGCGATTTTCGGGACAGTCACGAAAGCTTCGCCGAACTGGATGCCGTCATTATCGGCGTCAGCCCGGACAGCCAGGAAAAACACGGAAAATTTAAAGAGAAGCATAACCTGCCATTTCTGCTTCTTGTTGATGACGAGCATGAGCTGGCGGAAGCGTTTGATGTGTGGAAGCTGAAGAAAAACTTCGGAAAAGAGTATATGGGAATCGAGCGTTCCACTTTTTTAATTGATAAAGAAGGCCGGCTCATTAAAGAATGGAGAAAAGTAAAAGTAAAGGACCATGTAGCCGAAGCGCTTCAAACCCTCAAAGATATGTCGGAAAAGTAAGTCTCTATGAGCCTATGCTTACTTTTACCCTGATATCAATTGACAAATTATCGTAGAAAGAGTTACACTAATTATAAACATTACAATGTAAGAATTTTTTTTAGAAGAGAGGTGCATGACGGATGGCTGCACATGAACTAAAAGAAGCCTTAGAAACGTTGAAGGAAACCGGAGTTCGCATTACTCCTCAACGTCATGCGATTCTGGAATATCTCGTTAACTCTATGGCTCATCCAACAGCGGACGATATATATAAAGCTCTGGAAGGGAAATTTCCTAACATGAGCGTAGCGACAGTATATAACAATTTGCGTGTGTTCCGGGAATCAGGTTTGGTAAAAGAGCTCACATACGGTGATGCTTCCAGCAGATTCGATTTTGTGACATCTGATCACTATCACGCGATTTGCGAAAACTGCGGTAAAATTGTGGACTTTCACTACCCGGGCCTTGATGAAGTGGAACAGCTCGCTGCCCACGTCACGGGCTTCAAGGTAAGCCACCACCGTTTAGAAATTTACGGCGTCTGCCAAGAGTGTTCGAAAAAAGAAAATCATTAAAAATAAGCTGACCGCACGAAACGGTCAGCTTATTTTATTTCGACATTTTCTTTTTATTATAAGACTCATCAAATTCTTTTCCTTCTAATCCCTTATCTAAAGTCAGCGGCTCTCGGCAATGCATGCACATATCGACTCTTCCTAAAACCTTTGTCTCTTTATCACAGCCTGGACAAATGACGCGAACCGCTTTAGTCGAAAGCATTCCGATCCAAAAGTAAACTACCGTACTGAGACCGATGGATAAAAGTCCAAGTATCATAAACAAACTAGAAAGCAAAACTGACTCTTTAAAAAAGATCCCGATGTACATAATGATAAACCCAACGAAAACCAAACTTAATGCAAATGTTCTGATTTTATTAATTTTGCTGGTGTATTTCGCCATGTCCATCCCCCTCTGTTTTAACTATAGCACAAACCCGATGGGATTTTCTTCATGTTTTCGGTTGAACTGGAATTTACATATGGAGAGTTACTGTGAAATTGTTTATAATAGTTCAATGTGTTTAGAAAAAAGGAATTTCGTTTTAACCATAGAATTGAATCAAATAGAGAATAAAAAAATTTGAACAATTGCATTGGAGGAATAGTGATGGAAAATCTTCTCCGTCCAATTTACCAAGAAAGAGCAAGTCACCCCAATACATTGGCTGTCATTATGATTGAAAGAAGAAACAAAACATCTTCCTTAACAGATAACTTTGATGCAGCTTTGCTGGTGATTGTAAAGGATGCTGATGAGCCAGTTTTTATAAAGCATTATGAATTTGATCATCAAACAGCTTCTTTGCATGTGGTAACAGATTCTCAGATTCAAGAATGGATTTTGCTTGGAACAAATAGAAGAATCATAGATTGGATTGTAAATGGCAGAGTCTTGTTTGACCGTAATGAATACGTAGTTGAACTGATTGACAGGCTGAATACATTTCCGTTTGCCGAACGTAAACTGAAGATCGGACTCGAATACGGCAAATTAATCAGAAGGTATGTTGAAGGGAAAGCTTTTTTTGAAGCCAATCAATTTTTAGATGCCTACAACGCCGTTGTTCATGCGCTGCATCATTTAGCACGTATTGAAGTAATCGATAGAGGATTCCATCCCGAAACCACGGTGTGGAGTCAAGTGCGCCAGATGGAGCCCCAAGTGTACAAGTTATATTCCGAGCTGATTGAAAGTCACGAGAGCCTGGAAAAAAGACTTGAATTATTATTCTTAGCAAATGATTTTCTCATCCATTCCAAAGCCGAGATCGGTTCGGCGCATCTTTTCGAAGTAATGAAAGAAAAAGACATTTGGCAATTCGGTGAGCTTCTTCAACATCATGACCTAAAGCACTTTACCCAAGATCTTGGCGTTATGCTTGATTACTTGACGGAAAAGGGACTTATCAACGTCTGCCAGATAGAAACGAAAGGACAGGCTGTCTATCACCGAGGATATTCTTTTAAAAAAGGTGTTGACTCTGATTCTTGACCGTGTTATATTATTAAACGTCGCTGATGCGCTTCTGAGAAAACAAGCTCACAGCGGCGGGAAAATAAATTAAAAAAATATTTGACAAAAGAAAGTCAAAATGTTATATTAATAAAGTCGCTTCAACAAGAAGTGAAAATGATCTTTGAAAACTAAACAAGACAAAACGTACCTGTTAATTCAGTTTTTAAAAAATCGCACAGCGATGTGCGTAGTCAGTCAAACTAGGGCCTGCACGACGCAGGTCACACAGGTGTCGCCGCAGGATGCGGTGAACTTAACCTGTGATCCATTTATCGGAGAGTTTGATCCTGGCTCAGGACGAACGCTGGCGGCGTGCCTAATACATGCAAGTCGAGCGGACAGATGGGAGCTTGCTCCCTGATGTTAGCGGCGGACGGGTGAGTAACACGTGGGTAACCTGCCTGTAAGACTGGGATAACTCCGGGAAACCGGGGCTAATACCGGATGGTTGTTTGAACCGCATGGTTCAAACATAAAAGGTGGCTTCGGCTACCACTTACAGATGGACCCGCGGCGCATTAGCTAGTTGGTGAGGTAACGGCTCACCAAGGCGACGATGCGTAGCCGACCTGAGAGGGTGATCGGCCACACTGGGACTGAGACACGGCCCAGACTCCTACGGGAGGCAGCAGTAGGGAATCTTCCGCAATGGACGAAAGTCTGACGGAGCAACGCCGCGTGAGTGATGAAGGTTTTCGGATCGTAAAGCTCTGTTGTTAGGGAAGAACAAGTACCGTTCGAATAGGGCGGTACCTTGACGGTACCTAACCAGAAAGCCACGGCTAACTACGTGCCAGCAGCCGCGGTAATACGTAGGTGGCAAGCGTTGTCCGGAATTATTGGGCGTAAAGGGCTCGCAGGCGGTTTCTTAAGTCTGATGTGAAAGCCCCCGGCTCAACCGGGGAGGGTCATTGGAAACTGGGGAACTTGAGTGCAGAAGAGGAGAGTGGAATTCCACGTGTAGCGGTGAAATGCGTAGAGATGTGGAGGAACACCAGTGGCGAAGGCGACTCTCTGGTCTGTAACTGACGCTGAGGAGCGAAAGCGTGGGGAGCGAACAGGATTAGATACCCTGGTAGTC